>NZ_JANHOI010000002.1 GCF_026930205.1 Bartonella sp. 220B | reverse complement strand
CAACCCAAAACTTACAGATATCTCTAATCCTGAGAAATTTTATTACGTTACAGAAATGAAATTTGCTGGGAATAGTAAAGAAAAGGATAAATCGACTGTTATTTACAATCGTAATATCACAATAACAGATATTCCTCTTGAAGCTTATGAGTATATCGTAAATGGTAAATCTGCTCTTGAATGGGTTATGAGGCGGCAATGTGTAAAAACTGATAAAAAGAGTGGCATTGTTAATGATGCCAATTGCTATGCGGTTGAGACCATTGGCAACCCTGCCTATCCATTGGAATTGTTCCAAAGGGTTATTACGGTAAGTTTAGAAACAATAAAGATTGTTAAGAACCTCCCAAAATTGGAATTAAGAGAAACTGAATAGATTTATGAATCATACCAATCTCATAAGGGGTATAGATTTATAACCATAATCTATACTCTCTTATTAGGTTGCTTACTTATAATCTTAAAGGAATGATTTACTATACGCTATTCTAAAAAGAGAGAATGAGATTTTTTTACATTGCCTTTAAAAGATTAACGCGCAATTTAAGATGATGCTTTTAAATATCCTTCAAATGCTCTCTTTAAAGAGAAATATAAGTATTGATAATAACCACGCTTAACGTAAAGCATGGTTACTGCTTTGAGCGCTTTATTGATATCTTCAATGCCTAAACAGCGCCCTTCCCAACGGGAAATGCTGCCATGAAGATCTCTATAAGAAATCAATCGTGCACCAATCAACGCAATGCTTTTGATCATCACACAGGTTTTTGATCTCGGAGCATCATCGGAGCTGCTCTCCTCATTATCTTCAAAAAACACTTCAGGCTTCCCTGTCCTTTTGTGCCATTCCTGGAAACGTCGCTGTTGCGTTTGTTGACGTTGAATACTCTCTGATTGATCAATCGCTTGATCCCGTATATTTGCTGCAAAGCCTGGCAACGCGATAAAACTCAAAGCCACAGCAAGCACAAAAAAACAAAATAACCGGATTATTAATTTTTATACTCAACAGGAAGGGCAAATAGTCATATACGTAATATATCAAAAATATTCTAAACTGACACGAAAGAGCTGCTCAACATCACGAACATACTCAGAAAGAGCAAAAATAACTATCCGATCACCAGACAAAATACGCGTATCTGCCGAAAGCTGTATGATTGTTTTATTACGATAAATTGCACCAATTCTCAAACCATCAGATAAATTGAGTTCTGATAATGACTTCCCAACCAATGAAGATGTTTGCATAACTTCAGCCTCAATAATTTCTGCCTGCCCATTAAAAACCGAATGAACAGCACGAATACGTCCACGGCGCATTTGTTGCAAAATTCTCGATATCGTAACACTATGTGGATTAAGATAAGCATCTACACCAACAGCACGGCTAAATTCTTGGTAAGCAACATTATTAATCAAAACCATATTGGCTTTACATCCCAATCTTTTAGCGATAATCGCACTTAAGAGATTAACTTGGTCCTGATTGGTCAATGTAATCATTAAATCAGACTGATCAATTCCAGCTTCTTGAAGAATTACTGGATCTAAGACATTACCATATAAAACTGTCGTTTTTTCGAGTTGATCAGCAATTGTTAACGCTCTCTCTCTGTGCGATTCTATAATCTTTAATCTTAGTTTATGGAGGCGCTTTTCAATAGCCTGAGCAACGTAAAGACCAATGTGACCACCTCCTGCAATAATCATGCGATGTGCATCTTGTTCTTTATGACCAAAAAGCCCAACGGCCCGACGCATCTGATCACGAGCAACAACAAGATAGGTCACATCGCCAACGCGCAACTGTGTCTCTGAATGTGCGACTAATAATTCTGATCCACGCTTAATAGCAGTAACTGTCGTGCGAAGATCTGGAAAAAGCTCCGTTAATTGACGCAAAGGTGTATTAATAACCGGGCAATCTTCCATACATTCCAAAGCTAAAGCAACAATATCATCATTACAAAAATAAAGGACATCTATTGCTCCAGGTAAAGCAATACGACGTAAAACCATTTCTCCAACTTCAACTTCAGGAGAAATAACCACATCAATGGGAATATTCTCTCTAGCAAAAAGTGTTTTATAGCGTGGTTCTAAATAAGATTGTGAGCGAATACGTGCTATTTTTGTTGGAACATTAAATAATGAGTGCGCTACTTGGCAAGCAACCATATTGACTTCATCAAATAAAGTGACTGCAATCAACATATCAGCTTTGTCTGCATCGGCGGCTAAAAGGACTTCAGGCCGTGAACCATGACCAACAAAACCTCTTACATCTAATGTATCACGAATTTTTTCAATCAATCTCGTCTCAATATCAATAACAGTAACATCGTGATTTTCAGCAGCAAGACGCTCTGCTATTCCATAACCAACTTGTCCTGCTCCACAAATAATAACACGCATAACCTTAAGAAACTCCAAGTGCTTTAAGCTTACGATGCAGAGCTGAACGCTCCATACCTATAAATTCGGCTGTACGTGATATATTTCCACCCAAACGTCCAATTTGCGCCTCTAAATACTTCTTTTCAAATAATTCTCGTGCTTCACGTAATGGTAAATCCATTATACTCCCATCTGTATCCATTTGAATGCGTGGTAAAGAATCGTTCACTTCACTAGGAAGAAATTCTGCTGTTATTGGGCCATCGCCATCACGCACAAGAATGAGAAGACGCTCAATATTGTTGCGTAATTGTCGGACATTCCCCGGCCAAGCATGTGTTTGTAAAATAGCGATAACATCATCACTGATCTCACGAGGTTTAATACCAACCTGCTGTGATATTGTTTTAACAAAATGCCGCACAAGTTCTGGAATGTCTTCACGACGCGCTGACAATGGTGGAACCGTAATAGGAACAACCGAAAGGCGGTGAAAAAGATCTTCCCTAAAGCATCCGTCAGAAATGAGGTTTTCAAGATTTTGTGCTGTTGAGGAAATAATACGAACATCCACCTTGACACGTTTTGTGCCACCAACTCTCTCAAATGTTTGTCCCGTCAATACGCGAAGAATTTTACCTTGAGTTTCACGGGGCATATCAGCAATTTCATCAAGATATAATATACCACCATGTGCTTCTTCTAATGCACCGATTTTGCGCTCCCCTCCCTCCACTTCGCTGCCAAACAATTCTATTTCCATTCTTTCCGGAGTAATCGTTGCAGCATTTATTGTAACAAATGGCCCATTCGAACGTGTTGAAAGTGCGTGAATAGCACGTGCAACCATCTCTTTCCCGGCTCCTGACGGACCTGTAATCATGACACGACTATTGGTTGGCGCTACTTTTTCTATGACTTGCTGCAAATGCCTTATAGCAGTCGATTTTCCCAGCAGTTCTAATGTTTCACTTGAGCGCTTTCGTAATTCTAAAAGCTCACGTTTTAAATTTGAATTTTCAAGAGTCCGTTCCGCAACCAATACAAGCCGATCCGCTTTAAAAGGTTTTTCAATAAAATCATACGCCCCTCGTTTTATAGCAGAAACAGCTGTCTCAATATTACCATGACCAGAAATCATAACGACTGGAAGAGCAGGATATCGCATTTTAATTTCATCAAGCAATACCAAACCATCAAGACGACTTCCTTGTAACCAAATATCTAAAAAAATAAGCTTTGGAATACGTTCATTAATTTGCGCTAAGGCTTCATCAGAATTACAGGCAACACGCGTTTCATAACCTTCATCATCTAAAATACCAGCAACAAGCTCACGAATATCTGCTTCATCATCAACAATTAAGATATCTGATACCATTCTATTCCCCTATCTTACAACCTGTAGCCTATGTAACATTATCCTGCTTAACCCCATCTTCCGGAAATATCAAACGGATCATCGCACCACGACCTTCATAAAAACTCTGCGGTGCATCATGTAATTCCATAAAACCACCATGATCTTCAATAACTTTGCGCACTATAGCTAACCCGAGTCCTGTTCCTTTTTCCCGCGTTGTTATATAAGGTTCTAATAATTTTTGCCTTTGCTCTTTAGGAAGTCCTTTACCATTATCAACAACATCTACAACCACACATCCTCTTTGCCGATAAGAACGTACAAGAATGTGACCATGAATACTTTCCTCTCGCATAACCGAATCTATAGACTCGCTAGCATTTTTAATAACATTGCAAAAAGCTTGTACAATGAGACGATTATCAAATGCGCCCATAAGTGGTACATTTCCTAAGTCTTGCTCGAAATGAATATCATGTCGTGTTACTTCTATCAAGAAACATGCTTCACGCAGTAATCCGCGTATATCTAAGACATTCATTTGCGGTTTAGGCATACGCACAAAAGAAGAAAATTCATCAACCATACGCCCAATATCTCCAACTTGTCGAATAATCGTATCAACACATCGCTCAAAAACCTCTCGATCTTGGGTAATAACTTTGTTGTAACGTTTACGAATACGTTCAGCCGATAATTGAATAGGCGTAAGTGGATTTTTGATTTCGTGTGCAATACGCCGCGCAATATCTGCCCACGCTGAAGTCCGTTGTGCTTCTACAAGGTCTGTAATATCATCAATCGTGAGAACCCAAGATTGTCCCTGTCCATCATCTTCCTCCATTGTAATTTGCACATTCCAAACACGCTCTTGTCCTGCAACACTTAAAGTTACTTGCTCACGATGATTCTTCCGATCTAACGAGCGCGCAGACTGAAAAACCTGCCAAATTTCAGCACTTAATGATAAAAGACTGCGACCAATAACGTGTTCAGAGCGAATATCAAACATTGTCTCAATAGACCGATTGATAATGGTAATATCACCATTATCATCAATACCAGCTACACCCGCTGTTACACCAGATAAAACAGCTTCAGAAAAACGCCGTCTCTCATCAATTTGATCGCGAACTGCAATCAACTCATTGCGCCGACTTTTTAGTTCACTCACCATATAATTAAAAGTTTTCGATAACTGCCCAATATCCCCATCTTTTGCGCGTACGGGCACAAAAATTTCCATATTTCCAGAAGCAACATCATCCGCAGCACTAATAAGAAGGCGAATAGGGCGTACCAACCGATCAGCAACAGCGATACCAGTCCAAATAGCTGATAAGAATAAACTAAAGAAAAGACATAAATAAAGCATACCAAATGCGATTTGCGTGAGGAGGCGATTTTCATTTAAATCGCGATAACGATCCGTATTGATTTCCGTCAAACGTAAAGCAGAGAGAACTTCTTTATCAACATCGCGTACCAAATACAAAAATGTGTTTGGAATATTCGTAAATTTCAAAACAATGCCAAAATAATCATGAACTCCCGGTTGAAAAGAAAATGGCCTCGCACTGGTTGCGCGTTCAATAAGATGGGAAGGAGGAATCGGAAGTTTATCTTCATCACCAAGATCACTTGATATAAAAACAGTTCCACTAGAACTTAATAAAAATGCACCACGCAAATTGCGTCCTATAGCGTGACGCGTTAATTGCATCCTATATTCAGATGGATTTCGCTCTAAAAGCCTTTTATTATCAAGTGCAAATGCCATAGCGTAGGATAAATTTTTCAAATTTTGCAGCATTTCATCCGCATAAGCATTGGCTAAATTGATAGAAGAACCTACAATTTGCCGCGTTGTTGTATCAAACCATCGATCAAGTCCTAAATTCAATGCAGGACCTGATACAAGAGCAACTGCAACAGCCGGCATTGTTGCAACAAGTGCAAATAACGAAATAAGACGCACATGAAGGCGAGAACCTGCTCGTCTTGAGCGCCACGCTCTAATGATGGGGATCATCTCATAAAAAACAATGACCACAAGCCCTAAAACCCAAATACTATTAATCGCTATAAGTATAAGGGTTACTGCTCTACTAGGAACAACAGGGGTCAATCCAATAAGAATGATAAACGAAACAGATGCTGTTAGCAAAGCCAACACAATAACTGTGATCCCTAAAAAGATATACATCTTACTTAAGCGATACAATTCATCATTAGAAATGTTTTTATTTATATCTTGGAGCTTCGTCACTGATGTTGTATTCATGATTAGCTTACACTATCCTATCCCATGTCTCTCATATAACCTCTTGCGACAAAAGTTGACAATAGCAATGCCACATTTAAAATAAAGCAAATTGAGTAAATGAGGAAAGAACTTCTACATTTTGCAAAATATCTTTAAAATCAAAATATCTTTAAAATAAAGTGTATTCAGTGATAGTTTACAGAGGAGAGGAGATGAGATTAACAAAACAGACAAATTATGCGCTCCGAATGCTCATGTACTGTGCAAATAATCAAGGATCTTTAAGTCGTATTCCAGAAATTGCCAAAGCATATGCTGTTTCTGAGTTTTTTCTCTTTAAAATTCTTCAACCACTCGTTGAAGCAGGTTTCATACAAACAGTACGTGGGCGCAACGGTGGGATTAAATTGGCCAAACCCGCAACAGAGATTTCGGTGGCTGATGTTGTAAAAGTAACAGAAGATAACTTTTCCATGGCAGAATGTTTTGATACTGCAGAACCTAATTGCCCATTGATAGATTTTTGTGGTTTAAATATCGCACTTCAAAAAGCATTAAATGCTTTTTTTGATGTATTATCAATGATATCTCTTGCTGATCTACACAGACCAAAATTTCAAAATCAATTTAAAATTGATGATCATAAAACGATAAAAATAATATAAAAGGAGATTCAATATTTCTATTGCAGCAATCATATTAGCCGCAGGACGCGGTGAAAGAGCGGGGGCTCCACAAAAAATTCCAAAACAATACCGGCTTCTAGGACAAGAGCCAGTTATTTGTCATACTGTGCGTTGTTTTGTGCAGCACCCGGCCATTACAATCATTATCCTCGTTATTCATCCAGAGGATCATCAAATCTGTGAGCAAACTATCGCCAAATTTAAAGAACACCTCACCATCGTTGAAGGAGGCGGTACACGTCAAGTATCCACCTTACGTGGTCTTCATGCACTTAAAAAATTTAAGCCCCAATATGTCCATATTCATGATGGTGCTCGCCCTTTTATCACAAACCAACTCCTCGACAAAATACACAGCACCGTCAATCCTCAAGAAGGTGTTCTTCCAGTTCTCCCTATTCCTGATACCCTCAAACGTGTAAATAGCGAACACTACGTTTTAGAAACAATTCCACGCCCCCATCTTTATAGTGCACAAACTCCACAGTGTTTTCCCTTTGAATCTATCTTAGCTGCCCATGAAAAAGCAAAGCAAGCTTGCAAAAAAAAATTCACGGATGATTCTGCAATTGCAGAATGGTCTGGAATTCCTATGCGGACCATCCTTGGAGATCCTAACAATATGAAAATTACATGGCACCAAGATTTTGATACTGCACATTTATATCTCCAAAAAAAAATGCAAATATTTCCTGATCTGCGCACTGGCAATGGTTATGATGTTCACTCTTTCGAAGAAGGGACTTCTCTTACATTATGTGGTATAGAAATTCCTTTTCATAAAAAATTAAATGGACACTCCGATGCTGATGTCGCTCTTCATGCACTCACAGATGCTCTTCTTGCTACTCAAGGAGTAGGAGATATAGGCACACATTTTCCCCCCTCTGATCCTCAATGGAAAAATGCATCTTCAGAAATTTTTCTACGCCATGCTCTTGATATTGTTAAACAAGCAGGTGGACGTATTGCCAATATTGATATCACACTGATCGCTGAAGAGCCTAAAATCGGCCCCTATCGTCATACAATGACAGAAAATCTTATGAGGATACTAACAATTTCATCTGATCGAATTTCCATCAAAGCAACAACAAATGAAAAACTCGGATTTATTGGTCGTGGTGAAGGCATTGCAGCTTTCGCAACAGCTAGCGTCCTTTACCCAGGAGAAATTCCCAAATGACATATTTTTGTGAAAAACAAACACGTGAAGTCCTTACAGCTTGTCGCCAAAAAGGTTTGCTTTTAACAACTGTTGAATCTTGTACAGGAGGGCTCATTGCTGCAAATCTCACCAGTATTGCAGGATCTTCAGATGTATTCGATTGTGGATTTGTTGTTTATTCAAATGAATCTAAAACACGCCTTGTTGGCGTATGTGCTGAACTTATAAAAAGCTATGGCGCTGTTTCAAAAGAAGTCGCTCTTGCAATGGCTGAGGGTGGATTAAAATATTCACACGCTGGAATTGCAGTTTCTGTAACAGGAATTGCTGGACCTGGAGGGGCATATCTCGATAAACCCATAGGACTTGTGCATTTTGCAGTTGCTCACAAAAACCATAAAACCTTGCACACAGAAAAGCACTTTGGAAATCTTGATCGTAACGCTATCCGCTATGCAACTGTTGAAAACGCTTTGAACATGATCTTGAAAGCTCTTCAATAATATTTCCACGTCTGATTTCTCGTTTTATGTTACTACAATTACAGCTCATGATATCTGATACGTATCATACAAAAAATAAACTGAACAAATTATGTTATTGGAGATCCATAGATTCGGTGTGCGCGCATTTCAAAAGCATCGGTAAATTTACGAACAGCAATATCAAACATTGATCCCATGACTAATCCAAGCATTTTGCTTTTAAATTCATAATCAATAAAAAAATCTACACGACATGCATTATTCTTCTCAATATCATGAAAAGCCCAACGATTTTCAAGATATTTAAATGGACCATCAATATATTGCACCTCTATGAGATTTTTCTTTGGCTGAAGAAACACTTGGGTCGTAAAAATTTCTCGGATAACTTTATAACCAACGATCATATCAGCAAGAATTAATGTTTTTTCTTCATATTCCTTACGAGAACGTACAATTAACCCTTCACACATTGGTAAAAATTCAGGATAATGTTCAACATCTGCAACAAGATCAAACATTTCACTGGCACTATGGGCAATCTGCCGATGTGTTGTAAAAGTTGGCATAACTATCTCTGTAAGGCAAATTTTTCATCACGCGCTTTTTGCAAAATTGCGAAATCATCGCCAGCATGATGAGATGAACGCGTCAGAGGATTGGAAGCCATATGTAAAAAACCTTTCACTTTACCAATTTTAGCAAAAGACTCAAATTCTTCAGGAGGCACAAAACGAATAACCGGATGATGCTTTCGTGTAGGCTGCAAATATTGTCCAATTGTCATAAAGTCAACATCAGCAGTGCGCAAATCATCCATCAATTGAAGAATTTCATTTCGTTCTTCCCCAAGACCAACCATAATTCCTGATTTTGTGAAGATTGTTGGATCAAGTTCTTTAACGCGTTGTAATAACCGAATCGAATGAAAATAACGCGCTCCTGGACGAACCTTTAAATATTTAGAAGGAACTGTTTCTAAATTATGATTAAAAACATCAGGTTTGGCAGCAACAACAATTTCTAAAGCTCCATCCTTATGGCGAAAATCAGGGGTAAGAACTTCAATTGTTGTCTTTTGCGCTTTTCGACGAATAGCATAAATAACTTTGGCAAAATGCTCAGCACCACCATCAGCAAGATCATCACGATCAACTGATGTAATGACAACATGTTTGAGTCCCATCTGTGCTACCGCATCTGCTACACGCTCTGGCTCATTATCATCAACAGCAAGCGGGATCCCTGTTGCAACATTGCAAAATGCACAAGCCCGCGTGCATATTTCACCTAAAATCATGAAACTAGCATGCCGTTGACTCCAACACTCGCCAACATTTGGGCAGCCTGCTTCTTCACATACGGTTACTAATTTATGAGCACGCACAATACCATGCGTTTCTTTATATATCTGTGATGTTGGTGCTTTTACACGAATCCAATCCGGTTTTTTTTGAATGTTTGTATCCGGACGATGCGCTTTTTCAGGATGACGCAAACGTCTATTCGTAACTCTATCAACAACCGTAACCATTTAAGTCTTTGCCCTATCAATATGGAATGACAATGAAAAATTAAAGACAAAATTTTTCATACACTCCAGCCATCAAGCATTTAAAACTTGACCATAAGCATCCAATACACTTTCTTTCATCATTTCCGATAATGTCGGATGTGGAAAGACAGTATGCATCAATTCTTCTTCGGTTGTTTCAAGATTCATAGCAATGACAAAACCTTGAATCAATTCTGTTACTTCTGCCCCTACCATATGTGCACCAAGAAGCTGTCCGGTTTTTTTATCAAAAATAGTTTTCACTAATCCCTGATCTTCACCCAAAGCAATAGCTTTGCCGTTTGCGGAAAAAGAATAGCGACCAATACGTATATCATAGCCTGCTTCTTTTGCAGCCGCTTCCGAAAAGCCTACAGAGGCAACTTGTGGCGTGCAATATGTGCACCCTGGAATTTTTCTCTTATCAAGCGGATGCGTATTCTCAAAACCCGCAAGATGTTCAATGCATATCACGCCCTCTTCTTCTGCTTTATGTGCTAACATAGGCGGACCAGCTACATCACCAATAGCATAAATACCCTCTACCCCCGTCCAGCTCCATTCATCGGTTACAATGCACCCACGATCGGTTTTTATACCCAATGCTTCTAATCCAAGATTCTCAATATTCCCCTGAACCCCAACAGCGGAAATCAGCCGATCAGTTGTTATTGTTTCTGTTTTACCCTTCACTTCAATATGAGCTGTAAGAGAATCAGAAGCTTTTTCAACCTTGGCTATTTTTGCTTGCGTAAGAATGCGAAGGCCTTTTTTTTCTAACTGTTTACGCGCAAAGGTTGAAATTTCAATATCTTCAGCAGGCATAATGTGAGGCATCATTTCAACAACAGTGACCTTCGCTCCCATATCATGATAAAAAGAAGCAAATTCAATGCCAATTGCCCCAGACCCCATGACCAAAAGTGACTTCGGCATCGTTTGCGGAATCATTGCTTCAAAATAAGTCCAAATATGCTTTCCATCTGGCTCAATACCAGGAAGGATACGAGGACGCGCACCAGTTGCAATAATGACATGCTTTGCTTGATAAATCCCCTCTCCTAATGTTCCTTTAGGTACTGGATTTTGCGGTTGCATAATCGGCTTGGACGATGAAGAAACCATAATTTCCGCAGGCTGACTTCCTTTCGCCCCCTTCGTAAGCTTTGCTTCCCCCCAAATAATATCGATTTTATTTTTTTTCATCAAGAAACCAACACCAGCATTTAAACGCGCTGAAACCCCACGGGAACGGGCCACAACATCTTTGATGTTCGCTTCAACTGAACCATTAAGCTTTAAACCATAATCTTTCGCATGTTCAGCAAAATACTTCATTTCTGCTGAACGCAAAAGCGCCTTTGTTGGAATACATCCCCAATTTAAGCAAATCCCACCAAGATGTTCACGTTCAACAATCGCAGTCTTGAAGCCACATTGCGCCGCACGAATTGCCGTTACATATCCACCAGGACCCGATCCAATCACAATTACATCATAAAGATTCACCACAGTAATTCCTCCATGGATATACACAAAATGCCCTCTTTAAACTGAAAATCCAAAAGTAATACAACAAAATTCCCTTTTTTCTTTCATTTTAAAGCTTCACATAAATGACTTCTACAAACTTAGAACGTGCAACAACATTGCCCTTCAAACTCTTTAAGTCTGTTTTCATCATATTAAACACCATCCCACACATCATTTCATCAAGAGCTTTTCAATAGCTCAAATGAGCATTGCTAATGGATTTTCAATCATCTTCTTAAAAGTCTGTGCAAGCTCTGCTGCTAACGCACCATCAACAGCACGATGATCAGCAGAAAGTGTAACCGACATGACTGTGGCAATACCCAACGCACCATTTTTAACAACAGCACGTTGTTCACCTGCACCAATCGCAAAAATTGTTGCATGCGGCGGATTAAGAATAGCAGAAAAACTTTTTACACCATACATTCCCATATTTGAGACAGTTGTCGTTCCCCCCTGATACTCTTCCATTTTTAACTTGCGCTCACGTGCACGCTTTGCAAAATCCTTCATCTCATGAGAAATAACCGATAAAGATTTCTCCTCTGCATGGCGAATAATTGGCGTAATTAACCCATTTGCAACAGAAACAGCTACCCCAACATCACAATGTTTGTGACGAAGTATTCCTTCTTCAAGCCAAGATACATTCGCATCGGGAACTGCCTTCAAAGCAAGTGCCACAGCTTTAATAATCATATCATTCACAGAAAGCTTATAAACAGGCTTAGATCCTTCCTGCATCTTAACCATTGGTGCAGCAGCATTCAATTGTTTACGAAGCTCCAATAACGCATCAAGTTCACAATCGAGCGTCACATAAAAATGCGGAACTCTTTGCTTTGATTCCACCAAACGTTTAGCGATAGTTTTTCGCATATTATTATGGGGTGTAAATACATATTCTTCTTCTTTAAAAAGGCTCAATATCTGTTTGTCAGAAGCACCTATAGCTACGAGCTGTTCACTTTGTGATGAACAAGAAGCGGTTAAAACACCACTACTCACGGCTTTTTCTACATCACGCTTGATAATGCGCCCATGAGGACCACTCCCAGAAACAAGTGATAAATCAAGACCAGCTTGTGCTGCCAATCGACGCGCCAAGGGCGAAGCAAAAAGACGTATATCTTTTTTATTTTGCTGTATTTCTTGCTGAACTGATGACACATCAGACATCTGTGTTATCTTTGAATTTATCTGTTTGACATCCTTTAATTCTTTGATTGCAAAAGAGGAAGAGGCTTCCTCTACAATCTTTGCAACCTCTGCTAAATCTTCGCCTTCTTCCGCTAAAATAACAATTAAACTATTAACTTTAACGCCTTGCGTTCCAGAAGGTACAACGATCTTAGCAACAGTTCCCTCATCAACGGCCTCTACTTCCATTGTCGCCTTATCTGTTTCAATTTCGGCAATAATATCACCAGAAGAAACTTTATCTCCTACCTTAACATTCCATTTTGATAAATTCCCTTCTTCCATCGTTGGGGAAAGCGCAGGCATTGTAATTTTAATAGGCATCGTGCTTTCCTCCGTTACGCTCTATAAGTCACTGCCTTAACGGCTTCAACAATTTCAGAAATGTTGGGTAAAGCCAACTTTTCAAGATTGGCTGCATAAGGCATGGGAACATCTTTGCCAGAAATTGTTGCAACTGGTGCATCAAGATAGTCAAAAGCCTGCTGCATAACACGTGTTGCTATTTCAGTTCCAACAGATGACTGAGGATAACCTTCTTCAATTGTTACCAAACGACCTGTTTTCTTGACTGAAGAAACAATCGTTGGAAGATCCATCGGACGAATGGTCCGTAAATCAATCAATTCAACATCGATACCTAGCTTTTCAATGTCTGGCAATGCTTGAACAGCATAATGCATCCCAATCCCGCAAGCAACAACCGTAACATCTTGTCCAGATTTATGAATACGCGCCTTACCAATAGGTAAAACAAAATCATCCATCTGAGGAACATCAAATTGATGACCATATAAAATCTCGTTCTCAAGGAAAATAACAGGATTGTCATCACGAATAGCAGCTTTCAGCAAACCTTTTGCATCTGCAGCACTATAAGGCATGACAACCTTCAAACCTGGCACATGACTGTACCAGGCGGCATAGCACTGAGAATGCTGTGCACCAACACGCGCAGCCGCACCATTGGGACCACGAAAAACCATAGGAGCAGTCATTTGTCCACCAGACATATAACGCGTTTTCGCTGCAGAGTTGATGATTTGATCAATTGCCTGCATAGCAAAATTAAATGTCATAAACTCGACAATAGGACGTAACCCTCCAAAAGCAGCTCCAACAGCCAAACCTGCAAAACCATGTTCCGTAATTGGTGTATCAATAACGCGGCGTGCGCCAAATTCTTCTAATAAGCCTTGGCTTACTTTATAAGCACCCTGATATTGCGCTACTTCTTCCCCCAACAGGAAAACCATCTCATCACGGCGCATTTCTTCAGCCATAGCCTGATTAAGTGCTTCACGCACCGTCATCGTAACCATTTGTGTCCCCACTGGAATATCAAAATCAGAGCTGCTTTTTAAAGCAGGAGAGACTGGAACAGCTGTAGAGAGAGAAAGAGATTCTGCTTGCAATTTTTGATGCACATTTAAGGAATTAGCAGTTTGTGAAAGATCCTCAGCACTTTCACCTTCTTCTAACAATACTGCAATAACAGTGTTAACCTTTACACCTTCAGAACCTTCAAGAACACAAATTTTACCAAGAGTGCCTTCATCAACAGCCTCTACTTCCATCATTGCCTTATCCGTTTCAATTTCAGCAATAACATCACCAGAGCTCACTTTATCGCCCTCTTTCTTGAGCCATTTAGATAATTTACCTTCTTCCATCGTTGGTGAAAGCGCAGGCATCAAAATATCAATAGACATACTCGCTTCCTTCACATCAAACTAAAACATCAGTATAGAGCTCAGAAGCATCTGGCTCTTGATCACTTTGCGCAAACTCTGCTGCATCTGCAACAATTGCACGCACCTCTTTATCAATAGACTTTAAGTCGTCTTCGCTCGCCCAGCCTTGTTTAAGAATCCGATTCTTTACCTGATCAATTGGATCGTGCTCTTCCTTTACTTTTTGAACCTCTTCCTTGGAGCGATATTTTGCTGGATCAGACATAGAGTGACCACGATAGCGATAGGTCTGCATATCAAGAATAATCGGTCCTTTTCCCGAACGCGCCCAAGCAACGGCTTCATCAGCAGCTCCTTTTGCTGCTCGAACATCCATACCATCAACAACAATGCCTGGAATTTCAAAAGAAAGACCACGACGAGAAAAGTCAGTCTCTGCTGAAGCACGCGCAACAGATGTTCCCATAGCATATTGATTATTTTCAATAACATAAATAACAGGAAGCTTCCACAGAGAAGCCATATTAAAACTTTCGTAAACCTGCCCCTGATTGGCAGCACCATCACCAAAATACACCAATGTCACATTATCCTTACCAAGATATTGATTCGAAAACGCTAAACCAGAACCAATCGGAACCTGTGCACCAACAATGCCATGCCCACCATAAAAATTCTTTTCTTTAGAAAACATATGCATCGAGCCTCCTTTCCCTTTGGAAAAGCCACCTCGACGCCCCGTTAATTCTGCCATGACACCACGCGGACTCATACCAACCGCCAACATATGTCCATGATCACGATAAGAAGTTATAACCTGATCCCCCTCTTTTGCTGCTTTCAATGTTCCAATAACAACAGCTTCTTGCCCAATATAGAGATGACAAAATCCACCAATAAGCCCCATACCATACAGCTGCCCCGCCTTTTCTTCAAAGCGACGAATTAAAAGCATCTCACGATAAGCATCAATTTCTTCTTCTTTGGTAAAATGCGCTCTTGGTGCTCTCTTTGCGGTGTTTGATAATGCAGTATGCACCACGGATGCAGAACCTTTTTTAGACCTTTCTGCCATATTAAACTCCCTTTTGTAATTATCTAGGAATAACCTTTACAAACAAAAGTTACAAGCATTATCAGTCGTCTCAAACACTATCATAAGCAATTGTTTAAAAATATTTTTTGAAATTATAGAACCTCTTATTAATTTTTAACATCATTTACAAGGGGTTAGAATTGTCAACTCATTTGGCTTAGAAAAATTTAAATTCTTTCGGATATACTCATCCAACATATCTCTTTCAATATGTCCGTTGCGTAAAAGAGAAATACGCTTTTCAATAGATATCCGCTCAGATTCCACTCTATGAAATTCTTCTTCTAATTCAACAATCTGTTGATTAACCTTACTGCGTGAATACAGACCATATTCACCATGATAAATGTGATAACTAAAATAACCCAGAACTCCCACTGTCATAAGTGGGAGTACAAAGCGTGTTTTGATTGATCTGCGTTTTTGCTTTGTCCACATAAAATAGCACAGTCTTTAAGGCACAATCCTCTTCATATTTTGCCTAACTATGCACAATTTTCATTAATAGCCCATTACCAAACTCAACACATACAAAAAATTTATTGTGATACACTCAAAAACACTGCCACAATAAAGCTATACCATACTACTTATTTTTATCTTACAATATACAATCTCTACCAATTTGTAATTTGGTTCCCATCTTCGTCAGTAAACTTCCCAGATACAATAACTATAAAATCAATAATCACCCAAATCACAGATACAGCTGATCCCAAAAATGAGAAAGTTAGAATAAGCATTAAAATACCCGTTCCAAATTTACCAACCATAAAGCGGTGAGCACCAAAAAAACAACAAACAAGGGCCAATACCAATTTTGATTGTTTTAACTGTTATTTACCCATGAGAGGAAAAACAGACTTAATGACATCTCCTTCACATATAAAATCAATGGAATCACCTACCTTTGGTGGATTTTTTCCTAATCAATCCCCATTTGAAAAGTGATAGCGCTTACCATCCTCACCTGCAACAAGATACGCACCTCGATCATGACTAATAATCTCACCCTTCATCTTTAACACCTATAATTGTTGCTTATGTGGTATTTATAAACAAATTGTTTCTCGCTTGATAATACGTTGATAAACTCCAGCACGTGAATACAATTTGTATTCACCGTAATAAATGCAATAATTAAAATAGCATAAAATTCTCCCCTGAATGGCTTAAAGTTTCTCAAAACTATAAGTGGTGATACACAGCACATTCTAATCGATTTCCATTTCGTCCATATAGAATGTGCACCGTCTTTTTGATATTTTTAATCAACCACGCATTGTTTCTATTAATATTTTATCATAAAATACTTACATAAAAGCAATTTTTTTGAATATATCTTCCATAACAAAAATAGACAGCCTACTCTTGTACCCTCATATTACCCCGTACAAATTCTACCAACGTGTAATTTGCTTCCCATCTTTGTCAGTAAATTTTCCAGCAGCAATAACTATAAAGTCAATAATTGCCCAAATCCCCGTAATCATCACTCCAGCAATGGTTAAAGATAGAATAAGCATTAAAGCACCAGTTCTCACTTTACCAACCATAAAACGGTGAACACCAAATATACCAGTGATCCAACAAATGAGTGCTAACATTGGTTTTGAAGGATCTGAATCTTGTTGCAACAATGGAAAAACAGAATTGACACTATCTCCGTCACACACAAAATCAACTGCATCACCCACCCTTGGTGGATTTTTTCCTAACCAATCCCAAGTTGCAAACTGATACCGCTTACCATCATCACCCGAGACAAGATAAGTTGCTTGATCCTGACTAATAATTATACCTCTCATCTTTTAACACCTATAAAATTGTTACTTATAAGCCCTTGACAAAAAAGTTAAATTTCATAATCCAAACGATATCCCATTCTCAAATCTTGCCCTCAACTCTCAATGTTGCAAATGCCCCGCATAACATGCCTGCTTTCCTAGCATTTCTTCAATACGAATGAGTTGATTATATTTTGCTAATCTATCTGAACGTGCAAGAGAACCTGTTTTAATTTGCCCACAATTTGTTGCAACAGCAAGATCTGCAATGAAAGAATCCTCCGTTTCACCTGAACGGTGTGATATAATGGCGCGGTAACCTGCTTTATGCGCTGTTTCTACAGCATCAAGCGTCTCACTCAACGTACCAATCTGATTTACTTTAATAAGAATAGAATTGGCCGCTCCCATTTTGATACCCTCACGCAAACGCGCCGAATTCGTGACAAACAAATCATCGCCAACAAGCTGACATTTTTGACCAATTGAATGCGTAAGTAACTTCCAACCTTCCCAATCATCCTCAGCCATTCCATCCTCAATCGTAATAATCGGATAAGTTTCAACAAGTTGTGCTAAATAATCTACCTGTTCCTGAACATCACGACATTTGCCCTCACCTTTATAAAAATAGGAACCATTTTTATAAAATTCCGTTGAAGCACAATCTAAACCAAGAGCAATTTGTTCCCCTGGTTTATACCCACACGAAATTATAGATTCCATAATAAAATCAATTGCCTGCTCTGCACTTTTAAATTGAGGTGCAAAACCACCTTCATCACCAACATTGGTATTATGGCCTGCATCTTTTAAACGTTTTTTCAATGTATGAAAAACTTCCGCACCATAGCGGACCGCCTCTTTTAGTGTAGATGCACCCACAGGAATAATCATAAATTCCTGAAAATCAATTGGGTTATCAGCATGAACACCACCATTTATAATATTCATCATTGGGATTGGAAGAACATGTGCTTGTATACCACCAATATAACGATACAAAGGCAAAGATAATGATTTTGCTGCTGCTCTTGCTACAGCCAATGAAACACCGAGAAGTGCATTAGCACCAAGACGTGCTTTGTTTTCTGTTCCATCTAAGGCAATCATAGCTTGATCAATGGCTATCTGATCTCTTGCATCTCGCCCACCAAGTTCTTCAAGAATTTCACCATTGACTGCAGCAACTGCTTTCTCAACACCTTTCCCTTGATAGCGCATACCACCATCACGAAGCTCGATAGCTTCATGCGCACCAGTCGACGCCCCTGAGGGGACTAGAGCACGCCCAAAAACTCCATTCTCCAAATGAACATCAACTTCTACCGTTGGATTCCCTCGACTATCAAGCACTTCACGTCCAATAATATCGACAATGATCGTCATGTGCGTTTCCTTCTCCAACAAAAGTCTTGTGTCATTTTAAAGGCCATAATGGTGGCTTCCTCTCTATTCAATTCACTTTTTTTGACAGATAATCAAATTCCACTAAAGTCTCAAGGAGTCTTTGTAAATCATCAATTTTAATCATATTAGGTCCATCAGAAGGTGCATTATCTGGATCTTGATGCGTTTCTAAAAAAATGCCTGCCACCCCAATAGAAACAGCTGCACGTGCCAAAACTTCAACAAATTGACGCTGTCCACCAGATGCATCACCTTGCCCCCCTGGTTCCTGAACAGAATGTGTTGCATCAAAAATAACAGGAGCCCCCATTGAACGCAAAATGGGTAATGAACGCATATCAGAAATAAGTCGGTTATAACCAAATGAAGTGCCTCGTTCACAAAGCATAACATTCGGATTACCGCTTTGCGTAACCTTTCTTAAAACATTCTTCATATCCCACGGAGCTAAAAACTGACCTTTTTTAATATTGATAACACGCCCTGTTTTGGCCGCTGCTACCAAAAGATCTGTTTGACGACATAAAAAAGCGGGTATTTGTAAAATATCTACCATAGAAGCGACAACCGTGCATTGCTCTTCTGTATGTACATCCGTCAATACCGGACAACCAAATTCCTTCTTCAGATCAGAAAAAATAGCCATTGCTTTTTCAAAACCAATACCACGTGCCGCACTCAAGGATGTTCTATTGGCTTTATCGTAACTGGATTTATAAACAAACCCAATACCAAGGTGATCCGTAATTTGCTTAATCCGACCTGCCATTTCAAAAGTATGATCTCGGCTTTCCATCTGACATGGTCCCGCAATCAATGAAAAAGGCGCTTCATTTGAAAATACAACATTTCCAACTTTTACAACGGCGTTTGGTTCAAACACTTTATCCCTCAAAAAGCAAATAACCCCATAATATATGAACTAAACCAGTCTACTTTGTTCTACAGTGGCTTCAATAAAAGAAGAAAAAAGTGGATGCGGTTCAAAAGGACGTGATTTCAGTTCCGGATGATATTGAACACCAATGAACCATGGATGATCAGCATATTCTATTGTCTCTGGCAAAATACCATCGGGAGACATACCAGAAAAAATCAAACCACATTGTTCTAGCTTGTCTTTATAATCAATATTGACCTCATAACGATGACGATGTCGCTCGCAAATTCTTGTCATTCCATAAATTTTTGCAATACGGCTATCCTCTTTTAATTCAGCGGCAAAAGCACCAAGACGCATTGTGCCGCCAAGATTGCCACATTGGGTACGTTTCTCCAGAATATCCCCTTTGAGCCATTCTGTCATCAAACCCACAATCGGATTTGTTGTTTGGCAAAATTCACTTGATGAGGCATTCTCAATCTGTGCAATATTACGTGCAGCTTCGATGCAAGCCAATTGCATCCCAAAACAAATACCTAAAAATGGAACTTTACGCTCCCGCGCAAATTGAATTGCTCGAATCTTCCCTTCAGCACCACGTGCTCCAAAAGCACCAGGAACTAAAATCCCATGAACTTTTTGCAAATAAGACGTAGGATCTTCTCTTTCAAAAAGCTCTGCTTCAATCCACGTAATATTAACCTTCACTTTATTTGCTAAACCACCATGTGCAATCGCCTCAGTAAGAGATTTGTAAGCATCCTTCAATCCCGTATACTTTCCAACAACAGCGATTGTTACTTCTCCCTCGGGGTGATGAATTCGATGTGTAATATCTTCCCAACGACCCATCTGGGGTTTAGGTGTCAGATCCATTCCAAAAGCAGAAAGAACTTCTGCATCTAAGCCCTCTTTATGATATGCTATGGGAACATCATAAATCGTTGGCATATCCAATGCCTGAATAACCGCACTTGGACGAACATTACAAAAAAGTGATAATTTGCTTCGCTCTGTTTCTGGAATAGGGCGATCTGCACGCACCAGCAAAATATCTGGAGCAATACCAATTGATTGTAATTCTTTTACGGAATGTTGTGTTGGTTTGGTTTTTAATTCCCCAGCTGAAGAAATATAAGGCATTAATGTAAGATGCACATAAAGAACTTTTTGCCGCGACAATTCATTGCGAAGCTGGCGAATTGCTTCTAGAAAAGGCATTGCTTCAATATCACCAACCGTACCACCTATTTCACACAAAACAAAGTCAAATTCTTCATTTCCCGTAGTAATGAATTTCTTAATTTCATCGGTAACATGAGGAATAACCTGAACTGTTTCTCCCAAATAATCACCACGTCGTTCGCGTTCGATAATATTTTGATAAATACGCCCTGTCGTGACATTGTCTTGGCTATTTGCAGAACACCCCGTAAAACGCTCATAATGACCAAGGTCAAGGTCAGTTTCTGCACCATCATCAGTCACAAATACTTCACCATGTTGATAAGGCGACATTGTGCCTGGATCAACATTCAAATAAGGATCAAGCTTGCGAAGCCGTATACGATACCCACGAGCTTGCAATAACGCAGCTAATGCCGCGGCTGCAATGCCTTTTCCAAGGGAAGAAACCACACCACCAGTAATAAAAATATAACGTGCCATAGGCTTATGGTGATAAGCAGTTTCTTACGATTCTTCCAGAAAAAAATGCAAAAAGAAACAATTTTTCTTCTACAACAATAAAAAAGGTGAAAAATCACCTTTTTTAAATCTGTACTTTGTAAAAAGACTATTTTGTACTGTTGTCTGGAACTGAATTTTCAAGAATCGATGGAACTGGATTTTCAGTTTCAAAACCCGTAGATTGTTTTTGCTCCTGAGGTGAAGATGAAACACCTCCTAGCTGTTCAAGGATAGAAGGTTGTGCTTTATCATTTGGTGATGGCGTACTCTTTGAAGTTTCTTCGCTTGTAGAATTTTGTTTTGAATTAACCGGAATACGCTTGAGAATGTCAGAACTGGAGTTTGATATACTTCCAACGACGGTAAGGCCAATGGATACTGTAAAAAAACAACATGCTAAAATAGCGGTCAAACGTGTTAGCGGATTTTTAGATCCACGCGTTCTCATCAACCCAGAACCACTATTCGCACCAAGTCCGCCGCCTTCCGAAGGCTGAATTAATATAACACCAACTAAAATGATAACAACCAAAAAATGGATAACAATAAGTACTGTCTGCATAAACCCTGCTCTTCAAATAACTTCTCTCGGTTATTTACACATAAATAGCACATAATCCAAGGGAAAACCAAGATTCCTTTGCTATAATTTACGACAAACATCGCAAATAGTTAAAAAGTCAATCGCTTTTAAGCTTGCCCCACCTATCAAAGCACCATTAACATGATCAGTACTCAAAAGCTCAAATGCATTGGATGGTTTTACTGACCCTCCATAAAGCAAACGCATCTTATTTCCTTCATTGCCAAAACGAGAGCGCATCTCATCACGAATAAAATGATGTACTTCTGCTACATCTGCTGAGGTTGGCGTATTCCCTGTACCTACAGCCCATATAGGCTCATAAGCAATAATGACATTCTCTGCTGTTGCACCATCCGGCAAAGATTCCGCAAGCTGCCGCGTGAGCACATCCAATATTTTATTACTTTTACGCTCCTCCAATGTTTCACCAATACAAACAAGAGCAATAAGACCCGCTCGCCACGCTGCTTGCACTTTAGCACAAACAAGTGCATCACTTTCTTGATAAGCTGTGCGGCGCTCTGAATGCCCAATAATAACATGGCTTGCCCCTGCTTCCTTAAGCATAAAAGCTGAAATATCCCCAGTATAAGGGCCATGATCATCAAAATGGCAATTTTGCCCCCCTAAAAGAAGACTCTCACCACCTAACGTATTAAAAGCCCGCGATAAAAGTGTTGCTGGAATACAAATAAGCGCCTCAAATAAATGGCCTAAATCAGAGCTAACACCAGCAGCAATGGCACGCAATTCTCCAAGCGATTCACCGGTTCCATTCATTTTCCAATTTCCAGCAATAAAAGGTCGAATCTTTGGAGACATATTTTCACCTCAAGAACTATCCCAACATATTATTTTCTTTTAGGTATCAAATTATAAAATGAAAGCAAGTCTTTAAGCTTGCATCTTTCATATCTTTATTGCAAATTCTTACTGCTTTGATAATAACTCGTTTCAAAAAATGGAATTGAACAATGCTTGATGTCATAAGAAGTGCCGCGAATTCTTGGGTTGCAAAGATTTTCCTTACTGTTTTGCTCTTATGCTTCATCCTTTTATGGGGAATACCACAATTACACACAAAGGGTGAAAGGGACCTTATTACTTCTGGAAAGTCCACAATAACGATCGATGGCTATCGTCTCGCACTTGCTGATCAAAGCGCACGTTTAGCACTTGCATCACATCTCGGGCGAATGTTCACACCCAATGAAATGCAGCAATACAAAATTCCTGCTTTTGTTTTCAATCAGTTACAACAAGATATCTTGTTTGATGAACAGGCACGTAAAATGAAAATTAGTCTTTCAAAAGACGCAATAGCTCGTATTCTTGGTGCTGATAATATGTTTCAAACAAATGGCGTCTTTGAGCAAAATCTGTTTCGTAACTATCTTCAGCATTTACAGATAAACGAAAGTAATTTTCTTGATTATTATACCCAAAAAGAAAAGCGTAGCCAGCTCATTTCGGCTTCTCTATCTGGAATGAAAGCACCCGATCTGTTTTATAAAGCACTCGCTCTTTATCAAGGAGAAACGCGTATCGCTGACTACTTTGTTATTGACCTCAAAGAAAAGACAACAATTCCTGACCCCGATCAAGAAACACTGCTAAAATGGTTTGAGACTCATAAAAATGAATTTCGTGCTCCTGAATACCGTACTGTTTCTTTATTATCTCTGACATCGGCTAATCTTGTTAAACACAAAGATATCTCAGAAGATGAGGCTAGGGTTTATTATACACAAAATGCCTCGCGTTTTGTAACTCCTGAAAAACGTACAATTGAAGAATTGCGCTTCTCTACACGCGAAGCTGCTGATCATGCGGCAAAAAAAATAGCCGATGGATTGAGTTTTGATGCGCTGGTTAAAAGTGAAAACAAAACTCTCAATGACATAAAAAAAGGACCTCTAACAGAAAGTGAACTTCCTAGTTCCCTCGCATCTGAAGTTTTTGGACTCAAACAAGGGCAAATCAGTGCGGTGATTAATGATTTACAAGGTCCCGTTATCATTCGCGTAATACATATTGAACCTTCAGTCTCTCTTCCCTTTGAAAAGGTGAAAGAAAATATTCGCCAGACTCTCGCTCAAAATCATGCTGTAGATGATATACGTAACAAATATACAGCAATTGAAAATGCACGTTTTGAAGGTGCCTCTCTCAAAGAGCTTGCAGAGCAATACAAATTGCCTATGCGCACAATTACCATTGATAAAACAGGAAAAACAATTGAAGGTGCAATACTTACCGATTTACCCCAACAAGATATTTTCCTGAACGCCATTTATCAAGCAAATGAAGGAGTCGATCTTGATCCTCTTTCTCTTCAAAAAGGTGGGTATCTCTGGTATAAGGTTGATAAAATTATTCCTGCGCGCGATAAAACATTCGAAGAAGCCAAACAAGATGCACTTTCTCAATGGAAAAATGAAGAAATTCAGCGTCTTCTTGATGAAAAAGCCCAAAATGCTCTCAAACAGCTTACTGAAGGAAAAAGTTTTGTTTCTCTTGCCCATACACTTGGTCTTACAAAACAAACAACACAAGCCTTACGTCGTCAAGATTCCTCTGAAATCCTTGGTATTGAAGGTGTTAGGGCCTTATTTTCTGGTCCAAAAGGGCATTATGGCATCATAAAAGGTCCTGTTGCAACAAACCGCATTGTTTATCAAATCAAGTCCGTAACCATGCCTAAAGACATCACCCCTCATACCATTTCACCTGATATCCGTACCAATATCAATATGATGATAAGAGAAGGTCTAAAGCTAGAAATGCTACAAATTGCCAATAAAGAAACCCCCTTGAAAATTAATAGCACTCATTATAACCAAATTTTCAACACTTCCCAGTAAAAATGGAGTGAATGGTTTTTGGTATTGAGCTGATAAAATCATCATCAGAGCTTCTTCTATAATTAAAAAACAAGATAATTTCTTTTTCGTTAGTATTAGGAGAGAAGTAATATCTGTACGAATAAGAAGCTTTTTTTGCAAACTTTCTGGTCTGTAGAAAAATAATAAATGTAATTTGGAGAATTTTTTTCAGTGTATTAAAAATGTTATCCACCCAAATGAAAACAACAAAGATTTTTGTGATAAACAATCATCATAATAAATCGTTAGCGCTACTTCCTAAATGAAAAAAGGATTTGGATTCATAATCTTGCGACTACTATCAATAGATTTTCTCATTCTTATGTCTTTGATAACACTTAATTCTATAATAGCTTTGGAAAATTACCGCTTATTGCCGCCCTTGTTATGAGCCAATAACGATGAATTAATGGTAAAGTTGCACTTTCTTGGAAAATTTTAGCTCCCAACTGTTCCGCTTTTTGAAGAGATGCTGGTATAATTGCCAATGGAAGAAATGCTGGTTTCAGATTCTTAGGCAAAGTACGAAAATCCTCATAAAACTTGCTATAATGATCTCGCGATAATGCTACCATAGCTTCAACAATGTGGCATTTTTGTTTATCATTGACACGATGAGATTCTAAATCTTCCCTATTTACTCCTACAGCCTTTAGCATATCTGTAGGTAAATAATATTGATATCGTGATTGCATAAATGACAAAAGACGTAATATACCACTTAATCCTTGAGCAATCCCTCCATATTTATAGATATCTGTAAAATCTTGTGCTGCATCCGGATCTAATATCTTACAAGAGAGATGTAAAATTATGCTTGCTGTTTCGCCACAATAGAATTCGAGATCATGAAGAGTTGTGATCGGATTATGGTAAAGATCTAAAATCTGCGCATCACAGTAACGTAAAAAAGCTTTTTTAGGTAAATTAAAAAAAGTTATTGCTGTAAACAAATCACTTAAAATCGGGTTATTTTGACTATTTTGCATTTTATCATCAATAATAGAATCATACCACCAGCGTAATCGTATTTCACCAATAAGCGGATCGTGCACAGTTTCGCGAATACGAGCAATTTCTCCATTAAAAGCGTAAAGAGCAGCTAATGCTCTGCGCTTTTTTTTAGGCGCGAATAGAACCGAGATATAGCGGTCACGATCTGTAGCACGTAAAATATCAAAACAATAAGGAAGAGAAGCTCCCATTCTATGACACCTATTAACTTCCCTTTTTAGCACTTAACATTCCACTTTAATCCATATTTTAAAATAATGGATAAGCAAATACAGCTAAGAGAACAAAATTTGTAAATGTATCTTTTAATCTCAATGTATTACGAATTAAGATTCCTTTTCTAGGTATTTTTGAACTTCACCAAACACCTATCATATTTTTACTTCTAAAAAATTGACTTGAAGCTATCATGTAGCCATTTTAAAATTTTAATAAGTAGAGAAAGGATCCAAAATTGCCGTTTGTGCCCATGTTCCTCCTGAAATAAAAGAGCAGATAAAGAGCACTTTAAAGCAATGAGTTTAATTGTATTAAATCATACAGATTGATATTTTATAAGCAACTGAAAAAAGCTGTTTGCTTTTTAGTATCAGAATGTATCCACCACAAGTAAATCTAGAAAGTAAATCAACGAGAGCAAAAGTCAAACATTTGAAAACATAGATGCACTGTTTAAAGACTTAGTCATCTCATACGTTGCTTCTTATTTGTTTAGGACAACTCAAATGCGATGCGCGTGTTGCATATGTTGTTGAGACTAATGATGAGAAAAAGTTGTTATCAAAACATTATTACAGCACCATCTAAAAAGTTATTGAGTAAATCAGTCATGACAGATACATTAAAAAGTTAAATCTTTCAGGAACTATTTTCCAAAAGTTATTTTTCTCTCTCTTTTCAACAATAAAAGCCTATTCTTTTCTCTATGCCTGCTCGCATATACTCAATTATTTATTACTGATATCAAACTCCATAGAGATCAGTTCTTTTATTTCTTTGAGTATAATCCTTAGTGCGTCTCTTCTAAACTTCTATCTTACCATATTAAAATTATTTTTCTTAATAGCTACCCCTATTATGCTAAGATATATTTGTGATGGAGCTGTTCAGTAATCTCTGGCTATATGAGCATGTGGTGTTTGTCCTAAAAGCTACAATCTAATAGGCTTATTCTCGTAATTTTCTTAAAATACTCAACAAATTATTTATATGAGTCCGTGAACAGAGAACTTCGAAAAATAAGCAAATTTTAGGAGTGAAAAAACATCTTCTTAAAAACGAAATGCTTATTTAAGAAGACGACATTGGTAAATATTATTGACAAATGATATTATCATACACATGAACATATCTGGATTAATATATTTTGTATACAGGCTTAAAATGGAGTGTGTGATACAACTTTTAGGCAAGAGAGAAAGATGATTTTACTCATCTGAAAAGTAAATTCCCAATAGATATCTTTTCCTTTATTTCACCTGAATTAAAAGAAATCATGATAATTGGTTTCATCGGATTTGAAACATTCATTGTACTAAAACTGGCAAAAAATTAACCAAAGTAACTTTCAATCTCCTGTTTTATAACCTTGCATCCAAGAAAATATAAAAAGAGTAGGAATTAAGAAAATTCTATAGAATCAATAACTAGACAATTTCTCTATTTTAAAATAAGTGTTGACTTTATTAAATGCATCATTCTACTGCAAACAACAAGGCAGCAACGGCACGATCTTCAGCTAACAAAACATTAAATGTACGCACCGCAGCTCCCGTACTCATTGTATCTGATGAAATACGCTTTTCCCATAAAAGAACCCGTAGCTCTTTAGGCAACGGCAATAATTCAACTCCCGTACCTATTAACAAAATTTCAATCTCAGATGATTCTTCTAAAATACGAGATATATCTTCTTGAGTGGGAATAGGTCCTACCATATCAATACCATAAATACCTGATGGCAGACAAACAAGAGAACCTCTATGTGACATATCAGCAAAACGAAATCCACCATTTCCATAAGCATCAATAGGTGCTCGCCTTGGAAAATGGGCCTCACGGATTTGAATGGCATGAGACATAGTAAGCATCCTTTATTTTAAAAAATTCAATCGTATTTTTTCTTCCCTAAAATCAGCAAAGGACCTACAGTAAATACTGATCTATAATCATAATTCGTACAGCAATATTGATGTAAATCTCTTTTATTCCCCCTAACAATACAAACAAACATATGAAAGCTCACAATAAACCACGACCAAATGCTGCGCTGATTTAAGGAAACCCATCTTGAAAAAATTCTCTCAATCTATTTGCTTCCAAACAAGAGATTTCTACTATGCAAAACACTGACCTTACTTAAAGAAATAAAGAATTTACTGCTCTACTCCAAAACTGATGTCAGCACTTCAACTCACCCGCAGAAAACAAAAAATTATATTTGTGCATCGATTATGACAACCACAATAAAAATGTTCTGTAAAAGACCAGAATAAACTGTCATTATATTTAAGATCAGTTTTCCTTTGACACAGCTTTTTTCTCTTGAGAGATATTCACTTTTTCCTTTGTTACCGCTTTAGATTTTTGTGGTACCTTTTTTTTAACAAGTTTTGATTTTTTTTCTGAAACCGGTTCGCCTTTCACACGAACATCCGCTAATGTTGAGCGGATAACACGAACTTGTATAGCATCACTAATCTCAACCTCTAGTTCACCACTCTCATCGTAAACCTTTGTAACTTTGCCTATAATACCACCACCCGTTATAACTGTATCACCACGACGTACAGCATTAAGCATCTCCTGACGCTTTTTCATTTGTGCACGCTGTGGGCGTATTATAAAAAAATACATAATTGCAAAAATTAAAATGAATGGAACGAAGCTCACAAGTGAGGCACCATTGGAAACACCACCTGCAACTTGGGCATAAGCATTGGTAATAAGCATTTTTATCTCCTATAGATTAAACTTCAGGTATTTTCATTTTATTAAAATAAACGTTCAGCTTAACAAAAAGCTTTTCTAGAGGATCCATTATACAAAGCAATAACTACCACAATGTAATCACAACTTTATAGAAAGACAATAAACTCTTAAGAGACGGAAAACAACGAGAAAAAAACTTCTAAAGAACAGATTTGTTTTATATATCATTCAATATGCATATTTTTACTCATCAAAAAAAAATAATACAAAATGATTTTTTATACCCTCTCATGAGAGTACCGAATTATCTATCATTCCCAAATCTATAATTCTTACACTCAAAACCATTATCAGACTGAATTCTATCAACTGTTTTGCTTAAGCTCTATAAATTACAGATTTCTAAAATACAGTCCTATGACTCAATTTTCTAAATATTCGGTAGGATCAACAGGTACAGCGTTTTTACGCACCTCAAAATAGACACGTGGCGTTTTAACATTTCCTGAAATACCAGACTTAGCAATCTCATCACCACGACGTATCCTTTGTCCCTTGTTAACAACAAGCCTACTGTTACATCCATAAATAGTAATAATATTGTCTTCATGCCGAATCATAACAACATTGCCAAGCTCTTTTAATCCATCACTCGCATAGATAACAACACCATTTTCCGCCGCCTTTACCGATGAGCCCTCAGGTACAGCAATATCTATTCCCCGATTAGTTGCCGTTCCTTTTTTTTGACCAAACTGACTTAATAAACGTCCTCGTACTGGCCAACGCATTTTAGAAATTCCTGTAGCTTGCGGAGTAACAATACTCTCCGTATTTGTTATAGCATCTGGCAAACTAGCTTCATGATTTAATTGCATCATATTATGTTTCGAAGAATTCTTTTCAGTATTCGACCTGTTTATCTTTGCAGAAGGTGGAACTGTTGTGGAAGTTTTATTTATAGATGAAGCCTTCTTATATCTTATGGAAGAGGTATTTTGAGGCTGAACTGAAGATTCTGTTGTTGAGAATACCCTATCATTATTGTTGGTATTCGAAACAGCTGGTGTACGCCTATTTGGAATCATAAGTACCTGACCGATATAAATGGAATTATTGCTTATACCATTTGCTGATTTTAATGCCTCAACATTGACCCCTATTTGCCGTGCAATGCTTAACAGCGTATCTCCACTCTGGACAATATAAGAATTTCGCCGAAAAATAGGAGAATTATCCATTTGTGAACGAGAAAGTGTTCCAAGATCGCGTGGCGGTATTCCCATCATTCGACTATCAGAAGAAGATTCCCCTCTTTGTTGTGTAGAATTATACGGAGTATTATCATTGCCCCATGAATCACTGCTCGACTCCACAGGAGGCAATTCAGAGCTCTGTATCATGCCACCATACGACAGCATTCGCGGATCTGCAGACAGAGTTGTAGACATATTTGAATGAGTAGTCTCCGTACGATCAGGGAAAATATTAGCAAAACGCTGCGTACCGGAACTACACCCCGCAAAAACCGTTATCATCACTAAAAAAATTATTCCCTGAAAATTACGCCAAAAAATATTATTCAAAACTTTCAAACCCATAGTTTTGCTCACTCATTCATACTCAACTCATTCTATTAAAGCGTTTTAATATTACCTAAGAGTTAAAATGAGATATTTTATTCATAAATGCCTTTATAATAAGCTCAAAATGAATTTAATATAAAATAAAAAAGTAAGAAAGTTCGTGCAGTATCTTCAATTTCAAAAATTAAAGTGTTTCCGCAATACCTTTAATAAAGGGTTGATAACGCACTTGGAACATTTTTAAACGCTCAAATCGACTGCCAATTTTTGTATAGCGCGTCACGGTTTGCACCCCTTCATGAGGTCCTATAGCTTGTATGAGAATCCCATTTTCAGCTAACAGTTCTAAAAATTCCTTTGGTTCATCAGAACGAGACGGCCAAATAAGAATACGATCAAATGATCCAAAATCTGTAACGGGTTGGCTTCCATCAAACTGCCGTACAATAATATTTTCAAGCCCCAAAGTTTGAAATTTTTGGGACGCCACATGAACAAGCGTTTTATAGCGATCAATTGTTGTCACACGGTCACTGAGGCATGCCATAAGAGCGGTACAAAAACCAGATCCTGTACCAATTTCTAAGACACGATGTTTTTTTTTCAGTGACAAAGCAGAAAGAATCAAAAGTTGTTCTTCCAAACGCTCAATATATTCACCGCACTCGATTGGAATAATTTTATTATCATAAGCACTGCTAACCCAAGGAGTAGCAACAAATTGTTGACGTGGAATTTTCTCGAGTGCAGCAAAAAAGCGAACATCATCAATTCCTTTGCTACGCATTTTCAGTACAAGTCCGGCCAATTCCTCACGAAATCGTAAAGTACCCTTTTGCCCCATAGCGTCATTTGATCTCCAATGGAGTAATATCCTTATTGTACGGAAAACTCATTTCTTCAAAAATGGCAAAACCTCGCGTTTGCATGTCATCATCTTTTAGCAATAAATGCATATCGGTTTCTCCTTTCCCAAAATTAAGCAGCAATACAACGCATGCCCTTCATATAGGGTTGTAAAACATCCGGAACAATAATCGATCCATCAGCTTGCTGATAATTCTCAAGAACCGCGATCAGACAACGCCCAATAGCCGTACCTGAACCATTAAGGCTATGAACAAAGTGCAATGCTTTATCCCCCTCTTTACGATATCGAGCATTCATGCGTCGCCCTTGAAAATCTCCACAAACTGAACAACTGGAAATTTCACGATAGCACCTTTGTCCAGGAAGCCAAACTTCAATATCATAAGTTTTACGCGCTGCAAATCCCATATCTCCTGTACAAAGAACGACTGTGCGAAAAGGCAAGCCAAGACGTTTTAAAACATCTTCTGCACATTCTGTCATACGTTCCAGCTCTTTTAAAGATTGCTCCTCAGTTGTAATCGATACCATTTCTACTTTCCAAAACTGATGTTGACGCAACATACCGCGCGTATCACGACCTGCTGCACCCGCCTCTGATCGAAAACAAGGAGTCAGAGAAGAAAACCGCAATGGTAAATCTGAACTCTCAAGAATTTCATTGTTTACCAAATTGGTTAACGGCACTTCTGCTGTAGAAATAAGCCATCGACCATCGGTCGTCTGAAAAAGATCATCAGCAAATTTCGGCAACTGAGCTGCTCCGTACACAATCTCATCACGAACAAGAAGAGGCACAGAAACCTCTGTATAACCATGCTCCTCAACATGGACATCAAGCATAAATTGGCCCAATGCACGTTCAAGCCGTGCTAATGCTCCTGAAAGTACTGTAAAGCGTGTCCCTGATAAACGACCTGCTCGTTCAAAGTCCATCTGTTTAAGATTTTGACCAAGATCAAAATGTTCCTTTGGTGTAAAATCAAATGCCGTGGGTGCCCCAAAATGTCGAATGACAACATTATCACTTTCATCTTTACCTTTTGGAACATCATCCAATGGAATATTGGGCAGTGCTGAAAGAGCCTTTTCCAAGCTTTCAGTTAACCGCCTTTCTTCCGCTGTAGCAGAAGAAAGGAAAACTTTAATCTCTTCAACCTCAGCTCTAACGCGTTCAACCATTTCCTGATCACCCGCAGCCAATGCTTGTCCTATTTCCTTTGAAGCAGCATTGCGACGCTCTTGGGCAAATTGCACTTTAGCAACATGCGACCGACGCTCCCGATCAAGCTCTATTAAATTTTTAGCTTGCGGCTCGATACCTCTATCTTCTAGCGCTTTATCTAATTCCTCAGGGTGTTCACGAATCCACTTAATATCCAGCATCAAAATTCCTCATTTGCATCGTTGCTATCTGTTTCCTATCACACAATATAAACTTTTCTTAAGAGGATTTTTTTCTTTTTTCTATACAGTACGCAATTAAAATTGAAATCTCATAAAGAGCTATCGTTGGTAAAGCTACTGCAAACATAGTAAAAAAATCCGATGGAGTTACTATCGCCGCAATGATAAAAGAGAGGAGGATAGCCCATTTTCGTTTGGATACCAAACCATAAGAAGTTAAAAATCCAATTTTCGTTAAAAGACTAGTTACAAGAGGTAATTGAAAAATCAAACCAAAAATCAGGATAAACGACGTCATAAAACTCAAGTAATCGGAGATACGGACGATAAACTCTATTCTCAAATGAATATCTGGAAGAAATTGCTGAGAAAGGCTAAACCAAAGCATTATGGGCGCTAACAAAACATAAACAAATGCTCCCCCTATACAAAATAAAATCGGTCCTCCAATGAGAAATGGTAAAAAAGCCATACGTTCATTTTTATAAAGTCCTGGAGCAATAAAACTATAAAACTGAAAAGCTGTATAGGGAAAGGATAAAATAGCTGCTCCAAAAGCAGCAAGTTTCATCTTCGTTAAAAAAGTTTCCCATACTTGTGTTGATTGAAGACGAATACTCTCAGGATTACCACCTGATATTTTCATTGCCCACTGATAAGGCCATATCAAAAAATTTAAAATATAATCTTTGATAAGAAAACACATAATAAAAGCTATAAAAAATGCAACCAGAGCAGCAATAATTCTCTGACGAAGTTCAAGCAAATGTTCTATAAGTGGTGCCATACTGGCATCAACTTCATCTTTCTTAACTTTCATGACAGATCTTTTTTATTTTTAAATGTTTTAGAAATACTCTTAGAACTCTGAAGATCAACGGATATGATTGTATTTTCATTGGTTTTATTTTGATCACGTATCAAAATCTCTTTATCTTTTTCTAATTTATAGTGCCTTGCATTTACTTCAAAATTTTGGATATTCTCTACTGCATCATGAAGGGGATTAAAAGTCTCTGTCAACTCCTTGTTGAGATTGAAATCTTTGATATCCGCGATTGTTTTTTGCAAATCATCAAGCTCGGCTTGTTTCATTGCATCATCAAACTGGTGACGAAATTCATTCCCTTTTGAACGTACATAAGCCATTGCCCTTGCCATTGTCCTTAGCATTTTAGGTAAATCTTTTGGTCCAACCACAACAATGAGAACAAGTAAAATCACGAGAAATTCTGGCCCATCAATCCCAAACATCGCTTATACTTGACTCCACTCTTTCATTTTTTAAATAATGTACAACTCTGTTTACGTTTTTGTTATTTCACACGACGTTTTTCAGCAACAGATGTCTTTCTTCCCTTAGTAGAAGAAGAACTTTTTCTGCATGCTGCTACAGGCTTTACCGATAATGGCTCAGATTGTTGAGATTCACATTCTATTGTTTTGGAATAATCAGCCATTGAAGATTTATCCTCAACGTTGTTCTCTTCTTCTTTCATATTCTTTTTGAAAGCCTTAATCCCCTTAGCAACATCGCCCATTAATTCAGAGACCTTGCCACTCCCAAAAAGCACTAGGATAATCAGTAAAATGACAATTAAATGCGCTGGTGAAAAAATATTACCCATTAATCTCTCTCACTGTTTTTAATTTTGAATTCATATTTTTATCCTCACTCTGTAAGGAATTTTCCAAATATAATCATAACTTAACAGTATATTTTCTCTTTCGATTAAAGGCAATCACAGGTTTTTGTGTTACAATTTAATTTTTAGCATATTTTCTTTTTGCTCAGCACATTATATTGAAAAATAATCAATTATTTTATTAAACTCAAAAGACTTGCAAATTCTTCTCTTAAAGCAGTTTCATCTGATCTATCTGTAAACACTATAGTAAGCACTCCATGCATATTCCAATATTTTACCTTTTTAAAATGGTATTATTTGCATAATTGTGCAGATTTCTACCATATTATCACCATGAAATGAAAAGATTTTAATGTGAGTTGCTAATCGCGTTCATATAAATTACAACTGCTAAAAAATTATAATAAACAACCAGCAATTCACAATATTGACCTTCTTTTGAAGATATATATTTTTGTCTTCTACAAAAGGTTTTTTGCTTATATATAAAGTTATTTCTATTTTAATAGGGAATTTGGTAGGTAATCATATATATTGGTAAAATTTACTCATGAATTATCGGCATATTTATCATGCTGGCAATTTTGCTGATGTTTTTAAACACATTATTGTCACCCGCATTATAGAATATCTCAAACGCAAAGCTAAAGCTTTTCGCGTTATAGACACGCATGCTGGGATTGGTATTTATGATCTTTCCTCTTTAGAAGCGCAAAAAACAGGAGAGTGTCGTGAAGGCGTCCAACGTTTTTTTTCAGCTCCTATTCCAGAAGATTTAAAAACATTCCTTTGTCCATGGTATGATATTATTAATACACTCAATAAAGAAAAAAAAGAAATAGCCTTCTATCCTGGCTCTCCTGTTCTTATTCGCCAATTATTGCGTAAACAAGATCGACTCACCGCAATTGAATTACACGATGAAGATTATCGCATTTTAGCAAAAAAATTTACCGGTGATTATCAAACAAAAGTCCTACATTTGGATGGTTGGCTCTCTTTAAATGCGCATTTACCACCAAAGGAAAAACGTGGCTTTATCCTTATTGACCCTCCCTTTGAGAAACCTGATGAATTTTCCCGTCTTATTGAGGGATTGATGAAAGCATATCGCCGTTTCTCTGGAGGAATTTACGCTTTATGGTATCCCGTCAAATATGACAAAGAAATTGAAAATTTTCTTTACGCACTCTACCAAACAGGAATCCCTAAAATTCTGCAACTCGAAATGCGTATTCGAAAAAGCTCTGTGCCACCTACAATGTGTGGTAGTGGTATGATTCTTATCAATCCTCCTTATCTTCTTGAAGAAGAAATGAAAAAACTTAGCCCCTTCCTTCTTTCTCGTCTTGGACAAGATAGAAATGCACAAATGACTCTTAAATGGATCCAAAAGGAACATTTATTGTGTTAAATTTTTTTTATTCTATATTTACCTTAAATCAGAATCTGATTGGTAAGAATCATAGGCATGAAGCCACTCAAAACTACTGTAATACTAGTCGGCTTCTTTGTCCTCTTGACTATATCAACTTCCAATGCACATTATAATCAGCAGTACGAATTCGATTTTTTAAACAAAACCTACTTTAATATAACCGATCATCAGCAAGAGATTAAAATTGCCAAACTTGTAAAATTGTTTTTAAAAACCGCTCTCAATGTTTCCTACAAAAGTAATAACGCCAAGATTCAATAATCTCGTATCATAATGCATTCTTTATAAGAAAAATAACTATCATTACATAAATGAGAGTACTTGATGGATAAAAACCTTTCTGGGTAAACTGAATGATCCTGAAAAACAACACAACTTATTCCAAAAATGAACGAGAAAATCTCTCTTTTCTCTCTCTTGGACCATGGAACAATGCCAATCGGGGAAATGATGAAAATCAATTCAAAGGTGTTAAACTCATACAAGAGTTTGTCAAACATCTTCCCCATAAACCCGGCGTTTATCGGATGGTAGATGAAAATGGTGATGTTCTCTATGTTGGTAAAGCACGTAATCTCAAAAAACGCGTTTCAAATTATACCCATGAACAAGGACACAATAACCGTATTGCTCGTATGATACGTGCAACATATCATATGGAATTTGTCGTCACCCATACAGAAACAGAAGCACTCCTGTTAGAAGCTAACCTCATCAAAAGATTTCATCCGCGTTTTAATGTCTTATTGCGTGATGATAAAAGCTTTCCTTATATCATTATTACTGACGATTACCGAGCACCTGCACTTTATAAACATCGTGGTGCCCGAACAAGAAAAGCACATTATTTTGGCCCTTTTGCCTCTTCAGGTGCAGTGACACAAACAATCAACGTTTTACAACGCGCCTTTTTATTACGCACCTGTACCGATTCAGTTTTTGAAAACCGCACACGTCCCTGTTTACTTTATCAAATTAAACGATGTTCTGCACCCTGTACAAATGAAATTAGTGATCGTGATTATAAAGAGCTGGTGAGAGGAGCAAAAGCTTTCCTTTCGGGAAAAAGCCAATCCGTTAAACATGATATGGTTCAGGCTATGCATCAAGCCGCAGAAAATCTTGATTTTGAACAAGCCGCTGCCTATCGTGATCGCTTATCATCCCTCTCTCACATACAAAGCCACCAAGGTATTAATCCTCAAACGATACAAGAAGCAGATGTCTTTGCCATTGCGCAACGGGAAGGGGTCACCTGTATTCAAGTGTTTTTTTTTCGTATGGGGCAAAATTGGGGAAATCGAGCCTATTTTCCTAAAGCAGATCCGTCTTTTTCTAGTGCCGAAATTTTAGCAAGTTTTCTTGCCCAATTTTATGATGATAAGCCACTCCCAAAACTCATTCTTTTATCTGAATCAATCGAAGAAAAGGCACTTCTTACAGAAGCTTTCAGCCTAAAAGCAAATCGTAAAATACTTCTCTCTTTACCCAAACAAGGTGAACGTAAAACTCTCGTTAAGCATGCTCATATCAATGCACATGAAGCCCTTGGACGAAAGCTTGCAGAAACAGCTACACATACAAAATTACTTCAAGGACTTGCTGAAATATTCCAACTTTCTCATACTCCACATCGTATAGAAGTCTATGACAATTCTCATATTATGGGGACAAATGCAGTAGGCGCAATGATTGTTGCGGGCAAAATGGGATTTATTAAAAATCAATATCGCAAATTTAACATCCGCTCAACCGATATCACACCTGGTGACGATTTTGGTATGATGAAAGAAGTCATCAAACGAAGATTTTCACGCCTTATTAAAGAGCATGGTCTACCGTATAAAAACAATAAGATAAAAAATCAAAATGATGATTCTTTTCCTATTTGGCCTGATCTTATATTAATTGATGGTGGTGAAGGACAACTAAACAGTGTGCTTACAATATTATCTGAATTAGAATTAGATAATTTTATCACGGTCATTGGAATTGCTAAAGGCGCTGACCGTAGAGCAGGACGTGAACGTTTTTTTATAAAAGGCAAAACAGCTTTTACACTTCCTTCACGTGACCCTCTCCTTTATTTTTTGCAACGTCTACGCGATGAAGCACACCGTTTTGCAATTGGAACGCATAGAGAAAAACGAAAAAAAGCAGTATTTAAAAATCCACTTGATGAAATCGCACATATCGGTCCAACAAGAAAGCGTGCATTGCTTCATCACTTTGGAAGTGCTAAAGCTGTTTCTGGTGCTTCACTCGAAGATTTAATAAGAGTTAAGGGCATCTCTCTTATGACTGCACAAAAAATTCACGACCATTTTAACGAAAAATAAGACTTTTTTCATAATCTGTGCTTTGTTACATTTATGAAATAATATATTATATTTCACAAAGAATTGAAAATAGCTCTATGAAAAAACATACTTTTTCTTTTCCCAATATTCTCACTTATGCACGAATTGTTGCGGTGCCTATGGTTGTTGCGTGCTTTTTTGTAGAAGGACGGCTACAATCAAGCGATATTGCACGTTGGATTGCCGTTTCCCTTTTTGTTATTGCATCTATTACTGATTTTCTAGACGGTTACCTCGCCCGTATTTGGGAACAAACATCCAATATTGGTCGCATGCTCGATCCCATAGCAGATAAACTTCTTGTTTCTGCCTGTCTGCTCTTACTTGCTGCTGACAGTACTATTGCTGGATGGACTTTATGGGCCGCCATTATTATTCTTTGCAGAGAAATTCTTGTATCAGGATTACGTGAATATTTGGCTGAATTGAAAGTTAGTGTTCCTGTTTCTCGTCTTGCAAAATGGAAAACTTTTGTACAGATGATAGCTATTGTCCTTCTCTTGGCAGGACCTTCTGGCAATAAAATTATTCCATATACAATGGAATTCGGCATCATTATGCTGTGGATTTCTGCTCTCCTCACATTGTGGACAGGATGGGATTATTTTCGTGCAGGCTTAAAACATGTCATCACATGAAAATAATGTGCTTTCTTTATAGATACTTTCTAGGAAATTCATAACCCCATAAAGAAAATCCCGAAACAGGATGTTGCGGGATTCTTTTCTTTGTATACATGCTTTGATTAACCAACAATTTCTATTTCGGAAAACCAAAAAGCAATTTCTGTCTTTGCTGTTTCAGCACTATCTGAACCATGAACGGAATTTTCGCCAATCGACAGAGCATGTGTTTTACGAATTGTTCCTTCTTGCGCCTCCAGAGGATTTGTAGCTCCTATCACTTCACGATTTTTAGCAATTGCATTTTCCCCTTCTAAAACTTGCACAATCGTTGGACCAGAAGACATAAATTCAACCAGCTCACAAAAAAATGAACGTTCCTTATGAACTGCATAGAAATTTTCAGCTTCACGCTGGCTCATCCACACACGCTTAGATGCAATAACACGTAATCCTGCATCCTCAAGCATTTTTGTAATTGCTCCCGTCAAATTACGACGTGTTGCATCCGGCTTAATCATTGAAAAAGTACGTTCTATAGCCATTTGACCACCTTATATTTTATTGACAAAATTATCTTGTGGCGTTCTATAACGAGCAAAAAACCTCTTGCCAAGTAACTGTAGAATAATGTGTATTAATTTTCAAAATCCTGTTATTAATTTAGAGAAAACTTTCATAAAAACAGCAATTCTTGTAATTTTCCCCCTCATAACAATGATCATAGCCTCCTCCTAAAAAGATTGGATCACCTTTCAAAAAACTAAATATTCTCTCCTCAACCTACTCCTTAAAAAGCAAAAACACGAGAAAACTCCCTAAGCAGCATACAGCCGCAAGTCCGTTTATCTTAGAAAAGATCGCCCCACTCATCGCATATCTCGTTTGTAAAAAATACACGACAAAGCCAATGAAAGACCAAACACAAACTCAGAAACTATAGCGCACTCCCAAAATACCCTGAAGAGACTGTTTCGTCTTATGCCCTTTGACATAATGCCCTTCTGCATAAAGCCTTAAGTTATTACTGAGAAAACTGCTTAAACCTATCCCTAATTTACTCGCATTCCCTGACAAATCCGTGACAAATTGATGCTGCTTATTAATCATCGTATGATTGTCATCTTTATTCTCACGCAACCATGCTGCCGTAACATAACCCATCAATGAAGTCTCTACACCATCCAAAAATTCATACCCCAATGATAACCCAACTTCACTGCGTAATGACGTAAAGGGATTTATTTCACCCGTCATTTCATTCGAAAGCTTGATCTCTTTACCTTCAACTTGCAACCACATTAATTGCGCATAAGGTTGTATCCAACTATGCTGTGCTACCTTAATCCGATAACCTGCTTCAAAGGATGTTCCTACCGCCCACTGGTTATAATTCCCTTCAATAGCTAAACCGTTCGTTGAAACAGCATTCAAAGTATTTTGAGAGTGATTGTATTTTAATACACTATCAAAATACCATCCGCTATGGTCAAAATAAGTTGCATAAGCTCCTATGCCGTAGGTATTTATGCCGCTAACACCACCACGAGCATGAGCAACACGTACTTTGTCATAACTGCCAAAACCACCAATATAAAACTCCCCATTGGCCAATTCACTTAAACCACTGATCCCGAATATAATCCCTGTTTGTTCAAGCTTAAAATCTATGTGGTCTGCGGAAACACTCTCTTTACTTTTGATTGCATATGTCCAAAGAGCAGAAGTTTTTTTATTTTTTTCTAGAATTCCTCTCCCCGCACGCACAGTTTGCAACTCATTCTTAAAAACAAGTGCCGGTGTAACAGACAATGACAAAACCGCATCCGTAGAAGGCGTGGTTAAAAAATCAGAAACTGAAAGTTTTTCATTCACTTGTTGAGAAAGTTTATTTTGATTAATTGGACGTAACAGTATCTGATCAGAAAATGACGGAGCATTTGCAGAAACAACAGACTGCTCCTGCTCTTCAGAAGAATGATAATGTTCTGCGAAAGCAACAGAAACACTCTGATCCTCTCTCAAATGCCGCGGCGGTCTTGGTTGGGGGGGGAGCTTATAACGCCTTCCATTATTATTGGGACGAGACCGTGTACCCGTTCCCACATCCCTAGGTAAATCACCTGAGAAGGTAGTAACTTTTTGTTTCTTATTCGTCCGTGCAGGAAGAGTGCTTGAACATTCTGAGTTTATACTCGCCATACTTAAATACCAAATTGTATAATCACCACTCGAACCAGCACTCCTGTCTCTTTTACACAAACGATACATAAAGGTTCCCCCATCAACAGCTGAAATCTCTGTACCAGAGTGATTTGCCAAAGTAAAATTAGCGCCTCCATCTTCACTTTTGTCGGTAGCTAAATTAATTTCTGTAACGAAACCGTTTTTTTGTAAAAGAGAACCTGTGATTTCAGCACCAGAATCAACAACGCTTATTTTGTGGTTACCTGCACCATCATCAATCAACAAGTAATCACCACCACCACCGATAGCATTAATGTTGAAACGAAAATGTAAATTCCCTGAAAGTTCTTCAACATGAAGTAAAATATGACGTGGATCATATGGAATAGAAGTAAAAATGACAGTTCCTCCCTCACCCGTTAAAATTTCAATGTCAATCTGATCTCTTTCTGCAATGCGCCGCTCACCAACGAAAAATAGTATTTCATCAGCTCTTCCTGTTACAGAAACTTTCCCTTTCGTGATATGGTCTGTGCGATCACCAGCAAATAAATAAAGGCGTCCGTTATCATTGACCTTTACTTCTCCAACTTCCGTTACACCAACATGTATCCACGAGCTAGCAAAATCGTTAATCGTTAGACCATCCACAACCCCTCCAGGATACACAACTTGAACAGAACTATCCTTCAAGGTAGTACCATAGGACTCTCCTAACGCTAAAACATGTTGCCGACCATTTTCAGAGACCACAGTATCCATTGACTTCCCCCCCCTTTTTTTGTGCCCCGTATACAGATTCTGTTCTCCTCCTCCTGTAATTGTCGTACGCCAAGCTATTGCACCATCGTACACATTCTGCTGCGCCACACCATTATTATCACCAGAAACTGTAGCATCATAAGCACTGCTTTGCTTCTCTACACTTGTAATATTAAGACCTTTTTCTTCAAAAACAAACTGCTGCCCACCACCAAGGATTTTAGGATTTATCGAAGTTCCTGCACGTGTAACTATTTGCATCCCACCGTTTTCAATAGTGGCCCCTACAGAAGTTCGACCATTGTCAACAATCTCTACACCACCATCTTGAATAGTAATAGCATTGCTAACACTACTCGTGACCAGTGCTGAACCTTTTGGTACTTTGTTCCCACTCCCCACAGTCGTTATTTTTTCTAACCCCTCATTCTCAACTGCACTTGCAATTTGTACAAGACAACTACTGATCATCAATATTGAAAAACTTAATTTGCATTTATGCCGCATTATCCATACTCCACTATCAATTATGAGATAAAAATCCCGCAATTCCGCAGGTAGATCATTTTAGATTGTATCATAATGTGTTTTATTTATGTCTAAATACAATTTTTTAGTGTATTATTTTTAATAATACAATTATAAATTGTAAATTTATAGTCACAAAAAACTACCTTAGCCCGTGACTGTATAACTTCATCAAATGCAAATTATGCCCTTTTGGACAGGGCACAATTTACAATATTTGCAATAGTAAATGAAAAAAATGATATCGCTTTTAATAGAGCGTAAGCTTATCTTCAGTGCCTCTACATTCTCAAGAGGTTATACACATTGCGCATTTAAGCTGTAAAACAATACAGTCCTAGGCTTAATCAATAACATAAGAGGCATCCTTAAAAAAGATAGCGTAACCCTAAAATACCTTGAAGTGATTGCTTAATCTTATGCCCTTTCAGATAATGCGCTTCCGCATAAAGCTTGAGTTTATCATTGACAAAACTGTTTAAACCAATTCCCAACTTACCCGCATTTCCGGATAAGTCTGTGATAAATTTGTGCTGGTGATTAATCGTTGTATGATTATTATTGATATTCTCACGTAACCAAGCTACCGTAATATAAGCTGTTAATGAAGTTTCTGTACCAAAAATAAATTCATGTCCTGCCGTTAATCCAACTTCATTACGGAATGAAGTCAATGGGCTTATATCACCACTCATTCCATTGGAAAGCTTGATTTTTTTTCCCTCAACCTGCAATCCTGTTAATTTTATATAAGGTTGCATCCAAGCATTTTGCGCTGGCTCGAAACGGCAACCAATCTCAAATGCCCCTCCTATCGCCCACTGATTATAATTGCCTTGAATATCTAAACCGTTCGTTGAAATGGCTTTCAGGGTATCTCGATAATAATTATATTTCAAAGCACCATCCATATACCATCCGCGATTATCAAAGTAAGTTGCATAAGCTCCAATGCTATAACTGTTTATGTTGCTATCCCCTCCTCGTGCATGAGCAACGCGTACTTGATCATAACTACCAAAACCACCAACATACAAATCTCCATGCATTAATTCATTCAAATGATCAGCACCTAACACGATTCCTGTCTGCTCAAGCTTAAAATTTGTATGGCCTGTCGTAACACGTTCTCTGCTCTTGAGCGCGTAAGTCCATAAATCTGTATCTTTCCTGTTTTGATCCAGAATTCCTCTCCCCGTACGCATAATTTCCAGCTCATTGTTAAAAATAAGTCCAGAAGCTACTGCTGTAGAAAGTATGGCATCAACTGAAGGAGTCGTTGATGATCCACCAGGAGCGAATGGATCTGTTGGATCGGGAAGTGAAGGTTCTGGTCCCTTGATCCGATCTGGAAACAAGAACCAAACTTTTCCATTTTCATCTTTTCTTTGTTTTAAACCATACATATAGGTGCCACCATCGATAGCATTAATTTTTTCACCTGAGAGATCTGTCAAAGTAAAATCAGCGCCACCGCTTTGGTCTGTAATCAAATCACGCTTATTTGAAAAAGGATCTGTGATTTCAATTCCAGAATCAGTAACACTTATTGTGTGCTTACCTGTACCATGATCAACAAAGAGATAATCACCACGATTATGTGCAAGAGTTGTATTGAAGGCAAAATGTAAACTTCCTGAAAGATCATGAACATGAAGTTGCGAATAATACGGATCAGAGCCAGTAAATGCAAAAATAACACTCCCCTCACCACTTAATTTCTGAATGAGAGAATTTTTGCCATCAAATTCATCGGTGATGGAATACAATTTTGTATCTTTCCCATTTAAAAGAATATCTTCTACTGTCGTATGATGTTGATCATTTCCAGCATAAAGATGAAGCTGTCCAGAATGATTTAAAAGCGTTTTGCCTTCTAATGTTGCTCCCGCATGCACCCATGATTTTGCCTCATTATTAATTGTCAGGTTTTTCACAGTTCCATCAGCATATATTTCTTGCGCAGCAGTTTCATTTAAAGTGACACTAGTAGCACTACCTCCTGCTAAGATATTTTGCTTACCACCACCAAAAACTTGCGTATCAAACGCAAAACCACCATTTTCTGTACCTTGATCCCTTTTTGCAACCTCTTGTACACCCCCTTGCATAACTTCCGTGTTCCAAACACTTCCTCCGTCATACACTTCTTGCCGCCCTAATGTTTCGCCTTGGCCATAAATTACAGTATTAAAAGCGCTGCTACCTTTCATTTCCCCTCTAACATCACCTTCTCCAAAAACAAGCTGTTCACCACCATAGACTTGTGTTCCCTGCGCTTTCCCCCCATTCTCAATTCTTTGCTTTCCACCTTCTTTAACGATAGCATTTTCTGAAAATCCTTGTTTTCCTTTTGAAGCTTGAACAATTTCAGTTCCGCCATATTCAATTTGGCTCTCTTGACTGAGACCTCCCGCCAAAACATGAATCTCTCCACCATTTTTAACCGTGTTATTGATAGATTTCCCTGGTTTATCCGTATCATCATCATTTAAAAAGTAGCCTTTACCATTATTGTCGAATAAATGATTGTCTAGTTCAGTCCCACTATTAATGAAAATGAGCTCCGAATCTTCCTGCGCTATAATATTATTTCCTTCTACATACTGTCTGGCTTGATTATCATTTTTTCCATCTTTTCCCCATACATTCCTTACCGATATTTTTGTCCCCATGCCACGACTAAGCTTTTCAAAGGATTCTGCTCCACCGCTCATCTCTAATATACGATCATTTTTAGATGATTTAATATTTATGCACCCCCCTGTTCTCATATCCTCATTATCATAGGATATTTTTTCATTTTCCCCATAGTTTGAAGATTGACAAAAAAACTGCGTCTCTTCCCCAGCCGCTGTTTGCCCCAAACAACTACTAACCATGAGCATCCAACAACTCAATTTCCACTTATATTGCATAGCTACCTCCTCCCCCTTCACGTCTGAGTAGACATCAAAGGTAATTAGCTCTGCAAAATCTATTTTCAACCTAAAATTTTAAGAATTGTCTTTAACACTTTATTAACATTACAAAAAACAGATTTTACTTTTTAGAAAAATCTTCATTTTATCGAGAACTTAAGATATAATAGCTACATTGCCTTTTTGAGATCTCTCCAGAAACTTTTTACCAAACAGTAAAAAGTAAAATAAAAAAATCCCCTCCTCAGCAACATCTACAGCCGCAAGTCCGTTTATCTTAGAAAAGATCGCCCCACTCATCGCATATCTCGTTTGTAAAAAATACACGACAAAGCCAATGAAAGACCAAACACAAACTCAGAAACTATAGCGCACTCCCAAAATACCCTGAAGAGACTGTTTCGTCTTATGCCCTTTGACATAATGCCCTTCTGCATAAAGCCTTAAGTTATTACTGAGAAAACTGCTTAAACCTATCCCTAATTTACTCGCATTCCCTGACAAATCCGTGACAAATTGATGCTGCTTATTAATCATCGTATGATTGTCATCTTTATTCTCACGCAACCATGCTGCCGTAACATAACCCATCAATGAAGTCTCTACACCATCCAAAAATTCATACCCCAATGATAACCCAACTTCACTGCGTAATGACGTAAAGGGATTTATTTCACCCGTCATTTCATTCGAAAGCTTGATCTCTTTACCTTCAACTTGCAACCACATTAATTGCGCATAAGGTTGTATCCAACTATGCTGTGCTACCTTAATCCGATAACCTGCTTCAAAGGATGTTCCTACCGCCCACTGGTTATAATTCCCTTCAATAGCTAAACCGTTCGTTGAAACAGCATTCAAAGTATTTTGAGAGTGATTGTATTTTAATACACTATCAAAATACCATCCGCTATGGTCAAAATAAGTTGCATAAGCTCCTATGCCGTAGGTATTTATGCCGCTAACACCACCACGAGCATGAGCAACACGTACTTTGTCATAACTGCCAAAACCACCAATATAAAACTCCCCATTGGCCAATTCACTTAAACCACTGATCCCGAATATAATCCCTGTTTGTTCAAGCTTAAAATCTATGTGGTCTGCGGAAACACTCTCTTTACTTTTGATTGCATATGTCCAAAGAGCAGAAGTTTTTTTATTTTTTTCTAGAATTCCTCTCCCCGCACGCACAGTTTGCAACTCATTCTTAAAAACAAGTGCCGGTGTAACAGACAATGACAAAACCGCATCCGTAGAAGGCGTGGTTAAAAAATCAGAAACTGAAAGTTTTTCATTCACTTGTTGAGAAAGTTTATTTTGATTAATTGGACGTAACAGTATCTGATCAGAAAATGACGGAGCATTTGCAGAAACAACAGACTGCTCCTGCTCTTCAGAAGAATGATAGTGTTCTGCGAAACGTACCACCTCAGAAGCTTGATCTCTTAGTGCTGGAACAGTTGAAAGAAAAGCAACAGATTGATTATGGTTTAAATGTCTCGGAGTTCTTTTCCCCCGTGGTATATTGTCAATGGAAACCGCAGCCAAATACCAAATTTTTTCACTTCCATCCTCACCATTTTTCTGCTTTAGACCATATGTATAGGTTCCACCATCAATAGCCTTAACATTTGCACCAGAAAAGTTTTGCAGAGTAAAATTCGCTCCTCCACTTTTATCAACAATAATATCAAGACTTTTTGAAGAAGGATCAGCGATTTCAAGACCTGAGTCTTTAACATTTATTGTATGATATCCTGAACCATTTTTAATAAAGAGGGAATCCCCTTTCCCTTCTGCAAGGCTAACATTAAAATTAAAATGTAGGCTTCCTGAAAGATTATCAATATAAAGTCGAGAGTAGTATAAATGAGACTCGGCAGAAGCAAAAATAACTTCCCCTGCACCACTCAAATTTTGAATGTAAGAGCTCCTTTCGTCAGAAATGTTAGCAATAGAGTATAATTTAGACATTTCTCCACTTAAGTTGATCTCTTCTGCCGTAGTGCGAAATTTATCATCTCCAGCATAAAGATTGAGCTGTCCCAAATCATTAACGGTTATTTCTTCTCCTAATATCGCACCAGAAAAGATCCACGAATGAGCTCCGCCATGAATTGTCAAATTTTTCATGTATCCACCAGCATGAACGACTTGAACAGCACCAGCGTATAACGTGACAATATCTGCCTCACCTCCTGCTAAAACACGCTGCATGCCACCTGCAAAAACTTCAGTATTCATTGCTAAACCACCACTCTTTAGGGCAAAATCATCATCATCTGCGAACCACTTAGCAAGATTTTGTACTCCTCCTCTCATAATTTTTGTGTCTGAAACTACCCCATCATCATACACACTCTGTTGCCCCAGTGCCTCACCTTGACCATAAATTGTGGTGCTATAAGCAGTACTACTCACAACTCCGTCATTCACATCACCCTCTCCGAAAACAAATTGGTTTCCACCATAGATTGTCGTATCTATTGCTGTTCCTCCCCCCTCTACCTTCTGTTGTCCGCCTTCATAAACAATAGTAGATTTTGAAATTCCTTGTTCTGCGACAACTTCAGAACCACCATTTCCAACGGTCGTATTCTTACTAAAACCACCTGCTTCAACATAGAGTGTTCCACCTCTCTCAACCATATTATTAATGGAAAATTTGGTCCCTTTTGTCTCTCCATCATCAAAAATATAAACTGTATGATCATCATTAAGCAGAGAGTTCTGCAAAACGGATTGACCCTTACTAACGCTGAAATCACTTATATGAGAACTGACTATAGCATTTTTTGAAACTGTCTTATCCTCTTCTTTTTCAAAAGTTTCAGCTATAGGCAATACTGTACGAGACAAAGCGATTAAGGACGTAGAAGGCTTTTCTGAGATCGCCAAATACCAAATTTTCCCCCGTTTTGATCTTGTTGCTTTAGATCATACATATAAGCTCCACCATCAACAGCATCCGCTTTGCCCCCAAAATGATTTTTTAAGGTAAAATGAGCACCTCCACTTTTATCAGTAATTAAATCCAATGAATGAAAAAAAGATTCGGTAATTTCAGTACCAGAGTCCATAACACTTACTGTATGGTTTCCTGTTCCCTTTTCAATCGAAAGGTAATCACCATAACTCTCTGCAAAATTGGCTCTAAAAATGAAATCTATATTACCCGAAAGATCACCAATACGCAGGAGAGAATAGTATGGGTTCAACTCTGTGGAACCCATAGAAGTAGCAGTATAAATAACACTCCCCTGACCTCCTAATTTCTTAATCAGAGAACTTGATCCATCAACTTCCGTAGCAATAGAGCGTAATTGAGATTCTTTGCCATTTAAAACAATCTCTTCTACTTTCGTTTGCTGCCCCTTATCTCCAGCGTAAAGGTGAAGTTTCCCAGAGCCATTAATCTTTACTTCCCCTTCCAATATCGCACCAGAATAGACTAATGAAATGGCTCCATCATTAATCATCAGAGTTTTCACATACCCACCAGCATGGACTCTTTGAAGAGCTCCCTCTTCCAAAGTAACGGTATTTGCCTTACCGCCTGTGAAAACATTTTGCACCCCAGCTGCAAAAACCTTTGTATCCACTGCTACCCCTCCCTTGTTGCCAAGCCACGTACTGAGATTTTGTTCTCCTCCACTCATAATATTTGTGAAGAAAGCAACTCCATCATCATACACATTCTGTTGTCCAAATGCTTCACCTTTACCATAAATTTCAGTGTTATAAGCAGAACTCTCCTCCCCCAAAACAATTTGTTCACCACCACAGATTGTAGTATCTTGTGTTTGTCCTCCATACTCAACGCTTTGTAAGCCATATTCCTCAATAAGAGTATCCGTGAAAAACTTGCCTTTCCCGACAGTTTCAACTTGACCACCCTTAATTATAAAATTTTTATCAATGAGATTTTTACCATTTTCTCTTAGATTCTTGCTTATGCATACTGATATTAATGGTTTCTCTCGTGGTGAAGCTACTCCATCTACAGTTGCAATATTTACAACGAAACTACCGTTCATCAATGCCCAAACACTCAACATCAATTTGTGTTGCATTCTCCACACTCCATGATCTTAAAAAAATCCGCATATTTCGAAAAAGTGCACAGAAAAGACAGCATGACGTACTTGCTCTCTCATGTTTTTCAAGAAGACAAATCACTCTATACGTAGCATTCAATGCACTAAGCTCTAACTAACCAAATATTACAGTGTGTATTTTTAAACTTACACACAACCAAAAAATGAAAATAATTTATAATGCACTTAAAAAGTGTTTTAATTGCATCTATAAAAAGACTTTTTGAATATTCTTGTGAGACTAAACAATAATCTGAAAAATCAGATTGCTTCCTAAACAGGCTAAAATAACGTCTATTGTAAAAGAAACAGCAGAATAAAATTATATAAAATTACGTTGTTTGTAAAAATATATTTTCATCTTTTATGGCGTTTTAAATAGTGCCTTTGTGCATTGAATTTGGTTAAATAAAGTACAACCATCTATGCTTATCATACCATAGTCATTGTTCTCTTACATGAGAAGCGTAATAATATCGACTCGATGCTGATTCGATTTTATAATTAAAGAAGTTAGTTTCGTAATTTGATTTTGTCATAATACTGAAAGGGACATTCTATTCATGTCTATAAACTCAGAAATACAAGATATAAGCAAAAAAAATTCTACTCTTCACATTTTGTTTGCAAGCCTTATTGGTCCAACAATTGAATTTTTCGATTTTTATGTCTTTGCAACTGCTGCAGCTCTTATATTTCCTCATGTATTTTTTCCAACGCAAAATGATCAACTTGCAATTTTACAGTCTTTCCTAATCTTTGGGGCGGCTTTTTTTTCCCGCCCCTTTGGATCTATTGTTTTTGGACATTTTGGAGATAAAATAGGAAGAAAGGCAACGCTTATTGCTGCTCTTCTTACAATGGGACTATCAACAGTTATTATTGGTTTTCTCCCTACTTATGAAACAGCCGGATGGTGGGCACCTTTCTTCTTAACTATATGCCGCATTGGACAAGGTATGGGATTAGGAGGCGAATGGGGGGGAGCAGTGCTACTTGCAACAGAAAATGCGCCACCAGAGAAACGTGGCTGGTATGCAATGTTTCCTCAATTAGGTGTTCCGTTTGGCTTGTTTTTATCTGTTATTGTTTATTTAGGTCTGTTGCATTTTTTTGATCATAATGAGCTTATAGCATGGGGATGGCGTATTCCTTTTATCGGTTCAGTTGTTCTTATGATCATAGGATTATGGGTTCGTCTCTCCATTAACGAAACACCAGCATTTAAAAAAACTCTTGAACGTAAAGAGCGTGTTAAAGCTCCAATAATAGATGTCTTTTTTAAATATCCACGGGTTCTCTTTCTTGGTACATTTTGTGGTATGGCAACATTTGTTCTCTTTTATTTGGTGAGCGCCTATTTGTTAAGCTATACAACAAACTATTTGCAATTGCCATTTTATCAGGCTCTTCAAGTAGAAATCGTCGGTGCTATTTTCTGCGGTATTTTTACTGTTCTGACTGGAATACTCGCTGATCGTATTAGACGTAGAACTTTGATGATATGGATCACAATAATTACTGGAGTCTATTCTTTCGTAATTCCCTATTTTTTAAGCTCTGGAATTATAGGGGTTTTTGTAATGTCTATCATTGGGTTATCGATCATGGGAATGATATATAGTCCTCTTGGTGCTGTTTTAGCTTCACCATACCCAACAGAAATTCGGTACACCGGTGCTTCTGTAACTTTTAATTTATCCGGCATTATTGGAGGATCTCTCGCTCCTTATATTGCAGAATACTTGGTGCAACATTTTGATGTTTCTTATGTTGGTTATTATTTATTTCTTGCCTCATTTATCTCATTGCTTTGTTTCGTTGGTTTTAAAGATGATGAAATATCTAACTAAAACATAGTGAAGACGAATAAAATGAGGACTAGCGGCAAAAATGCCGCTAGTTTCATTTTTAAAGACATTGGTTGCGGTATACTCCACCACAATATTCCAGCAAACAACGCACTCAGAAAAAAGAATAAGATATCCGCAATATTGCCAATATAAGTAATAGGGAAAATTTGTGACAGGATATGCGTTGTCCCTACCAACGAAACGCAAAAAAAGGCTAATATCACAGCCCATAAAATGAGCAAAATTCGATCAATAACGGTCATCATCATACCGTTTATTTTTTTTGATTGTAACCCACATCTTGAACACTCCCAAAAGAAAAATCATAATAAAAACTCAACGCATCCCCCTCCCAATCCTTTCGCAATAAAGAACGCAGGATTTATGTTTCCTATCAATCCTATAAAAATCAAAATAACAAACGTTACACGCATTAAGCCTGTTTTTCCCAACAGCGATTTTCATTCTGCTGCCAATAAGTTAAATTATGATTTTCCATTTTATATTTTTTCCACTGTGCACGAACAAGATTTAATTGCTGATCATTTTGTCCATCAAATATCACGACAAGCCGCTGATAAGTATCAATATTTGAGCAAACTGCTCCTTCTATAAGAAAGCGTATCTTTGAATCATTCGGATTTTCCTGCCCTGTAGTAAGAAATACGGGCTGCAAACTTGGATATGGATCATATTCAGTCCCATGTCCAATAAATGCTTCATCAGCATAAACCCATAGACGCATATCTATAGCATCGCGTTGCTCTTCACTCACACATTGTATGGTTATCTTGCAAAAACGCGCCAATGCACGCTCTACAAGGGTTGGCAAAATATCTCCTAGCGTTGACTGCGTCAAATGATAAAACAGAATATCCATTAAACCCTCATCATTCTTTATAAATTATAAACAAAGTCAACGTTTTTTGAAGAAGCTTCTATCACCTCTCACATAAAAAGAAAGAGTTAAAAATATAACAAACCATCTTGTTTCGATTGTGCATGTTACTTTTTTTAAACTATCTCACAGCAGGAAAAAGACCTCTCGTCATTTCCTAAGTTCATAAAAACCCTAAATTCATAGAAAAAATATTTGAGTTTGTTTTCTTGCTTCTCTATGGACTATAGTTGAAAATAGAATATAAATAGAATGGATTGAAGTTGGCTAACAATCTCATGTTCTTTATTTTATGAAAGTGCGCAATATATAAAAATATTTTTTATTGGTTATATTTTTCATCTAAAAGACAGTGTACAATATTTACTCTCTCATTAAAGACTGAGGATGTTATCCAGTTTATGCGTATCATTGAGTTATATATCCTAAAACGTGTTCTTGTGCTGTTTAGTGCTGTTATGATTGCAGCAGTCAGTATCAGTTGGACAGTGCAGATTCTTGCACGGATAAACTTTCTCACAACAAGTAAACAAACACTCTTCACAGTTTTGCAATTTTCACTCTCATTGGTCCCTTCTGTTATTTTTCTTGTCATTCCCTTTGCATTAGTCATTGCGATTACAAGTACCCTTTCAGCAATGAATCAAGACTCAGAGCTTGCAATCATCAGTGCCTCCGGTTTTCCAAAAAATACTGTCTGGAAACCTATTCTTCTCCTCGCAATTGTTGCAGCCTGTGCCTCCTTTTCTATAGCCAATTTTGTTGTTCCTCAAGCTAGACTTAATATGCGACAAATGCTTGCAAGTGCTCATTTTGATCTTATTAATCTTTTCATTAGTGAAGGCAGCTTCCAAAAACTCGCCAATAACCTTTACATAGAAATTGGTGGACGAAATCCAAACGGAACACTTAAGCATCTTTTCATCGCTGACCAACGTGATTCTAAAACTGATATTTTTTATTATGCAACAGATGCGTCAATTGTAAGCAATAAAAATGGCCATTTTTTAGTCCTCAATAATGGTGAAATAGAAAGAAACAATCATCAAAATAAGAGCGTTTCAATCGTTCAATTCAGCTCGTATACCTTTAACTTGAGTGAATTCATCCCCAACGATAAAACACCCACACTTTACCCAAAAGACCGTCCTCTTTCTTATTTACGAAATCCTGACCCGAAAGATCCCTACTATCAACGAAAACCTCTCCACTATAAAGCTGAGTTTCATCGCAGACTCACAGAATGGCTCTATCCAATTGTTTTTTCACTCATTGCATTAGCAGCAGCAGGAGATACACGCTCATATCGACAAGCACGCAACTCTGCAAACTTCTCTGCGATTAGTATTTCTTTATTAGTGTATTGGATAGGATATTTTTTCGCCGAAAAAGCAAAGGGTGATCTTGCCTACATTCCTCTGCTTTATATTACACCCATAGGAATGAGTATGCTTATTTTTTTCATGCTCTTAACAAATCATCAAATTGGTATCCCCACAAAACTTAACGAGGTTATTCAAGGCGCTCTTCAAAAATTGGTAAATAAATTTAAACATCGAAAATCTCTATACCACTCGGATAAAATATCATGATTGGTTGGACGCTTGGGCGATATTTTTTTATACGTTATCTCAAAACAACCTGTTATTTCTTTGTGAGTATTTTTATTCTTGCTTTTTTAATCGACTTTACAGAAAACTCTGGTCGTCTATCTCACCTTTCCCATTATACCGCAAAAGATGCATTTCTTATTTCTGCTTTTCGCATCCCTTTTATTGTGCAACAACTCATTCCCTTTATCGCACTCTTTTCTGCAATGGTGATGCTGATCTCGCTTAATAGAAAACTTGAGCTTGTTGTGACACGTTCAATTGGTGTTTCTGCATGGCAATTTCTCATGCCTGCTTGCTTGGGAGCTTTTCTTTTTGGATTATTTTCAATTCTGCTGATTAATCCACTTGCTGCATGGGGATTTTCTCAAGCAGAAAAAATGATGACTGAGTGGCGTAGCAATAATATACTCACATCCTTTCATGACACACGTATACCATGGTTCACACAACGCACAAATTCAGGCAAAACAACTATTGGTGCTAAATCTATCACTGATCAAGGGCTTTCTCTTATTGATACAACCTTTGTACAATATAACGATAATGCAACAGTCAAAAATTGGATTAACGCCCAAAAGGCAACATTAACAAACGGTGCTTGGCTATTAAAAGAAGGTACAATCTATAAAATAGGGCATCCTCCTGAAAAATTTACTACGTTTCAAATAAAAACTAATCTAAAACCTGAATTTTTAACCGAACGTTTAGTAAATCCCGCGACTATCCCATTTTATCAATTGCCAAAAAAAATTATGATTGCACGTTCATTTGGCTATTCTGCCAATAATTTTGAGATGTATTTACAATCTTTGATTGCATTGCCTGCACTGCTTGTGGCAATGACTCTCATTGCAGCAATTGTATCTTTAAATTTCACGCGCTTTGGACAATCTGGAACATTGATTCTTGGTGGCGTAACAGCCGGATTCATGCTTTATGTTATTTCTGTACTCGTTCAGGCTTTTGGTAATGCCGGATATATTCCACCCATTATTGCCGCTTGGACACCGGTTGTTATTGCATTGTTTTTGGGAATCTCTTTTCTTCTTCATAAAGAGGATGGCTAAGTGAAAATATTAATAAATAAGAAAGTGATTTTAACACAATTAAGTGCAGTTGCCTTTAAAAGCGTTCTTGTCTTTGTTTTGGGTCTCTCTTTATCCCGTTTTGCATACACCAAAAACCTTACTTCTCTTGCTCAAAATCGTATCTCGAATCCCGTAAGTCCTCTTTCTCTCTCTGCAGAAGAACTTATTTACAATCGTGATGAAAATACTGTCTCTGCACAAGGTAATGTCCGAATCGAATATGATGGCAATAAAGTTGTTGCCCAAAAAGTCACCTATAATCAAAAAACAGGACGAATTATAGCCCAAGGAAATGTTGAAATTGTTCAAAAAGATGGGAATAAAATTTATTCTAACCAAATTGATATGACTAAAGATTTCGGCGAAGGATTCGTAAACGCATTACGTATTGATACAGCCAACAATGTCCATTTCGCGGCAGAAAGTGCTACACGAAACAGTAATCAAATAACAACTTTCAACAATGCCTCCTACACAGCCTGTGAACCGTGCTCCTACAAACCAGATAGAGAAGTGTTGTGGAAGATTAAAGCACGAAAAATCATATGGAATAATCGTACCAAAAAAATTCGATTTGAAAAGAGTCGTTTTGAAGTTTTTGGTGTACCAATTCTACAGCTTCCAACTTTTGAACTCCATGATCCAACTGTGAAACGTGCTAGCGGTCTGCTTGCTCCTCATTTTTTTTATAGCGATTATCTCGGCATGGGCATAAAAAATTCTTACTTCTGGAATCTTGCCCCCCATTATGATTTTACACTTTCTTCTACGGTCTATACGCAACAAGGACTTTTAACTGAAGGTGAATGGCGTCAACGTTTTAAAACAGGCAATTATAACATTCGCTTTGCACATATATACCAAATGAAACCGCATAGCTTTGATAACGATACAATTGATGCACATCGTAAAAACCGTTATATGCTAGCAACAAAGGGTGATTTTCGACTTAATTCACACTGGACCTATGGATGGGATATTCTTGCACAGTCTGATCGACACTTTAGTCGTACATATAAACTTGAAAACTATAACAATCCTACACAACTTTCTCAGCTTTATTTGAATGGTCTTGCAGGAAAAAACCACTTTGATATGCGTTTTTACCATTTCAATGTTCAAGATTTACTCTTAAATGACCCTGATTATGAGCGACACTCTCGACAAGCATGGGTTCTCCCCCGCATTGATTATTCTTTCACACCAAATGAATCAATTTATAATGGAATGCTTACCTTTCATAGTAATATGCAATCGATTTATCGTCGTCATACTGACTTCAGATATACCGACTGGAACGGAATTCCTCTCAACGCTACTAGGCTTTCTGGTATGGCGGGAAATAATTTTCGTTTAACAAATGAACTAGAATGGAAAAGACGCTTCAAAACGGGTAATGGCCTTATCTTAACCCCTCTTTTCTCTTTACGGGCTGATCTCATTACAACAAATGCGCATAAAAACGACACTCTTCCTATAATAAATAACTCCTCATTAACTCTCCGTAATTCAGCGTTTCGTGGCATGGCAACAGCTGGTTTAGAATTACGCTACCCCCTCCTCATGAGATTAAGCAATTCTACACATATTATAGAGCCAACCGCACAAATTTTTGTACGCAATAATGAACGCTATATAGGACAACTCCCCAATGAAGATGCACAAAGTTTCATCTTTGACGCGACCACTCTGTTTCAACGCGATAAATTCTCTGGTTATGACCGCGTAGAAGGTGGAACAAGAGCCAATATAGGTTTAAGATATTCTGGAAGTTTTAATAGTAATTGGTCTCTTTACGGTCTTATTGGACAATCCTTTCATCTTGCGGGAAAAAATTCGTTTGCGAAAAGAGATTTTGTTAATGTAGGCATTCATTCTGGCCTCGAAACAACACGTTCAGACTATGTAGCAATGGTTAGTGCAAACCATAAAAGTGGTTTTTCTTTAGAAGCCCGTGGACGTTTTGATAAAAAAACAGGGAAAATTCACCGTAGTGAAGTTGAAGCATCACAAAAATGGCAAAATTTTAAAGCGGCTATACAATATGTTTATATTGCAAACCAACCAGATTATGAATATCCACAAGAGCGCCAAGAGATTTTTTTTCAAACTGGTCTTAAGCTGCCTAATTACTGGTCTATCAACAGCAATGCCGGTTATGACTTGGTATCTGGTACATTCGTAAAACGAGGAATTAGTTTGAACTATACAGATGAATGTTTTGGGCTAACATTCGGTTATCAGCAGATAAACAATCCAGGAAAGAAAACACCTTTGCGAAACTTTAACTTCTCTCTTTCATTACGGACAATTGCAGATATTGGAAAAAAGGCGAAATCAGATTTATAAAGAGAATGTATAAGCAATTTAACTTATTGTTGTTTTTATGAAAAAAAACGTATATCTTAAGCAGTTGATAAAAATTAATAAATAATGCGAAGGCCTATTTACATGAACAAATTGAAAAAGCGTATTTTTGCTTTATTTTGTATTACACCTTTGAGTGCAAGTAGTATGCTGATAAGTGAATTTTTAATTCCTCCGGTCTTCGCACAGACTGTCATTGTTACTACAGTCAATGGCAATCCTATCACAAATTACGATATACAAAGGCGCGTTGCTTTTCTCAGATTGCAACAAAAGCAGGGCAATCTTGCTGTGCAAGCTAAAAATGAGCTTATCAATGAAGTCCTTAAAAATATTGAAATAAAGCGTCGTAATATTGAAGTGAGTAATCATGAAGTTGAGAGCGCTTTCGAGAACTTTGCAACGCAAAATAATATGACCATTGATCAACTCAACCAAATTTTGACTCAAAATGATATCACAGTACAGCACTTTAAGGATTACATCCGTGGACAAATAGGATGGGGCCGTCTTGTCAATGCACGCTATCAAGCTGAGACAGGCTTGATTACAGAACAAGAAGCTGTACGAAGAATATTAAAAAATGGTGGTGTGAAACCTTCAACCAATGAATATACACTACAGCGAATTGTTTTTGTCATTCCTGCACATCTCCGTTCAGAAATCTTTGAAAGACGCCAGAGAGAAGCGAATAATTTTCGCGCACATTTCCAAGGATGTACGAATGCTCAAAAACAAGCGAGTGGTATCTTGGATGTTACTATCCGTCACTTAGGAAAATTTCTTGAACCCCAACTTCCCAGTGCATGGGAACAAGCTATCCTCGCAACGCCTGTCGGAAAAATGACCAAATTCCAGGAAACATCTGATGGAATTGAAGCGATTGCTGTATGCAAAATAAAAAGAGTTTCTGATGATTACGTAGCTCGGTTGATATTTTCCATTCAAGATAATAAACAAAAGGGCCCGCAGAAACTTGAGAAATTGAGTGAAAAATATTTAGAAGAATTGCGGCGGTCAGCACGTATTCAAAACTCATAATGGCTGTACTTATTGTTAGTGGTGGTGATCCTGCTGGTATTGGTCCTGAAATAGTACTGAAAGCTTGGAATTTACGTGTTACACGTCAAATTCCACCTTTCGTTCTTCTCGCTGATCCAGATGTCATTCGTGCACGCGCCCATTTTTTACAGATCGATGTCGAAGTAGAATCTGTTTTTACAGATAATCCTGTAAAAAATTTCCAAGTAGCTCTTCCTGTAATACCATTAGAAAATCGACAAAGTGATCAACTAGGATTACCTTCACCAAATAATGCTGCTGGAATAATTGAAGCGATAAAACGTAGCGTTCAATTGATCCAAAGCGGCTATGCATGTGCACTCATTACTTGTCCCATTGCAAAAAAGAACCTTTACGATGCCGGATTTAAATTTCCAGGTCATACAGAATTTTTAGCAGATTTGGCTTATCAAGACTCTAAGAAATGTCATCATCCGATTATGATGTTAGCAGGACCTCGATTAAAGACAGTACCAATTACTATTCATGTTCCATTCAAAGAAGTTCCTTCATACCTTACTCGCGAACTCATCATTAAAACGGCACTTATTACTGAACACGACCTAAGAACACGCTTTAAAATAACTTCACCCCGTCTTGCTATTTCTGGACTTAACCCTCATGCGGGAGAAGAAGGTACGATGGGAAAAGAAGAGATTGCAACTATTATCCCCGCTATCGAATATCTTAAAAAGAAAGGACTCAATATCATAGGCCCACTGCCTGCTGATACGATGTTCCATGAATCTGCAAGAAAAGCATATGATGTTGCCCTGTGCATGTATCATGATCAGGCACTGATTCCTGTTAAGACACTGGATTTTGATACCACTGTCAATATCACTTTAGGATTACCTTTTATTCGTACTTCTCCAGATCATGGAACTGCTTTTGACATTGCTGATAAAGGGATTGCCTCTCCCGAAAGCTTTATCGCTGCCCTTAAACTTGCAAATCAACTTGCAGAAAATAGTTTGATACCATGCCAATAGATAATCTCCCTCCTCTGCGTGAGGTTATTAATATGTACGGATTACAAGCTCATAAATCTTTGGGTCAAAATTTCCTTTTTGATCTTAATCTCACATCTAAAATTGCTCATCAAGCAGGAAATATAGAAGGAAAACCTGTTATTGAAGTAGGTCCTGGTCCTGGAGGGCTAACACGTGCCTTGCTTGCAAAAGGAGCTATTGTCACCGCAATAGAACATGATGAGCGCTTTCTACCTGCTCTCTTAGAGATAGAAAAATACTATCCGCAAAAGCTAAAAATTATTTGTAATGATGCATTAAAGCAAGATTTCTCAAAACTTTTTGAAAAATCTTTAGAAAAACCACGCATTATTGCAAATCTTCCCTATAATATTGGAACACAACTCGTATTAAATTGGCTATTAGCTGAGCCATGGCCTCCTTTTTATGAATCCATGACATTAATGTTTCAACGAGAAGTTGCTAAACGTATTACAGCAAAACCTCAATCTGCCCACTATGGTCGCCTTAGTGTTTTAACCGGATGGCGTACTATTGCTAAAATTGCTTTTGATGTGCCTCCTCAAGCCTTCATACCGGCACCCAAAATAACTTCTTCTGTTGTTCATATCATTCCGCGAACAGAACCTCTCACTTGCTCCGCACAAAAATTGAGCTTTATTACAAAAACGGCTTTTGGACAAAGACGAAAAATGCTTCGTCAAAATCTTAAACCTCTCGGAGGTGAAATACTTTTAGAAAAAGCGGGAATTGATGGAACACGTCGCGCAGAAACGCTCTCAATTTCTGAATTTGTAACTTTAGCCAATTTGGTGATCTAAAAAACATAATTTTTTTCATTCTTCTTTTTCAAAATAATGAGATCATTCATTCATCTCTTCAGCAATCAGCCCATTAATAAAAGGTTCAAGAAAGGAGCATCGTTCGCGTTTTACTGTTTCGGCTAAATAAATCGATTTAATAAGCGATAGGGACTGATCTAAATCCTCATTAATGACAACATAATCGTAAGAACGCCAATGCTGCATTTCTGTTCGTGCATTTCTCAATCGTAAATTGATAACATCTTGGTTATCTTCTGCTCGACGATGCAAACGCGAAATAAGCTCCTTCATTGATGGTGGCAGAATGAAAACAGATACGGTATCCTCTGGCATTTTTTTTTGAAGCTGTTCGGTTCCTTGATAATCAATATCGAATAACATATCTCGACCATCTCTCAATACGTTTTCAACGCTTTCCCGCAAAGTTCCGTAATAATTCCCATGAACTTCTGCCCATTCAATAAATTCATCACCCTCACGTTTGCGTTCAAACTCTTTTTTTGAAATAAAATGATAATGAAGGCCATCTACCTCACTAGGACGTCTTTGCCGTGTCGTCACACTGATGGAAAGCTCTAATTGTTCATCTTTCAAAAGCAATCGAGAAAGAGTTGATTTGCCCGCTCCTGAAGGTGAAGAGAGAATAAATAAAAAACCACGACGGTGATCTCTTTTTTTTGCCCTTAATTTATCCTCAAAGAATGTCGTCATACTGCTTTACTTTTTCAACTGTTCTTTAAACATCCATAATATATTTTCTTTAATCTTCAAAAGCTAATGTTTTTCCTTCTTTAATGCACGCCACTTGCGAACATTCATATTATGTTCCTCTAAAGTTCTAGAAAAAACATGCCCTCCCGAACCATCAGCTACAAAATAGAGTACATCACTGCTGGGTGGATGTGCCACCGCTTTCAAAGAATCGCGACCTGGATTTGCAATAGCCGTTGGTGGCAAACCATCAATTTTATAAGTGTTATACGGTGTTTCCTTCTCAAGATCCGAACGATAAATTGCACGACCGGATGGTATCCCTTTTCCACCAAAGAGACCATAAATGACCGTTGGATCCGATTGAAGACGCATATGTTTTGCAAGACGGTTATAAAACACCGCAGCAACCTGCGGTCTTTCTGCTGCAATTCCTGTTTCTTTCTCAACAATTGATGCCAATATAACAAATTCATCTATGGATTTAATTGGCAAATCAGGTGAGCGCGTAGCCCATATCGCGTGAATTAATTTTGTCTGTCCTTCACGCAATCTGTTTATAATTTCTTTACGCGTTGTTCCTCGAATAAAACGGACAGTATCTGTCATCAAACTGCCTTCTGGAGGCAAAACTTTTGGAAGATCTCCAATCAAAACTTCATGAGCAGCTAATCGATCAAAAACTTGTTGAACCGTTAAACCTTCCGGCACTGTAAATGTATATTCAATAGATTTCCCTTTCACAAGAATATCCATAATGTCCCGCATCGAGGCATGCGCTGGAATTAAATATTCACCAGCTTTAAGATGTGTCGTTTTTTGATGGTAACCAACTCCATAAACAAAAACATCAGATGACCGAATAAGCCCACGTTTTTCAAGCAATGAAGCAATCTCACGAATTCCTGTTCCTGGATAGATAAGAACAACTTGTTCTTCCCCCGTCATCCCCCTTCCTTCAAATATACTTTTTCCAATATAAAGAGGGATACCGATGCTTAAAATAACAATCACAATCATCATGAGAAAAAAATGCCCCAGAATGACCAAAGGATTGCGTACAATAAACGATTTCTTCCGTCTCTTCTGTGCGAACATATGATTATCTGCTAAACGATTCGAAGAGGAATCATTTACGTCCTTGAATGGTTTTCCATTTTTCACATCGGACATAATTATCAACCTCAATAGCTTTTATGTACTATAACGCTCATTTCTCACTAAAACTTTTATAAATTTTATAATAAAATAGAAAAAACAGAAACAGAAGAACAAATATAAAGTGTTTATTATTTCTCAAAGCGGCGCATGACTAAAGACGCATTAGTTCCACCAAATCCAAAAGAATTAGAGAGAATCGTATCAATCTTTCGTTCACGTGGTTTATGTGGGACAAGGTCAATTTTCGTTTCAATAGATGGATTATCAAGATTAAGTGTTGCTGGAGCTATATTATCTCGTATAGCTAAAACACAAAAAATAGCCTCAGCAGCACCGGCTGCTCCAAGTAAATGCCCTACTGATGACTTTGTTGATGACATAGATACTTTTGGTGCATAATGCCCCAAAACGCGTTCAACAGCTGCCAACTCTATAGTATCAGCCATCGTTGAAGTTCCATGCGCATTAATATAATCAAGCTCGCTTACATCCACTTGTGCGCGCTTAAGAGCAGCCATCATACTACGCTGTGCACCTTCACCACTCTCTGAAGGAGCAGTAATATGATAAGCATCGCCAGATAAACCATAGCCAATAATCTCAGCATAAATACGTGCCCCCCGTTTTTTTGCATGTTCAAGCTCTTCTAAAACAACAATCGCAGCTCCCTCCCCCATCACAAAACCATCACGATCAATATCATAAGGACGTGATGCGCGTTCAGGATCATCATTACGACAAGTAGAAAGAGCTCTACAAGCAGAAAAACCAGCAAGAGAGATTCGATTTATCGGAGATTCAGTGCCCCCTGCCACCATTACATCGGCATCACCCAAGGCAATCAAACGTGCCGCATCACCAATTGCATGCGCACCTGTCGAACAAGCTGTCACAACCGAATGATTAGGACCACGCAAACCGTGTTTAATAGAGACATAACCAGAAGCAAGATTAATCAAACGTCCTGGAATAAAAAAAGGAGAGACACGCCTTGGGCCTTTATCACGAAGTGTATACCCAGCCTCAACAATACCTTCTATACCACCAATACCCGAACCAATTAATACACCTGTAGAAACCTGATCTTCATCACTTTTAGGAAACCACTCAGCATCTGAAAGCGCTTGGCCAGCAGCAGCCATTGCATAAACAATAAATGCATCAACCTTACGCTGTTCTTTGGGATCCATATACAAATCAGCATTATAGGTACCCTCTGTTCCATCCCCTAGGGGGATACGAGCAGCAATTTGGCATGGCAAATCGGACACATCAAATTCAGTAATGCGTCGAACACCACTTTTCCCTTCAAGAAGACGTTTCCAACTCCATTCGACATCACCAGCTAATGGAGATACCAATCCTAAACCAGTAACAACAACACGTCTCATAACTTCTAACCTTGAATTGAGATTCACCTCTCAAAGCTTATTTCTCAAAATAGCTCTAAAGAATAAAGGCAAAAGCATTTTACGCTTTTGCCTTTCAATCATCACGCAGAAGCTTTATCGATAAACTTTACTGCATCACCAACTGTGAAAATCGTTTCAGCAGCCTCATCTGGGATTTCCACACCAAATTCTTCTTCAAAAGCCATAACGAGCTCCACCGTATCAAGGCTATCTGCTCCTAGATCATCGATAAAGCTCGCATTTTCTACTACCTTATCGGCATTCACTCCAAGATGCTCCACGATAATTTTCTTAACGCGCTCTACTGTATCACTCATGTTGAAATCCTCAAATTTATATTACTTTCCTATAATTGGGTTAACTATATCGCATCATCTAATCAAGCAATAGATGCATTTACTCTCAAGATTTTAGCAACAATTTAAAACACCCTGTGGATATCCCCTACAAAATGAACCAATCTGACATTCCGACATAAATTGATTAACTGATTATATTAAGGAAACAGAATACATTTTCTCATTTCGCTTGATATTACTAAAATAATAAAATTTATAAATCAATGTGAAAAAAATACTTAAATCATTGCCATTCCACCATTGACGTGGAGTGTTTGACCTGTCACATAGGCTGCCTCATCGCTTGCTAGATAAACAGCAGCAGAAGCTATTTCTTCTCCACTCCCCATACGCTTCATTGGAATTGCAGCCATAATAGTTTCTTTTTGCTTTTCATTAAGCTTATCGGTCATTGCGGACTTAATGAATCCTGGAGCAATACAATTGACCGTAATGTTTCGTGAAGCAATTTCTTGTGCCAATGCTTTCGAAAAACCTATCAAACCTGCCTTTGCAGCACAATAGTTCGTTTGTCCAGGATTTCCAACAACACCAACAATAGATGTTATGTTAATAACTCGTCCATAGCGACGTCGCATCATAGAATGCGTTAATTCACGTGTTAAAGTAGAAGCAGCTGTCAAATTAACCGCTAAGACATCATCCCAATCTTGATCCTGCATACGTATAAAAAGATCATCTCGGGTAATTCCTGCATTGTTTACAAGGATATCAACACCACCCATTTCTCTTTCCGCTGCTTCAGCCAATTGCTTAATAGATTTACGCTCAGAAAGATTAGCGGGAAACACAAAAACATCTTTTCCTAGATCTGCTTTTCTCAGATCTGCAGCGACTTCTTTAAGCTTTTCTTCACGTGTTCCATGGAGTCCAACAATGGCCCCTTGTGCATAAAAACAACGCGCTATTGCCTCACCAATCCCTCCCGATGCTCCCGTCACAAGAGCTTTACGACCTGTTAATTTAAACATTTTTTAGACTCCTTATCGATTAAACGCCAAGCATCTGTAGTGCTGTTTCTATTTCCTCAGCTGTTCCAATTGTTAATGCCTCTACATCCTTATTAATACGACGCGCTAAACCTGTTAATACTTTTCCAGAACCAACTTCAAAAAGTGTATCAACCCCATGAGCACTGATCCACTCTATCGTTTCACGCCATCTCACTCTCCCTGTTACTTGTTCAACAAGAAGCATAGCAATACGCTCTGGATCACTTTCTGGTGTAACAGAAACATTGGCAATGAGAGGAACAATAGGAGCCTTTTTATTAACAGTCAAAAGTGCTTTCTTCATGGCATCAGCAGCAGGTTGCATTAAGGACGAATGGAAAGGCGCAGAAACAGAAAGAAGAAGTGCACGTTTCGCACCTTTTTTTGATGCAAGCTCTACCGCTGTCTCAACCGCTTTCGCTTCACCTGAGATAACAATTTGTCCCCCTCCATTATCATTAGCAATCTGACATACTCCTTTTCCAGAAACAGTCTCACAAATTTCTTCTACATCTTGCTCATCCAATCCAATAAGTGCTGCCATAGAGCCATCACCAACAGCAACAGCAGCCTGCATGGCATTTCCACGAATACGCAAGAGCCTTGCTGTATCACGAAGACTAAATGTACCAGCAGCACAAAGAGCCGAATATTCTCCCAAAGAATGACCTGCAACAAATTTTATCTTTGATTCTATATCAAGCCCTAATTGTTCCATCACACGAATAATAGCTATAGATACACACATTAAAGCTGGTTGAGCATTTGCTGTTAACGTCAAAACATCTGCTGGACCTTCAAAAATGATATTTGATAATTTCTCACCTAAAGCATCATCAACTTCTTCAAAAACCATCCGAGCTGCAATAAATTGCTCTGCGAGCGCTTTGCCCATACCAACAAGTTGGCTCCCCTGTCCTGGAAAAATAAAAGCTGCCACCATTCCTCAACTCCTAAATTATGTAATTAAATTATCTGCTTTTGATCTTATTCATCAGCACAAATCAAGAGAAAGCCATTTATTTTGAACGGATATTTCTCTTAAAGTTATACTTTAATGGTGGAATTTGATATAGAAACTTAGGAAAATATGGCGCTATAAAATGAAGAACGCCCCAACTGATAAAGCAGCCTAAAATTGTGCCAGCTAAAACATCAAAAGGATAATGTACACCGACAAAGATACGCCCCCAACAGATCAAACATAAAAACACCGCGGCAAACCGAGAAGCAACTTTGTATCGATAAAAATAAAGATTCGCCATATAAGATGCGAAAGTCAAGGCATGATTACTCGGAAAAGAAGCGGTTGCACGATGCTTAATGAGTGGTGTTGTTAATCCCACAACAAACGGACGTGGATGAAAATAAATAAGAGAAATAAGATAACCTATAAAAAGAGCTGCACAAATGCTCACACAAATGCTTAGTGTTACGCGTCTCTCTCTCTCTTCACCGCAAAACCATAACATACAAAGATGTAATGGAATAATATAAATCAAAAACTTCGCACAAAAAATACCCAATAAAACTAAAACTGACCAAGATTGATGACTGCCAGCAAACATTTCAAAAAGTGCAACATCAATTCGATTTAAAAAATCCATTCTTTTTTCCTTCATGTTTATAGCTTATCAGCATCATAATCTTTTAAAAGAATGAAACCTATAAAGAATAGGTCAAGATTCAATAAATCAATTTTTTATACGCATAAACTTGCTATTTTTAAAGATAAGCTGTAGATATCAAACTTTCGTTACCGGCACTTTGGCTGGAGGTTGAACGGAGGACTGGAAAATAACCAGTAGGAAGCGCAATGTTTCCGACCTCCTGTGTCTCCGCTCTCGAATGTCTCGAATTGTAAACGCGTCCTTTCTTCTTTGGATTTCCAAAAAAGACAAGTCGCAGAGGCTTTGCGCTAAAACCGGTAAAATTTAATTGAAGAAAGGCAAAGCAATGGCTCTTTATGAACATATGTTCCTTGCCCGGCAGGACATTGCACCGCAACAAATTGATGAACTTTTGAGTGTCTACAAAGGTGTCATTGAAGCACACGGTGGAAAAGTTGGGCGCGTAGAAAATTGGGGTCTTCGTCCCCTCGCTTATCGTATTCGCAAAAATCGTAAAGCTTATTATGTACTGGTTAATATCGATGCACCTGCTGCAGCGATTGCTGAAGTTGAACGTCAAATGCGAATCAATGAAGATATTCTGCGTTATATGACTATTCGTGTAGAAAAACATGAAAAAGAAAAATCTGCTATGTTCTCACGTATTGATCGTAATGGTTATGATGAAGAACGTCCTCGCTCTGTGCGCCGTCAACGTGAAGATGTCATGGAAGGAGTAGAATGATGACTGATATGAATCAAACTGCAGCACGCCGTCCCTTTCATCGTCGTCGCAAAACATGTCCCTTTTCAGGTGCTCATGCCCCTAGAATTGATTATAAAGATATCAAACTGTTGCAGCGCTACATTTCAGAACGTGGGAAAATTGTTCCTTCACGGATTACAGCTGTCAGTCAGAAAAAACAGCGTGAATTGGCTAATGCCATCAAGCGTGCTCGTTTTCTAGGCTTACTTCCTTATGTTATAAAGTAAGTTATCAGTACACTTTAGCAACTGGGGAAACTCCCCAGTCGCTTTTCTTGTATGCTTCAGAAAAACAACTGATTGCAGAATACACGGATAAATATTAAAAGTTGAGGCATTGGAATGCCCCTAACTGCAATGAGGGCAGGACAGCAACAAATGAAAAATTTTCATATTCATAAAATAATGACCGGTGTTTTAGCGGGCTTATTTGCTGTTGTAATAGGAATGGCAATCATTAGCGTTGCGACTTTCGCGCCCCATTTTTCTTTTCTTCTTGGTTGCTTTCTTTCATTCCCAATTTTTATTGTTGCGTTTGGACAAGGAACATTAGCTAGCCTCATCGCCCTTATAAGTGCTACTGTCGTTCTTATCATAACGACTAATATCTATACTGCTCTTGGCTTTATGCTCTTATTCTTCCTTCCTGCTGTCTACGCTTCTTGGCTCCTTGGACTTGCACAGTCAGCGCAAAAAGAAAACGCATTGATATGGTATCCATTATCATCGGTTATTTTTCGTTTAACCAATTTTATCGCTCTTATAGCAACTCTCATCGGGCTCTATGTCCAAACCCATCCATCACCTCCCTTCATTGCAAAAAAAATTACTGAAAATATCGTACAAGCTATGCAAAAGGTGCAAACACCACAAGAAGCAGATATACTCGCTTTTAGTGAGCTTTTAACACCCCATGCCGCAACTTTTACAGCTATTGCTCTGACAATTTATAGCTTGATTTTTCTTGTTGGTAATCTTTATTTTTCGATGATAACTGCTCAACATATGAAGTGGCTGAAAAGACCTCGTGATGATTGGAGTAAAACTCTTCGTCTTCCTCTTTCTGGAATTATTATTTTCATTGTTGCTTGCATAGCATCAATGATTGAATTGAGTGCTCCCATTGATTTGGGTACGCGTACCTTTAGCTCTGCATATACTATCGTTATATCAATCAGTGGTCTCGCATACCTCCACAATATTACAAAAGGAATCAATGGCCGCGCGATTATACTCTCTCTTGTTTATGTTGCTATTTTAACGGTTGTTTTTGCTCCACCTATTTCTTTCATGATGCTCTTGATGGGTATTTGGGCAGCTATTCAATACAATTTTCAATCACGCAAAAAACTTCACTAAATTTATTGTTCGAAAGGAAAAACTATGGATATTATTCTACTTGAGCGTATTCCTCGTCTTGGTCAAATGGGTGATATTGTCTCGGTTAAAGATGGTTATGCACGTAACTTCCTCTTACCTCAAGGCAAAGCTTTACGCGCTAATGAAGCGAATAAAAGACATTTTGAAATGCAACGTGCACAACTCGAAGCGCGTAATCTTGAACGCAAAAGCGAAGCACAAAAAATTGCTGAAAAACTTGATGGTAAATCGTTTATTGCTGTTCGTTCAGCTGGTGAAACAGGACAACTTTATGGATCTGTATCAACACGTGATATTTCTGAAATCATAACAAATGAAGGCTTTTCTATTGGACGCAATCAGATTGAGTTGAATCATCCAATAAAAATGATCGGTCTCCATACCATCACTTTGAGTTTACACCCTGAAGTTCAAATTTCTGTAATCATTAATGTTGCGCGTTCAGTCAGTGAAGCACAACGTCAAGCAGAAGGTGAAACCCTAATCTCTGCTGAAGCAATCTATGATATTCAAAAAGAATCATTAGAAGAAAATCAGGAAGAACTATCAGCAGAAGAAATGAACGATAATGATGCAAATAGCACTGATAAAGAAGCTTAATAGCCATTTTTACTCTCTGTCTTGCATTTTTTCTTTTTCTGTCGTCTGATAGATTGATATGTTATAGAATATTTAGCCTTTTAGGCTAAATATTCTATTGTTTTGCCGTAAAAACCGAATTCTTATGAAAAAATCGTCTTCAGCGTAGTAGTGACCAGAAATCACACAGTTTAGAAATACAGTCAGCAAAAACATTCCCATATGTTGTTTTATTAAAAATAAAAACAATTTTTTAAGGTTCTGCTCTTTAAAAGAGTGCCCTGCATAAAGTGGTAAATTGATTACATCACCCATCTCATTTGAAATAATTCAAATCATAAAGAAAAATAATTTTACTCACAGCAATATTAAAACTTTAGCATCTTATAATATCAAAACACTGAAGATAAACATCGTGTTTTTTAGAACATCGAAAGTGCAATTTGGAAAATTTTTGTATTTAAAATAAAATATAAAGGAATAGCTTGTATATAAACTATACACAGATGATAAACTAGAAATCAACGAGAACCTAAAAAATTGAAAGTGTGATTTTAACTTAAAACGAAGATTTGGTCCTTTATCCCTTTTAGGTACAATGTTTGATCGGTTTTCTAAAATAGCTAAACACGAAATTTTAGTGGAAAAAACTGTTATGGAAGAAACAAGCGTCGTTAATTTTAGCTCTTCACAAAAAGAAGATTCCTCTTCTTTCCAGCAACTTCCGCATAATATTGAAGCTGAACAAGCATTGCTAGGAGCACTTCTCATCAATAATGATGCTCATGATCGTGTTGCGGATTTTCTAAAGCCAGATCATTTTTTTGAACCATTGCATCAAAAAATCTATGCTGTTTTATCCCACCTTATTGAAAAAGGAAAAATTGCGGATCCTGTTACTATTAAGCCTTTCATTCCAGCTGATGAAAAAATCGGAGATATCAATGTATACACTTACGTTGTCCGTTTGGCAAAAGAAGCCGTAACAATCATTAACACTGAAGATTATGGACGAGTCATTTATGATCTTTTTCTCCGACGCTCCTTGATTAATATTGGAACTCAAATTGTCAATACAGCCTTTGATGCTCCTGTAGAACTCACACCATCTATGCAAATTGAAACTGTTGAACAACATTTGTTTGAATTAGCAGAAAAGGGAAAGTATGGCGGTGGATTTGAAAATTTCAATGATGCTGTCAAAAAAGCTGTTGAAATGGCAAATGCTGCTAAAAAGCGTTCATCACACTTATCAGGAATAGCCACACACATTAAAACACTTGATGAAAAAATGGGAGGATTACAAAAATCTGATCTCATTATCCTCGCCGGGCGTCCCGGAATGGGAAAAACTTCACTTGCGACCAATATTGCCTTTAACATTGCCAATGCTTGCAATCGTGATAGAAAAATACAAGAAAATGAAGGAGGCATTGTTGGATTTTTCTCACTGGAAATGTCTTCAGAACAGCTGGCAACCCGTATTATTTCTGAACAAACAGAGGTTTCTTCTTCTGATATCCGTCGTGGAAATATTTCAGAAGAGCAATTTGCAAAAATTATCCGTGCTATGAATCGCTTACAAAAAGCACCGCTTTATATAGACCAAACGGGTGGTATATCAATCACACAATTGGCAGCACGCGCACGCCGCCTCAAGCGGCAACACGGTTTAGATGTTTTGATTATTGACTATATTCAGCTCATGACAAGCAATTCAAAGCGTTCATCTGAAAATCGTGTTCAGGAAATTACAGAAATTACTACAGGATTAAAAGCATTGGCGAAAGAATTGAATATTCCCATCATTGCCCTTTCACAACTTTCTCGCCAAGTTGAAAATCGAACAGATAAACGCCCACAACTCTCCGATTTGCGTGAATCTGGTTCCATTGAGCAAGACGCTGACATCGTGCTTTTTGTCTATCGTGAAGAATATTATCTCAAAAATGAAGAACCAAAGATAGGCACTCTTGAATATGAAAAGTGGCAAAATACAATGGACAAAGCTTTTGGAAAAGCTGACGTTATTGTTGCAAAACAGCGCCATGGACCAACGGGGACTGTTCATCTTGCCTTTCAGTCTGATTACACACGTTTCAGCGATCTGGCAGATAGTCATTATCTTCCCGAACAAATTGGTTAAATTATCATGGCACGTCACCGTCTCCAATTTATTTGCCAAAATTGTGGAACTATTCATTCACGTTGGTCTGGGAAATGTAATTCCTGTGGCGAATGGAATTCCCTTATCGAAGAAAATGAAAATAGTGGTATTGGTAGCGGTCCTACACAAAATGTCCGTAAAGGACGTATAGTGGCCCTTACATCTCTTTCTGGAGATCTTCAAGATGCTCCTCGTATTCATTCTGGCATTGCTGAGCTTGATCGTGTTACGGGTGGAGGATTTGTTCGTGGATCGGCATTGCTTGTTGGTGGAGACCCAGGAATCGGAAAGTCAACATTGCTCACACAAACAGCAGCTGCTTTATCGCGAAAAGGGTATAACGTTATCTATGTTTCAGGAGAAGAAGCACTTGCACAAATATGCCTTCGTGCTCAAAGGCTTGGAGCTGCTAATACAGAGGTAAAACTTGCTGCTGAAACAAATGTTGAAGATATTCTTGCAACCTTAAGGGAACATAAAAATCTCGATATGGTTATTATCGATTCCATTCAAACTTTATGGTCAGATGCTGCAGATTCAGCGCCGGGTACGGTCACACAAGTGCGTATTGGTGCTCAAGCAATGATCCGTTTTGCAAAAAAAACAGGAGCAGCTGTTGTTCTTGTTGGTCATGTTACAAAAGATGGGCAAATTGCGGGTCCCCGTGTTGTAGAACATATGGTTGATGCTGTTCTCTATTTTGAAGGTGAAGGGGGACATCATTATCGAATCCTTAGAACTGTAAAAAATCGCTTTGGACCAACGGATGAAATTGGTGTTTTTGAAATGTCTGATAAAGGATTACGAGAAGTCATAAATCCATCCGAACTTTTTTTAGGTGAACGAAATGAAAAAGCACCAGGTGCAGCTGTTTTTGCAGGAATGGAGGGAACGCGTCCTATACTCGTAGAAATCCAAGCGCTTGTGGCTCCCTCTTCACTTGGAACACCACGGCGCGCTGTTGTAGGATGGGATGGAAATCGTCTTTCAATGATTCTTGCTGTTTTAGAGGCTTATTGTGGTATTCGCTTTGGACAACATGATGTCTATCTTAATGTAGCAGGAGGATATCGCATATCCGAACCAGCAGCTGATTTAGCTGTTGCAGCAGCTTTGGTCTCTTCACTCGCAAACATTCCTCTTCCAACTGATCATGTCTATTTTGGTGAAATCAGCCTTTCAGGAGCCATTCGCGCTGTAGCGCATTCAGCACAACGTATCAATGAAGCGAAAAAACTTGGCTTTCAAGGGGCTGTTCAACCTACTACAACAACTGAAACAACGAAAACATTCAATTTTCAACAAAAAACATTCTCTAATCTTCCTATGCTAGTTGCCGCTATTACTACAGGTAAAAAATGATCCGCACTACATATATAATAATATAGAAAAAATTCTACAAAATATAAAATATCCCTGCTATAAGAATAAAAATGGCATAACTAGAAATGTATGTATACTCATTAAAAAAAACACAACTTTATGTATAAGGAACAAACAAATGATCATAACAGTCCTTGATGGAATTGTCGTAGCAGTCATCCTGTTGTCCGCTTTTCTCGCTATGCTCCGAGGGTTTTCACGCGAGGTGCTATCGTTAGTTTCTTGGGCAGTAGCAGCTTTTGCTACACTATTTTTATTCAAACCTTTCTTGCCCTTCTTTGAGCAATATCTTTCTAATAAAATGATCGCATTGATCACAACATTGGTCACGATTTTTATTGTTGTTCTTATTATTACTTCAATCATTACCATGAAAATCTCTGATTTTATTATTGATAGTCGAATTGGTGCCCTTGACCGCACTATCGGTTTTGTTTTTGGAGTATTCCGAGGATTATTTATCATGGTTATAGGCATGCTTCTTATTAATGCGCTTGTTAAACCCGAAAATCAAGCTAACTGGTTAAAAAATGCAACAACAAAACCCATCTTAGATTCATGGGGGCAAAAGGTTTTACAAATACTTCCTGAAAATCTCGATACTGTCCTCGAAAAAGCAGAAAAAATGTTTAAAAAAGACGATACTCATACACAGAATAACCACTCTCAATAAAAAAGCAATTCGGCAAAATGGGAAATAATTTGTTATGGGAAAAAGTTCAAAATAACATCTGAAGGATAAGTAATCATTCTTCATATTACAACTGAAAGAATATGATGACAAAAGGCGATATTTCCAGTCAGGATTTTTTATTGGATGACGATACCCTTCACGAAGAATGTGGAGTTTTTGGTATTCTTGGTCATGAGGACGCAGCAACATTAACAGCTCTCGGGCTTCATGCACTTCAACATCGTGGGCAAGAAGCAGCTGGCATTGTTTCTTACCATAATAAAATGTTTCATCAAGAAAAGCATCTAGGTCTTGTGGGTGATCACTATACAAATCCTGCAACACTTGCCCGTTTACCGGGTAATCGTGCCATTGGACATACACGTTACTCCACAACTGGAGAAATAGCATTACGAAACGTTCAGCCTCTTTTTGCCGAATTAAAAGCTGGGGGGATTGCTATTGCCCATAATGGAAATCTTACCAATGGTCTTACACTACGTCGCGAACTCATTGCTTCAGGTGCCATCTGTCAATCAACATCAGATTCAGAGGTTTTTCTCCATCTTATTGCCCGTTCACGTTATGAATCATCATCTGATCGTTTTGTTGATGCTATTCGGAAAGTGGAAGGTGGATATGCCATGTTAGCGCTTACTCGTACAAAGCTTATTGCTGCACGCGATCCAATAGGGATTCGACCTCTTGTAATGGGAGAACTTGACGGTAAACCAATCTTTTGTTCCGAAACCTGTGCTCTTGATATCATCGGAGCAAAATATGTTCGCGATGTTAAAAATGGCGAAATTATCATATGTGAAATACAAAAAAATGGGGAAATTACGAAAAAAATCATAAATTCAGAGAATCAAAAACCAGAAAAGCTTTGCCTTTTTGAATATGTCTATTTTGCGCGTCCTGATTCAATTGTTGGAGGACGCAATGTTTATACAGTACGTAAAAATATGGGAATCCATTTGGCGCAGGAAGCCCCCTGTGAAGGTGATGTTGTGGTTCCTGTTCCTGATGGTGGAACACCCGCTGCAATCGGCTATGCACAAGAAATTGGAATTCCCTTTGAGCTTGGGATTATTCGTAATCACTATGTTGGTCGCACTTTTATCGAACCAACACAACAAATTCGTGCTTTTGGAGTGAAATTAAAACATTCTGCAAATCGTTCTGTCATCCAAGGAAAACGTGTTATTTTGGTTGATGATTCTATTGTACGGGGAACAACATCCCTCAAAATTGTACGAATGCTCCGCGATGCAGGAGCAAAAGAAGTGCATATGCGCATTTCTAGCCCTATGATTTTCTATCCCGATTTCTATGGTATTGATACACCTAAAGTTGAAAACTTGTTGGCTAATCAATATCCAGACTTAAAATCCATGTGCGATTTTGTTGGTGCTGATTCATTAGAGTTCCTCTCAACCGATGGCCTCTATCTTGCTGTAGCAGGAGAGAAACGAAATAATATTGATCCACAATTTACTGACCATTATTTTACCGGACATTACCCTACACATCTGGTTGATCAAGAAAGTATTCCTAAAATTCATCAATCCTCTGTTCTTAAAACAAGAGATTAATGATGACAAAACTTGATTTTAGTCTTTTTGGTCGTGTTGCGCTTGTCACCGGTGCTTCAAGGGGTATTGGTTATCATTTAACATTAGAGCTTGCGAAACGTGGTGCTCACATTATCGCCCTTGCACGAACAGTGCGTGGTCTTACTGAGCTTGACAACAAAATCCGAGAAAAAGGCGCATTTGCAACACTCGTCCCACTTGATTTACATCATATGGAAAACATTGATACTCTGAGTGTTTCAATTGCTAAACGCTGGAAAAAGCTCGACATTATGGTTACAAGTGCAGGAATTCTTGGTACGCTCTCACCAATAGCTCATGTAGAAAATACGGTCTTTGAAGATGTTTTACAGATAAACCTCATCAGCCAATGGCGCTTAATGAAAGCTGTAGAACCTTTATTGCGTAAGTCTGATGCTGGCCGAGCAATTTTGTTATCCTCAAGCGTTGCTCATGTTGCACGTGCTTTCTGGGGACCTTATGCTGCCTCTAAAGCTGCTTTAGAAATTATCGCGCGATGCTGGGCAGAAGAACTCAAACAAACCCCTATCAAAATTAACTGTGTCGATCCCGGTGCAACACGCACGGATATGCGTGCACAAGCCATGCCTGGTGAAGATCCTCAAACGCTCCCTTCACCACAAGAAGTTGCAACAAAGATAATACATTTAGCTTCACCTCATTTAAAAGAAACAGGAAAACTTTTTAGCGTTCGTAAAAATAGGTTTATAGATTATCATGTCCCTGATTAACTATAGAAAAAACAGAGATAGTCAACCTGAATAGAAATTTCTCTTTGCTTCTATTCTTCTTTCCCAAAATATAAAGTTCTATAATTCTTTATACTTTTCAGCATTGGTCTTTTTTTCTTCCAAAACAGCGCGTTTATGATAAGCAATAAAACTACAGGGGAGAAAAATCATATAGCAAACAGCTGTAACCAATAATGTATACCATGTATAAGTTGCAAGAAAACCGACATAAATAACAATACCCAACATGCACGGTACAACGATATCACGCCTCAAATTTTGATCAATTGTTTTTGCATTCCATACTGGTAAGCGACTGACCAAAAGAAAAGCAATGACCACAGTATAAAGGCTAAAAAATAATGCCCAACTCCAACTTGGGACCAAACCAAGAGCTCCTAAATACATAGGTAATAAAAGCAGTAACGCCCCTGCTGGTGCAGGAACACCAACAAAATAATTGCTCTGCCATTTTGGTATATCCTTATTATCCAACATCACATTAAAACGTGCTAATCGCAAACAACAAGCAACACAATAGACAAGTGCTGCCACCCAACCAACTTGGTGCGCTTGTTCTAAAACAAAGGAATATACAATAAGCGCAGGTGCAACACCAAAATTAACCACATCAGCAAGAGAATCCATCTGTGCCCCAAAAGATGAACTGCCATCCATTAAACGAGCGATACGTCCATCAGCCCCATCCAAGACTGCTGCCAAAAGCACCATTAAAATAGCAGCCTCATAACGATGCTCAAAAGCTAAACGAATACTGCTCATCCCTGCGCAAATTGCCAAAATAGTGATAATATTGGGAATGACATATCGCATCGGTGTAGGTGAACGCCACCGATTCGCACCGTCATCCTGTTGCCCATCAGGATTAAATGAAGAAAAGAGCGAAAAAATTTTCATTGTTCATCCTAGTCGAATCTAAAATAAGTTGTCTCACTCTGATCATCAAAAGAACCTAAAACTGTTTCTCCTGCAATTGCTGTTTGGCCAACTGCAACATGCAATCGCACTTCAGTTGGTATATAAATATCAAGGCGAGAACCAAAACGAATTAATCCAAATCGTTCTCCAGCAGTTACAGAATCATTTTCTTTTGACCAACAAACAATCCGGCGAGCAACCATCCCAGCTATCTGCACCATACCAATTTTACCATGCTTACTATCAATCACCATCCCATTACGTTCGTTAAATTGACTCGCCTTATCAAGCTCAGCATTGGTAAATCGTCCTGGACGATAAACCATAGATTCTACTGTTCCACTTATGGGGATACGGTTGATGTGGCACGAAAAAATATCCATAAATATGGAAACACGAATCATTTCCTCTTGACCTAATCCCAATTCTTCAGGTGGAACACACGGTCCAACAAATGAGATACGTCCATCAGCAGGAGATATAACAAAATTTGAATTTAAAGGAACCACACGATCTGGATCACGGAAAAAATATATACACCATACAGTAAGAATAAGACCACACCAAAACAAAGGACTCCACATCCAACCAAGAATGAGCGAAATAATAAAAAATGCCACAATAAAAGGGTAGCCCTCTTTATGAATCGGCACAAAGCTATTATGGATAGATTCTAGAATACTCATATAATTTCCTATTCATAGTATAACCCTTGACAAGGTATCAATCTTTTTGTTCTTTTGTATGTTTTTTGTGTACTTAATCAATTCCTTCATATAAAGTTATAGATAACATTTGCACAGCTTATTTTTTGCGATTAACAACACCTATCTCATCTTCTTCACGCATTTTACGTAATTTCTCTTCAGCTTGCGATGCTTCGAGCTGCTTATTCCACATTGAAGCATAAAGACCTTTTTTCCTTAAAAGCTGTACATGCGTTCCATTTTCAATAATACGACCATTTTTAAGAACCAAAATTTCATCAGCATTGATAACAGTAGACAAGCGATGCGCAATGATTAAGGTCGTACGCCCACGGCTTACGATATCCAGTGCTTGTTGAATTTCCTGTTCTGTTGCCGTATCAAGAGCTGCCGTTGCTTCATCCAGAATAAGAAGGGGAGGAGCTTTTAACAACGTCCGTGCAATAGCTACACGTTGTTTTTCACCACCTGATAATTTAAGTCCACGCTCACCTACCATAGACTGAAAACCTTCCGGAAGCATCTCGATAAATTTTGATATCTGTGCCATTTCAGCCGCTTTGCGCATCTCCTCCTCTGTAGCAGTTGGACGCCCATAGTAAATGTTATATGCAATTGTATCGTTAAATAACACCGTATCCTGTGGTACCATACCGATAGCTTCACGTAAACTTTTTTGCGTTACGTCACGGATATCTTGTCCATCAATTGTGATAGAACCTGCATCAACATCGTAAAAACGGAAAAGTAATCGAGAAATAGTGGATTTACCAGCACCTGATGGACCAACAATTGCAACCGTTTTGCCTCCAGGAACCTCGAAATTAATATCTTTAAGAATTTGGCGAGCTGGATCATAAGAAAATTTTACCTGATGAAACCGAATGGTACCATCATGCACCATCAATGGTTTAGCATCTGATTTATCAACAATCTCCTGCTGAACGTCTAAAAGATCAAACATGGCTTCAATATCAGTTAATCCTTGTCGCACATCACGATAAATTGAACCAATAAAATTTAGAGGAATAGAAAGCTGTATTAAAAGCGCATTAATAAAAATAAAATCCCCTAAAGTTTGTGTATTATGAAAAACTTCGTAAGTTGACATTAACATCAGAATAGACATTCCAATACCAAAAATAAGAGCCTGACCAAAATTAAGCCAGCTTAAGGATGTCCAAATTTTTGTTGCTGCTTTTTCATAATTTTCCATAGAAGAATCAAAGCGACGTGCTTCTAGAGTTTCATTACAAAAATATTTGACTGTTTCAAAATTTAAAAGAGAATCAACAGCACGCGTATTGGCTTCGGTATCTGCCATATTCATGTTCTCCCGAATACGAATACGCCAATCACTTGCCTTAATTGTAAACCAAGTATACAATCCCACCATGATGACAACTATGAACAAATAACGCCATCCATAGTTGATATAAAATACAAATGCTGTCAAAATAAATTCTAAAACCGTTGGTACTGTGTTCAGAATTGAAAATCGAACAATCGCTTCAATGCCCTTTGTCCCACGCTCAATCACGCGAGAAAGACCGCCAGTTCGTCTTTGCAAATGAAATCGCAAAGATAATTCATGAACATGCATGAAGGTCTTATAAGCTAATTGGCGGATAGCATGTTGACCAACCGTTGCAAATAGAGAATCACGTAATTGATTTAATGCAGCTTGAACAATACGTGCAATGTTATATGCCAAGACGAACATAAGAGGAATAAAACAACTGGATGACGTCCACATAGAGAATTTAGAGCTTACATCAAGAGTATCCGTAGCATATTTAAAGAAATACGGTACAGATATGAGAAATAGTTTAGCTAAAACAAGATAAAATATTGCCCATAGAACACGTATTTTCAGATCTCGTCGATCTGTTGGCCACATATAAGGCCATAAATTGTAGAGCGTACGCAAAGTCTGTCCTGTATCTGACGATACAGTTTTTATCATTTCATTCTGTTTCATAAAGCACTTATTTCTTTTTCATCCACTCCAAAAGCACGATAATATGCCCTGTAGCCACTACAGTTTTTATCCCCTTGCCATATGCTTCTTGTAAATATACATATTAGCACTTAAAGTTAGACTGTTTTTGAAAAAGGGACAAGAAATAATCCACCATAAGATTTATTATTTTGATCTGTATTCTCATACCATTCCGCCGCAAATAAATTCTCAGCCTTCACATGCTTTTTGTCCAATTCTGCTTGAAGCCATTTCTTTGATTTACCAATTTCTTTAAGCCCTTTCTTAAGAATTTCACCATTTTGTACTACAATAATGGACTTTTTTCCTTCTTCCTTTTTAATAACAGAACAATCACCATTGTTTTCCAAACGAACAAAAGCGGCTTCATGTAAACTACAACCTTTAATACGCAACATCGTAATCAGTTCATTCACGCTTATGCCTAAATTTTTAATTTCATCCATTTGAAAAACACCATCTAAAACCAATGGGATATTTTGCCCAGCAATGAGACGACGAAAAAAGACAGAATAGCGTGTTAAAAAATTAAGAGATGCGATCAAGGTTTGCCAAATGAATAAAACCAGCAATAATTGAACACTGCTAACTTCCGGACTATAAATAATGCCTCCAATGATACTCCCCATCACAAAATTGCTTACTAAATCAACAGGTGTCATTTGGCTAAGACTTCCACGCCCCGTTGTTCTTAAAATGAAAAGGAAAGCGATAAGACCTACAACCAATTTAAATGTGACATATCCGTAATGATATAAAAATTCCATCAAACTGTCTCCCTTGTTACGGAAGCTGCGAGAATATCGGAATTATAAGCGCTTTATCTCCCACACGGTTACACGCTCGCCAGTCTGTGGGTCTTTACTGTCTTTTAAGATAACCCCCTCGGCTGCAAGTGCATCACGAACTCTATCCGCAGCTGCCCATTCTTTATTATGGATAAGCTGTAGCCTTTCGGCAATGCGTTGATCGATAAATTTTTTGTCAAGGGAAGTTTTTTTCATAAATAATGGGCATTCTGCGTCTCTAACCCACTCTTGACACAAGAGCCCAAATAAACGCATCGCATTTGCGAGAGCGACAGCATTACCTGTTTTATAAAATTGTCGTAAAAGAGCAAATGCATTCGGGGTATTAAGATCATCACTTAATGTGTTTATCAAAGAATCATCAAGAAATTCATTCTTCTCCACACATCTTCTTTCACGACGTAGCAATTCATACCAACGATACAGTTCTCTACTAGAATGTACTAAACGCTGCGTTGTCCAATTTAATGGTTCTCGATAATGTGTTTGTAACATTGAAAAGCGTGCGGACAAACCAGCCCAACTTTGTTTCATTTCTTTTGTTAAAACATCATTAAATTCAAAAATATCATTCTCTAAAACAGAACGTATAGTGATAAAATTGCCAAGGCTTTTAGACATCTTTTGTCCTTCAACCTGTAAAAAACCATTATGCATCCAAAAATTAGCCATTCGCTCAGTTCCAAAAGCTGAACAACTTTGGGCAATCTCATTTTCATGATGAGGAAAAATCAAATCAATTCCACCACCATGGATATCAAAAATATTTGCTGTTGGATCATCACAAGTTAAACCACCACCATAGGGTTTTAACAGTTTTGCCATTGACATTGCTGAACATTCAATATGCCACCCTGGACGACCTAAAACAGGAATTCCTGCCGGGGATGCCCAACCTGGTTCTCCCTCTAGAGAGGGTTTCCATAAAACAAAATCCATCTCCTCCCTTTTATAAGCAGCAACATCGACACGCGCCCCTGCCCTCATTTCTTCTAAGGAGCGCTTTGCAAATTCTCCATAATGGGGATGATTTTTTATGCTGCTTACAGAAAACAATATATGATTTTCCGCAATATAAGCATGTCCTTTTTCAAGCAACCTTTCAATCAAACAGCGCATCTCTTCCAAATGATCTGTTGCACGGGGTTGACTGGTCGGCAACAAACAACCAAGTGCTATCGTGTCTTGTTGAAATTGAGAATAGGTTTGCTCCGTTAATCGACGAATAGCCTCATTAAGTACTAACTCTGGATATTCACAAGCTGCTCGTGCATTAATTTTATCATCTACATCTGTAATATTACGTGCGTATATAACGTGCTCTTTACCATAGATATGACGTAACAAACGAAACAACATGTCAAAAACAATAACTGGGCGCGCATTGCCTATATGAGCATAATCGTAAATTGTTGGACCACAAACATAAAGGCGTACTCTCGTTGCATCTATCGGTGTAAAAATTTCTTTTCTACGTGTAAGCGTGTTATAAAATCGCAACTCTTTCATTATTATACTCCGTTAAACGATATGACTCGCCGCTTTTCAAAGTGAATTTTATTCAAAAAATCATTGCATTATGCGGTTTTAAGTTAAAACTTTCGTATATCTTATCTAAAATTCTCACAGTGATCCTATTGCATCGAGGCTGTCTCCATCATTTGTCAAAAAACAATTCACTTTATTGGATTGGATTAAAGCACCCTAGATAAAAATTCTATTTTTCTTGATGAGAAAACTGCTCTAGAAGCAAATCTAGAACGCGCTATACAGCGTAAAATCATACGAAAAACAGATTGCATACAAAAATCTGAAAATTTTAACGACACAAAGCTTCGTCAAAATTTTAAATATCTTCATGATGCTTTCCTTATTCCCTTTCATGCCCTAAATTTTATAACATGCCCGCTCTTGGTAATGATGTGCAAACCATTTTTGTCTTCACCTTGTAACCTATATTCTATGACGAAGCCATTTTATCCGCGATTGTAATCTACGAAGCTTTATTAAAAAGGGGCAATAAACAATGCGTAATCTGATAAAAATTGTTTTTTTTATATTTTTTTTAGCTTTAACATCAACTTTTGCACAACAATCACCACCTTATGAGACAAAATTACTACGACTGGCAGAAATTTTGGGATCCCTCCATTACTTACAAAATCTTTGCAGCACCCCAACAAACCAATGGCATAACTACATGAATGCACTGATTGAAGCAGAACACCCTATGCCACAAAGGCGTGCTTACTTTTATGAAGCATTTAATGAAGCATACCGTGCTTTTTCAGAAAATTATCATCATTGTACGCAATCAGCAATTGAAGCAAATCATAGATATATTAAAGAAGGAAGAGCCTTATCTGAAAGCCTCCTCATGCATTATAATAATGAACCTGTACAAAAATTCCTAACCCCTCAATAAACTATATCAATAACAATACTCTCAACAATGAATAGATTTATAAACCGTCTCTGATATAAATATGAAAACTTTTGGAGAATAAATCCTCAATATATTTTTATTTCCCTATGACAAAACCACAACAAGCATCTTTTCACAGAGTAAGTCATTCCATAAACCCCATCTGTTTTATCTGGTTACACCAGAGCTTCTAGAAATTTAACAGGTTCACCTTGCGAAGGGGTCACGATTTCGCCTTCCCACATAACACGCATCCCTCGAATAATAGTCCCAACAGGCCAACCCTTAACTTTTTTACCATCATAAGGTGTCCAACCTGCGCGTGAACCAATCAAAGCATCGGTAAGAATTTCTTCTCGCTTAAGATCAACAATGGTCAAGTCAGCATCATATCCAACAGCAAGGCGCCCTTTACAGCTTATACCAAAAACACGACTAGGGCCATGTGACGTGAGATCAACAAAACGTTCAAGGGATATCTTTCCCACATTGACATGTGTGAGCATAATTGCCGCTGTGGTTTGCACTCCTGTCATCCCTGAAGGTGAAGCAGGATAAGATTTGCGCTTTTCTTCAAGCGTATGAGGAGCATGATCAGAACCTAACACATCAACAATACCCTGCTGAACACCATACCAGAGAGATTCACAGTGTCGACTTTCGCGAATTGGTGGGTTCATTTGAATCAATGTACCAAATCGCTGATAATCATCAGAGGTTAAAGTCAAATGATGTTGCGTAACTTCAATTGTTGCAACATCCTTATGTTTTTTTAAAAACTCAATTTCTTCTGCTGTAGAAAGATGTAACACATGAATGCGCGACTTTGTTTCATGCGCAATTTTTACTAAACGTTGTGTACATTTCAATGCTGCAATCTCATCACGCCAAACTGGATGTGATGATGCATCCCCTTCAATACGCAACATTTTACGTTCTCTAAGCCTTGTCTCATCTTCAGAATGAAAAGCTGCACGACGGCGTGTATTCTGCAAAATAAGACGCACACTTTCATCATCATCCACCAAAAGATCACCAGTAGAAGACCCCATGAAAACTTTTATTCCAGCAGCACCAGGAAGTTTTTCTAACTCAGCCAATTCATGTGCATTCTCACGCGTTCCTCCAACCCAAAATGCAAAATCACAATGCATCCGGTGAAATCCGCGTTTTACCTTATCATTCAAAGCTTCTTCCGATGTGGTTAATGGATTGGTATTAGGCATTTCAAATATTGCTGTCACCCCACCCAACACCGCAGAATAGGAACCGCTTTCTAAATCCTCTTTATGTTCATTGCCCGGCTCGCGAAAATGAACTTGACTATCGATAATTCCTGGCAAAATATGGAGCCCTGTACAATCAATGACTTCACCAGCAGATGCACATGTAAGATCGCCAATTTCAGCAATACGGCCATTTGTAACACCAATATCACGCTTACTACTGCCATCATGATTTACAAGTGTTGCACCTTTAAAAATTGTATCAAATGTTTTAAACATAGCCGTACTCCTCTTACATATCCTCTCTTTGATCGATTATGTAACTTTGAGCAGAAAAGCAAGAACCATGATTGAAAAACAAAATACCATTCGCTTTAAAAACCGCAGCATTATTAAAGTTACAGGCGAAGAAGCAACAGATTTTCTGCAATCTCTCATCACTACAGACGTAAAAAAAATCGGCTTACAAGAAATTTTTCCTGGAGCGCTCTTATCCCCACAAGGAAAAGTTATTGCTGATTTTCTTATCGGGAAAATAGAAGACGGCTATCTCATCGATATTGTGGACTCTATCGCTGATATCCTCCAAAAGCGCCTTCTCCTTTACAAATTGCGGAGAAAAGTCGAAGTTACACAACCATTAAAAGAGGTTGTTACGGTTTTGTTGAATATTGAAAAAAACTCCTCAGAGTATGATTCAAGTTTTATTGATAAGCGCTTTCCACAGAAAGAAGAAATAATGCGAATCTATGGAAATACACCCTTTTTTGCTTCAGAAAATCACCATAACTGGAATCGACTGCGTATCCGTTATGCAATCGCCGAAAGTGGTCAAGACTATGAAATAGGAAAAGTCTTTCCTCATGATATTAATTATGATCAAATTGGTGGATTAGCCTTTAATAAAGGTTGCTATATAGGGCAAGAAGTTGTTTCACGAATGCATCACCGTCGCGCAGTGCGTCGCCGCATTTTAATTGTCAGAAGTCAACATGAATTAACCTCAGATTCCAACGTTGAAGCAGAAACAAAAATACTTGGTTGCTTGGGAACATGTGTTGCAAATGAAGCTTTGGCCTTAATGCGTATTGACCATGTCAAAGATGCCATGGACAGAGGTATTGCGTTGACAGTAAAAAATGCTCCCATCACCATAAGCATTGCTGAAAATATGAACTTTACCTTTCCTGAAAACACTATGGAAACTTAACGCATGGCCAAAGCTGAATTGTCACAAAATGGAGAAGCGCGTGCTTGGCAAAGAATGCTTTCTGGTCGACGACTTGATCTGCTAAATCCTTCTCCTTTTGATGTTGAAATCGAAGATATTGCCCATGGGCTCGCCCGTGTTGCACGCTGGAACGGTCAAACACGAGGAGAGCATGCCTATTCTGTTGCACAGCATTCCCTTTTGGTAGAACAAATATTTCAGAAGCTTTTTCCGCAATCGCGTAGCAACGAATGCCTATGTGCTCTTCTTCATGATGCACCAGAATATGTTATCGGTGATATGATTTCACCTTTTAAAGCTGTCATCGGAAAACAATATGAGATTATCGAAAAACGTATACAAGATGCTATCCATATACGCTTTTCTCTCCCTGTTTCCCCTTCTCAAAAGCTCTTAAAAAAAATCAAGCAAGCTGACCGTATTGCTGCATTTTACGAAGCTATTACACTTGCTGGATTTCATAGAGAAGAAGCTCTTCGTTATTTTGGCGCTCCAAATAACATTTTACCCGATGGTCTCAATCTGCAACCTACTTCTACACAACAAATCGAAAACACCTTTTTAATCCGTTTTCATAATCTTGATACTCAAGAATCCCCCTAACACTTTCCTTACATCATTTCTTCTTTAATCGTTTTATCTAAAAATACTTATATGAAATTGTCGTCTTTTTCCCTTAATACCTATTTGAATACCATTATAAAAAGGATATCTCTCTCTCCTATTCATCACCTTATAAATATTTCATAATAATTTTATGTGTTCATTGGCTTCCAATAATATCATTGCAATAGCATACAAAAAATTACCATTCAAATTGAATACAGAGAAAGAACATACGAAAGAATACACTTTCTATTTTCTAAAGTGTTAACAACAAAGACTCTCTTGTAAAAACCTTTTTATAAAATTGGATTTATTTAAGTTTATAAACTTCTTTATCAGCTGGGAAAATACGTGATTTGACATCTTCTGCATAACTCTTGATTGCAGTCTCCATTGCTTGTTCAAGAGTACCATAACGGCGTACAAATTTAGGGACAAAAGTGCCATAGCCCAACATATCTTCCATCACCAATATTTGCCCATCACATTGACGAGATGCTCCAATGCCAATGGTAGGAATAGAAAGCATCTCTGTAAGCTTTACTGCTAATGGTTCTACAACTCCTTCCACAACCACAGCAAAGGCACCTGCTTTTTCAACCGCTGCTGCATCTTCTTCAATCTGTCGCCAATTCTTTTCATCACGTCCCTGCGTCTTAAAACCACCAAAACGATTTACTGCCTGCGGTGTAAGCCCAATATGACTCATAACCGGAATACCGCGTTTACACAAAAAATCAATCGTTTCTGCCATATAAACGCCACCTTCAAGCTTAATTGCACCACACCCCGTTTCTGCAAGAATATGTGATGCATTAGAAAAAGCTTGTTGCGGACTTTCTTCATAAGAACCAAAAGGCATATCAACAACCACTAATGCCCTCTTAGACCCACGCATCACTGCCTGTCCATGCAAAATCATCATATCCACACTCACAGGGAGCGTTGTCTCAAACCCATGCACAACCATACCAACGCTATCACCAACCAAAAGAAAATCGCAATATGAATCAGCAATTCGCGCACTATAAGCTTGATAAGCTGTTAAAGACACAATCGGTTCTTGTCCTTTTCTTAACCTTATTTCAGAAGCGGTCATTCGCTTTATTGTTTTCTGTACACTCATTTTAAGCCCTTCATTGCAAAATATATTGATCAATAAGCCTAACCTCACCAAAACGGACAGTGAGTAATAAAACCGCAGGTTTTTCTAACTTCCTCTTCACTACCGATAAAGTTTCCATATCCCGTAAATCTACTGATTCAATAATCGCACGCGATTCCTGCTGTAAAATATTGCGAACAGTTTTACATAATTTATTAACCGATCGTTCACCTTGCTGATAAAGCCTTTCCGCAGCTTTCCCGCTTGCAGGAATAATTTTTGCAGCTTGACGATCTTCTAAGGTTAAAAGCTGATTACGTGAAGATCTGGCCACACCATCTGCTTCGCGTAAAATAGGCACTCCAATAATTTCAATAGGAAAAGCCAAATCTTCAACCATACGGCGAATGATCAAAATTTGTTGAAAATCTTTTTCCCCAAAAAAAGCCTTCTCTGGTTGAACAATATTAAAAAGCTTAGCAACAACGCTGGTCACTCCGCAAAAATGTCCTGGACGTAATTTCCCCATCAAAATACGTGACAATTTTTTTACCTTTACAATTGTATCATTGCCCTGGGGCCATATTTCTTCTACAGAAGGTGCGAAAACATACTCAACATCTGCTTTCTTTAACAAAGCACAATCGCCTATCAAATCTCTTGGATATTGATCAAAATCTTCATGGAGACCAAATTGTTTTGGATTGACAAAAATAGACACCACTACTCGATCACACATAGCCCTTGCTTGCTGTACTAATGCAAGGTGCCCTTCATGCAATGCCCCCATGGTTGGTACAAAACCAATAGAGCGTCCTAAATTTCTCTCTTCTGCGAGAAAGTGGCGTACCTCGGCAATTGTTTTCAAGATTCGCATATTTACAACTATCCATTCTCATCAAAATCAACAAATTAATTCTTGCATATGAAATCGCCGTGCAAATAATTCTATCAAATTAGTACGGACTGATGGATGCTTTATATCCCGTGGCTCCCAAACATGACGTGTTAAAAAGAAACCTGTTAGAACAAAACCATTTATTATATCTTTAAAATCAACAGGGCGGACAGTTCTTTGTAGCAGAAATTGAGGTAAACGTAAAAGCTTCTCTCTCCAAGGATATCCCGCTTCCTCACATACAGCCCGTCCCGATTTTGGAGATACATAACAAAGCCTTTCTGAACTCCCTGTTGCTGCGCAACAAGATAAATCAAGACCAAACCCCAACTCCTCAAGAAGTCGCATTTCAAAACGCACCAGCAACTCTGCAATTATAGAAGGTTCCTCAAAATTGCGCATAAAAAGATGTAACAGGTCATATAATATGGGATGTGGATCACGCTCAGGAAGAAGACGCAAATGAAACGCCATCAACTGCAAAGCATAAAGTGCCTCTGGTAAGAGTATTAATCGTGCCGCATATAAATCAAGTGCTTCAAGCCTAAAAAGTCCTAAATGTTCCTCTAAACGCGCCCACCATTCAGCTTCAACTAAATTCCCTGGTTGAAGAAGAGCTGCCATGCGACGCGAACGTCCCCCTTTTACCACTCCCATATAACGGCCATGCTGACGTGTCATAATTTCAAGAATAACACTTGTTTCACCATATTGGCGTGTAGCAAGGATAATAGCTTGTTCTTTCCATTTCATGTTATTGTAAAAAATCCAACCCCATTTCACGATAACGTTCTGGATCAGTATCCCAATTATTACGCACTTTTACAAAGAGAAAAAGATGAACCTTCTGATCCATAATTTCCATTAATTCCTTACGTGCTGCCTGACCAATTGCTTTAATTGTGTCGCCTTTTGCTCCTAAAATAATCTTTTTTTGGCTATCACGCTCTACATAAATCACTTGGTTAATTTTAACTGAACCATCTGGACGCTCTTCCCATTTTTCTGTTTCAACTGTTGAAGAATAAGGTAACTCATCATGAAGGCGAAGGAAAAGTTTTTCACGGGTAATTTCAGCAGCAAGATGACGCATAGGCATATCTGAAATTTGATCTTCTGGATAATACCATGGCCCCTCCTGCATCATATTACTCAAAGCATAGAGCAAATCCTTGCAACCAGACCCGGTTAGAGCCGAAATCATAAATGTCTGCACAAACTGCACATGCTCATTAATTTTAGTGGTTAACGCTAAAAGAGAAGACTTAACAACTGTATCAACCTTATTAAGAACGAGAATTTTATCCTGTTTAATATTTTTGACAATATCTAACATCCTATAAACATCATCCGAAAGACCACTTTGAACATCAATCAAAACTAAAAGAATATCAGCACTCTTCGCACTTCCCCAGGCAGCAGATACCATTGCGCGTTCTAATCGCTTATGAGGATGAAAAACACCTGGTGTGTCAATCAATACAATTTGCGTCTTATCATGAATGACAATACCACGGATTAAAGTGCGTGTTGTTTGTACTTTATGCGTTACAATTGAAACCTTTGTTCCCACCAACTGATTAACTAATGTTGACTTGCCAGCATTAGGCATCCCAATAAGCACAACAAAACCAGAACGCGTTTTCATAACGTCATCCATGATCACTTTTTCCTATTGCTTTCCATATACCCTCTCGTCGTAAAATTTTCTCAGCTGCCATTCTCTCAGCATATCTTTTAGAACTGCCCTGCCCGATCTCTGGAGCAAAACCAGAAATGCTTACTTCTACCATAAAAACAGGATCATGATCTGGACCAGAACGTTTTATAACCCGATAATATGGTTGGGCATTGCTCTGTATATGAGCCCATTCCTGCAACGCTGTCTTGGCATCACGTTGACCAGCATCCATTTGCTTTGCCCGATCTTTCCAATATCTTTGAATAAAAGGCCGAACACTCTCTAATCCTCCCTCTAGATACATCACAGCAATCAAAGCTTCTATCACATCAGCATGCATATTGATGAGTCGACGCCCCTCGAAGTTTTTCATCTCAAAACCAACATGAATCATATCAGGCAAACCCATTTCTTGCGCAATATCGGCACATGTCTGCGCATTGACCAGACCATTTAAACGTACCGATAACTCCCCTTCACTTGCCTGCGGAAAAAATTGATACAGCATCTCTGCAATCAGAAGTCCAAGAACCCGATCACCTAAAAATTCCAGCCTTTCGTAATTCCCTTGTTCCGAATCTTGTACACTCGAATGTGTTAATGCTCTTTTTAATTTCTCTTCATTTCTAAAACGATGCCCCGTCAGTTTTTCAAGCTGGTCAATTACTGGATGATTCATTATTGATTCCTTGCTTAACAAGCGGCAAATCATGAACAATATTGATAAAAGAAAACAAACGACTCCAACGTACATCAAATGGCCAGCGCCAAATTTGCCAAGCACTCGAGCCATTGCTAATAGAGAAAAAAATCACACTTGCGCGTCCAATAAGATTCTCTTCCGGAACATAGCCTACATCCAGACGACTATCGTCTGAATTATCGCGGTTATCGCCCATCATAAAATAATGCCCCTGTGGAACTTCAAAGACTTTTGTATCATCAACTTGCGGAATAAAAGCTAAATCAAGTGTATCGTAGCGAACACCATTAGGCATTATTTCGCGATACACATCAACAGGGTAATTAACCTCTGTTATATCAGAATTATCAATCTTCCCCATAAAATGACGTGAAACAGCCTGATCATTAATATAAAGAACACTTTGACGAACTTGTATACGATCCCCTGGTAGCCCAACAACACGTTTTATATAGTCAATATCGGGATTGCTCGGTAAACGAAAAACAACAACGTCTCCACGCTTTGGTTGAGATGCCCAAATACGCCCCGAAAAAAGAGGAGGAGAAAAGGGTATAGAAAAACGAGAATATCCATAAGCATATTTGGAAACAAATAAATAATCTCCTACAAGTAAAGTAGGACGCATTGACCCAGAAGGAATACTAAAAGGCTGGAAGAAAAGTGTACGAATAAGTGCTGCTAAAAAAAGGGCTTGTATCAAAACCAAAATAAATTCAACAATTCCGCCTTTTTCTTTCTTTTTATGCATTTTCTCTTTCTGAATCATTACAGACTACCTTCCCATGACAGATATAATTCATTTTTTATCATAATGCCCAAATAACAAAAGCACAATCTCTCATACCTATTCTATCCACGCGGAAATGCTTCGATAATAACAAATGCCTGCGCCCAAGGAAAATCATCTGTTATGCTCAGATGAATGACAGCTTCATAATGTGGAGGCAATAACTTTTGTAACTGCATTTGTGCACGATTTGTGAGTTTCATAGTTGGTTTTCCAGACGGTAAGTTTACCACTCCCATGTCTTTCCAATTCACACCACAAGCAATTCCAGTCCCTAAAGCTTTAGCACACGCCTCTTTAGCAGCAAATCTTTTGGCATAAGAAGAAGATCTTTTGGAGAGAGTTTCAGATCTTCTCTGCTCAATATCAGTAAAAACACGTTGAATAAAACGATCCCCATAACGAATCAACATTCTCTCGATACGTCTTATATCAATGAGATCATTTCCAAGACCAATGATCATAAGATATTACCCGATTTTTCTTGCCATAAGCGCTTTTTTTTTATGATCTTTTGATATCGTTTTTGTTGAAAGCGGGCAATTGCTCTGTAAACACCTATATAAGATAAGCTGCCAAAAATAAAACCTAAAAGGGTACCACCTAAAATCATCGGTCTCATGATTGAGTCCCATGTTCCCTTAAAAAGCAAAGATATATTTGACAGTGTCAACTCCTCAAACAAAATACGAATTTGAGAAAGAGAAATCTCATCTACATTGCTAAAAAGCGATAAACAGAAATAGCCTACCTTATAATCAGCCATAACAATCAGCAAAAATGTAAGTGGGTTAGAAAAAACCGTCCCGATAATCGCTGCAGCAAAATTTCCGCGTAAAACCCAAGAAAAAAATATTGCTAAAATAACATGCATCCCCAAAAGAGGCGAACAAGCTAAAAAAATGCCAATAGAAAACCCCAACGCAACTTTATGTGGCGTTGCTGAGATACGCAAAATACGTTTACGTATATAGCAAAATGAGCGAGAGAATGAACGACGTGGCCATAACCAAAGTCGAATACGCTTTACAAAATCTACTGGTTCTCTATGACGAAAAAGCATTTGACTCTCTATAGACATCTTATGACAATGAAATAATCCATATGGCTCAAATTAATTTCTCCAAGATTTTGTAAAAAAATAGAAAGACAATTAAATATTTCGACTTCCCGGCTTAATGGCTGGTAGCACGGCAAGTTCCGCAGGGAGTGCATCACTCGCATAAGATGCTATCTCATATTCAGCAAGTGCAATCAATGGAACTCCAACATCAACCTTACCAGCAGAACGATCAAGGATACATGCACTCGCCAATACATCTGCTCCTGCTGCTACCAGAGCCTCAACCGTTTCACGAATGGAAAGACCTGTTGTAACAATATCTTCAACAATCACAACACGTGCACCCTTCTTGATTTCAAAACGACGCAATTCAAAGACACCATTTACGCGCTCTACCCAAAGAGAGGGAATACCAAGGTGACGTGACGTTTCGTAAGAAGGAATAAGCCCACCAATCGCAGGACCAACCACATAATCAATTTTTCCCTTAACAGATTTTTTGATTTTTTCAGCTAACCCACGACATAACTTCTCCGTCAAGTCTGCATGCATAAATACTTTTGCCTTCTGCATATAAGTAGCGCTATGGCGGCCTGATGTTAAAATAAAATGTCCTTCCAAAATAGCATCTGCTTGTTTAAAAATATCAATCACATCTTGTGTATTCATCATTAAATCTCTCTTTTTACCCATGAACGCGTCGTACTGCACTCACTGAACCGGCCTCTTTTAATTGAGAAAAAATACGATTCAAATGTTTTAAATCCCAAACTTCTAGATCAATCATAATTTCTGTAAAATCTGGTGCTGTACGAATAAATGATAAATTTTGGATGTTGGCATCATTAGCAGAAATCACTTGGGTAATTTCAGCCAAAGAACCTGGACTATTAACAGCTAAAATATTAATTCGAGCAGGAAAACGTTCGCTCATTTGGGCATCGATATCCCAGCGGACATCAATCCATCGTTCTGGTTGATCATCATAGGCCATCAAAGCCGAAGACTGTATCGGATAAATAACGATTCCTGCTCCTGGTTGCATAATGCCAACAATCCGATCTCCTGGTACTGCTCCTTCAGGAGAAAATCGTACAGGAATATCTCCACCGGTTCCTCGGATAGGTAATGCTTTGGATTGATGCTTCTGCGCCGTTGTATCCTTTTCATTTTCTGGAACTTTAAAAATCATCCCTTGAGCATTTTCAATGTTAAACCAACCTTCTTCCCCAGGCTTAAAAGATGATTTTTGTACAACACGATGATCTTGATAATCAGGATAAATCGCTTTAACCACATCAGCGGAAAGAAGTTCACCACGTCCAACAGCAGCCAATACATCTTCAACATCTTTACGTGCCAAACGTGGCAAAACTTGCTTAAGAGCATCTTTTGAAAATTGCTTTCCCATATATTCAAACGAACGCTCGAGAATACGATATCCCAAACCAGAATATTGCTTACGTACCGCCGCACGGGTTGCGCGACGAATAGCTGAGCGCGCTTTACCCGTCACAACAAGGAATTCCCAAGCTGCTGGCGGAATTTGAGCTTGTGAACGTATAATATCAACTTCGTCACCATTTTTTAATTTGGTCATTAAAGGCATAATACGACCATTGATTTTTACCCCTACACAAGAATTACCAATGTCCGTATGAACGGCATAAGCAAAATCGATAGGGGTCGCGCCTTTGGGAAAAGCAATCAATCGACCTTTTGGAGTAAAACAAAAAACTTGATCTTGAAAAAGCTCAAGCTTTGTATGTTCTAAAAACTCTTCTGGATTATCCCCATCTGACAAAGATTGAATCGTTTGACGCAACCATGCATAGGCATTTGTTTCGTTTGACAACTTCAAAGTTGAATAATTGGAGCCATGATCTTTATAAATAGAATGTGCCGCAACACCATATTCAGCAATTTCATCCATAGCAGCCGTTCTAATCTGCAGTTCTACACGTTGCCTCGAAGGACCTACAATCGTCGTATGAATGGAACGATAATCATTTTGCTTTGGTATAGAAATATAATCTTTAAAACGACCAGGAACCATTGGCCAAGTCGTATGAATGATACCAAGAGCACGATAACAATCATTCACTGTTTCAACAATAACGCGAAATCCAAAAATATCAGACAATTGTTCAAACGATAATGCCTTACTTTCCATTTTGCGAAAAACTGAATAAGATTTTTTCTGACGGCTTTTAACATCTGCTTTAATGCCATGTTCAAAAAAAAGTTTTGCTAGTTCATTTTCAATCCTAGAAAGCACATCACGATTGCGCTTTGATAATTCAGAAAGTCGATTGGTTATCGTACGATAACCTTCTGGATTTAAATAAAAGAAAGAGAGATCTTCTAATTCTTCGCGCATATCTTGCATACCCATACGACCTGCAAGTGGCGCATAAATATCCATTGTTTCTTCAGCAATTCGCCGACGCTTATCATCACGCATAACACCAAGAGTACGCATATTATGAAGACGGTCAGCAAGCTTGACTAAAAGAACACGAACATCATCAGAAATAGCAATAAGAAGTTTACGAAGATTCTCTGCCTGTACTGCTTTCTTCGATACAAGATCAAGTTTATTAAGTTTTGTGAGTCCTTCAACCAACTTACCAATTTCAGACCCGAAAAGCTGGTCAATCTCCGCTCGTGTAGCGCTTGTATCTTCAATTGTATCATGCAAAAGAGCAACAGCAATTGTCGCTTCATCCAACCGCATATCTGTTAAAATAGCAGCAACTTCTAAAGGATGAGAAAAATAAAGATCTCCAGAAGCACGCTTTTGATGACCATGCTTTTGCATTGCATAACTATAGGCTCTATTTAACAGAGCCTCATCCACGTCAGACTTGTAACGTTGAACACGCTCAACAAGCTCACACTGACGCATCATACGAGCATATCCTTTATCTTTTCACAACTTAACCCTTATTGAACATGAACAATTCATCAATAAAAGACAAAAAAACAACCGCTACCGCGTGACAACGTATATTTTCTCCAGAAATATAAATCGCTGCAATTAATAATCGTCACTTTTCTCCGGAACGACTAAACCTTCAATACCAGCTAAAAGCTCCTCTTCTGACATATAATCAAATGAACTACCCTCTTCTTCTGAGGATGCTCCAAAAACATTTTCAGATTCACCTGAATGAGAAATAAATTCACTTGCCATTTCTGGTTCGTCTACTTCCACATGCTTTTGCAATGAATGAATAAGATCTTCTTTTAAATCGGCAGGCGATAATGTTTCCTCAGCTATTTCACGCAAAGCAACAACTGGATTTTTATCATTATCACGATCAACCGTGATCTGCGCACCCTGTGAAATTTGACGCGCTCGATGCCCCGCTAAAAGCACCAACTCAAAGCGGTTATCGACTTTATCAATACAATCTTCTACCGTTACGCGGGCCATTTATATCTCTTTCTTAAAGCTTAAAAAATTTTATAATAGGTGTTAGAGTATATACAATAATCAAAATAAAACACAAGAAAAACAACACAAGCTTTGTTTTTTTTGCTCAAAAAGCTTATTGAAAGAATCTTAGAATCTTCATAAAAGCGCATAACCTCTTCAAATTTGTTTCCAACGCTCTTCTAAAAGAAAAACTTTAAAAGTGTCGGTTTCCAACACAAATTATACTTACTTAATAAATTGGCTCTCTACTCTAGCAACTTCATCCTTTGAAATTATAGCAATCATTCCAATTTATTAATTTTTTTTGCAATCAATGACAATCTCATGCACAGTATGTATGGTAAGGAATTCTATTCCATAACGTCTCTCTTCATTCCTCTTTTATTTATCTCATAAATTACTAAAAGATTTGCACCTTCATGAAAAAGAATTGGCAATCATTTTATGTTAAACTCTGTTATCAAATAGCCCATTTTTATTTATCATGGTTGTTTACAAAAACATAATTCATCATACACCTCATAAACAACTCAAAAGAATCTTTATAAAAAATCATTAATGCCTATGAATAGCCAATTAACATCGCTTTGCCCAGAACCACCGCAAAACTGCAATTTATGCCCACGTTTACACAAGTTCATTTCTGACTGGCGTATAAAAGAACCAAGTTGGTATAATGCTCCGGTGCGTCCATTCTTTCCCTATAAAGGTGCAACGACAACACGGCTTCTCATTGTTGGTCTTGCTCCTGGGTTACGCGGAGCAAATCGAACTGGACGCCCATTCACTGGTGATTATGCTGGACACTTACTTTATTCCACTCTAAAAAAATTTGGGTTTGCCCAAGGGACCTTCGAAGAAAGAGCAGACGACACTCTTGAGTTGATTGATGTCGCAATTGTCAACTCAGTTCGTTGTGTTCCACCAGAAAACAAACCCACCGGTGCAGAAATCAATACTTGCCGATATTTCTTTTCCCCTCTTTTAACAAATCTTCCTAAACTTAAAGCTGTCATCACCCTCGGCACTATTGCACATCATTCAACTCTACGCGCCCTCAATGCAAAAATTTTAGCCCATCCTTTCGGACATGGAAAAATAAATGATATCGGAAGATTACGTATCTTTTCAAGCTATCACTGTTCACGCTATAATACCAACACTGGACGCTTAACGGATGTTATGTTCCATGAAATTTTTGAAGCCGCCAAAACATATCTTGATCAATGCTGAAATCTCTCAGAACTATGACAAAGATATACAAAGCAATTTTGTCATCCATATTTTTTTAAAAGCCGTGCTTTTTCGCGTCCCCAATCTCGTTTCTTTTCCGCTTCGCGTTTATCATGAAGCTTTTTCCCACGTGCTAGAGCAATTTCCAACTTAGCACATCCTCTTTCATTAAAATACAGTTTAAGGGGAACAAGTGTCATTCCCTCCCGAGAAGTTGCATTAAAAAATCGTGCCATTTCACGTTTTGAAATTAATAATTTACGTAAACGACGTGGCTCATGATTAAAACGATTAGCTTGCGTATATTCAGGAATATAACTATTTACAAGCCATAATTCCCCATTTTCAAAGCTAGCATAACTTTCAGCAATATTGGCCTGATTGGAACGCAACGACTTCACTTCCGCACCATGAAGTACCAAACCCGCCTCAAGATTATCGAGAATTTCATAATTAAAACGGGCTTTACGATTGTCAGCAATTATTTTTCGTACTGGCACGTTTTTCTTTTTGTTCATGGCTACTCTATCATTTTATTCTTTAAGCAGACCGGCATGGCACAGAGCCGCATCAATGATCTTTTTTGTGGTATCTTTTAGTGGAACAATTGGAGAACGGACAATATCGTTACAAAACCCTAATTTTGCGGCAGCATATTTAATACCTGCAGGACTGGGTTCAATAAATACTGCACGATTGAGAGGCATCAGGAGATCATTTAATTTGAGGGCCGTTTTATAATCACCACGCAAACAAGCCTCCTGAAGCTGTGCACAGAGTTTGGGGGCAACATTGGAGGAAACCGAAATACACCCTACACCTCCATGTGCATTAAAACCTAATGCTGTACAATCATCACCAGAAAACTGCACAAAATCCTCGCCACACTTTTCACGTTGTTCACTCACACGCTCAATTCTGCTCGTTGCATCTTTAACACCGATGATATTTTTAAAATCCCGACAAAGATCTCTCATAGTTTCCACAGCCATATCGATCACAGAACGACCAGGAATATTATAGATTATAATAGGGATAGAAATAGCTTTCGCAATGGAAGAAAAATGCGTGTATAAACCAGATTGATTAGGTCTATTATAATAGGGAGTGACTACCAAGACTGCATCTGCACCTGCCTTTTGCGCATGTTGTGCAAGCTCTACAGCCTCACTCGTACTATTGGATCCTGCTCCAGCAACAACAGGAATACGCTTAGCGACCTGCTCCACACATAATTCTATAACCTTCTTATGCTCTTCATGGCTTAAAGTTGGTGATTCACCTGTTGTTCCAACAGGGCTTACACCGTTAATACCTTGTGCAATCTGCCACTCAACAAAATTGCAAAATGCTTTTTCATCAATAGCGCCTTCATCATCAAACGGTGTGATAAGCGCGGTCACAGCTCCCTTGAACATGATAAACTCCCTGTAATGTTCTCTTTATTTTTTATGGCCTTTATAGATTAGCAATAATAGAGCATAGTCCTGCTCTATTATTGAAGCAAGATGAATTTCACAATAGTTCTCATAAGATTAAGATTTAGCATGATCTCCTTCAATTTTGCATATTTCTTTAAAGTATCAGCCTACATTAACCCGTTTTTCACGCTTTTGTTCTAGAAATTCTTGAGTGTTTTCAAAAAGAAAGGTCTCAAGGTTTTTTCTCTATGCGCCCACTTTCTGTCCCTTTTTTTGTGCAAAGCTTTACTGTACTTATACTGGCAACAACAATCTTATTTTCAAGTGCATGTGCACAAACACACCTTTTGCCTAGAAATGCACCAATTCCTCTAGCGCGCCCTCTTCCCTTTGTCACAAAAAAAGAATCTCAGGAATCTCTTGAACAAGTTTATAAAGCCCCCCACGGCTCTCCTACACTGCTTAATAATAATGCTCCTCTTAAATACCTTAAAGCTGGTTTAGAGGCACTTTTAAACAACGATATTGCAAAAACAATAAGCTTTCGTAATTCAATGGAAAAAAATAGCCTTGATTATCATATTTTGACATGGGCGATCGGCATATCAAGCCAAGCCAATGTTCCAAGTTCTGAAATATTCAATGCAATCAACGAACTAAAAGGATGGCCCGGCATAGATATTATGCAATGTAATGCGGAGCGTGCTTTTATCAATGAAACAAATTCCACACATGTGATTATCCAAAAATTTGCTCATCATCCCCCTTTAACAGCACAAGGTATGGCTCTCTTTGCTAAAGCACTGATCGCAACAGGACAAACCACCCGTGCTCACCAAATGATTGCACCATGGTGGCATAAAACAAAGCTCAATGCGAAAGAAGAAGAACTTATTCTTAAAAATGCACGTGCTGCATTAAAACCTATCGATCATCTAAAACGCATGCAATTCATGCTTTATACACATCGCTTTGATTCAGCAGAGCGCGTTGCAAAATTAGCTCATGCTCAATCTCTTTTTAATGCTTTTGTTGCCGTTGAAAAAAATGATCCTAGAGCCGCAAAAAAATTACGGGCCGTGGAGCGCTCATGGCAAAAAGATCCTCTCTTACAATTTTCTCGCATTCGCTATCTTCGGCGAACTGGACAATATAATGAAGCCGCAACACTTCTGATGAGCACACCAAGAGATGTTTTAAGACTTATAAACCCTCCTGCATTGTGGAAAGAGCAACGTGCCCTTTCTCGCGAAATGCTTGATTTAAACAAACCTAAAATTGCTTATCAACTCGTTTCCAGACACACTAGTATGCCATCTTTATTGGCAGTCGATGCGGAATTTCATGCAGGATGGTACGCGCTACGGTTTCTTCATGACCCTAAATTAGCAATGCACCATTTTTCACGTATTCCCCAATTATCTTCTGCGCCTCTTTCTGCATCTCGTGGATATTATTGGATGGGACGAGCAACAGAAACTCTAGGTGAACATAAAAGTGCCCAAAATTATTTTCATCGTGCTGCTCATTTTGGTGCAACTTATTATGGCCAATTAGCAGCTGCACGGCTTAACAAAAAAAAACTCGACTTTTTTTTTCCTAAACCAACAGCCCTTGAACGACAACGTTTTAGCGCACGCAACGCCATTAAAGCAATTCAACGCCTTGAAGCAGCAGGTTATGCTCAGTTAGCTAAAATTTTTTATAGAGAACTCGGCAAAAAAATAGAAAGCCCTGGTGAATTAGCTCTTCTGGCAGTGATGGCAGAAAAGAATGGAGACTATTATACCAGTCTCAAAATCGGGAAAAATGCTGTTTTTCAAGGCAAAAATGTTGGTGCACTTTCTCATCCTATAGGTGCTATACCAACATCTACCAACGTATCAGCTGCAGGACAAGCACTTGTTTATGCTATAGCGCGCCAAGAAAGTGAATTTAACCCAACAGCTATATCAAAAGCAGGCGCACGAGGCATCCTCCAACTCTTGCCTACGACAGCCAAAACGCTTGCAAAGAAATATTCAATCACATGGTCTCCCCAAAAACTAAGCAGTGATGCCAGCTATAACGCTACATTAGGTGCCTATTTTCTCAGTGAACAATTGGAACGTTTTAATGGATCCTATATCTTGACTCTTATTGGTTATAATGCAGGCTCTCGTCGTGTTAATGAATGGATAAAACGTTATGGCGATCCTCGAGGGCAATCTCTTGATAAAGTCATCGATTGGATTGAACGCATTCCCTATACAGAAACACGTAATTACGTGATGCGTGTTATGGAGAATTATGGCGTTTATAAAGCAAGACTTACTGGAAAAACAGATATGAAAGCTGATCTTCTTTACGGTCGATGGAAGTAACATAACGATCTACCATCGTTCATTCTCATTTCTTAATCTACAAACGATAACATCATAGCAACAAACATAACATATGTTAAAATGAATCATAAATCCCATGGAAATCAGCTAAATATCAATGATACTCTAATAATTTTGTTCACTTTTGATGGTGGTGGTGGAGGAAAAGAGCCAACACGGGAAAGCGCCGCCATAGCTAATCGATCAAGTTCTGGATCACCCGCAGAGACTACAACGCGGCTAGAAAAAATACTCCCTTGCTCATGCACCCTAAATTCTAACTTCACTGTTCCTTTTGCAGGACTGTTACGCTGTCCTACAACATATTTTTTTTGCATTTCTAATTGCGTCTGTACCTTTGCTAACCATTCTACTAACAACGCATCCTCACGTGCTGCTGAATCTCCATCCTGATGGATGGTGGACGAACGTGTCCTCTTTACAGTGGATTGCTTTACTATAGTCTTTGGTATCGGTATAGGTTTTTTATCGATCACTTTACGCTCTACTTCTTGAGGAAAAGGTTTCTCCAAGGATTTAAGAATTGCAAAATCACCTTTTTCTTCAGTATGCTGAAGCTCATCAGGTTGAACCTCATCCATGGTGTCCAAGTTCTCCGACTCCTGTTTTGAAAGATCAGACTGTAACTCTTCTGGCTCTGTATTCATATTCGATAGATCTTTCTCAAGATCCGAAAAATCTGTGTCGACATCCGGATATGCAGCTTCTTGCACAACAGTCAGCATAACAATAGGTGAGAGCATAGCTTTACTTACACCAGTATTCTGAAAATAAAACTGTGCTCCCAATACTATATGCAAAGAAAAAGCGCAAATAAACGCACCAACCCAAAGAGTTAATAACCGCCTCGTATTTGTAAAAATCATAGTTTTTTCCGCCGCTATTCTAAGCTTAATCGCTCTTTAAGTGCATTAAAACAAGCTCTTTTGAAAATGCAACTTTTTTCTTGACTGGTTTTGTCATGTTTAATATGGTTTTCTCGTGGTTTTTTTGCTAAAATCAAATCACTTTTGCTTAGCTGGTTCATTTGTAATGGTTAAGTTAAGCGTTTTTTATAGTTTCGAGCTAGAGAGGGGATATTTAAGAAAAGGTTATGATGTGTTATGCGAATAAGACGAAAAAATATCCATAAAAGCTGCCTAATTTTAAGTGCGTTATCAGTCTGTATCCCTTCATTTGTTTTTGCGCAAAACAAGGAGAGCGGTGCTATAACTGAGCTTAAACCGATTGTTATTAAAGGGAAAAAAATAGAGGGGGCTTCAGGTTCAGTAACCATTCTAACTGATCGTAAAACCGCTAAGGATATTGATGAACAGCAAATAAGTGATGCCCATGAAGTTAGTCGTCTTGATCCATCCATAGCTTATAACTCAGAGAAAAATAGTTTTGTAGTTCGTGGTTTAAACGCAGATCGTGTTCTCACAACGATGGATGGTATTGTTCTTCCATGGCTTAATGATATATTGCGTGGAAACAGTGGAAATACGACATTTGACTTTAGCGCTCTTTCCACATTCGATATTATTCAAGGATCAGATTCTAGTCTTTATGGGTCCGGTGCATTAGGGGGAGTCGTCGCTTTGCGTACCCTTAATCCTGAAGACCTTATCACTGAAGAGAAGAATTGGGGGAGTCTTATAAAAGGTGGTTATCATTCTGTTAATAATAGTTGGCGTGTAGATCAGGCTTTTGCGGTGCGCGTCCGACAAACATTTTTGCTTTTCCAAGGATCTCATACACAAGGGCATGAGCGCAAAAATATGGGCACCATAGAGGGGTATCATGGAGAACGTACACGTGAAAATCCCGCTCATTTTGACCAAAATAATTTGCTTTTTAAAGTTCATCAATATTTCAATGATAACCACCGTCTTGGTTTTACAGCAGAACGCTTTGATTATAGTAAGAACACGCATTTATTAAATATGAGTGAAAGATACTCTCCAGGCTCTGTTTACGATCAAGATAATAAACGTCGTGAACGTCTTTCTCTTTCCTATGATTACAGTGGTAGCGGAGATACGGTTTTTGATGCATTTCACGGACAACTTTATTGGCTAAAGCAATCCAATAATGATATTATGAGTGGATTTCGTGTTAGGGCACCAAAAGGAGATTATTTGAGAGATAATCTTGTGCGCAACTCCAATTATGGTTTAAATGCTCATGCTCTCAAAAAAGTGAATATTGGTACTGTAAGCCATACGTTAAAGCTTGCCACTAATGCTTCCTCCTCTCAATTTCATCATTATTTGTTAGGAAGAGATAATTGTCATGTGAAGGAATATGCACGGGGATGTCTCTTTGTGCCTGCTAATCGATCAGATTCACCGGATACGAAGAGCTACAATTTTGGTTTTGCTTTTGAAAATGAAATTGGCTTTTCTCATAACCGTTTCCGCATAACACCTGGAGTTCGTTACGATTGGTATAAGCATACCCCTCAAAAAACATCTGCTTATGAAAAAGCACTGATTTCTGATAAATTCCCTCCTGAAAGAAATGGCTCACATTTCTCTCCTAAGTTACGGATGGAGTGGGATGTTCGTAATCAAGTGACGTTCTATGCTCAATGGGCGCAAGCTTTTCGCGCACCAAGCAGTTCAGAACTTTATGTCTCTTATATTAAGCCTTCCGCTTATTATGTGAAAGGAAATCCTGATCTTAAAGCAGAAATAAGCAATGGATATGATCTTGGCATAAGATATGGAGATAAGAGCTTCGGTGGTTTGCTTAGTGCCTTTGTCAATCAGTATAAAAATTTCATAGATACTGTAGATAAAGGACCATCAGAAGAATTCCAATTTGCGCGTCGGCATTATATGAATCGTTCGAATGTCCGTATTTCTGGTGTTGAAGCAAAAATACATTTGGCTCTTCATAGTGGGTTCCGTAGCAATTTTGCCCTTGTCTATTCGCAAGGAAACGATCTTGATAAAAATGAATATCTCAGCTCAATTCCACCTTTAAAAACGGTTGTTGGACTAGGATACGCAAAAGAATTTTGGGGAGCAGACGTCATACTTACTTCATCTCTAAAACGTGATAAAGCTACTCAAGAATCTAGCTACCCAAAAGTTCCTGGGTATAACATTGTTGATATATCAGGATGGTGGAAACCCTTTGGTGAAAAAGGGCTTGTTGTAAGAGCTGGTGTTTATAATCTGTTTAATACAAAATATTGGAATGTCTCTGATCTTCCTTCAAGTAAAAGTGCAACACCAGATGATTATTATAGCCAACCTGGTCGTAACTTTAAGGTCTCGTTCGTGCAAAAATTTTAGTCACTTCTGTTAACTCTTAGATCAATAGAAAATTATACCAATAAAAGGATAAGTTATTGTGTTTCTGCTCTCATTGTTCTTTAAATCACAAAGACTTGAAAGAAGAACTTTAATTCTTCCTCATTTATCAATTTTTGGTTGTTCTTCTGTTGATTATTAGGGGTTTATTTGGTGAAAGGTTGAGCCGTTCATTAAGAATGGTTCAACTTATTGCCTTTGTAATGATGAAATTTTGAAAGTTAACTCTCTAAAATTAACATAAGGAAAGTCTATGTCATCCTATACAGCCGAAATGATTATTCGTTTGCGTGAAGAAAAAAAAGAAATGCGGAATCGTGATTTTGCAGTCTCTATTGGTATATCTGAGGCGGAATTTGTTGCGGCCTATTGTACAATTGGAAAAGCAAAAAGATTACATGCTGATGTTGCAACTTTTCTAGAAAGTGCTCCTCAACTTGGAACAGTGATGGCATTGACACGTAACGAGTATGCTGTTCATGAAATAACAGGGTGTTTTGGAGAGATTGTTCAAAGCCAACATATCCCAATCACGCTCGGTGAAATTGACTTACGTATTTTTCCAAAACAATGGAAATTTGGTTTCGAATATGACATGATTGTTCTTGGAAAACCTACGAAAAGTCTACAATTTTTTGATCAAAGCGGCGTTTCTATTTTTAAGCTCTATCCTACCGATACGACAAATATGGAAGAGTGGAATAAACTTGTTGATAAGTTGCTTCATGAGGATCAATCCCCTGTTCTTGATATTCTTCCTGCTCCAGCCCCAGTTCAATGTGATATAGAGAAACTAGATGTTGAACATTTCCGAGATCGTTGGCGGAACATGACTGATGTACATCAACTTCATGAAATTATTTCTGAACTAAAAATGAATCGGCATGACGCTGTGAAATATGCTGGTAGTGAATTTTCTGACGCGTTAAGTGAGGACTCTATTGAAATAATGCTAAACCAAGCTGCACAACAGGAAATTCCAATTATGTGTTTTATTGGCAATAAAGGGTGTATCCAAATTTTCAGTGGGAAAATAAAAAACATTAAGACAATGGGTCCTTGGATTAATATTCTCGACCATAAATTCGACATGCATTTGTTACTTTCTGGAATCGATAGAATATGGCATGTTCGCAAACCTACAAATGATGGTTATGTCAGCTCACTTGAAGTTTTTGATAAAAATAATGAGATGATTGTGCAATTCTTTGGTATGCGAAAGGAAGGCCAAAAAGAACGTGAAGATTGGCGCTCTTTATTGAAGAGTTTACCTTCATATAAAGAAACAGCAATTGCTTAGATAAGGTAAAGTTGAGCATGCTTACATTTTTTTTGCGTAGAGTACTAAATTTTTTTCTTATTTTCATATTGCTCTCTCTTCCCTTCTTTTCTCAGCCAGTATACGCTGAACCCACAACACACTTTTCTGAAAATGCACGTATTGTTTCCATTGGTGGTTCTCTTACAGAAATCGTTTATGCATTGGGAGCGCAAGATCAACTTGTCGCGCGTGATAGTACAAGCGTTTATCCGCAAGAAGCACTCAAACTTCCTGTACTCGGATATATGCGGGCTCTTTCACCTGAGGGTGTTTTATCACTTGCTCCAGAAGGTATATTGCTCGTCGAAGGAAGTGGACCTCCTTCAACAATTGAAATCCTAAAAAAAACATCGATCCCTATAGTGATCGTGCCAGAAGACTACTCCCGCGAAAATGTTATAGAAAAGATTCGCCTTGTTGGTAAAGCCCTTCATCGTGAAGCAGAAGCGGCTGCACTCATTAAAAAAATAAGTCGTGACTTTGTGGACAATGATGCTCTTTTGGCAAAAGTAACAAAACCAAAGCGTGTTCTTTTTATTTTCTCTGTACAAAATGGGCGTGTTATGGCATCTGGAACAGGTACAGCTGCAGATGGTATGATAAAACTTTCAGGTGGTATCAATGCCATCACCGACTACAAAGGGTATAAGCTCCTGAATGGTGAAGCGTTATTAAAATCAAATCCTGATGTTATTTTGCTTGTGAAGCACGGTGAAAAATCCACTAACCTTGAAAAGATTTTAGCTATTCCAGCAATCCAAGCAACAAATGCAGCCAAAAATCATGCTATTAAACAGATGGATATTATGTATCTTTTAGGATTTGGTCCGCGCACTGCGGATGCCTCAAGAGAACTTATTTATATGCTTTATGGTGAAAACCAAAAGGGTAAGAGCTGATCGAAATGGTAAATAGCACATCCATAATGTATACACCTGAAACAAATGAGAATAAAGAAGTAGACCGTACGAATTGGAGAAAGATTGTACTCTTAGGTCTCATCATATTTCTCATCTTCAGCATTTTTGCTGGAATTTTGAATGGAGCTTCAAACGTTTCATTGTTTGATTTTCTTCATGGAATGCTTACACAAGACTTTTCAGTAAGTCGTAAGACGCGCGATTATCTTGTGTTTATCGATATTAGGCTGCCCCGTGTCATTTTGGGGTTATTGATTGGGTCTGCTCTCGCTGTCTCTGGTGTTCTCATGCAAGGGCTTTTCCGTAATCCTCTTGCAGATCCTGGAATTATAGGCGTCTCAGCAGGTGCAGGTCTTGGTGCTGTTTTAGCAATTGTTCTTGGCATCGCCTTTCCTGCTTCCTTGGAACCTTTTCTAGAACCTTATAAAGTGATTATAGGTGCCTTTTTTGGCGGACTTCTCTCAACAATTGTCCTTTATACAATAGCAACGCATCATAGTTTTACCTCTATTGCTACAATGCTTCTTGCAGGTATTGCACTTGGTGCTTTAAGCAGTGCTGTTGTTGGAACACTCATTTTTATTGCAAATGACCAACAACTGCGTGATATCACTTTTTGGAATCTTGGCTCTCTTGCAGGTGCCACATGGTTAAAAGTTTGGCTTGTTTTTCCTTTTATCTGTGTTGGTCTTCTTTTTTCGCCCCTTTTATCACGAGCACTTAATGCTCTTGCTCTTGGAGAAGCCGTTGCTGGCCATATTGGTTTCCGTATCCAACGGGTTAAAAATATTGCTATTCTCCTTGTTGCCCTTATGTGTGGTAGTGCAGTTGCTATTAGTGGAGGAATTGGTTTTATTGGTATTGTTGTTCCTCATATTTTGCGTCAGCTTATTGGTCCAGATCACCGTTATCTCATTCCTTGCTCTGCTCTCTTGGGAGCGGCATTACTTATTTTTGCTGACACCTTTGCACGTTTAGTTGTTGCCCCTGCAGAATTACCAATTGGAATCGTTACAGCACTTTTTGGTGCACCTTTTTTCCTGTGGATTCTTATACACAAAAGAGGAACAAACTTTTCATGATTGAGGCAACGAATATTTGCGTTCAACGCGGAAAAAAACAAATTCTTAACCATATAAGCCTTCATGCGAACTGTGGGGACTTTACCATTATTATTGGTCCCAATGGATCTGGAAAAAGCACTTTCATCAAAGCGCTGAGTGGAGAACTTCCCTACAGTGGAAAAATCACTTTAAATGGTTATGATGTTCGCCAGACAAAAACTTGTGAAATGGCAAAAATGCGTGCAGTTCTTCCACAATCAACAATATTGGCATTTCCATTCTTAGTTCATGAAGTTGTAGAACTTGGCCTTTTTGTAAACAAATTGACCATTGCGAAAATTAAATTACAAAATCTTATCCAAAAAGCTTTAGAACGTGTCGGACTCGCTGACTATAGCAAGCAATATTATCATAAATTATCAGGAGGAGAACAAGCTAGGGTGCAACTTGCTCGTGTGCTTTGTCAAGTTTGGGAACCTATTGATAATGGGGTTTCTCGTTGGATGATCTTAGATGAGCCTATTGCTAGCCTTGATATTCAGCATCAACTCATTGTAATGGATATTGCTAAAAATTTTGCCCGGCGTGGTGGGGGTGTTCTTGCTGTTCTTCATGATCTCAATCTTGCCTCCCATTATGCGGATAAAATGATATTGCTAAAGCAAGGAAGGGTTTATTGTGAAGGAAATGCCTTGACTGTTTTGACAACGCAAAATCTACGTGATGTTTATCACTGTCCTTTAATCGTTTCTGAGTTACCTAAAGCAGATGTTCCATTTATACTCCCTCAAACAGCATCTTGCCTATGAAATAAGATGCATGTGAAAGTTGTCTTGGTTTTTAATAACTCTTTTCTGTATCGTAATATATCATTTTTTGATAAGATCTTCCTCCACAAACAATATGCGTGTTAAAAAGTCTTCAAACTTTACTGGATAAAAATATTTAAAACTTTGATATACTGTCATATCTTCTTTTCATAACCTAAATGAGGAATTTTCCTTCTATTTCTGCCTACTAGTATTTATGAAAATAAAGTAAAGAATACACGCAATGTTTCTGTAATGATCATGCACTCTGTCTCTACTAAATAAGATCCATGGCTATCATGATATTTTCTTATTTTTCTTTCTCTTTCTTGATGCAAAAAATTGTTTATTGGTATGTAGAAAAATTGCCCCATGGATAAACTCTCTTTGAAAATTGACCAAGAATGCCTCTTGTAGACCACCGTAATGCGAGAACAGTTGCGATATTGCAAGCTGAAAATATAATGACTGTGCTGGCTTGCAGTGCAAAGATTTGCTCTTCTTCAAGAAATAAGAGATATTACAATAGAGTATTCTTTTTACCGCGCATTGAGTCATTTTATACATTTTACAAAACACGTTACGAAAATAGATATTTTCAGACAGCTTAACGATTAAATTTTAAATGACTTTTATGTATTTTCTCTATATAATTAGAGATTTACAAAGGAAGAGTAATTAATATTTTTTCTCGTTAGTGAATTATCTTCTTAGCTCTACAGCTATCTAAACGTACTTTCTGATCACTCAAAGAGCATTTTAACACTTTTAAGGAACTTATTCATAGTACCTAAATCTCTTATTATTTTAATAAATAAGCAACGCGGAATTGTTCCGCGTTAACAACTTTACTAAAAGCAAACAGATTATTGATCACTCAATAATCCTCATGATTTTATAGCATAAACAACTGTTGTATTCACAGGTCTTGTTTCTCTCTCACCTGTTGCAGTAAGTGTTACTTTGTGTGTATGCACACCAGCAGGTTTTGTCGTTCCTGCCATAACGCTATAGTGATAACTTGGGTTCCTTCTACCAATATCATTAGCACTCCACCCAACTCCATCATATTGAAAATCGTGCGTATGCTCACCAGCCTCTTCAATAGTGCAATCATGTGTATGCGTTTGAAAGCTATCTTGCTGTTCATCTGCAAATTTTCGACCTTCGTCCAAACCACGGCCATTATCAAAGCCACGTAAAAACATCCCTCTAAAATCAGGAACTTTAAAGGTTGTCTCACTGTCTTTTCCCCATTGATCGCCTATTGCCTTGAATAACTGCGGATAATCTTTGCGTTTATAAGCAGTACCGTCACATAAAAGCCAACCGTTCGGCATTTCTTGCATAGCAAATGTCGCAATAAACCCTGAAGGAAAAATTTCTACTTTTGGTGGCGGAAGAGGTGTAGGATTTAAGAGATACCAACCATCACGATCTTCTATTGAAATATCGCTATGATAGACTATCTCATAAATGCCATCTGTTTGTAACTCTCCACCTTCTAATGGCATAATACCCGCATTGGTTGCCTTATAGATTGGTTTCTCTCCTATGCTATTAACGGTTATTATTGTCGTACCAATATTTACACCACGAGACTTAAAACGTATGATGATATCATTTTTGTATTTCTCTATAGGTGAAGCTGTCTTCAATGTGATAAATGTTGTTTTATCTTCCACATTCACCATAAAACTTGAGTTAATAGAACCTCCACTATCTGCAAGATATTCACGCATACGCTGCATCATCGCTCGTGCACTATCATTGACAGAACTAGGCGGCTGCCCTTCAGCCCAATTAATAAGATTATCTGAATTAGCGTTTTCATCAGCCTTTAATGACCAATCATAAATATTAGACATTATTCCCCCTCAATAATTCTTCTCGAATTTTTTTCTTTTTGTTGATCCTATGAAAAAGCTCTTCTTCATAACAGATTCATCAACTAACAATGATAAAATTGTAGATACATGCAAAAATATAGAAAAACGCTATCATTCGTTGATACGTTATTTCTGTTGTACCCAACGCTCTGTGTGATTTGTTTTTCTCTTGATCCCCCCAATTAAATAACTACATTTTTTCATAAAAACAGCATTTTTGCCTTTGGTTTGCAATGCAATCACTTCATTTGATAATATTTTCCTATTATTATCTCGCTTGTTCATTATGCAATTCTACTTTGGAATCTTCTGTTTTCTTATAAATTTTATCAATATCATTTATAAAATACCTTGCCTTTGATTTAACATGGCTAAAGTTGAATGTGATGAACTATCTATCCAATAAAAAACGAATATACACTTGCATACTTTAATAAATTGTGCTGCATTTTGAAGCGTTTTCGATAATTTCCAATGATTGAGTCTACAATATTTTATAGTCATTATTTTTTATATGATTATGAGAAATTTTATAAATGCACTCTCTTAATCTGTATTTGCAAAACTTACATAGCTTATTTTACATTCATTATTTCCAACAGACTATAATTTCAGACTATAATTTCTATTGTTTTTTTATTATACAAGCTAAAAAATTTTATTTTCGTTCTTTGCCTTCTCTACTGCATTTTTATTTGCATGCAAAAACCTTTTTAGACATAAATTATTTGTAAATTTACCCTGAAAACTGTTTTTACTAGATAAAGACCAACGCTCTTATTGAATGCTTCTACTTTCCAGTCTAACGTACAAAAGAAGATAGATTCAATACAGACAATCATACCACGCTTCAACCTAACAACCTATGGATACCCTCTAAAACACGAAAAAGCGCATCACATATTGCCATTACATATAAAGAATATGTACAATTTTTTTAAGTGAATTAAGAATTATGAATTTGACTCCCCTGTACAAACTCGGCAACGTTCTCCGACAAACCACTCGCTGTAGCTATTGCTCCCCATTAACACCTAATACAAGCGCCTTTTTCTTTATTTTATTATATATCGTTTTTTTTTGCAAGAACAATAAATTCTAAGGAATATTAAAGTCTGCATTTGCCAAACTATTCTGTTAACCGGTCTCACCTCATAAAAGCAACATCCTCATTATCCTGAATAGAACGATTATGTGAGATCAAAGCAACCCCTTACCACTCAAAAAAGTGTTCCTAAGCTTACGACTAGGACAATAAAAATGAGCATACAGCTTTAAAAAATATATAATAAACAATAGTATAAGTCCTATCATTTTGGCAATAAATTTTTGCTCTTACCGTTCTTTGTAAAAAACTTTAGCACTTAAAGTTTTTCTTCATAGTACCTGTGTTCATTCCTCAGAATACATAAAAAGCGTTAAAAAAATATCTTTACGATTGACAAGACAAGTATTTAAGCCAACCATGTGCTTTTAAGTAAAAGATTTTTAAATGGGGGGAATACAAATATTGTAAAAGATATTGCAATCATTTTTCAATAAAATTTCTTGGCTTTTCTCTGAGGTGTCTTGGTATAAAAGCGATATTCTATACACCGCTTCATTCAAACACATGTGATTGATAATTTGAATATATCTCCTCTTAACCTCATAATCTGTTTTTGAACTCTATGTTTATAAGGAAAAAATTTATGCAGAAAAATATTCCATCAATCAGTTGCAGTCCTTTTCCCGCCTCTCGCAAAATTTACCAACAAAGTTCTATCTTTTCTGATGTACATGTCCCATTGCGTGAGATTTTATTGACTGATGGCAACAGTGAAGAACCTTTAAACATCTACGATACTTCCGGCCCATATACCGATAAAGATATGATAATTGATATTACACAAGGTTTGCCCGCGATTGGCTTACCTTGGCTTTCTAAACGCGCTGATACTGAATCTTATCCTGCACGCCCTGTTAAACCTGAAGATAATGGGTTAACCTATGATAGTTCCTCTATACCAACCTTTGAGCAAAAGCGTCCTATTTTGCGAGCAAAAAAGGGCAAAGCAATTACACAAATGGCTTATGCGCGCGCAGGTATTATTACTGAAGAAATGGAATATGTCGCTATACGAGAAAATGAAGGACTTGTGATACAAGATAAGCAAAAAGCGCAATCAAATGAAAATTCTAATGCTTCAATACCAGAAGTTTATACGGCCGAATTTGTTCGCAATGAAATTGCCTGTGGACGCGCCATTATTCCTCAAAACATCAATCACCCAGAATGTGAACCAATGATTATTGGACGCAATTTTCGTGTTAAAATTAATGCCAATATTGGTAATTCAGCCGTTACTTCATCTATGGCAGAAGAAGTCGATAAAATGGTTTGGGCTATTCGTTGGGGAGCAGATACAGTTATGGATCTCTCAACAGGGCGGAATATTCACAATATTCGTGAATGGATTATTAGAAATTCTCCAGTACCAATTGGAACAGTTCCTCTTTATCAAGCACTCGAAAAAGTTCAAGGTATTGCGGAAAATTTAACATGGAATATTTTTCGTGATACACTCATTGAACAAGCAGAACAAGGCGTTGATTATTTTACCATTCACGCAGGATTACGATTACCTTTTATTCCTCTGACCGTTGATCGGGTAACAGGTATTGTTTCACGTGGTGGTTCTATTATGGCAAAATGGTGTCTTCATCATCATAAAGAAAGTTTTCTCTATGAACATTTTGATGAAATTTGTGATATTGCACGCACCTATGATATCTCTCTTTCCTTAGGAGATGGACTGCGCCCTGGCTCTATTGCTGATGCCAATGATGAAGCACAATTTGCTGAACTTAAGACTTTGGGAGAATTAACAAAAATTGCTTGGGAAAAAGATGTACAAGTTATGATTGAAGGTCCTGGACATGTCCCAATGCACAAAATTAAAGAAAATATGGAGCAACAGTTAGAGCTCTGTCATGAAGCACCTTTTTATACTTTGGGTCCACTTACCACTGATATTGCTCCTGGTTATGATCATATTACATCCGCAATTGGTGCGGCTATGATTGGATGGTTTGGAACAGCCATGTTGTGTTATGTAACGCCTAAAGAACACTTAGGACTTCCCGATAAAAATGATGTTAAAACGGGTGTGATCACTTATAAAATTGCTGCGCATGCTGCTGATCTTGCTAAAGGTTTGCCTAGAGCACAATTACGCGATAATGCTCTTTCACGTGCGCGATTTGATTTTAGATGGCATGATCAATTCAATATTTCTCTTGATCCAGAAACAGCCCGTATTTTCCATGATGAAACAATGCCTAAAGAAGCGCATAAATTGGTACATTTTTGTTCCATGTGTGGACCAAAATTTTGTTCCATGCGTATTTCTCACGATATTCGTGACGCAGCAGCAATGCAAAAAACAAAAGAGGAAGGTATGATTGTTATGTCTGAGAAATATCAAAAGAATGGTGATCTTTATGTAGATGTTATTCCTGCTCAAAAAAAGAGTGTCAACAGTTGAAGAATATTCTTATTAAAGGTGCTGGTGTAGGGGGATTAACGGTTGCCTGTATGTTACAGCAAAAAGGTGTTACTGTTACTCTATCGGCCCCCCCTCTTTCCCCTATAGGGTCTGCTAGTTGGTATGCGGGAGGAATGCTTGCGCCTTACTGTGAAAGAGAAAGTGCCAAACAAATTGTTGAAGACCTTGGTATACAGGCCATAAAGTGGTGGGACAAAATGCTCCCCAATCTTGTCATAAAAAAGGGAACTCTCGTTGTTGCACCTACACGCGATAGAGTAGAGCTTCAACAGTTTTCAATGCGCACACATAATCACAAAACAATAAATGCTGTAGAAATCGCTCAGCTTGAACCAGATCTTGCAGAACGTTTTAACGATGCACTTTTTTACGAAGATGAAGCACACATTGATCCTCGCCAAGCACTTATGGCGTTAAAAGAAAATCTTATCAATAATGGAGCGTGTTTTGTTGATATAGAAATATCTGAAAAAAATTTTGATATTGTTATTGATACAACGGGAATAGCACGTTTAGGAAAAGACAAAAATATACGTGGTGTACGTGGCGAAATGCTTCTTGTACGCAGTACAGATATTAAAATTTCTCGACCAATTCGTCTCCTTCATCCACGCATTCCTCTCTACATTGTTCCTCGGAAAGATAATATTTTTATGATTGGGGCAACAATGATTGAGAGTGACTTTGATGGTGGCATCTCAGTAAGATCAATGATGGAATTGCTCAATTCTGCTTATACCTTGCATCCAGCTTTTGCTGAAGCGGAAATTATTGAATCTGGTGTTGGTATACGACCATGCTATCCTGATAACTTTCCTTCTGTATATAAACATGGTAATCATATTTTTATTAATGGATTTTATAGACATGGTTTCCTTTTATCTCCAGAAATGGCAAAACGCGCAATGAAATTGGCATTGGAGTAAAATATGCAAATATTTGTCAATGGTGAAATAATCCAAACAGAAGTTATCACCCTCAGTCTATTGCTTGAAGAATTGGATTATGAAGGCAATTGGCTTGCAACCGCGGTTAATTCTGAAGTTATCCCCATAGAGGAACGAAGCGAATTTATCTTGCATGAAGGAGATAAAATTGAAATTTTAAGCCCAATGCAAGGAGGCTAAAACTATGCTGAATCTTTATGGACGTCAATTTTCTTCTCGTCTTATGTTAGGTACAGCGCAATACCCTTCACCTGCAATCCTTCGTGAAGCTATTCATAAAGCAAATACAGAAATTGTAACCGTTTCATTACGTCGAGAAACCGCTGGTGGAAAACAAGGTGGACAATTTTGGCAATTTCTTAAAGAACTTGGTGTCACACTGCTTCCCAATACCGCTGGTTGCTACACTGTTAAAGAAGCTGTGACCACTGCCCACTTAGCTCGAGATCTCTTTCAAACATCTTGGATTAAACTCGAAATTATCGGTAATCCAGACACCTTACAACCAAATGTTTTTTCCTTAATCGAAGCAGCGCAAATCTTAAATAGAGAAGGTTTTAAAATTTTTGCCTATACAACAGATGATCTCATTGTTGCTGAAAAACTCTTGGACGTTGGATGTCATGTCATTATGCCTTGGTGTGCTCCTATTGGCTCTGCCAAAGGTCCTCATCATACTGATGGGTTGCGTTCTATCCGTGCTTATCTTCCTGATGTTACTCTTGTTATTGATGCCGGCATTGGGCGTCCATCACATGCTGCCATTGCTATGGAACTTGGTTATGATGCAGTCCTTCTTAACACAGCTGTTGCCAAAGCAGGTGATCCGGTCTTAATGGCTGAAGCATTTTCTCAAGCTGTTCAAGCAGGACGTATGGGATATAAAGCAGGAATTCTCGAAGCGCGTAATATAGCAGTGCCTTCAACACCAATCATTGGAAAAGCAGTATTTTCATGAAACTAGATCCCTTTTATCTTATCGTTGACAGTGCTGATTGGGTTGAACGCTTAGTTCCTCTTGGAATAAAGTTGATACAATTGCGCATGAAAAATGAAAACCCAAAAACGATTAGCCAACATATTAAACGTGCAAAAAATGTATGCGATAAATTGGGAGCGCAATTAATTATTAATGATCATTGGGCTATAGCAATTGATGAAAAGTGCAATTTTATTCATCTTGGACAAGAAGACTTAAACAATGCTGATCTTCCTGCAATTCGTAAAAATGATATAAGACTTGGTTTGAGTACACATGATGAACATGAGCTTGATATTGCAATATCTGTTAATCCTGAATATATCGCCCTTGGTCCTATTTATCCAACAATCTTAAAAGAGATGAAATGGAAACCTCAAGGATTAGAAAAAATCAAACAATGGAAAAAACGGATTGGGGCTCTCCCTTTAGTGGGTATTGGTGGTTTAACACCAGAACGCGCAGTTGATGTTTTAAAAGCAGGTGCTAACAGTGCTGCTGTTGTAACCGATATTATCCTTCATAAAAAACCTGAACAACGTGCCCAACAGTGGATAAAGGCAACACAAAAATGGCGTTAATTCCTTCTATTCTTATTGTTGCAGGAACAGATCCAACCGGAGGTGCTGGTATTGTTCGCGATATAGAAACGGCCGCACATTTTCAAATAAAAGCAAATCTCGCTATTACATGCGTTAATGTACAAGATGATAACCACGTTACTGAAATTGTTCCGATGAACGGAAAACTTATCGCCGCGCAAATGCGCTGTGCCTTAGAAGCCAATCCCATAAGCGCAATAAAAATCGGTATGACAGGGACACAAACAATTATAGCAGCAATTTGTGATGTATTAGAAGACTATCCCCGTGTTCCCGTTATTCTAGATCCTGTACTTGTCGCCTCATCAGGAGGAAAACTAACAACCGAAACAATCATCGAAAGTATGATAAATAAACTTCTTCCTCATGTTGATCTTCTCACACCAAATAGAGGAGAACTCGCTCTTCTTAGCCAAAGCCCATTGGCATCTGATGATGAACAAGCAATACAACAAGCAAAAAAACTTCTCTCTTTTGGCCCACGCTCTATCTTAATAAAAGGTGGACATGCAGAGGGACATCTTGCAACCGATAGCTTCATTAACAAAACTGAGATAATAAATATTTCTACTCCACGTTTAAAGGAAACGATGCGAGGAACCGGCTGCATTCTTTCAAGCGCTATTGCTGCACATTTAGCATTAAATGAATCTCTCATTGAAGCCGTCAAAAAAGCAAAAACATATATCCATACATTGCTGTTAAAAAATAATTATTTACTTTATTAACAAATGATAAATAAAATGTAATCTTATAAACTTATATTTTACTCTAATTTATAAACATATAAAATTATTATAATGTATACATATTGCATTCATTGCATAATTTTTTATTATAGAGTGGTTCAATAGTCCATAATGGATAAAAATAATACATTGAAAACTATAAACGAGTCTATTTTATAGTTTTTTTTCCAAAAAAAGAAGCTATCATTGTTTCAGATAAAAATCACGAATGAACATATCAAAAAGCTTGAAGGATAATGCAGTCTGATTTATTCATAGTCCATAGATCATTAGAAAAATAAAATGTTAAATCAAATATCGTACGCAATCTCATATGAAGAACTCTTAAACTTTTATAAAGAAAGTGGTGCAGATGCTGTTCTAACAGATTTGCCTATTGATCGTTTTAGTCAATCTGTTACCTTAGAGAAAAAATCAACACAAACCGTAAACACCTCTCATGATCAACCGATATTACCAACCGTCAAGTCACATAATCATCCGCTCCCTCACCATGATAGAGTGCAGCGTGAACCTTCCACGATAGAAATAGCAAAGAATGCTCACACACTTGATGAATTAAAGTCTGCCCTCCTCGCTTTTAATGGCTGCTCTTTAAAACTGACAGCAAAAAATACTTGTTTTTCAGATGGAATAGCAGGAAGTCCGCTCATGCTCATAGGAGAAGCGCCAGGACGAGAAGAGGATATACAAGGCATTCCTTTTGTAGGAAAAGCAGGGATGTTACTTAATAAAATCCTCGCATCAATTGGCTTAGCAAGAAAGGATGTTTACATAGCCAACACCATTCCTTGGCGCCCACCAGGAAACCGCACACCAACGCCAAGAGAAGTTGCATTGTGCCGTCCTTTCATTGAACGACAAATTTATTTAGCTAATCCACGTGTTCTTATAGCGCTGGGAGGGATTGCTACGCAATTTCTTACCGGAGCTCAAAATGGAATTATTCGGACTCGAGGTAAATGGTTCACCTATGAAAGTGAAAATAATATCAAAATACCTGTTATGCCGACTTTTCATCCTGCTTACCTCCTTCGAACGCCAAGTCAAAAAAAGCTTACATGGATGGACTTTTTGGAAGTCAAGAATCGCTTAGATAATCTCTCGTAATTTCTTAAGACTCCTTTACACCAAACTATAAATGCCCTTTCACTCATTCACACTCTTAAATACAGACAGGAAAAAATTATGGAAAAATCCAAAATGCCCATTTATCGTTTGGAAGATTACCAACCAACACCCTATGCTATCCCCAAAACACAGCTTTACTTTTGTTTAGAACCTCAAAAAACTTTTGTGACAGCAACATTATTCATTGAGGCGCGCCAAAATACAAAAAAAGGAACGCCTCTTGTGCTTTCTGGAGATGATCTGACATTAATTTCTGTTGCTATTAATGGTACAAAATTGTCTGAAGATGCTTATAAAGTGGCTCCTTCATGTTTAGAAATTACAACCCCACCAGCAACTCCTTTTACATTACAATTGGTCACAGAACTGAATCCTGAAAAAAACCGCCAACTCATGGGGCTTTATCTTTCCAATGGTATCTATTGTACACAATGCGAAGCGGAAGGATTTCGTCGTATCACTTATTTTTATGATCGCCCAGATGTTCTTTCTACCTATACAGTAAAAATTGAAGCAGATTCTCATAAAATCCCCATCTTGCTTTCCAATGGTAACCTCGTAGAAACAGGAACCCTTGAGGGTAACCGCCATTTTGCTCTTTGGGAAGATCCTTATCCTAAACCATCTTATCTGTTCGCTTTAGTTGGTGGTGATCTTGATAAGTTAGAAAATCATTTTACCACCATATCTGGCCGGCGTATCGAACTTGGCATCTATGTCGAAAAAGGAAAAGCCAAACGTGCAACCTATGCAATGGATGCACTCAAACGCTCTATGCGCTGGGATGAGAAATGTTTTGGTCGTGAATATGACCTTGATGTTTTCAATATTGTTGCTGTTTCTGACTTTAATATGGGAGCAATGGAAAACAAAGGACTGAATATCTTTAATGATAAATATGTTCTTGCAGATCCTGAAACAGCAACAGATCAGGATTATAGAAATATCGAACGTATCATTGCGCATGAATATTTTCATAATTGGACGGGTAATCGTATTACTTGCCGTGATTGGTTTCAACTCTGTTTAAAAGAAGGCTTAACGGTTTACCGTGATCAAGAATTTTCCTCAGATCAAAATGTACGCAGCTTACAGAGAATTGAAAATATAAAAACATTGAAAGCTGCCCAATTTACAGAAGATTCTGGTCCCCTTGCTCATCCTGTACGTCCTCGTCAATATAGCCAAATCAACAATTTTTATACCGCAACCGTCTATGAAAAAGGTGCTGAAATCGTTCGCATGGTACATACTCTTTTAGGCTCTTCCCTCTTTCGTAAAGGGATGGATCTCTATTTTCAACGCCATGATGGGCAAGCTTGTACAATTGAAGATTTTATCGCCTGTTTTGCCGAAGTTTCCCATCAAGATTTTTCACAATTCATGCTGTGGTATGAACAAGCAGGTACACCCAATGTAGAAATCAACCACCATTATAACGATGGTGTTTTAACAATTCATGCAAAGCAACATATTCCTGAAACACCGCACCAAAACATAAAAAAGCCTATGCTTATCCCTATTGCTTTTGGACTCTTAGGACGTAATGGGGAATTTCTTACTTATGAGACTGATGCGGATATTCAATCAGATGTTATGCTTTTGTCTGAGGAAAACCAAACCTTCATATTAAAGGGACTGAGCGAACAACCTGTTTTATCACTGCTTAGAGATTTTTCCGCACCTATTACTCTACAAACTCCCTTCAATGAAAACGAACTCCTTTTTCTTGCCCAAAATGATAGCAATCAAATTAATCGTTGGCAGTCATTTAACCATTTAATGACCCATGCTCTGATTGCCGCTATTCAAGATAAAAGACAAGCAAAAGAGGAGATGCCCTCTACTTTGCTCAAATTGATTGAAAATATTCTTAACGATGAAAGTCTCGAACCAGAATTTCGCGCATTTTGTTTAACTTTACCCAGTGAAATTGAACTTGCCCATATAATCGGTAAAAATGTTGATCCAGAACGTATCCACCATGTGCGCAATCAGTTTTTAATTTCACTCGCACATAGGCATCAGGAACTCTTCACAAAAGTTTATGCGCAAATGCAAATCAATGAACCCTATTCACCAAATACTGTACAAACTGGGAAACGAGCATTACGCAATATTATGCTAAACTATCTCTCCATCGCCGAAGCCAAACCAAATCGTGCTGCCACACAATATGTAACAGCGGATAATATGACTGATCGCATGGCTAGTATAACCATCTTAGTGCGACGCTTTACCAAAAGTGAACAAGCGCAAAATGCCTTAAATGATTTTGAAAACCGCTATCGGCATGACCCTTTAGTCATGGATAAATGGTTTTCCATTCAAGCAATGGTTGCGGGAGCCTCAACACTTGATCACGTTCAAAAACTCATGCGACATCCGCTTTTTTCACAAGATAATCCCAATCGTGTACGAGCCTTGATTGGTGTCTTTGCTTCTCACAACCTAACAGGTTTTCATAGAATTGACGGAGCATCCTATCATTTTCTCTGCCAAATTATTTTGGAGATTGACAAAAAAAATCCACAGCTTGCCTCACGGTTATTAACAATGATGCGCTCTTGGCGACAATTAGAACCCATTCGGCAACAAAAATTTGAAACTGCATTAAAAACAATTGCAGAAGCTCCGCAATTGTCAAGCGATGTAGCTGAGATTATCAATCGTCTTCTCGATTAAAATGAAAAACATTTATAAGCAATAGTTTATAATATTTCTTATCAAATAAATTCAACGCTCTACGCGATAATAAGAAACCTATAAGCAGGCTTTTTAAACCTGTTTATAGGTGCTGTTAAGATTCCTTTTCGTTTTCATATTTCACACTTATCCAAGTAAAAGTCTCTTTTCTCAAAAAAAGACTGGACAGAAGACTCCTGTTTTGATTCACTGCACTTTATGGAGTTATTATGAATATCGAAGCAGTTTTTAAAATGTATTATTCCATCATTAAAGGAACGAAAAATGGCTGAATTGGACGCATACAATGCGCCAACGGAGACATATGCTGATTCAAAATCGAGCGCACAAAATCATAAAGCGCAAAAAGAGCGTCTCAATCTTTTTTCTGGTTCAGCCTATCAAAGACTTCTTTTTATTGAACCTTGGCTGCGACGTTCACTGCCATTTGTAATTCTTGCATTTCTTGTTGTGCTGGCAGCAATTCGTTTCATATCACTCTACGATTGGCGCCATGAGATTGACAAAAACACACGTTCTACCCTCACTCTTTTAGCCTCTCATATCACCAATATAATTGATCGGGATTTATTTGCCGCTACGCAAAAAGGTAAAATTTCTACTCTTTCTCATAATCATTTGCAAAATATCCTCACCAGTTTTAGTAATCAACAACTTATCAATCCCAATATTGTTATTGCCATCGTTGATCAAAAAGGCAATGTCTTAGCTTCATCAAGTTCTGATATTATTTTAGGAAAACCCTTACAGAATTTTACCCCTGAAAGCATTGCTTTACAATCTCTAGGAAAACATGCTGGAGTTATGAAAATTACAGTAGGTAAAGATGTCCCTGCTCTTGCTTCTTTTCAGCAAACAGAAAATGGACAATATGGTGTTTTTATCAGCGAAACAACACAATATATCTCTATGGAATGGCGAAAAATTTTCTCGTTAAATATGACCCTGTTCATAGGAACAAGCGCTGTCATTTTAGCTTTACTCTACGCCTATTATAATCAAATTATAAGGGCACGCAATACAGATTTGATTTCAGAAAAAATTCAAAACCGTATTGATATGGCCATGATGCGTGGACGTTGTGGCCTATGGGATTGGAATATGGCTAGCGGACGAGTTTACTGGTCACGGGCAATTTATGAAATGCTCGGTTATGTGCCTCAAGAAGCATTGCTTTCAATTTCGCAAATTACCGCCATTATCAATCCAAATGATGCTAATTTTTTCGATCTTGCTCAAGAATTAATGAGTGGTAAAAAAAAACATATTGATATTAATGTCCCCATGCGTCATGCTGATGGTCATTATATATGGATGCGTATTCGTGCTGAAGTTACCGATGAAGAAGAACCCCATTTGGTTGGTATTGCCTTCGATATTAGTGAACAGCGCCAACTCGCAGAAGAAACAGCACAAGCTGACCTTCGGATTCGCGACGCAATTGAAAATATTTCGGAATCTTTCGTCTTATGGGATTCAGAAGGACGTTTAGTCATGTCCAACAGCAAGTTTTGCGAATATGCCGCTATCCCTAAACAGGTTTTACAATCAGGAATCCAACGTGCAACTGTCGAAGCCATGGCTCGCCCTGCAATGAGTGAGTATCCCCTCAAAGACGATGGAAGTGGTAACTTAACCAGTATTCGCCAAACTGCGGACGGTTATTGGCTTAAAATTAATGAACGACGCACTCAAGATGGAGGGCTTGTTTGCATTGGTACAGATATTTCTGAACTTAAACAACAACAAGAAAAATTTGAAGATAGTGAAAGGCGCCTTTTTTCTTTCATTCAAGAACTCAAACGTGCGCGAGGAAATGCTCAACAACGTGCAACAGAAGTTGAAAAACTTAATAAAAGTCTGAAAGCTGAAAAAGAGCGCGCTGAAAGTGCTAACAAAGCTAAATCAGAATTTTTAGCCAATATGTCTCATGAATTGCGCACTCCTCTTAATGCTATTCTCGGCTTTTCAGATATTATGTTGCAATCCACCTTTGGTCCTCTTGGCTCACAACGCTATAAAGAATATATGCGTGATATTTACAATTCAGGAACCCATCTCCTAACCCTTATTAATGATATCCTTGATATGTCAAAAATCGAAGCTGGAAGATTAACTCTTGATTGTAAAAATATCGATCTTGAGCCTATCATCAGTGAAGCAGCACGAACACTTACGCCACTGGCTCAAGAAAAAAATATTTCTGTTACAACAAATATTGCTCCAGAACTGCATGCAGAAGTTGATGTCCGTGCCATGAAACAGATCTTTCTTAATCTCATCTCTAATGCTGTTAAATTCACACCTTCTGGAGGAAGTATTGACATCTGCGCTTTTAAGAAAAAAAATAACCTTATTTGTAAAATTAAAGACACAGGTGTTGGCATTCCCCAATCTGCAATTAAAAAACTTGGACAACCTTTTGAACAAGTGGAAAATCAACTCACTAAAACTCATACGGGCTCTGGCCTTGGCTTAGCTATTTCACGCTCCTTGCTAGAATTACACAAAGGAAAACTTGAAATTATTTCTAAAGAAATGAAAGGTACAACTGTAAGCATTACAATGCCAATCAAACAAAGTTAACCTCCCCCTTTTGTTCTCGTTGTAGCAAAATCTGTTTTCGCCAAACACCCCAACGATATCCAGAAATAAAACCATTCTTGCGCACCACACGATGGCAAGGAATAATTATTGCTAATTCATTCCGTGCACATACATTCGCGACTGCACGAAAAGCATGGGGCATACCAATACGTTGTGCTAATATTTCATATGAAATTGTTTTACCACATGGTACTTCGCATAATATCGTCCATACTTTCTGTTGAAAAACTGTGCCATTTATATCTAAAGGAAAATCATATTTCCTTGCTAATTTAGGCGTTTCTATCATGGCGACAATATGTGCAACTTCTCTCTTAAACCTATTGTCATTATCCACGTATTTTACATTACCAAAACGACTGATGAATTCCTGTAATAATTGTTCTGTAGTATCTCCCAATGCTATATTACAAATCCCTTTTTGAGACTTTGCTACTAAAAGCCCCCCTATTGAAATATTTTTTAGGCAAAATATTCTCTTTTGGGAAATACTCAGCATTTTGACTCTCTTTATATTTTAAAAATTTTGAACACTATAAAGAAAGAAATTTTTTCATTATACTCTCATAAAGTAAGGAAAAATCTTAAATCTCTCTTTCTTAACGATTATTCAAAATCACACTTAAATTACTTTATAAAAACATAAAGAGAATGGCAAGAATCTGAATGATTTTTTACTCTTAAATTCTCATAGCTCTAACAAAAACAAATGATAATGCATTCTAAGATGCACAATTTCAACATAGTAGACTAAGCTCATTTAGCTAAAAAGCAAAAAAATAATAATATTTAAGGAATAGAAAAGCGCGACTTTTCTAAAGATACTCTAAATAAGATAGTCGCTCTCTTAAAAAGAGGATGTTCTATATCTCTGAAAAAACAAGAGCCCCATTTTTGAATAGGGCTCTCTTTTAAAATTCAATCTTGCAATAAATTAAAATTTATACGCTACACCAACACGAAAATCATTCGTTTTGTAGCTCATTTCAATTTTGTCTTGTGCGAATTTTTTCTTACCATAATCTGAGTAACGATATTCCGCACGCACAATAACATTATCGGTCATTGCAAAATCAACACCACCTCCAAGGGTATAACCAATCATCGTCTTTTTTTCATCATGCAGCAAAGCAGCAAGACTGACTGCCCTATCCGTTGTATTCAGTGGCACTGCCAAAACATTCCGAAGCTGCGTATAAACAACTCCTCCCGCAACATAAGGCATCATACGATCAATAACAAAACCCACTCGTGCCCTTGTAGCACCAGCCCATTTTTGTTTTAAAGTATATTGCACTGTCATAGAATCAGCATCTGTATGCTCTGTAGACCGACTTGTTCCTGCTACCCCACTTCGACTTTTTTGCGACGGCTCAACATCTTTTGAACTGATATCTTCAGTACTTTTTTTATCAGACCAAATCACATCTGTATCAACACCTATGATAAAGCCATTGTCGATATCAACATTGGAACCCGCATAGATACCCCCTACAAAACCAGAAAGTTTAGGCAAACGCTCCTTTTTCACTGGAATCCATTTTTCTGTATCGTCATCCTCTACATAACTCAAAGTAGTCTTACTGGAAAAAGTACCAAGTTGACCTCCAATGTAAAACCCTGTCCATGAAAATGCTGGGACTGCAATAACAGATGTTGATTGTTCAGGGACTATAATATCCGCTGCCTGCGCTGCAGAAAATAAAGTTAAAGAAATAATAGAAGTTGTGATTAAGTATTTAATAGTCATATATGCTCCCCTAAAAGCTAATTGACACAATAATTAATCAATTATTCATATTTTTTTCAAAAAATCTGTAGCAAAAATGATACAGTGATGAAAAAATTAAATATATATTATAAAAACTAAAACAAATTTAAAGAACTATATCATAATTTTTAAAAATATTCTTCTATCATTATCATTGTTGTAATCTTTTATTTTCTGCATATTTTTATTATTTTCCAAATACAAACAGAAGACCGCTAAAGAGTAAATAAGGCGCACTAATCTAGTGAAGAAAGCGTTTCATTCCACTTTATTCAATATATTTCTGTTATGTATCTGCTAAAAAACAAGCTACAAAATTTGTGAAATTTTGCTAAAATTTTGCGCTAACGCTAAAGAGACCATTTGTTCTGAAAAATCTTCATCTTCGCGTTCATAAAAATATCTGTTTGATATACAGATCAATATAGATAATATATTGATTTATAAAGATAGTTTACTGTTTTGCATATTGAATTAGACCCCCAAATATTGTAACATTCTCTCATCTCAAACCTGCTTATCTTGAATCAATCAAAATCACTTGCTTACACATCACAAGTGGGGCTAGCGTGTGGGTAAAAACTCTAGAAGAAAGGAACAAAAATGCCTCTTATGAATCGTCTTAATGCAAGGGCTTTCGCAACATTGGGGGCTGGCAAATATAGAAGCGATATTACAGATATACATTAAGAAAAATGAATAAAAAGAAGCATCCATTAAAAGGTACAAAAAAGCTTACTTGAATTTTCTGCATGAACAATAACAGTTAGAATGAACTTATTTAGCCAAAAAATCCATCACAAACAGTTTTGCTTCTCTGTTCACTAAAACCCATACTTAAATAAAATATAAAAAAGCAATGTATAAACAAAGAGTAATAATAATTCAATCATACCTATTACCAATAAAAACAATCACTTAAAATATAAAATAAATAATATTAAATTAAAAATATTTATAAATAAATTTTTAGTAAAATTTTTATTTTTCATTGATCACTATTTTCAAATTACATATTTATATTTTAGATAATATTATAAAAAACAATTCCATAATTATTTATAAAATACTTTAATGTTTCATCAGTTTTGTAAAAATTGAACATACAGATTGCCTATTTTCCTCAATTAATGTTTCAACGCGGAGCAAGTCAGGTTCGCCAACGCTTCTTAACAAAAGGTCGCTTAACCTAGGGGGCATATCATGAGTATCGAGAGAAGTATTTAAGCAAAGCCGTATAACTTGGCTCAAATTTGTATAGAGGCTATAAGCATGATGCAAATCAGAAACAAACGACTGGTTAAGAAAACTGTTCGGTAATTGTACTAAAATATTCGCTGTCGTTGCTCCAATTTGAAATGCAATTACATGCGTAATAAGAGCAAATTGGGCAATAAACTCCAAGTCCATAATACCACCAGGCATCGTTTTTAAATCCCATTGATTCTTTGGCGGTTTTTCTTTTGCAATCAAAGTACGCATTTCACATACAGCTTTTGCTACGTCTTTCTTATGACGAAAAAAAGAAATAATTGCACGAACTTCATTTTCTAACTTTTGTAAAAAATCAGAATCTCCTGCAATACCCCGTGCTCGTGTTAAAGCAAGATGTTCCCATATCCATGCCTCTTTGCGATAATATTTTTTAAAAAATTGAAAAGAAACAGCAACAGGCCCCTTATTGCCTAATGGCCGCAATCTTAAATCAACGGCATAAAGAACCCCTTGGCTTGTAAGAGTAGATAAAGCTGCAACCAAACGCTGTGTCAAACGCGTATAATATTGAGAGATATAGAGAGGCTTTTCTCCATCAGATATTTCTGCATCTTCATCGTGTTCATAAAGCAAAATAAGGTCAACATCCGAACCAGCTGTTAATTCACGACTTCCAAGCTTCCCCATACCCAGTATACCAACACGTCCCCCTTTAATATTGCCATGAAGACGAAAAAATTCCTTTTGAACCGCAGAAAAAGTTTTTGCAATCATAAGGTCAGCAAGTGCCGTAAATGCAAAACCTGCTCTTTCTCCCGTAATTGCACCATTTAAAATTCGAATACCAATCAAAAAGCGCTGTTCATCAGCAAAAATTCTTAAATTGTCGAGAATTTCTTCATAAGAAGTTACGCCTTCAAGAAAACATTCAAGTCGTTTTTCTAGGTAAGTTTTTGTTGGTAATTCTGAAAAAATGGTTGGATCTAACATTCCATCAAAAACATGGGGTTTACGTGTAATAATTTCTGCAAGACGCGGAGCGGCTCCCATAATAAGTACCAACATATCCAAAAGAGAGGGATTAGATTGCAATAAACTAAACAGCTGAATTCCTGAAGGTAAACCCTGTAAAAAACTATCAAAACACAACATCGCTTCATCTGCGCGCTTTGTCGCACCAAAAGCTTTCAAAAGTGCTGGTGTTAATTCTGTTAATCTCTCACGTGCTTCCGCAGATTGCGTTGCTTTATAACGTCCACAATGAAGTGTGCGCATAATACGACAAATATCACTTGCTCTTTCAAAACCTAAACGATTTAATGTTACTAATGTCTCTGGATCATCTTGTTCACCCGTAAAAACTAAATTGCCAATTTCTAAACCAAGTTCTTGCTCATTCTCAAACAGCGCAGCATAATGTTTTTCAACAACCCGAAGTGTTTTTAATAAATCACGAATAAAGCTGCTGCTCTCTTGATAGCCCATCAAATGAGCTACACTCGTAAACTGAGAAATATCATTTGGAAGAAGGTGTGTTTGTTCATCTGCAAGCATCTGAATACGATGTTCTACATTTCGTAAAAAAGCATAACTTTTTACAAGATTCTCTTTCGTTTTTTCATTAATCCAACCAAGCGTGTGAAGTTCTGCCAACATTGCGACTGTTTGACGTCCACGTAATTGAGGGAAACGACCACCAGCAATGAGCTGTTGTGTTTGAACAAAAAATTCAATCTCCCGAATTCCCCCTCGCCCTAATTTTATATTATGGCCATAAGCAGCAATTTGACCATAATTTTTATAGGCATGAATTTGACGTTTGATCGAATGAATATCCGCAATAGCAGCATAATCTAAATATTTTCGCCATACATAAGGAAAAAGCTCTTTGAGAAAATGAAAGCCTGCCTTTTTATCGCCAGCTACTGGGCGTGCTTTAATCATAGCTGCTCGCTCCCAATTTTGCCCGCGCCCCTCGTAATAACGCAATGCAGTCCTTACTGGTAAAGCTAAAGGGGTTGAACTTGGATCAGGTCGAAGACGAAAATCAAGACGAAAGACATATCCATCCGCAGTGCGTTCTTGAATGATACGGATCAAGCGGCGTACTATTTTAGAGAATATATCAACACTCTCAGAAAGATTACCAATATGAGGTGACATTTCATCAATGAAAACAATAAGATCAATATCAGAAGAATAATTAAGTTCTCCTGCCCCCAACTTTCCCATTCCTAAAATAATTAAACCGCAGTCTTTTTCAGGATCATCACGATTTGACAAACTTATCTTACCATGATCGTGTGCCTCTCTTAAAAGAAAACGGAGGGCTACACCTAATGCGGCTTCTCCCAAACGCGTTAACCACGTGCATGAAATTTCGTAAGTAAAAACACCACTTAAATCAGCTAAAGCAATGAGAATATGTGCTTCTCGCTTTTTGTGTCTTAAAGCAGCCATTAATGAAGTTTCCTGTATAGCTTCATTCTTATCAATAACTGCAATATCATCTATAATTTCGCTCAGTCTTGTTTCTATGTCAACATCCAATAAGGGGCTAAGATACGATGGATTGGCGATTAAAACCTCACGCAAAAAAGGAGATAAGGTCATAATCGCACTGATAAATTCAATTTGTTTTCCCCTCTTTGAAAAAAAAGAAACAAGCGATTCTAACTTTTCTTTCCTTGCTTGTTCTTCAAGGTCTTTCAACCATTGAGTACCGCTCTCATCAAGGGGGCATAAAGAGAGCAATTGTGTTTTTAAAAAAGCATCTTTCATCTATACTTCCTTAAAAGGTATCTTACCTTTTTCTAATGCATTATATTGTAAGGAAAAATAGTTATAGATATTAAACCATAATGAAGCAGAAATATCTTTAAGGAAACAATAAAACAGCCCTAAGCCCTGGATTTGCACTTTCAAGTAAAAGTTCACCACCATGCAGTTTCATAACAGCTTTTGCTATACTTAAACCAATACCAAAACCGGGTTGTGTGCGACTTTCTTCAAGACGGAAAAATCGTTCTGTTACTTTTTCGCGTTTATCCCCTGCAATGCCTGGACCATTATCGCTCACAACAACCAATAAATGTTCATCACGATATTCCATCGATAAGCAAACCTTCGCCTCTCTTTCATCTTTAGAGGCATATTTAATTGCATTATCGATAAGATTAAAAATTGATTGCGCAATAAGCTCACGATTCAACTTAAGCTCTTTATCAAATGTATCCCCCAACTGAAGTAAAACACCTGATTCTTCAGCAAAAGGCTCATAAAGTTCAACGGCATCTTCAAGGATAAGCTTCATATTCATAACCTCAAGATGCTCAATTGCACTGCTCGCTTCAATGCGTGAAATCATTAAAATGGCATTAAAAGTACGAATAAGCTGATCGGATTCAACAATGACTCCATCAAGTACTTGACGATATTCAAACTTTGTCTTTTGCCCAGAAAGTGCTTCTTCAGCACGATTTCTAAGGCGTGTCAGCGGTGTTTTCAAATCATGTGCAATATTATCAGATACTTGACGCAAACCAATATTTAGTTCTTCAATGCGCTCTAACATAACATTAAGATTAGCCGACAATCGATCAAACTCATCCCCTACCCCAGAAACAGGCAAACGCTCACTGAAATCACCATCCATCAAACGTTGAGATGCAGCTGTAACATGATCAATCCTTTGCAAGGCACGCCTACCAACAAAAAACCATATGAGTAAAGCCCCTCCAAGCATTGCTGCAAGAGCAATCATAACTGCTTTACGAATAACCACTGCGAAACGTTCTGGTTCATCCAAATCCCGCCCTATCAGAACCTTCATGGCATTGGGCAAATCAACAACAATTGCCAAAGCACGATGTTCACTTGTTTTGCCATGTTCTCCAAAACGTGAATACAAAAAAGAATTTGCAATCAAGCCATTATGATTCAAAAGCCCTAATTCAATGCGCGCAACATTACCTGCTAAAATCCGCCCCATAGGATCAGCAACAAGATAAAGAAAAGCCCCTGGTTGTCGTGAACGATAATCAATAGTGCGCATTAATAAAGGAAGCCCACCATAATTATAAGCATTTTCGATATACTTTAATTCCTCATGGAGAGCTTGCTCTGTTTGCTTCGTTAGCAACGAAGCAGAAAACGCTGTCATATAAATCGAAAGCCCTGTTGCAACTAAGCCAAATAATAAAATATAAAGTGCTGAGAGCCTAAATGCAGTCGTACGTATTATATTGATCAGACGATTCATGTTTTGTTATCTGGTGCTTTCAGCATATATCCAGCTCCACGCACAGTATGGAGAAGTGGGAGATCAAAGTCTTTTTCAATTTTTGCTCTTAAACGGGATATATGGACATCAATGACATTTGTTTGCGGATCAAAATGGTAATCCCAAACATTTTCCAAAAGCATAGTACGTGTAACAACCTGACCAGCATAGCGCATCAAATATTCAAGCAAACGAAATTCTCTGGGTTGCAATATAATATTTCTATCACCTCGTTTCACTGTATGTGCTAACCGATCAAGTTCAAGATTGCCTACGCAATAAACAGTTTCTGCCTCTTTAGGATTTTTCCGCCGCTGCAATACTTCAACGCGCGCAAGAAGCTCAGAAAAAGCATAAGGTTTTGTCAAATAGTCATCCCCCCCTGCACGTAAACCCGTTACACGATCATTTACTTGCCCTAAAGCTGATAGGATGAGAACAGGTGTTTCATTGCCTTTAGAACGTAATTCAGAAATAATAGAAAGACCATCACGATGCAAAAGCATCCGGTCAACAACCATAACGTCGTAATTTTCCGTATCAGCTAAAGCATATCCAGTATCCCCATCATAGGCAACATCAACTGAATGCCCTACTTCCGAAAAAGCTTTCTCGAGATAACGACCCGTCTCACGATCATCTTCAATAACGAGTATCTTCATAAAACGTATCTCCGTTATTTTATCAAATCGTGTTGTAGGACAGAGATCTACAAAACCTCTGCCCTACCATAAACGAAATGTCATTTTTTGAAAATTGGAAGAGCAACAAAACGATTTTGACCATTTGTTCGCACTTGTAGGAGTATCGCTTTTCGCCCTAGTTTTTGAGCATACTTGATTGTATCGGTAATATCAGAAACCTTTTTAACAGACTTATTATTCACTGTTATAATCACATCACCGGGGCGTATCCCTTTATCTGCAGCATCTGAATCTGAATCTACATCCGTTACAACCAATCCTATATCATCATCAGAAGGAGCAACAATCAAACCATAATCTTCTAATGTTTCATCTGCATCATTGCGCTTATTTGAATATTTTGACCCCTCTTTCTTTCCTTCATCTTCAGGCATTGAAGCAAGCTTAACTTTTATATTTTCCTCCTTACCGGACCTCCAAATACCCAACGTCACTGTTTCACCTGGTCTAATATTTGCTATACGCTTCGCTAAATCACGAGCATCATTAATTTTCTCACCATTCACTGAAATAATAACATCCCCTGCTTTTATACCAGCCTTTTCTGCTGGTCCTTTTAATGGATCAGTGATTAAAGCACCTTTGTCCTCTTTCAAACCTATTGAGTCTGAAATCTCCTTCGTTACGGGTTGAATCTGAACCCCCAGCCAACCACGCTGAACAGAACCTTTTTCGATAAGTTGTTGCACAACCTGTTTCACTGTCGCTGCTGGAATAGCAAAAGCAATCCCAACATTCCCTCCAGAAGGAGAAAAAATTGCTGTATTAACGCCAACAACCTTTCCATTGAGATCAAAAGTTGGTCCACCAGAATTTCCTCTATTCACAGCAGCATCAATCTGAATAAAATCATCATAGGAACCTGTGCCAATATCACGTCCACGTGCCGAAACAATACCAGCTGTTACAGTGCCACCAAGACCAAATGGATTACCAATAGCAACAACCCAATCACCAACGCGAAGCTTTGTATCATCACCAAAATCAACATAGGAAAATTTTCTTTTGTCGTTCACTTTCAAAACTGCAAGATCAGTTCGTGGATCTGATCCAATGAGCTTAGCAGTCAATTCTGTACCATCATCAAGAACAACAGAATAACTAGTACCATCAGAAATCACATGATTATTGGTTACAATATAACCATCAGACGAAATAAAAAATCCTGATCCAAAAGCTATAGGACGAAGTCTGTGTGAATGTGATGGAAACTTATTTTTAGGCTTATCCAAATCATAAAACTCTTTAAAAAATCTTTTCAAAGGATGTTGATCTGGTAACTGGTCGATACCTGGTCCGCTAAAAAAATTGCTAAAGGACCACTCGTCTTTCTTTTTATTGCTCTTCACTTGCACTGAAACAACCGCAGGTTTTACTTGAGAAACAATATCTGCAAATCCTGGCTGCTGCATGAATGAAGTAAATACAGAATTGGCATGAGCCGCTGTCGTCCACAAGCTTGATCCACATCCACTAAAAAACAGTGCACTTTCCAACGCAGCGGAAAAACTGACTGCGATTAATGTTTTAAAGAAAGTTTTTTTAACCATTTGGTATATGCTCCTATTCAATCATATTTTTATCTAGATTGTGATCACTTATAAAACAGCAGACCTTACCGTTTTCTGTCTAAAATATTAAAGTTTTGTAAGGTTTAAGAATACAATAACACATCACTTACCCACAAAGTTGAATTACTAATTTAAATCACTTAAGTTTTTCTTTATACAACACCTCTTTTAACACAACGATATTTTTGACTGTTTTTTCTGTATCTCCACTCAAAATTATTATTTTTTTGTATTTTTGCAGTATCTTATTCTAAAAAATATGGTGCTTGCACCAATAATGAGAATGACCAAAGGCGACATCCATAAAAACCAAGTTGTTTTATTAAATGGCGGTTTTAAGAGAATAAATTCACCATACCGTTCAACAAGAAAATCAATCACTTGCTGATTGCTATGTCCCATTTGCAATCTTTCCCGAATTAAAAATCGTAGATCACGTGCCAAAACACTCTCTGAATCATCAATTGACTGATTTTGGCAAACAGGACAACGCAAACGCGATGAAATATCTCGCGCACGTGATTCAAGAACTGTATCCTTTAAAATTTCATCTGGCTCTACTGCTATCACCAACGGCAAAGGAAAAATCATAATTAAAAAAAACAAAGTCCAAAGAAATAAATTTTTCATGTTAATGTTTTTCCAGAAAATTTAAAGCAAGAAGCCTTCTGTCGTGTGCTCTCATGCGGAACCAATAACCCAAAAGAGAAAGACATCCACCCAAAGCCATCATGAATGCTCCTAACCAAACACATATTACGTAAGGCTTCCACCATATATGTAAAACAAGTCCCTGATTATCTACACGTCCTGGCACAATATATAATTGAGATAAGCCATGATTTTGAATACCAACTTCCGTTGTTGACTTATTTTGACTTGAATAAAATCGTTTTGATGCTGTTACCCTACGCACAGCGCTTTTATTTTCATATACTGTAAAATGAAAATCCATTGTAGAATAATTGGGTCCAACCCCGTCACGCACTTCATCCAAATGAAGGATTTTATCTGCTATTGTGACACTATCTCCTATGTCCATGGTGAGAATACGTTCTTGCCCAAAAGTCGCAACACAGACAATACCAAATAATGTAACACCTAATCCCATATGTGCTATTGCTGCACCAAAAACGGACCATGATAATCTCATAAATCTTTTAATCCGCACCAACACAGTTATCTTGCGATGTCCACTTTTTTCCCAAAGATCAGCTAAACTTCCTAAAAAAACAAAAACTGAAAGTCCAATTCCCAAAGCAGCAAAAATATTACGAAAAGATGCAGCATAAAATGTTATAAAACAGGCTATACAAACTAACGCAAAAACAAACCACAACCGTTCAAAAACTGCAAAAAAATCACCGCGTTTCCATGCCATCATTGATCCAAATGGAACCAAAAACAACAATAACATCATTAAAGGTCCACAGGTGAGGTTAAAAAAAGGAGCACCTACAGAAATTTTCTGTCCCGTGAATGCCTCAATAAAATAAGGGTAAATCGTACCAACCAATATTGTTGCTGTTATTGTTGTAAGCAATAAATTATTTAAAATAATAAAACCTTCACGTGAAATTGGCTGAAATAATCGTCCTGCTTGCAAAACAGGTGCACGCAAAGCAAAAAGCAAAAAAGCTCCTCCCATGAAGAAGGATAAAAGTAAAAGGATTGCCCATCCCCGTGCTGGATCAACAGCAAAACTATGAACCGATATTAAAAGGCCAGAACGAACAAGAAAAGTCCCCATCAAAGAAAGAGAAAAAGTCAGAAGAGCTAAAAATAAAGTCCAGCTTTTCAATGTATCCCGCTTTTCAAGAACTATTGTAGAATGCAAAAGAGCTGTTCCTGAAAGCCAGGGCATAAATGAAACATTTTCGACTGGATCCCAAAACCAATAACCACCCCATCCTAACTCATAATAAGCCCAATAGGATCCAACCATGATACCAAGTGTCAAAAAAATCCAAGAAAGGAGAACCCAAGGGCGAACCCAGTGTGCCCAAATTCTATCGACATGTCCTGTGACTAAAGCCGCTATTGCAAAAGAAAAACAAATTGAAAAACCAACATAGCCTAAATAAAGAAGCGGTGGATGAATCGCTAGGGATATATCCTGTAAAAGAGGATTAAGATCATTCCCCTGCAAAGCCGGTGGATTAACACGTAAAAATGGGTTAGATAAAAAAAGAATAAATAAAAGAAAAGCGCTTGTAATCCAACTTTGGCAAATTAGAATAAGTGCCTTAAACTGTTCTGGCAAATGTTGGCTAAATAACGCCATCAATGTACTAAAAAAAGCGAGGCTTAAAACCCATAACAACATCGACCCTTCATGGTTTCCCCAAACACCAGTGATTTTATACAATATTGGTTTTTCCGAATGACTATTCTCAACAACATTCAAAACAGAAAAATCAGATACCAAATGTGCATGAACAATAATCAAAAAAGATAAAAGCAATAATGTGAAAAGAATATATGTGAGGGGAATACCCATTTGCATCAATGAACGCTCCCCCCATAAAATACCAAAAACTGGGAAGAGTGCTTGCAATAAACTCACTGCAAAGGCTGCTGATAAAAAAATATGGCCAAGTTCGACAAGCACAATCGAATTATCTCTCCACACTGTGACGTTTGTTCAAGTAACGCGCTGTTTCTTTAGACATATAAGTTTCATCATGCTTTGCTAAAACACGCGTCCCTATAAAAAAGCCCTGTTTATCAAAATATCCTTCTACAACAACCCCCTGACCTTCACGAAAAAGATCCGGTAAAACTCCATCAAAAATCACTTTTTCGTGTTTTATGTTATCCGTTACGAAAAAAATAATGCCCCTCTCTCCAACATATTGAACAGTCCCCTTTTCAACAAAACCGCCCAAACGTAAAGAGCGCCCCGTTAGCATATCCTCTTTTGTAATTTCAGATGGCGTTCGAAAAAAACTTACCGTATTACGCATTGCATAAATAAGAAGGCTTGCTGCAAGCATTATCACAAAACAACATAATAAAATCATCAGCAATCGCTTTTTTTTTCGTTGCTTTAAAATGGCTCTCAATGAAGGAGAATTATGGAACAATTGACTGTTCATAGACACTCTACAAGAATTCTCTTTATAAACACGTTATAAGAGCTTTGCATATCTTCTCTATGCATGCAACTTTTTAGTCCAATATCTTTCCCTTCCTAAAGAGCTTCTCAATGCCTTTTTCCCCACTTATAAAATAGTTCCTTTTGCTAAAAACTCTCCCTCATCATGCCTTAATTTATTTTGTCGCATCATTCCTTGGTTTTAGTTCTTTCATTTCCTCGTCACGTATCTTAAACTACCTAGTGTAACCACCACTTCATTTATTCTTCTGGATTTTTATACTTCTTCTGATTAATAGTCCAAACTTGCTATAATCATTACTTTTTTAATATTTAATTTGGTAAATTACGTAACTGAGCTATCATGGCTTCAACACGCAATCGTCCTAAAAAATCTTCAGGCATTGTATCAAGAAAATTTTGTAAAAACCGCACTGCCTGCGCAGACTTGCCTTCCTGATGAAGCGCTTCAGCGAGTAATAAACGAGGATAAAAATCTTTTGGCGCTAAATCCGCTGCTTTTTGAAAAGCATCTTGTGCTTGTTGTGTCATGATTCCCCCCTCATAACCAACCAATGCCAACCCATACCCAACAAGCCTTGGAGCAGATTCTCCATTTAAGCGAAGCGCATCTAAATAAATATTGATGGCATTCTGAAAATGACCTTCCTCGAGATATCCTACTGCTAACGCATCTGCTAACTTACCATCATGAGGAGCGCGAAAAAAAAGCACTTGCAAACGAACAAGTTGTTCATGCCTACTAAGTGTCGTTGGATCCTTATCCATTAATTCACTAAAAAAATAGCTTTTAACTTTTGGATTACCTGTCAAACTGTAAATGCTCCATGTTATACAAAGAACAAATAAAATACTAAGAGCATTTAAAATATATCTTTTCTTATAATGCATACAGATCTTATTAGAGTTAAACGAATAGATATAGCTTTATAACTATCAACGGTTTGAATTTCCCACTCTTTTTTATTCATAGTTAAAATAAAAAAACTCGCCAAAACAGTGAGAAAAAGTATTTCTAAAAATCATCATAGCATATTATTTGGGTAGAAATACGCAAATTCATTAGTATGACCAATCTTTCCGTTTCCCCTTTTTTACAAGAACACTGATGTAAAACAAGAGAAATCCATTTCTCATAGAAAGCATTGTAAAAACTTAGCTTTCATTTTTGCATGAGTATCAAAAATACAAAAACAAAGCTTTATTCCTATATGTTTATTATAAAAATTATGCCTTAAAGTTCTGAAATAACTCTTACATCATTTATATTGTATAAAATATTACTGCATGCTTACAAAATTCAATATATAATTTCAATTAAAAAGGAAATATTTTATGCAGAGCCTTGGGTAATAGAACTTTTGCGTATAATCCTCCTAGGTCAGAACGCGATAAAAAAAGACTTCCACCATATTCATTGACCATATCTGAAACAATCGCTAACCCTAAACCTGTCCCTGGCTTACTTTCATCAAACCGACGCCCTCTTTTTAAAGCTTCATCAATCTTGTCTTCTGTTAAACCAGAGCCATCATCCTCTACGAGAATACTAAAGGATTCTGCTTCTTTAACATTTTTTTCTAAATGACAGGAGATGATAACTTTTGCGCGCGCCCACTGAGCAGCATTCTCAATCAAATTCCCTACAATTTCCTCTAGATCTTCCTTTTCACCAGAAAAAACAATATCATCGACATCCATAACAAATTGAAACTGCTTTTCAGGATTAAGTTTTTTCATAACCCGTACCAAACGATCAATCACTTCGCGAACAGATGTCTGATAAACAATACTGTCACACTGTGCTGCAATTCTGGCACGCTGAAGATAATGATTTATTTGAGCTTGCATTATTTGCATTTGCTCTCTCAACACAAAAGCATGTTCTCCACACATCTTGTCAACCTCATTTATAGTCACTGACAGAGGTGTCTTCAACGAATGAGCAAGATTACCAACCTGTGTACGAAACCGTTCAATAATACGCTGATTATTCTTGATGAGTGCATTCATTTCTTGTACTAGCGGCATCACTTCACTTATTAAATCCGTATTCACATAATGACTTCTACCTGCGCGAATATCATTCAATGCTCGTTGGATAAGCTTCAACGGTTGAAAACTAAATAAAACAATAGCAATGTTGATAAGAACACTCCCTATACCAAAGCTCCAAAGAAGAATTTGTAAAGTCCGTTTAAATCCCCGCACCTGTGCATGTGCTTCATCAATATTTCCAATAAGACGAAAACGCGCAATATGATTTTGATTATCCAAAACAACATCACTCTCAATGACTTGTAACTTCTGACCATTGTTATCCTTTATTCGATAAGAACGAAAGAATTTACTATCAAAAGGTATATCGACATCGCTCGGTGCCAATATTCTTCCTGTTCCCAATGATGGAGATGTTAATCTTCCTTTTAGATTATGTGATAAAGCAATAACTTCCCAATACCATCCCGTTGTTGGATCGGAATAACGAATATCATCAATCCCAACATTTCCTTCCAAATTTCCCTCAGGTGAAACCGTTACTGTTGCAACAAGACTATAAAGTTGGGTAGAAAGAATACGCTCTAGATTTTGCTCACTTAAGCGCTGATAAAATAAAATACTGACTGCAGAGATCGATGAAAGTGAAATAACCACCCATAACGTTGATAAGATCATAACGCGTAAACTGAGAGATTTACTAACGAAAAAAAACAGCCTCCTAAACCCGTTATTCTTTTTTAAAACATTCATTGATCACCTAGCGTTTTCACGCGATAACCCATTCCTCGAATAGTCTCAATCAAATCTACTCCAAGCTTTTTACGTAACCGCCCCACAAAAACTTCTACCGTATTCGAATCTCTGTCAAAATCTTGAGCATAAAGATGTTCAGTAAGCTCTGTCCTTGAAACCACTCTGTCACAATGATGCATAAGATAGGAAAGAAGTCTGAATTCATAGGATGTCAATTTAATCAATTGATCATTAACAAAAACACGAGAGGTCTTGGTATCCAACAAAACACCACCACAGCATAATGTGCTTGTCGCATGCCCCGTTGCTCGACGAATTAATGCACGTAACCGCGCCATCACTTCTTCCAAATGAAATGGCTTAACAACATAATCATCAGCACCTGCATCAATACCACACACCTTATCAGACCAACGATCTCGCGCTGTAAGTATTAAAACAGGCATGAAATACCCTTCTTGACGCCATCTTTTAATAACATGAATTCCATCTCTATATGGCAAACCGATATCAAGAATTACAGCATCATAAGACTCTGTACTTCCTAAAAAATAGGCCTCTTCACCATCAAAAGCACTATCGGAAACATACCCCGCACTTCTTATAGCTTCCGCTAATTGATGATTGAGATTCCGATCATCTTCAACAATTAAAATACGCATCACAACATCTGCCAAGCTCTAATCAGCGGGAACGGTGACCTCAATACGACGTAATTTTTCACCTTCATGAGCAGGTACGACGACGACCACCACACACGTATCTCTTCCATCCTTAACAACAGATGTCGAACGCACCAAAACCCCATTTTTTTGGACAGCAATCTCCCTACCAATTTCAATACATTCAGAAGCTAGAACAAAATCCGCACCTTGAAAAAACAATACCATTACAAAAAAGAAAAATTTTCTCATCATAGATATTTTATACTCTATTCTACCTGAACATAAAATGAATAATGTTTTTTTGAATTATTCCAAAACAACACATAAAAACTCACTTTATTTCTGTTTAATAACATAATAAATAAATACAATTCTAAAATTTAATAATTTTAAAAATAAAATCCTCTGAATGATTTATACAATCATTATAAAAGAAAAAAGCTGCATAATTTATATAATATGAATATAAAATTTGTAAGAAATAAATGATCGTGATCCTCAATAAAAATCTTTTTCTGTTACCACTATAGCAAAAAAGTCCTTTTACTCCATATAATCATCATAGATTTATTTGGTTTCATCACTTTGTTATAGGCTCTCCTTTATATGTTTAACTTTTTTAAAAAAAAGAAAGAAAAACATAACAAACCATTCCATAGTCCTAAACTCATCGAATTAGATGCATTGTTTGATACAGCACTTTATCGCATCCGTTCTGCTAACCGTTTCTTTTGGAACAAAGCAAAAATTATCTCACAATGTTTTCATATCCGAGGAGGAAAACGCTTTATAATAGAAATTCTTGATGAAACACTAACATTAGGATTGATTGGTTTTACACTTTTTACCATTGTAGGCATTCCAGTTTTTGAATTAACCAAAAAAGATTGGTACTCTCTCGAAAAATTTTCCATTCTTTTTCTAGACCGATATGGAAACCCTATCGGTCACCGTGGTACATTACCAGTTGCCTCCGTTCCTGTAGAAGAAATACCCGATTATGTTATTAAAGCTGTTCTTGCAACGGAGGACAGACATTTTTTTGATCACTGGGGTATTGATTTACAAGGACTCACGCGAGCAATCACACAAAATATACAAGCGAAGAGTGTCGTTCAAGGTGGTTCAACCCTTACACAACAACTGGCTAAAAATTTGTTTTTAACAAATGAAAGAACCATAACACGTAAAATCAAAGAAGCTTATCTTGCCCTCTGGTTAGAAGCAAATTTCAGCAAACAACAGATTTTGCAACTTTATCTTGACCATGCATATATGGGCGGAAACAATTTTGGTATTGCCGCTGCTGCAAAGTTTTATTTTGACAAAAACATACGAAATCTTTCCCTTAGTGAATCTGCTATGTTAGCAGGATTGTTCAAAGCCCCAAGCAAATATGCTCCTCATAGACATCTCTTTGCTGCCCAAACACGTGCTAACGTGGTACTTTCTAATCTTGTTAATAGTGGTTTTATGACTGAAAGCCAAATTATCAACGCTCATCGCCATCCTGCTCAGCCTGTTACAAAAATCAAAAATACGCAACCTGATTATTTTCTTGACTGGGTCTTCGATGAAGTCAAAAAAATGCATGATCAACTCCCCAGCCATAATTTGATCATTCAAACCACTCTTGATCCTGATATTCAAAAAGCAGCAGAAGAAGCAATCGCCTATCATTTACATCAATACGGTCAACAATACCGGGTAACACAAGCCGCAACAGTTGTTCTTGACAATAACGGAGCTGTCTGTGCAATTGTTGGAGGAGTGGATTATAGCAAAAGTCAATTTAATAGAGCAACACAAGGTGGCAGACAGCCTGGTTCTTCATTCAAACCTTATGTTTACGCAACCGCAATGGAACATGGTCTGTCTCCTTCATCAATCGTCTTAGATGCTCCCATAAGTTGGGGTGGCTGGTCACCAAAAAATAATTCTGGCCATTATCTTGGTAAAATTGATCTCGCAACAGCTTTGGCTTTTTCCATCAATACCGTGCCTGTCTATCTTACCTATCACTACCTCAACCGCGACACCAAACCCATCATAGATCTCATCAAAAATATGGGAATCCATGCACATATCTTATCACACAAAACTATGGTTCTCGGCACATCTAATATGACACCTATGGATCAAGCAATTGGTTTTAATGTCTTTGCGAATGGAGGCATAGCCGGAAATCTCCATGGATTTACACAAATCCGTACAACAGATGGACGTATCGTATGGGACTTAGAACATAACGGTAATAAACTTCATCGTGTTCTCAGTGAACAAACCACGGCTTATATAAACCAAATGATGGTGGGTGTCACAACGCGAGGATCTGGTAAACGCGCGGCCCTCCCCATGACCCTTGTTGCTGGGAAAACGGGAACATCACAATCCTATCGTGATGCTTGGTTTGTTGGCTTTACTGGTAATTATACTGGGGCCGTATGGATGGGAAATGATAACTTTTCATCAATGAATCGCGCCTTTGGTGGTGGTGTTCCTGCCATGATATGGCATAGCATTATGCTTTCTGCACATCAAAATATTATGCTCAAGCAACTCTATGGTGTTAAAGACTCTCTTCTTCCTTATCAACCACCGACATTCCCTTCTCACAATGATTCCGAGCTTACAGTCCCAATACCCCATACGCTCTCACATGAAACATTGAATATTGTACGTCTGATTAATAATGGCCTGAAAAAGCCGCCTACAACCTCTTTGAAAAGGGAAAATATCAGCACTTTAAAATTTTGAATTTGAGATCTCTTAAAATGTTTTTCAAGATTATGATTCCCTTTTTCATTTTTGCTTTTTCCATTTTATGCGGAATACTGAGTGTCGATTATGCGCTCAATTCCTTTCATAATTTTGGACGCCTCACAATTGGACAATGGAGTGCTTATCCACAGGTAGGAACAGCCAACACTGATCCCTATACGCGCGCGCGCGCTGCCAAACGAGGTGATATTTCAATTGGGCACACAGAAGGTCTCATTTTCCAAATTTGGAAAGATAACCACGGACGCCCACTCCAACCAAATTGCCATTACTTAATGAAAGGTTACATTCCTCAAGCACGCTTTTTTACCCTTTATACAGCGGATAGATCACTCAAACCGTATACTTCATCTAAAGAAATACCTTTCGAACTCTATACTAATAACATTATCTATGAGAACGATGGTTCATTTCTCATCAATATTTCACAAAAGCCGTACCCAGGTAATTGGCTTGCAACGATTAGCCAAAAAAAATTTGCTCTTATTCTGACCTTATATGATACCTCAATCATCTCCGCAACGGCATTGAAAAAACTTACAATGCCATCAGTGGAACAAATTCCATCAGGACAAATAAACTGTGATTAGATTCATTTACATCGGACTTCTTACAATCATTAGCGCTGTCATTATCCATATTTGCGTTCTCTTTCTCATACCCTATTGGGCGCAAAATAATATATGGACAGAACTGAAAAAATCCGGATCCCCTTATCAATTCGTTGACTTAAACGCTCAAAATCCTATTCAACAATCTACTGATCCATTTTTTCTTCTTAAAGCCTGCCGATTTAATCTGGAAAATGGTCCTGTTCATTTAAAGGCTTTGAAAACAACACAGTTTTGGTCACTAGCAGCCTACACATATGATGGAATTATTTTCTATAGCCTTAATGATCGCACTGCTCCTGATGCTACACTCGACCTCATCATTGGAAAACCAATACAAATTATAGAGCTTAAACAATCACAAACTAAAAACAATCGTAATTCCGTTTTGGTTGCTAAAAATTTGAATAAAGGTTTTGCACTCTTACGCATTTTTGCTCCTTCTTTACTTGCTAGGAAAGAAAGCAAAGATTTCTTTTCATCTGCCACCTGTCGCACATTTAATGGATAAAAGCACAGTAATCTCTAATTATAGAAATGTTTTCTTTGTATAATATAATAAACAAATAGAGCAAAATAGATATTTAAAGCCTCAATCAATCGAATATTAAAATGATAAATATGAAAAAAGAAAACCTTCTGCTAATGCTGTTTTAAGGCTACTCGCCATAGCCTTTCTATTAGCATACCTAAACAAATCACTTTTTACTATGTCACGTTCCATATCAAGAAGTGATGATAAATCCCCACTCTTTCCAATATTGCGAATATGATCACACAAATCGTTTCGTATATCACATAATTTTTAGCTACTAATGTATCATTGATTTTTTTACATAGCCTTCTTCACGAGACAAAATCCGTTCTAATTCTTTAGAAATAATGGCCTCCTGTCATAACACCTTTGTCTAACCAATCTGGACCATATTCTTCATCGGCACTCTTGGTAAAAAACCCCATATCACGTATAAATTGTGCACCATTTTAAGATCTCAGAAATAAGAGTGTGCGAGCTGGTAAATCAGCCATTGCCAACCATTTCCACGCTGCTTTGTCATCACCAGCATGATCCGCTGCTTCAGATTCAGAAAGATAGATACAGTCTTGATCCAAACCACCTGCGCAATTCCTCACGTTCAGCATCAGTCATATAACTTTTGGGTAATTTCTTTTCCATAATAAACACCTCCTTATACTGGATAAATTAATCTAAAAAGAAAAAATGAACAACCAAACTGTCAGGATAAGTTTCCGATAAAATCTTCAATATCTGTTTGATATTTATTCTCTAGAAAAACAGGTTGTCTGGTTACTTTAATTGGTTTTATTCCATTTATGCGTTTTTTTAATCTAAAATAAGTCACTCGAGAAATCCCTGTTTTTTCTTGAACAGTTTTAAAAGGAAAACCATTCTTAATCAACGATAATGCTATCTCTGTTTTATGATGAGGTTTTCGTCCAAATTTTATACCCCCCTCCATTGCAGCAGATCTACCTTCTCTCGTACGCTCTAAAATACGCGCACGCTCTGCTTCAGCCACAGCGGCTAAGATCTGAATAAGCATTTTCCCCATTGCTCCTTCAGTACTGAAATTGTTTTCTAGAAAACAAAAGGTAATACCCTTTTTATAACAATCATCAATAATGCCGATCATATCGGCAGTATTTCGTCCTAACCTATCCATTTTTGTACAGATGATAATATCATCTCTTTCCGCACGCCCTAATAAACGCTGTAATCCCTCACGTTCATCTGTTGAACCAGTCATCATATCAGTAAAATACGATATTCACGTACACCAACATCTTTAAGCGCGTTAATCTGAAGGGTTAACTTTTGCTGGTGAGTTGAAATTGACAACACAACTAAGAGTAATTACTTAATAGAGAGAGTAAAAAGGAAAAACTACCATAAAAACTGTTCTTTCTCCGCTAATTTCAGAATTTGAGACCGTGGAACAGGAAACAAGTTATAACGTTTGGTTGCGTGAAAAGGTAAGAGTTAGCCTTGAAAATCCTCATCCTACTATCCCGCACGACGAAGTTATGGCTGAAATGGATAATATAATAGACCAAATCGAAGCAGAAAAAATAAGTTCTAATGTTACCCATTGTCTGGTTAGCTCGTGCTCGTAGTTTTAAATAAAATTTTAACTTACATTACTTATGAAAATCCATCTGCCGCACGACAAATGAAGAAACTTTTAGAAGATTCCGTACTACTATTAGCTGAGCATCCATACTTATACCGCCAAAGTGAGAGAGTACCGGGACTACGAGAAATTTTAGCACATCCAAACTATCTTATATTGTACAAAGTAACTGAAAAACAAATAGAAATCACCTCTGTAGCACATGCTCGATGTGAATTTCCCATCTCAACCTGACTTTAAAAAAGCTATCGCTTCTCAAACGCTAAAAACTCTTTTTTATATTGATAGCTGATATATCAACAAAAAGATTTGAAAGGCGGACAGCTTCTCATTAAAAAACAAGTTTTATAAGTAAAAAATTATTATTCTTGTCAATTTCCTGAAATTACTTTATGAGTGAATAAATGTTTTGATCGTCTACGCAGCGATCAACAGGGAATGAAAGACCCAAAACTTGAGACGTGTATTTATCCGCTTCACGGATATCCCGGATTTCCGGGAGCTTTTGTTATGTCCAGGTGAGATAAGCACTAAAAGCAAAAGGCTGAGTCAAGTTTCAGCTCTTTCAACTCCCGGAATACCAATGCGAGGGTGCTCGCACCCAGTCGGGGGGATTTAAAGTGCAAGACAAAAATCCACATTCTAACGATATTTCTATAGGTAGAAAAATTCGCCTAAGAGGAGAGATGATGGGAATTTCTCAAAAACAATTAGGCAACCAATTAGGAATAACCTTTCAACAAATCCAAAAATATGAAAAAGGTTTGAATCGTGTAGAGGCAGGACGCTTGCAAGAAATTGCCAACATACTAGATGTTCCTATTACCTTTTTTTATACTGATTTATCAACAAAAGAAAATATTTCGTACCCTAGTGATGAAGGCATATCGAGCAAAGAGGAATATTTACTTTTGAAAAGTTTCAGGATGTTCAAAACGAAAAAATAAAAAGCAATTTTATGGTTGATTTCTGAATAAAATAAAAATCTTAAAATAATTTCTTACCAAATAATAAATTATCATATAGACCTTTTAAAAAGAGGAGATTGTTAGCATGGATACTCTCCACAGAGAATTTATATTCAACCTCTTTCTTTATTTCTAAAACCAAAAAATTGCATTTTTCATCTCTTTCATCCGTTTTTCGAAAAATTTCTCATTTTTGCTAAACAAACTTGTTAGTATTTTTAGGCATTTCAAAATTTTTGAGAATTTCATTTAACTCCGATTTAAACAAAGTCATTTTTTCATCATTTGGTTTGATTTTGTTGTTTTCCGCTATGGAAAAATTAAATCTGTTTTGGAGTATTCAAGCCGGAACTAAAAAACTTTGATTTCTGCTGCTTTGAGATCATAAATGCGTGTAATATCAACAATAATCTGTTCTTTAGGCTCCTTAAGAGAAACCATAATATCATTAACAAAAGGACGTTGATTAGACAAGACGTTGATTTATAATGATAATTTGCTGTTTTGCATATTGAGTTAGACCCCCTAATATCCTAAGATTCTCTCATCTCAAACCTGCTTATCTTGAATCAATCAAAATTACTTTCTTGAACGTCACAAGTGGGGCTGGCGTGTGGATAAAAAACTCTAAAGAAAGGAGTAAAAATGCCTTTAATGAATCGTCTTAATGCAAGGGCTGTCGCAACATTGGGGGCTGGCAAATATAATGATGGCGCCGGCTTGCTTCTTCATAAGCGTAAAGATGGTGGTGCTCAATGGCTTTATCGTTATACCATCCACGGGCTGCGTCGTGAGATGGGCTTGGATGCCTTAAGAAAGGTCTCTTTAAAACAAACCCGTGAATTGGCAACCCAATGGCGGTCTGTTGTACAGAAACTCTCAACAATAGCTGTAGACCAATTACGAGAATATTCTAAAAGAGCAGCAAAAAAACCTATAACGAGAATAAATTTGACAAATTCCCCCTCAAATTCAGCAATATCAGATTGTTTAAATAAGAGAGGAATAAAAGTCTAAAGAAATTAAAGAGTTACTAACAACCAAAAAAGCCTAAAAGCATATTCATGTAATTTAAAATACCAAGTATTTTCTTGCTTTTCTATTAGATCCAATAAACCAACAAATGTGTCACCGGTATCTAAAAAGGTTTTACATTAGAAAAAATAATCAAATATATACTGAGAAAAACAAGCGTTAGCGTAACGAAATTTATATTTTCCCTTATTTTGAAATTATTCATTTTTAAATTCAGCCCCTGGTCATGAATTAACAGATCTTTCTGAAAAAAAATTCAAGATTTACTTGGTTTTTTCTCTACGCTCTGCTTCATTGACTGTGCAATTTGCACTGAAAACACCTGTCATGCAAGCCGCTTTAACACCTATCGCTCACCTGCAAAAGAAGTGGTATTAAGAATGAAAAAACAAGCTTCCAAAACTCTTTTAAAAGGAGTTTTGGAAGCTGCTCGTGCTCTTTTATCCGAGACCCAAGACAATGAACAAGATGATTGCATTTCTCGTTTTATTGTCAATGATACGACGGTAAAAAAACTTGGAGAATTACTCAATGAAAACCCGCGTGGATTACTGATGATACACGATGAACTCTCTGGGTTTTTAACAAACATGGAACGGAGGGAATATCAAACAGAGCGTGCTTTTTATTTAGAAGCTTTTTATAGGGATGGTTGATTTTTCTATGACCGTATTGGGCGTGAAACAATTCATATCCCAACCACCTCTTTGTAAATCCCACCCTCTTTCCGGCCGTAACAAATACAACCCAATATTCTAACTCTTATTCATCAGAACACTTCTACTTATGCAGAATATTCAGAAATGGGAAACAATTAAAAATTTATCAAGCACCAATTCATACTCCTTAACTCAGGTATAAAATACATTTGAGATACAAAGAAAAATCATTGTCTAAGAGTGATTTCTGCATTCTTGTCGCATTATCCATTCCCTACAACTCTGCCTTCCCTACTCGTTCTCTTCATCTTATAAAAGAAAACTTGTACGAAGGCGGTATGAGCTTTTAACAAAAAGATTTTTATCAAAATATCATAATATAATAATAATTTTATTTTCCATAAAAATATAGAAATATTGTCTTTCAAAAACAAGTTTTGATAAAAATAAATTTTCTTAAAATAATGATAAATATTTATTTACATAAAAATATTATTTACTTAAATAAATAAACAAAAATATTTCAATTTTCATCTCTTTTACATCCTCTAAGTCAGGAAAATTTTATGTCTAAAAAATCCCTCTTATTGTGTACAGCAGCCGCAACAATCTTGCTGTTTGGCACCCATTACAATTTACATGCTGAAAGCCTCGAAGCCAACAAAGGGGAAGTAAAAACAGCGACATCAGAAAAAACCTATGAATACCTTAAAGCAGTAAATGGTGGTAAAATCATTGGTGAAAGTTTAACACTCACCGGAGGTCTTCCAAAAGGGGAGGAACTGATAGCTATCTTTGCTAACGTAAATAGTTCAATCGAAGTAAAAAACACAACCATTAAAAGTAATAACGATACGGAGATATCTTATGGTATTGATGTATGGAACGGAAGCACGATAAAAATGACGGGAGGCTCTATTGCAGCTAAAAATGGTGCTATTATCCACACCGATGACAGTGGCGAAAGTACACTGGAAAACGTAAAAATATCTGGCAATAAGAACAGTCCAGCGCTGAAAGGTGTAAATGTTCAAAAAGGCATTGTTAATTTGAAAAATGTCACTGTTACTAAAGCACAATACGCTGTACAAGCCCAATCTAACACGCACATAATCATATCTGAGGGATCGTTCGGTGGGATGATAAGGGCTGACGATGGGACCATCACTTTAAGCAATAACGTTACAGTAACAACTGATGATTATGGGCTCTATGCAAATGGTAAACAATCTCAAATTACAATGTCAGGAGGAAATATCACTGGAAAAAAAGCTGTATTGTACGCAGAAAAAGGTGGGCATATCACTGTCACAGATGCTGTTTTCAAAACAGAGGGTGTAGGAACTGGTGCAAGTGCCACGGGCTCAAACAGCACAATTAATTTGCAGAATACAACGATTGAAGAAGCTAAAGTCGGTCTTGAGGCAAAAGAGGATGCTACGGTTAAAATGACCGGAGGATCTATAACAGTTTCTGAAATGGCTGCTTTTTTTGAGAACAGCAAAAGTAACGAAAACATACTAGAAAATGTAACAATATCAGCCTCTAAAGAAAGCGACGGGCGACTGTTCGCCGGAATATATGCCGATAAAAACAGCTTCCTCACTATAAAAAATGTAACTGTTGGTTTAGCTATCCAAGCTTTACGGGCAGATAATGCATCTGTAATAACTGTATTGGGAGGATCTTTTAATGGACAAGTGAAGTCTCAAAACGGCAGTACTTTTACTCTAAAGGACAATGTTAAAATAATATCCGATGACTTTGGACTCTGGGCAAGAGGTTCACAAACCAAGATCACGATGACGGGAGGAGAAATCACCGGAAAAATAAATGCATTATTGGCAGAACATGATGGGCATATTGATATCACAAATGTTGTTCTGAAAACGGAAAGCAAAGGAACCAGTGCAAAAGCCACCGGCTCAAACAGCATAATTAATTTGCAAAATACCACAATTGAAGAGGCTAAAATCGGCCTAGATGCACAAGAAGGTGGCACGATCAGTATGACCGGTGGATCCATTGCTGTTTCTCAAACAGGTGCTTCGTTCACAAAGAGTAAAAACGATCAAAACAAACTGGAAGGTGTAAAGATAACAAGCAATAGCAAGGATAAACCGCTCTCCATTGGAATAAACGCTGATCAGGAAAGCAGCGTTACTTTAAAAGATGTAACGGTCACAAAAGCAGAAAAAGCTATAGTTGCAAATGATCATTCTACTATAACAATCTTTGGAGGATCATTTGAGGCGAAAAATGCAACAATAAGTGCTACCAATAATAGCACTATTATTTTAACCGATAATGCACAAATTACATCATCTGATGACGATGGGGTCTATGCGGAAGGAGCAGAATCTCAGATCACCATGACAGGAGGAACAGTAACAACAAAGAATGAAGGACCAGCATTAACTGCTCAAAAAGGTGGGCAGATTGATGCCACGAATGTTTCTCTAATAACAGAGAGCAAAGGAACCGGTGCATTTGCTAGTGCGAACAGCACGATTAAATTGCATGGTGATACAATAATTAAAAATACTTTAAATGGTCTTGGAGCCGTTGATGGTGGTAAAATTACCAGTGAAAATTTAAAAATTGTCGGTGGTAAAGCAATTGATAAAAAACTCAACAAAGAACACTTTGGTATATGGACATCAGGTGCTGGTAGTGAAGTGAAGTTAACAGGCAAAACAACTATTGAAAATGTTGGTGAAGGTTTTTACGCAGACGGCGGGAGTAAAATCGTTAGCGGAGATTTAACAATAACCGGTAGTGAAAGTAAAGAAATCACTACTGGTGTAGGTAGTTATGAGTCTGATAGTGTTATTGAATTAAATGGTAAAACGACCATTCAAAATTTTGATGTTGGTCTTGGTGCAGCAAATAATGGCACAATTAAAATGATGAATGGTGATACTAAAGCAACACAGAGTGAATTAAAAAATAAAATAGCAGTAAAAAAGCTTGCACTCGCCGCAGAACTTGGTGGGCAGATTGATCTCAAAGATGTTTCTATAACATCAGAAAACACCGGTTTGCAGTTCTTAGCTCTCTCTGATATTGATAAAGATGAACCAGATGATCCACTAAAACATCAAAGCAGTGAAATCAATTTGACCAATGCTGATCTTCACGTCGAAAATGGTACAGGAATTCTCATTGGAGCTCTCAGTAAAAATAACGCTGAAGACACTCAAGACTTATCAATCGGTACAGCCAAGCTTAATCAATCAAAAATCCATGCTGATGTTTTATTAGGAGATGGTATTTTTTGGGATATAAATTCGTTCGCTGAGAAAGATGTTAAGGCGATTTCCAATGGCACCTTCACATTAACCGCAAATCAATCTACCCTAGAAGGCAGAGCGGATATTGCTAAAGACAGAAATGTCCACTTTGATTTGAACAACAATACTACCTGGACATTAAAAAACAGTGTAAAAGAAACCGATAAGGATGGTAATCTGCTTGATATTGCTCAAAGATCACGTTCTGATGTTTCTGTCCTTAATCTCAACAACAGTAAGATTGTTTTCCAAGGCCCAACAGAAGCGCATTATCACACATTGCATATAGGTTCTGGTAAGCCAGAAAATACCGCGGTCTATAATGCCACAGGAAACGCAGAAATTTACTTCAACACAGCTTGGAGCGATGGTGCAGCAATAGCTGATCAAAAAACCGACAGATTGCTCATTCATGGTGATGTATCAGGAACAACAGCCGTTTATGCCACAGGGCGTTTAAAAGAGAACAATGTGCAAGCAAACACCTCTGCTGCTGCCAATGTCCGTGGTCTTTCTCTCATTCAAGTTTCTGGAAAAGCACAAGAAAACTCTTTTAAACTGGTAAACGGCTATACCACAAAAGACGGTTCACCGGATATGTATACACTGCGTGCCTATGGACCAGAGTCAAGCCAAGGTAAAGCCGATATTGGGCAAAACCTGTTTGATGAGAAAGACAAAAACTTCTGGGATTTCCGTTTGCAACCTAAACTGCTTGAAACCAGTTCTGGTCCAACTGTGAACGCCCCTGTACCACAAACAGCAAACTATTTGGTCATGCCAAATGCTCTCTTCTATAGTGGATTAACCGATATGGCCAAGCAAAACGCACTGCTCGCCAATATCAGAATATCCGTTCTAGGAAAAGAAGACGAGAAAAATATCGGTTTCTTCCTCTATACTTATGGAAGCACAGGGACCTTATCCTCTGAACGTGGACCTCTCAAATATGGTTATGGCGCTGATATTCGTTATGCCGCTCTCCAAGCTGGTGCAACATTGGCAGCAATCGAGGGACAAAACGTCACCACACATTTCGGTGTTGTTGGAACTTACGGGCAACTGTCTTTCACTCCAAAGGACATGGCAGATGTAAGCAAGAGTACATTAGATAAATGGTCACTGACAGCCTATGGCAGCATACAGCATGACAATGGTTTCTATCTTGATACACTGTTCTCTTATGGCGTTTTCAAGGGTGATATCGGCAATGCCATCATGGGTAAAACAGCAAAATTAAACAATGCCAAGATGCTGAGTATCTCCACCATCGTTGGTAAAAAAATTGCAACCGGAACAGAAGGTTTAACATTCGAACCGCAGGCACAACTTGCCTATCAACATTTGATGTTTAAACCCATTGAAGACGCCAATGATCTGACCATTGATATGAATAACCCTTCTCAATGGTTAATCCGTGTTGGTGGACGTTTGACAAAAACCCTTTCCACTGAAAATAACCGCCCGATGTCTTTCTATGGGAAGGTAAACTTTATCAAAACATTTGGTGACAAGGGGTCCATCACAATTGGTAGAGACTTTGATCTTGATCCTATGGGGCCTGCGATTGAAGGTGGTGTTGGCATCAATGCACAACTCTCGCACAATTTGTCCCTTCATGGTGATGTTAGTTATCAACAAAAGCTGCAAAAAACCGGTATATCGGGAGCAAGTTTTTCAGGAGGTATCCGCTATCAGTTTTAAGACGGGGCTATAAATCTTAAGATAAAACTGTAAATCTTGGAACAAGGCTGTAAATTTAATATGGGGCTGTAAAAACAGGCGTCTTATATCCTTCGTTTATGCTTGCCCATAAACAGAAAAGCCGAGATCATTGTAAATAGTTAAAGAGAAAAGGCAGTGCAACGTACTGCCTTTTTTAATCTCTGAAAACTATTGTTTTTATTCCTTGAAGACTCTCTCCTTTCTAAGAAACTCACTCTCCTTTTCATCGGAAATCATAACTACAAATATTGATTTATAATAGTATTTTATTGTTTTGCATATTAAATGAGACCCCCGAATATTGTAAGATTCTTTCATCTCAAATCATTTCATTTTGAATCAATTAAAATCACTTGCTTGCACATCATAAGCGGGACTGATGTGTGGATAAAAAAATGTTGAGAAAGGAGTAAAAACGCCTTTAATGAATCGTCTTACAGCTAGCAATAGAACGCAATAAAAAGCTTCAAAAAGGTTCGGCATAGACCGAAAAATAAGTTAAAAGAATCAAGGAAACTAACCCCCCCCCCAAACTTTTGGATAATCTATTGATTTTATTGAGAATGGCGGAGAGGAAGAGATTCGAACTCTCGAGAGCCTTTTGAGCCCTACTCCCTTAGCAGGGGAGCGCCTTCGACCACTCGGCCACCTCTCCAAGGGAGTGCATAAAGGGTATCAACAGAAAGTTCAAGACATTTTCTATCTTTTTCAAAAATATCTAAGATTTTTCTCGTTTATTGATCCAAGAGGACAAAAAGTTAACAAAACAAAAATTGTGTTTTTTTTACCACATTCTCCTGAATAGTACATGAATATCCTTCAAAAATATGATTTCATATTTGTATATTTAAAAAAGATCAGTATAGCTAGAATTAAGTATCGCGTATTTTTGCCTTTAAATAAGTTGAGCAAATAATATTCCTAACGAAGAATAAACACCTTTCATTGGAGATCCAGTATGAATATTAAATCCCTCTTTTTGAGCTCTACAGCAGCTTTTTTAGCGATTTCTGGAGCACAAGCAGCTCCCAAACCAATTGCAGAACCAGAACCTGTAGAATATATTCGCGTTTGCGATGCATATGGTAAAGGATACTTCTATATCCCTGGAACAGAGACATGCATGCGTTTGTCAGGAAATGTTCGCGCTGAGTTTGTGGGTGGTGATAACGTAGATGCAATAACTGATGCTCAACTATCTGAGAAAAGAAAAACCTACGGTGCATCGTCACAGTTAACTCTTGTTTTTCAAACTGCTTCTGAAACAGAGTTAGGAACACTTCGTTCCTATGCACGTATCTCTTCAAAATGGGACAATGGTAAGGACAGTTCAGGTGCAAAACTCTCAGCCGCTTACATTGAACTTGGTGGTTTTCGTATAGGTCTTGATGATACAATTTTTAACAGTTGGACTGGTGGTTATGGAAACGTTCTAAACGATGATAGTATCGCACCAGCAGGTGCAACGCGCACAAACTTTATTTCTTACACCTTTAGTGGTGACACCGGATTTTCTGCTATTATCGGAGCTGAAGTAGGCAATGATGATGGCCCTACCCCTCTCGAAAATACATATTATTACATAAATAAAGATGATATAATCGTTGATGTTCCTGTAGATGGTCTTCCAAGTAAAGGAATAAAAAAATACACTCCCAATATCGTTTTGGGTATGAAGTTTATGCAAAAATGGGGTGGTTTTTCAACGGTGGCAGCTTACGATGCTTATTACAAAAAATGGGCAGCAAAAGTACGCATGGATTTCAATGTCAACGATCGTTTGAACCTATGGGTAATGGGTGGCTATAAAAACAACGTTGATTATTATAAAAAGGATGAAAACAACGTCTTATCACGGCAGAACACAACGATTTATGCAAACTGGGGAGGAAAATGGGCTACCTGGGCTGGTGCAACTTACAAGCTTACTCCAAAAGCAGATTTGAACGCTCAAATTTCTTACAGTGCTGTCAAGACTTTTGCAACTTCTGTAAATATTGCCTACACCTTGGTTCCAGGTTTTGTAATTACACCTGAATTGACTTATGTTTCTTGGAATGATGATCGCACTCTCAAGGATGCAAGTGGTGGCGCATATACACATGCTCTGAAAGGAAAAAGTGCTTTACAAGGTATGATTCGCTTCCAGCGCTCATTCTAATCTTCTTAGATCACACTTTTAAAAACTGGCAACACACGTTGCCAGTTTTTTGTTTTTGAAGCTCTTTGTGATAATCATAACACCATCTCTTATTATTTATGAATTACTATCCCTGTAAAAAGCTGCTTAATATTCCAAGCAAATGAATCAGATAAAGACTGATAAGTGCCTTCATAAATCTTGCACATGCAATTCAAAGAACACGGATTTTTATCCAAGGTGATCTTTTGTTAAATTGTCTAGATCTCCTCAAAAGCAATGAAAAACGAGCGGAATATCTCTTAAACGTGTTAGACAATGAATCGCAGCAATGCTCTCAACCAAAATGGCTAAGCTCAAATGCATCACAAGCTTTTTGGGGAATTTCAGTAATTTTTGATAAACAGAAAATATGCTTCCAAGAATAGAAACAATATACAATAAAAAAACAAAAACCATTACACTTATATTTAAAGCCCTATGTAGGCTTTGTTTACTCTTTTATTTCAATTATTATTAAGTTTTACTTGTATAATACAAGAACAATGCACATAATCTATAGTTTTTTGCATCAGATATTGTATACATAAATTCATTCTAAAGCGTCACTTTTTCTATACAAACTCTTAAACATCATATTTTTCCCCATACACAATGTTCTGATTTTACATGCGCCTTGTCTATTTTATGAGCATACATTCACACTGCCGTAGAAGCATTTATTTTTATATTTCTTAAAGCTAATTTGAAAGGTAAGCGACGCGTAAAGAGTCGAAAAAGCAGAATTCTTTAGCTTACCCCTCAAAAACGCATCACTTTTTTCTTGTTTCACTCATTCTTTTGCAAGGTCATTTTTGTTTTCAAAACAATCACAATTTCTCTCTTTCAGAGAAACTTCATTGGCAGAAAGCCAAAAAACTCTGTTAAGAAAACCTATATTGTTGCAACTCCCTTTCTTTAAAATTAAGATAAACTGGATAAATCTGATGGAAAATACTTATCTACCAAAGCATAGAGAATCGCTGCGGTTTCAACATCCAGAATCCCATCATAATTTTCTTGACGAAAATGAAGCTGAAAAGCTCGAATCAAATTTTTATATCCAATTTCGCTACATGCAATAGAAATGTCATACCCATAACATTTCAACTGAGCCAAAACATCTTCTTTGGATGGAAAACTCTTACAAAACTGCTCCTGATAATGATGCTTTCGTTCATCATCATACCATGCCCCTATCCCTGCCATATAAAGTTCTTTCCACGGGAAAGCAGCCCCTGGATCAATTTTTCTTCCAATGGCAATATCACTGTGTCCAACAACATCGGTTGGCGTAATATCTGGATATCGTTGAAGAATATTCAACGCAAGCTCCTTAACTGCATCAATTTGCGTTGGATTATAAGGAGGAAATATCAATCCCTCATTTTTACAGGTAAAAAAATGATTATTCTCAAAGGGCAAAACTGTACTGCTCACATGCCTTTTTTCAATCCATGAGCCAACCTGTAATTCATTTGCATCTTTATGAACTGGATTTAAAACGCGCATATCCTTTAAAGATGTTTCAACATACGTCTTGTCTGACGAAACAGAATAGCCCGTTGCTAAATTAACTATTTCAATTCCAATAGATGTATCATTTAAATTACTATGCCCAGCCCATGAACTGACACCCGCATGCCATGCGCGCTCACTTTCATCAACAAGATTAAAGATACGCATATCCTTAAAACCGGCCTCAAGATATGTCTGCTCTGTTGGATCAGGAACAAGATAGTGTGCACTAACCTTTTCTCCTGTAAGAGCCATAACTGACTCTTTAAAATTCAGTGAAGTATAATGCATTACAAGAAAACGAACACGACGATTAAAGCTCCTAATAGAACGATAACTGTTGTAGTCAATCTGATACATGGAAATCTTTCCTTTTTTCATTCACAAGTACCACCGCACATTATAATAGACAGTCTACGAAATGAGGGAGGAACAATTTTTGAAAATTTTTTATATTCAAACACTCAAATACTAAGAATGATGCTTTAAAAATTAACTCAGCAAAAAAGCTCTTACTCAACAACGAATGATGCATTTTCAAACATGACTGAAAATTGCCCATCAAGAAACCAATAAGAACATAGCAAAACCGCTGAAAGAATATTCCTTTGTATCTTGCATACAAAACAATTCTGTTTTACGCACTTGAATAATCCTGAGAGATCAGTACACATGAGAGATAATACCTAACCATTATGTGAGAGCATAACAGTCCTGGAAAATACTGCTATTTTATGGCAATTTATTGTCAGAAAAATGAACGATGCTTTGGCTATCCTCTTGAAAAAATATCCTTCATCTCTTAATCAACACATGCCAAGTTCTTCCCCTGAGCTAAAAAAAATAAACGCCATGAGTCATTGCAATTTTATCATGCAATAATAATTCTTCCCATACGCATATAGGCACGTGATTTTTAGCTTAAAATGTATAAATATTTGTTGTAAAAAAATAATACAGAATTTCTATTCTCAAGAATATCCCTAACAAAACTTGAATAACAATACTCGTATTGTCCTGAAAAACTGTTGAGAATAAAATATTTTCTATTTATTTATTACCACTTTAATATTGTTTCATATCAAAGAAATCTGCTAGCAAATACAACCAATCTAAAGCATCAAAACAACACTGCTAACCTGAGGAAGAGCAATGATTGAGTCAGTGTTTTTACTACCCTCCAGAATATCATCTACGATCTTCAGCTTTCAAATATCTTTTTAAAACCGACCAAGCTGCATATTCCTGTAAGACTACGCCTAAAAGCGGTCGCGTATAAGGAAACGTGATATGATCATCACCAAACCCGTCAATTCGTACAGTCATAGTCGCATGTCCAAGGCTTTCTTTTTGGTTTTCTAATACTTCTAAAGAAGGCGATAAGCTAACCTTAACCTCAAGCTGTGGAAGAGTTTTCTCATTTTTTTCCGTTTGTTGAAAATATTTTAAAAGCATCGGATTACTTGCTGACCAGTGAACTTCTGCATATTTTGCTAATTGTTGGCAAGCAGTGGTAATTTCTGCACCAACCAAGTATGAACGAAAATGATCTTCAAATTCTTCGATTAAATGTTGAGCCAAGGGTGTTGATGACTGACCAATCAGTTGCACAAGGACATAAGGACTTTTCCATAAAAAATGCCGCTCAAACGGTTCATTAGCAAAATGACTATCAACCCAATGCGCAATGGTACTTTCATCAATTCCAATCAAAGTCCACGCATATTGAGCACGCGATACAGCAGAATACTTCTTTTCACCGTATTCTAAATAATGTTCTAAAAGTGAAAGAGCCTGGGTGGGAGGACCAGGCAAAACAACAAGAGAACTTCCACTACAGGAGAGATAAAAACCAGGTGCTGTCCCCGTAGGGTTATCAAGGACTTGTGCCGTCTCAAGAAACAATGCCTGACGGGCATTATTGCTATCAGGTGCAATCCCTAACCGTTGCAATTGACCTTTTATCGTTTGCCAAACCGCTTCATGATGGACCAAAGGCTTTTGCACAGCTTGAGCAATCGCATCACGCGTTTTATCGTCAGATGTTGGTCCTAATCCTCCACTGATAATGATGAGATCTTCTTGTCCAAGACACGCAACCACTGTCTCACTGATTTGCTGTAATTGATCGGCGCAAACAAAATGACGTGTCACTTGAATATTTCTCTTGTTCAAGCTTTGACTCAAATCCTGCAAATTCGTATTCAGATATTGTCCTGAAAGGAGCTCATCACCAACCGTAATAATCGCCGCTCGACAAACAGAGACAGGATTTACAAGAGAATGAAGAACAGCTTCAGCCATTTGACGCGTGGTGGCTAAACCTCCTAAATCATAAGTTACAGTTTTCCCAGCGCGAATAACCTGATCAACACTCTCAGACAATTGTTGTGCTGCATCCTGAAAACCTAAATGCTCCAAGAGTAAGGCTGTAGTGTAAAGCATGGCAGAAGGATTAGCTTTATTCTGCCCAGCAATACGTGGTGCACTGCCATGAACAGGCTCAAAATACGCAATCTTGCTTCCCACATTTGCACTCGGTGCCAATCCCAATCCACCCATTACTCCAGCACCAAGATCAGAGAGAATATCACCAAACATATTTTCAGCAACAATCACACCAAACTGCTCTGGTTTTGTGACAATCCACAAAGCAACCGCATCAACATTGTGTATATCTGCTTCAATTTCGGAATAATTTTGAGCCACTTTCTCAAAAATTTCTTGAGCAAATTGACCACTTTCTCTCATGACATTTGGCTTATCAGCAAAAGTAACCCGCTTAAAACCATATCTCCGTGCATAAGAAAAAGCATATTCAAACAACCGCTCTAAACCAAAACGTGTCTGCAACCGCACTGTCCATGCGGCCTCTTCAAGACCATATTTTGTCAAATTGGGATGCTTTAACCATGTTGCTGTTTCAGGAGTGACACCGCGAAAATCAAGCCCCGCATAGAGACCCTCACTATTTTCCCTGATAACACAAAAATGAAAAGGTCTTTTTGAACCAACAATATATCTTACAGGTCGTATATTCGCAAACAAGCCTAACTTTTGGCGAAGCTGAACAACAGGCGAAACATAGGGAAGTTGCCTCTCCCTTAAATGTGGTGCAAGCTCCTTTAAAGCAGCTTCTTTCCCTTTACTAGTCACAGCACCAAGCAAAACAGCATCACAATCATTGATTTTTTGCCAAGTTTCTTGAGGAACAGGATCTCCTTCCTGTTTCCAACATTCCCAACCAATAGCGCCATAAGCTAATTCAATCGGCAACTGAAATTTCTCTAAAACCATCAGTGCTGTATCACAAACTTCTGGCCCCACCCCATCCCCAGGTAATACAAGAATTTTCTTTTTCATAATCCATCAATCCATTCAGAAAGAATTTTATTCGTCATAACAGGATTATCATCCCATAAACGCGTTCCCGCATCAGAAACAATCTTATATTCATGATTCACACAATGACTTCGTGTTTGATTATCTACGGTTGCAAGTTGCGATTTTTCACCTACTAAAGCTAAAAACTTTCCGGTGTACTTGATAATCTCATTTCTAGCATCCATTCCCAACAAGAACTCAAATCCTTTTGTCATACGCTCAATAGCCAAGCTTTTTTGCGTATTAGAAATCTCCAATAAGGCTCTTTTCTTCATAACTCCACGAGGATGCATAAAAGTATTCAGTGCTTCTAAAGCTCCTGACAAATCTTTATTTTTCAAGAAATTGAGAATATATCCAACACGCTGTTGCAAAAACATATCTGGATAACCTGGTGCATTTACGGCTAGCATAGCGTGAACATTGGAAAGTCGCGCAGCCAATATCTGTACCAACATTCCAGCCATAGAAAAACCCACAAGAATTGAAGGCTCTTTAAAGTATATTTCAAGTTTCTCTACCATAAAAGGTAAAATGCCTATGGCAGATTTATTACAAAAACTAGAGTGAGGAGGAAAAAGGGATAGTGTATCAAGTAAAGTAATTTGGAATCCTTTTGCCAAACACAATTTTGTAAATGAAGAACAAAAAACGCCGTGATCCCAAAATGGCATCACAGGAGAAAGAATGACAACACGAAGGCTCATTATTTATTTCCCGCCCCTCTTTATTTCAAAATATAGATTGTAGCAGCCACATCTCCACTGAAGATAACTATACAAACCTAAAAATTGTGGAATCTCTATCCTGCATAAACTTCCCCCCATCAAACTGTCAAAAATAGTCAATTATACCAAAATTAAATTAAGCTACGGCAGATTTTAAGCACCTTCAATACAGCCAGATTAATGAGAATTAATTCTGAACTAAGATTTACATTCAAGCAAAACAATACCAAAATATGTACGCGTGATGTCCCCTTTTGCTATCCTACTCAATCCATTTGTGAGATTTTAATAATACTGAAATCTGCTTTTAATTCAATAACTATTTATGTGATCTTCATTGTGAGATTGCATTCAACAACAGACCTTATGATTTTTTTTATCTATAAAATATTATTAACGGCTTATAAGCAATTTACAGTTTTAATGTACCCAGGTTGCATCTATACCTTAAACGGTGTGGAAAACCCTTCTCTGTTTTGACTTTAAAAGAGATATTTCACTTCATGTAGAAAATATTGCTTATTTTGTGGAAGAATGAATATAAAATAAAACATTGGATAGCTGTAATTTCTCGAGATCATGCTTGCCTTGCAGCCAAATTTGGTTTCCTTCAAGTCTGTCACGGTAAGGCTGATCCACTTCAAAAAACATCTAAGGGAGATGAAGTCTTCATTTATTGTCCACGGAGTGAAATGGGCACTGGAAAAATTCTTCAAACTATAGAGTTTCAGTGTGTGTTCAAAGATAACCAAATTTATCAAGTAGAGCAAACTCCTGATTTCATACCTTTTCGAAAAGATGCTGTTTTTAATAAACAAGCAAAACCTGTTGTTTTAAAAGAAGTTCAAGGTCTAGAATTTCTATCCAATCCTCGTTGGGGGATGTTAGCAAGGCGAGGCTTTTTCGAAATTACAACTCATGACGCGTCCCGAATTCGCAAAGCAATGGGAGTTCATGATGGCTAATGATGAAATTTATTTCTATTATTTCAAGTATGTAAAGAAGATGTCTCTTGGAGACTGAATGGTTTCTTTTAATGAAAGCGTAGCCAAAGAGATTGGTATCAACGCATTATTTGTTGTGACACTGCTATTGGAAAATGGTCTGCAATAGAAATGAGCATCTTAAATTTAAGAATTTCTTTTAGCCTGAAGCCTATATAACCTATCCATTAAATAGATTTTTTTATGGAAAAAGGGATTCTCATGTTTAAATGGACACATAGTGAAGAGATTTACACACAAGCGAGTGCTGAGCAAATTTGGGCTATGTGGGAAAATGTGGCAACATGGCCTTGTTGGGATCATGAGCTTGAATGGATAGAACTTTCTGGTGCTTTTAAAGCAGGAGCTGTAGGAAAAATGAAGCCTAAAAAAGGACCGAAAGTAACTTTTACACTTGATAAAGTTATAAAAAATGTTTGCTTTTCTGATTATGCTAAACTTCCTTTTACACACATGACTTTCGATCATGAGTATATTCGTTCAACAAAATCTTGTTCTTCAAACAATAAAATTCGTCATACTGTAACTATGTCGGGTTTATTTGCTCCCTTATTTGGAGTCATTATTGGATCAAAAATTAAATTGCACCTTCGCGATGCTATGATTGAAATGAACCGTCGTGCTCTTACTGGGAATAAATCGTTTCCATAACTATGCTTACTCACTTAAGGAAATTGAAGCTGTCAAAAAAAAAGACGACGCAGAAATTATAGCATACATTAAAATTTGAGTCTCTGCCCCGTGAGTGTATTAACTAAGCAATTGCCCATAGAAGATGTAGTCTAGTCCGTTTTGGAGTTTTGGAGTTTTGGAGTTTAAAATAATGAAGTGTCATCACACAATTTTCCATTGGTTTTATGCAAATATGGATTTAACTCACTGATAACAGTGAGCGAATTAGAAAGCTTGAAGCCAAAGAGATTTTACTTGTATTTTTTTTGAAAGAAGATGAAAAAATGTTCGATTTATTAAAAGAACGTGTGTATGCGAGTATTTATATTGATGAGCATACAAAATTACATTTTATATGAATTCGCTAAATTGTTTATCCATATAAATAATAAATATTTAAGGGAGCCTATAATGACTGACAAAAACCAGATTGATAAAGCTGCTTCGTTGATTGAAGCAGCAAAACGTTCTGGAGCAGATGCTGCTGATGCTGTTATTGTCCGTGCTCATTCTACTAGCGTATCAGTTCGTTGCGGAAAAGTCGAATCGACAGAAGCTTCAGAGAGCAATGATTTTACATTAAGGGTTTTTGTTGGGAAAAAAGTAGCAAGTGTTTCTGCTAATTTAACGGCTTATCCGCAAAAACTAGCAGAGCGCGTTGTTGCAATGGCGAAAGCTTCTCCTGACAGTTTATTTGAAGGCTTGGCAAATAAAGACTATTTGGTTACACACCCTAAAGATCTTGATCTTTTTGATGATTTTGTTCCACATAGCCATTTTTTAACAGAAGATGCTTTAAAAACAGAGGCAGCAGCCCTTGATATTAAAGGAGTGAGCAATTCTGGTGGAGCCACAACAGCTTATGGCCGTAGTGGGTTTGTTCTTGTAACGAGTGATGGTTTTTGTGGGTCCTATCATTCCAGTTATTTTTCACGTTCTTGTGGTGCTGTCGCTGGTGAAGGAACAGCAATGGAGCGTGATTATGATTATACAACCGCCCTGCACTTTTCCGATTTGGAAGCAGCAGAAATTGTAGGAAAAAATGCAGGAACGAGAGCAGTTCGACGTTTAGGAGCAGTTCGTACTGCCACAAAGGTTGTGGATATTATTTTTGATCCACGTACAGCTCGTGGAATTTCTGGACATATCGCATCTATGGTGAATGGAGCATCTGTAGCTCGAAAAACAAGTCTTTTACAAAATTTTTTGGGAAAAGCAGTGATGAAATCAAATGTTCATGTGACAGATCAACCTTTGCGATTGCGTGGAAATGCTTCTCGTCCTTTCGATGGAGAAGGTGTGGAGGGGCAAACATTGAATATTATTGAAAATGGTATTTTAAAAAACTGGCTTCTTTCATCATCTTCAGCACGTGAATTGGGACTTGAAACCAATGGTCATGGTGTGCGTTCAGCTTCATTGGTTCAACCAGCAAGTACCAATTTTGCTATTGAACCAGGTTTAATATCACCTGATGATATGATAAAAAATTTGCGTGCCGGATTCTATGTTACGGAATTATTCGGGCATGGCATTGATTTCGTTACCGGGCAGTACAGTCGTGGTGCTTCTGGTTTTTGGATTGAAAATGGCGAAATTGCCTATCCAGTAAGTGAAGTAACACTAGGTTCTGATCTGCTCCATATGTTAGCACATCTAACACCTGCCAACGATATTGATCGGCGTTATAGTATAGCAGCGCCAACATTATTAATTGAAGGAATGACACTTGCAGGAAAATAACACGCATCATTCTTCTGACTTAAACCTTTTGCTTGATGTTGCTCGAAAAGCAGGAGATTTAGCAATGAAGTATTTTGGATGCACATTAGACGTTTGGATAAAAGATGGAAATTCACCAGTTAGTGAAGCAGACTTTGCAGTTGATCACTTTTTGAAAGAAAAGCTTCTTGGAGCGCGTCCAAATTATGGATGGATTTCAGAAGAAACGAAAGATCACCGGAAACAACAAAGCTATGAACGCTATTTTGTGGTTGATCCTATTGATGGAACGCGTGGTTTTCTTTCTGGCAACACCTATTGGTGTGTTTCGATAGCTATTATTGAAAATGGACGTCCTATCGTGGGTGTTGTGCAATGTCCAGCTCAGGGGGATGTTTATGCGGCTATTATTGGTGGAAAAGCCACATTAAATGGCAGAGAACTTCCTCTTTTAGCATCTCAGATTAAACGCAAATATAAAGTTTCACTTGATAAATCGTTCGCTCAAAAATTGCCGGATGATTTTCTCAATCAAATTAGTTTTTATCGCCATATTCCCTCTCTTGCATATCGTATTGTCCTTGTTGCCCAAAATGAGATCGATATTGTGTTGGTTCGCCCGAACTGTCACGCATGGGATATCGCAGCGGCTGATCTTATTTTACAGGAATGCGGAGGGTGTTTTCTATCGCTTGATGCACCTTTTATATCTTACGGAATTGAACCTTATCAATATGGGCTTTTAATTGCAGGTAAAAATAATTGCTGCCAAGATATGATAGATGTTGTTCGTCAAGCAAAGTTAGTTTAATCACATAAAAAATGCGCTAAAATTTCTTAATGATATGGAGGCATCATGACCGAAACCAACGAAAAAAAACAATATTTGTATCTGGTATTTGGTGGGGAATTGAAAAGTCTTAAGAGTAATCAATTTAAGAATCCTGATGATTTAGATGTGGTTGGTATTTTTCCAGATTATCAATCAGCTCAAGAAGCATGGCAAGCAAAGGCGCAAAGCAGTGTAGATAATGCATTACAACGTTATTACATCATAGACTTGCATCGCCTTCTTGATGATGAAATGGATGATGCATAATAAAACCTGGATTTTTGATTGTTACTTTTCTCATTATGCCAATACTAACAAAATAAATTTTTTTAGATATAACGTTAGGGTAAATAAACATTAAGTGCATTTTCTAAAATGCTTTTTGTTAGAAATCAGTATTTACTGATACAACTATTTTTTGTACTGTTTTTAGGTGTATGAATGGATTGTGTGCGTTTTGTTTATTGAAAAAATCTTCCCTTAAAAGCTTAAAGAATGTTGCTAAGGTATAAAGCAATCATAATCTATTTCTTATGACTTTTTTGTTTTGCATAAACGATAAATAAATTCTTTTTTGCATTCTCTCAAGTGAAAACATTGTTACCCTATTTTTTGTTTTATTAATTTAGAAAAAAATGGCATATTAAAAAACGAGAGTTTAAATTTGTTCATAGTTTAAGAAAAAAATAAAATTCCTTATGTTCATAAGTGAATTATGAGAACGTTCATGATCAAAATGCTCTTAAATCTGATAAAAAATACCATAATTGTGGATATAAATCCCATAAAATTGGAAAAAAGATCATTTTATTAGCAAAATTATTTACCTGTTCTATCATACTTTATGTACATACATTTTCATGAAAGAAGATTCTTGAAAAAATACAGGGTAAAATTGCGCTTCTACTTTTCAAATCATTTTCATAAAGAAAGCGTTTTTGTTACCTAAAATGTGAAGAATATTCATATTTAGCTACTTGCTAAAAATGATGCGATAAACAGAGGTGATGAATCGTTTGATGGAAAAAACTTATAAACGTCTCAAAGCAAGTAAATGAGGTAGTTTTAATGATCGAACTAAAGGCACGTACGGCTCTTTTAATCTATCGGATGATTGGTTTTTGTTTACGCCCTGTTGTACCTTTCTATTTGTTTCTTCGTGCTGTACGTGGAAAAGAAGAGTGGGGTCGCCAAAAAGAGCGTTTGGGTAAAAGCCATAAAATACGTCCTCAAAGCCCTTTAATTTGGTTACATGCGGCTAGTGTTGGAGAAACTCTCGCACTTTTTCCACTTATTAATTATATTTTATCATTGAAAATCAATATATTATTAACAACTGGTACGGTAACATCTTCTTCTCTTGTAAAAAAGCAGTTTAATAATCGTCTTATTCATCAATATGCTCCGTTGGATTTAGATTTGGCTGTGCGTCATTTCATTAGCCATTGGAAACCTGATTTAGCATTGGTTTGTGAATCAGAGATTTGGCCTCTCCGTATTAAAGAACTTGCCAAAATGCACATTCCACAAATTTTAGTTAATGCTCATATGTCTGAACGTTCTTTTAAAGCTTGGCAAAAACGACCTGTTCTTGCCAAACATATTTTTAAGCATATCGACTTGGCTATTGGTCAAAACGAAAGGGATGTCACTTATTATCAAGCTCTTGGGGTAAAATCTGTAGCATTTTCTGGTAATCTTAAAGCTGATGTTTTACCACTTGAAAATCAAGATTTGCTTGCGCATTATCGTAATGCTATTGGCAATCGCCCAATTTGGGCTGCTATTTCAACCCATGAAGGGGAAGAAGAAATTGCTTTTGAAGTTCATAAAATTCTCAAAAATTATTTGCCGGATTTATTAACGATCATTGTGCCTCGCCATCCTGAACGTTTAGAAGACCTTATGAGAAAATGCGACAAAAGAAGTTTGCGCTTTATCCGTAGAAGTAACAATGCTGTTCCAGATGCAAATACAGACATTTTATGGGGCGATACAATTGGAGAAATGGGACTTTTCCTTCGCTTATCGAAAGTTTCTTTCATTGGGAAGTCCTTATGTGGAGATGGTGGACACAATCCATTAGAGTTAGCTTTGCTTAGATCAGCTATTTTAACGGGCCCTCATGTTTCAAATTTTCAAGAAATGTTTGACAAATTTTTAACGCGTGATGCAGCATTTATGATTCAAGATGCAAAACAGCTTGCTATTCAGGTCTATAAGCTTTTAACAAATGAAGTATTGCGACAAGAAATGGTTGATAAAGCCTATGAAGTCGCAACCAGTATGGCAGGTGCACTCGAGCGCACATTAAAACTTCTTGAGCCGTTTTTGCAACCTCTTGTGATACAAACAGGTTTAAGTCAACATCAGGGGAAGCATGCACATTAAGACACCTGATTTTTGGTGGAAAGATAAAAGTTTTTTACGTCTTTTATTCGCTCCAATTTCTTGGGTATATGGCTATTTTTCACAGCACCGTATAAAAAAACTGCCTCCTATTATCGATCTTCCAGTTTTATGTATTGGCAATTTTACATGTGGTGGTACTGGTAAAACACCTGTTGTCATTGCTTTTGCAAAAGCCGCGAAAGAGCTTGGTTTCATACCTGGTGTTGTATCGCGTGGTTATGGTGGAGCATTTAAAGGAGTACATCTTGTAAATGAAAAATATGATGATGCACGCGATGTTGGAGATGAAGCTCTTTTACTTGTTCAACATGCTTTTGTTGCTATATCAGTCGATCGTTATGCAGCAGCACAAAGACTCAAGCAAGAAGGATGTAATCTTATTTTAATGGATGATGGCTTTCAAAGCCGCCGTCTTTATACGGATTATGCATTGCTCGTTGTCGATGCGACGCGTGGTTTTGGGAATGGTGCTGTTTTTCCAGCAGGACCTTTGCGTGTACCATTGAAAACACAGCTTTCTTTAACAGACAGTGTTTTATTGATCGGTCATTCAGATGAACATGTTAAGATTGCTTTTCTTGTCACACGTGCTGGAAAATCTTTGCATTATGCGTCCCTTAAATCTCTAGCATCTGATAAGGTTGCCGGAAAATCTTTTTTAGCATTTGCAGGTATTGGCAATCCAGATAAATTTTTTCAATCCATTAAAGAACTGTCTGGACATGTCGTGCAAGCTTGCTCTTACCCTGACCACTATTTTTTTACCAACACAGATTTAAAAAGTCTTGCACAAAAAGCTAGAAAGCAAAATTTATGGCTGGCGACAACGGCTAAGGATTATGTCCGTATACAAACAAACAGTGCGCAAAAAGACTTAAAAAACCTTATTATCTTTGATGTTGACGTTAGTTTTTCTCAAAAAGATTTTTGCCATCTGCTGCTTGAAGAGGTTATAACCCGTTTTAGAAAACGCAAACATCGTCTTTAATTTGTCCTTTTGAAGAAAAAGATAAATTTAGAGTTTTCAACTGGTTACTTTTTCTGTGTTTCTAACAATTGACGGAGATATGAATTGCATTCAAGTTCACGATGATAGGAAATTTCACAACTCGCATATGCTTCTTGGCGGTGATGATTCCAATATTTTAAATCATCTATTGGGATTTTTTCTCCGCTAACAGCACAACGCGTATAGGTTCCATATTCTACAATTTTATATCCATTATTGGTATAATGGATCTTTGCTTCACGTACATCACTGGAAAACATTCTTTATAATTCCTTCCTGTTTCATGAGAAGTTATACAAATACAGTGCCATAAAATGCCTTCTAAAGTCGAGAATGATTTAAAAAAATATTTCCTTCTCAAGGAGCCAATGAAAACTTATTTTCTACCAAAAAGCTTTTCTATATCTGCCAATTTGAGTTCAATGTAAGTAGGACGTCCGTGATTACATGTTCCTGTATGAGGCGTTGCTTCTATTTGTCGTAACAATGCATTCATTTCTTCAGGGCGTAAAATCCGCCCTGACCGTATTGAACCATGACAAGCCATCGTTGCTGCAATATAATCAAGCTTTGCTTTTAAATTGTCTGTCGTGTCATATTCAGCAGCCTCATCTGCAAGATCTTTAATGAGCGCTTGTATGTTGATCTCTCCTAACATAGAAGGTGTTTCGCGCACAACGATTGCACCAGGCCCAAATGGTTCTATTCCCAAACCAAACTTCTGCAAAGTCTCTTTGTGCGTTAAAAGGCATGTTGCATCTTCTTCAGAGAGTTCTACAATTTCAGGAATAAGCAATATTTGTGAGGGAAGCGGTTTAGAATAAAGTGCATTTTTGAGTGCTTCATAAATCAATCGCTCATGAGCTGCATGTTGGTCGACAATGACCAAACTATCTTGGGTTTGAGCGATAATATAGTTTTTATGGATTTGAGCTCTCGCTGCTCCTAGGGGATAAGATAATTCTTCTGATGATAGTGCTATGTTAGAAATGTAAGCATCACCGCTTGGCGTATCTAAACCCTCCATAAGAGGAGTCGTCTCTTCTTTTTCTTTTAAACCAAAAGAGCTCGTAATTTCCAGCGGTTTATGGACCATTGATGCGGATGCACAATGATGATGTGGATTGGAAGAAAAAGGTTGATGAGTGCTTTTAAAAGGCTTCAAGAACTGTTGTGTCTGAAAGGCTGCTAACATTGCTTCAGAACGCGTTGAAGTCGGACGAACACCAACTTGATGTAACGCTTCACGAATTGCTCCAACGATTAAACCGCGGATGAATCCTGAATCACGGAAGCGCACATCTGCTTTAGCTGGATGAACGTTAACATCTACATCAGCGGGTGGTAAATCAATAAAAAGAATAGATACAGGATAACGATCCCGTGTCATAACATCAGCGTAGGCTCCTCGAATTGCGCCAAAAAGAAACTTGTCTCGTACTGGACGCCCATTAACATAAGCAAATTGATGAAGGCTATTACTGCGATTAAAGGATGGCAAACAAGCAAACCCTGTTAAACGCACTGTTTCGCGTTCAGCATTAAGTACAATACTGTTTTGAGCAAATTCTTTACCCATGATCTGCGTAATACGCTGTAACTGCCCTTGCGTGTTATTTTCCGTAGCAGAGAGTTCCATAGACGTTCTATCTGGACCTGAAAGAGAAAAACGAATATGTGGAAATGCGATCGCAATTCGTTTAATCATATCGCTAATGGCATTCGCTTCAGCACGATCAGTTTTCATAAATTTTAGCCGTGCTGGTGTCACAAAGAAAAGGTCACGAACTTCAACAATCGTTCCAAGATTGCCAGAAGCGGGTTTTGGTCCACTCATTTTCCCTGCTGTAACAATAATTTCAAAAGCACTATCAGAATCTTTTGTTCGTGAGGTTAATTTCAGTTTCGCAACAGAACCAATTGAGGGTAAAGCTTCTCCTCGAAACCCAAGGAAACAGATATTGTGCACATCATCCGTAATTTTTGAAGTACAATGGCGGGAAACCGCTAGCGTTAACTGATCTGCTGGAATACCACAGCCATTATCGCTCACCTTTATAAAATTTTTTCCTCCATTTGCCGTGACAATTTCGATTCGCGTAGCTCCTGCATCAATAGCATTTTCAACAAGTTCTTTGACAACATTTGCGGGCCGTTCAATCACCTCACCGGCAGCAATTTGATTAATAATATTTTCGCTAAGATGACGTATGATCATAATAAATTCTAACAGGATTCCCGTGGATTCTATAATAGAAACTCTGCGTTATGATAGCATTATTTGTACAACATTCAAGAATGAGAGTTTGTAAGAGATATTATGCACAAAACAACTCTTAATTTACTTTCAAAAAATATTGTATCAAATATTGTTTTATTGCTTGTAGTATTCTTGTATGAATTGTAGCAACAAATTGATTGGCAAAACCTGAGGGGAATAATTTTATCGTCTTAAAATAGCTTGTGCCAATCAATTATCTGAGCCAAAAAGAGATAATGTAGGAATGGAAGGCATAATATATGACGCGTGTAAGCGGTATTTTGGCAGACAATGATATACAAGCTTTGATTGATAATGAAATTCTCAAAGCTCTGTGTCCATTTGATAAAACCCAAATACAACCTGCAAGTCTTGATCTTCGTTTAGGCAACAAAGCCTATCGTATACGTGCTTCCTTTATGCCAGGAGCCAATGTAAAAGTTTTAGATAAACTCAAACAATTAAAGTTGCACGAATTTGCTTTGCAAGACGGAGCAGTGTTAGAAACAGGTTGTGTTTACATTGTTCCTCTTTTAGAAAGCTTGGCTTTGCCAGAAACTTTATCGGCCGTTGCTAATCCTAAAAGTTCTACTGGACGATTAGACATTTTTACCCGTGTGATTACAGATAATGCACAAGAATTCGATAAAATCCGTGATGGTTATCATGGTCCACTTTATCTTGAAATTAGTCCCCGTACATTCCCCATTTTAGTACGAACCGGATCACGTTTATCACAACTTCGGTTTCGCAAAGGATACAGCTCTTTAAATGAAAGTGAACTCCATGCTTTACATAGAGATGAAACGCTAATATCAGATGATTTACCTAATATTAGTGCTGGTGGTATTGGGCTTTCCATTAATTTGAAGGGGGACAAAAATGGACTTGTGGGCTATCGCGGTAAACGCCACACAAGTGTTATTGATATCGATAAACGTGCTGTTGCAGATATTCTAGATTTTTGGGAACCTCTCTTTGATCGTGGTCAAAGAGAACTGATTCTTGATCCTGATGAATTTTATATTTTGGTTTCACGAGAAACTGTCCATGTTCCTCCACTTTATGCTGCTGAAATGACACCCTTTGATCCTTTAGTTGGTGAATTTAGGGTGCATTATGCAGGCTTTTTTGACCCAGGATTTGGGCATATGGAAATAGGTGGAAAAGGAGCAAAAGCGGTTTTGGAAGTGCGGAGCCATGAAGTCCCATTTATCTTAGAGCATGGACAAATTATTGGTCGCTTAGTGTATGAACATATGCTTCATCGACCGTTAGCACTTTATGGGCAGGATACTGGATCACATTACCAGGCACAGGGATTAAAATTATCTAAACATTTTAAATGATTTAAAAAATACAGACTTTGGTATACTCTATACAGAAAATCTATCTCATCGAAAGAATATTTTGATCTTTCATAGATGGGGATCACTCTTTGTTTGTATATTTTACACAATAACTATGCAAAATAGTTGCTACCACACACTCTCTTTTTGGAAATTTAAATGAAGATATTCACTGTTTTTTGCTGTCATTATAGAAGAAACCTATCATTCTATAATATTATTAAAAAAATGAAAATTTTTCTCATTTAGCATTGTTAGTCACTTTCTTTAGTATCTGATTTCTCATTTAGACAATATCTTGATGCTTTTGTTTAAGTTACTTCTTTTCTCTATAATTATGACCAGAAAATTGCTTGATAGAAAAAGATTTTTTAACGGAACATTGGAGAGCATCTCAATTTTAAAGAGCTCTATTCACAAGGTATGAATGTATAAAATTGCTCAAAGATAAACACTAAGAAGTTTTTATAAATCCGGATAAAAGAAATATCATTTTTATAAATGTATTTTTTGAGTTGCAATCTTTATAGCCTGCCTCTACTGAATAAAATGATTTGAGAAAACCTTTAAATAAGAGGCGTGTAGATGAGTCTTTATTCATTTTAGAGTGTTTTCACTTTTCATTCAAAAACCAATGGCACTATTATGATTATTTCTTCAATATTTGATTACCGTAAAGCAGCAAAACGTCGACTTCCTCCTTTTCTTTTTCACTATATTGATGGTGGCGCTTATGCTGAGGAAACGCTACGACGTAACTGTACCGATCTTCAAGAACTTGCACTCCGTCAAAGGATTCTAAAGCAGATTGGTAAAGTTGATCTTTCAACTAAACTTTTTGATCAAACACTTCATTTACCGATTATACTTGCACCCGTTGGATTAACGGGCATGTATGCACGCCGTGGTGAGGTACAAGCAGCACGTGCAGCCGTTACAAAAGGTATTCCCTTTACCCTATCCTCAGTTTCAGTTTGCCCCATTGAAGAAGTTCAGAGGGCCGTTGGAAGTGCATTTTGGTTTCAACTTTATGTTCTTAAAGACCGTGGATTTATGCGTGATGTATTAGAGCGAGCTTGGACATCTGGTGTGCAAACCTTGGTGTTTACTGTCGATATGCCTGTTCCTGGTGCACGTTATCGCGATGCACATTCGGGAATGTCTGGACCTTATGCTGGATTGCGCCGTATTTTACAAGCTTTTACCCATCCTTATTGGGCTTGGAATGTTGGTGTTATGGGGCGCCCCCATGATCTTGGAAATGTTTCTACCTATTTGAAAAAGAAGATTGCATTAGACGATTATGTTGGTTGGCTTGGTGCAAATTTTGACCCATCAATTGGTTGGCGTGATCTGCAATGGATTCGGGATTTTTGGAAGGGAAAAATGATTTTGAAAGGTATTCTTGATCCAGAAGATGCACGAGAAGCCGTACAATTTGGTGCTGATGGTATTGTTGTTTCCAATCATGGAGGACGCCAACTTGATGGTGTCTTATCAACTGTACGCGCATTACCAACAATTGCAAAAGCCGTAAAAGGTGATTTGACTATTTTAGTGGATTCTGGTGTTCGTTCTGGCCTTGATGTTGTACGTATGATAGCGCAAGGTGCGGATGCCGTTATGATTGGTCGTGCTTTTGTTTATGCACTTGCAGCAGCAGGTGAGAAAGGTGTTGCTCATCTGCTTGATCTTTTTGCAAATGAAATGCGCGTAGCGATGACATTGACCGGTGCACAAACGATTAAAGACATTACAGGTGAAAGCTTAGTAAATATAGACGCTTTTGAACACTGAGAAAACTGTATTGTCCTCTCTTTAGCAAAAGAGCATTTTTTCATTAAAAGCAGGAAAAGTATGGTTTCTTACGCCTGTTTATCCTGTTTTCTTTTCTCATTCTGAATGATTGACATTCTTTTTTAACGAGCGTGTATATTGAGATATAATTTAGGATTTTTGTCTATTATTGCATTGCTAATATCGTTTTCATTATATTACCTTGGCTGATCCCATAATGTGCTAAAATATCCAATTGGCTTCCATTACAGATCGGCTCATCCGGTATTCCTAACGATGTAAATTTGCATGGAATGCCCTGTTCTATAAGTAATCTCGCAATTGCATCTCCAAACCCTCCATTTATACTATGCTCTTCACAGACGAGAACAGATCTGTGAAGTTTGCATAGTTCTCGTACAGAGACATCATCTAAAGGCCGAATTGTTGGTATACTGACAACTGTTGGTATAATTTCATACTTTTGGAGTTCTTCAGCAGCATCGAGACAAATCTGAACAGTCTCTCCAGTGGCAAGCAAGAGGATATCTTTGCCCTTTTTAATAACAGAAACTTTACGAATATCGATTTTTGAAACATCATCATGAATATTTTCCACTGCACGCTTGCCTAAACGTATATAAACAGGCAGAGGGTCATTTAGGGTAGAGAGTATAGCTGCTTCTGTTTCTTTATTATCAGCAGGAGCAATAATGCGTATGTTAGGAATAGCGCGAAGCGAAGCAAAATCGGAAATGGCATGATGTGTTGCTCCGAGTGGTCCATAGCTAATCCCAGCACTAATCCCAATCAATCGAACAGGGTTTTCGCAATAAGCAACATCTACCTTTATTTGTTCAAGTGCACGCGTTGTCAAAAAACAAGCTTGTGAAACAATAAATGGCTTCTTTCCACATGAGGCAAGTCCCGCAGCAACGCCTACCAAATTTTGTTCAGCAATACCAACTTCTACAATACGTTCTGGATAGAGCTTTGCGAATTGATCAATTTTTCCAGACATGCGTGTATCAGCTGTTAAAACAATAATATCTTTATCAAATCGCGCTATATTTATAAGCGTTTTATTCACAATCTCGAGGTTTGAAAATTTCACAGCAGTCTGCGTTTTTTGATGAGGAACACCCACGTTCATTCTCCCATTAATTGAATTTTACTCTGAATTTCATTAACCGCAATATTATATTCCTCATCTGTTGGAACTTTATGGTGCCAGAGTATGTCGTTTTCCATAATGGAAATTCCACTTCCCTTTATAGTGTTCATCAGTATTGCTGTTGGTTTTTCCTTATGCGATGAAAGTGATCCTAACGATTTCTTCAATTGTGTTATATCGTGACCATCCATTTCCATAACATGCCACCCAAAACTTATAAATTTATCTGCTAAGAGCTCCGTTTTCATTAAAACATCAGTCATATCAGTAATTTGTAGCCTATTTCTATCAATAACCGCGATAAGATTGCTGAGTTTATAGTGTGCTGCAAAGAGTACAGCCTACGGATCCCTCTGTCATTTCGCCATCACCAAGAAGCACAAAAACACGGTAGGATTGAGAATTAAGCAGTCCAGAAAGAGCCACACCAGCCCCAAGAGACAAACCATGACCAAGAGAACCTGTACTTTGTTCGATACCTGGAATTTTTTTGCTTACATAGCCAATAAAATGAGAACCAAATTTTAGATAAGTCTCGAGCAGTTGAGGATCAAAATACCCCATTTCTGATAAGATAATATACAACGCCTCAACCGCATGTCCCTTACTTTGAATATATCGATCGCGATTGGGATCGTGGATACGGGTTGAATTTATTTGCAGAATATATCTGTATAAGATATAAATAAAATCAATGCATGAAAGACTACTAGCTGTGTGTCCGGACTTTGCTTTTCTAATGAGATCAAGTGTTTTAAGACGCAAACGCAGAGCGTAAATTGCATCGCAGATATCTGCTTTGTTGGTCGCATAAGCCATACTTCCCCCCTAGAAGATTTGTTAAAGAAATACTCTCAAATCGTAATTTTATACATTACTTATCTTTTATTTTTAATGGATAAAATAATCTTCATAGTAAAAATGCTGTGTCTGATAAAATTGTACAGAGAGTATATCAAGGATATAAAAATGGCCAATTTATTTTAAAAAATATTTTGTATAGAGTCCGTCAATAGTTTTCTACAAAACATGATAAAAAGATACTGAAAAATCAGTTTTACGCGAGGCATTTTTATAATGTTTGCAAGAGTTTTGTAAGTGTACAGCAACATTGCAAGGACAATGATACTTTTTATATACTGCTTATATTGCCTAGCTAAAATGAACGCATTGTAATAACTATGAGAAGAGCTCTCAAATTACCATATATTGAGATGTATCATATTAAAAATAAAAAATTATACGTTGATGATGAAAAATAGATGTATACAATCTCTCTATCTTTGATTGATTTTTAAACCGACTCTTCATGAATGAAGTAACTTCTTTATAAAAAATACTATGAAAAAAGGTCTATAAAATACTCTCTCTCATCTATCGGATAGGAACAAGAACTTTCTCAAACCTGAAGTTATGGGCGTAGTTTATAAAACCGTATTGCTGTTTCCCCATAAAAACGCTCATCATCCAGATAAAATGTATCAGGTAAATGAATAATTGCATCTTTCTTTTCTTCAAGTACAAAGAGTGTATCAGCTTTTGCCCACCCTCCCCTCAGAGCTTCCACAAAAGCACGCTCACCTAAACAACGACCATAGGGAGGATCTGCACAAATAACATCAAATGGAAGCATTGTCCCAATATTGCCCAATTTTGTTGCATCACGACGCAAAATACGCCCTATAGACTGTAAGTCGAAAGCTTCAATATTCTTTTGCAGCAGTCCACGCCCTTCAACTGAATTTTCAACAAAAACTGCAGCTTTTGCACCACGCGATAGAGCCTCTATGCCTAAAGCACCTGTCCCCGCAAAAAGGTCAAGAATGCGTTTATTAGTCCAAAATTGTTCTTCTCGATTAGCAAGAATATTGAAAAGGCTTTCGCGCGTACGATCACTGGTTGGACGAATCGACTGTCCTACAGGAGCAAATAAAACACGCCCAGCAAATCTACCGCCGACGACCCGCACATGGTCCTCCAAATTTTTTTGGTGTCTTCGCATCACTGCTATATGCCTTAGATTTTTTCATGGCACTCTCAAATGATTTAGTCCTTCGTTTGCTCTTAAAAGAAGGCTCATCATTATTACCCTTCATAACCTTTTCTTCTTTTTTCTTTAAAAAACGCTCCTTCTTGTCACTAAAACGCGTCTTACCGAAAGATTTTTTACTCTGTCTTTGATCAAAACGAGTGTCTCGTTCTTCCCGAAACTGAACTTCTGATGACTTTTCCTTACCTTTATGAAAAGATTTTTTGCCAACCAAATTACTTTTATAATCATGAGAGCTATCCTCACTATAGGAAGCTCTCTTACGCACACTGTGCGGACGTGCACCAGGCGCCATCCAAACATTAGAATGGCGCGAACGAGGCAAAATACGCCCTGTTTTTCTTTCCTCATTCTTATCCTTATGAATCAATTTCTCATCAGTTGTTGTACCCAATCGTGATTGACTATGCTTAGCAGAACCACCTCGCTGTCTGTGTTGCACATCCCTTCCACTCGAAAAAATCCAACTCCCCTTGGTGATAGCAAAATTTTTATCACTTTGTCTTTCTGCAACAACCGCAGAATTTGAAAAAGGCTTCAGAATAGGAGAGTCAAAATCTGCATTAGCTTGCATAATTAAACGCTCACCCAATTGCTCACGCAACGTCCGTCCTTTTATTTCACGAACAGCTCCCTCTTCCAAATCAGAGAGTTGAAATGGACCATAAGAAATACGAATTAAACGATTAACTGATAATCCTAATGCACCAAGAACATTTTTTATTTCACGATTTTTTCCTTCACGCAAAGCTACAGAAATCCATAGATTTGTTCCTTGTTCACGTTCAATCGATGCCTCAATCGAACCATAAAAAATACCATCAATCGCAATACCATTTTTCAGATTATCAAGTGCACTCTGTTTTACTTTTCCATAAGCGCGAACCCGATATTTACGCACCCATCCTGTTACAGGAAGCTCTAATATACGTGCTAAACCACCGTCATTGGTTAACAACAAAAGCCCTTCCGTATTAATATCAAGCCTCCCTACAGAAAGAACACGAGGCATTCCTTTCGGTAAATTACTAAAGACTGTTGGTCTACCTTCAGGATCACGGTGCGTGGTAACAAGACCCGCTGGTTTATGATAAAGCCATAATCGCGTTCTTTCTATAGGAGACAAAGGTTTACCATCAACTTTAATAATATCAGAGCGAGTCACATTAAAAGCAGGCGTTGTCACAACTTTACCATTCACAACAATACGGCCTGCAAAAATCATCATTTCTGCGTCACGACGTGAAGCAACCCCTGCACGCGCTAATCTTTTGGCAATCCGTTCACTCTCACCGTTTTCCTTCATTTGTTCTTTACACCAATCTCTTTCGGCACGTTCAAAAAACCGCCTATCTGCACTATAGCTCTTATCTCAAAAGGGGAAGTAACATAATCATTTATCATTTGCTATCCTTTAGCAATAATAATACACTTGTTTACTTGCAAGTTTGTTTTAAACCTTAAAAAAATAAGGTCCCCTTTCAAAGGATCATAGTGCATTCATTTTACAACAGTCTTCTTTATGGAAAAATCTTTTTGGTTTCCTATACTTCTGCCGAAAGAATACGATGACTTTGACACCGATGGAAATAGCTCTCTTAGAAGCGCAAGAAGCGAAAAAAAAGGATGAGGTTCCTGTAGGTGCCATTATCACACGCGGGGAAACGATCATTGCACGTGCTGGTAACTCCATAAAAGCTCCATATGATCCTACAGGACACGCGGAAATGCGCGTAATCCGTATGGCTTGTGAAAGACTCCAAAGCGAAAGACTTCCTGATTGTGACTTATATGTAACGCTCGAACCTTGTGCTATGTGTGCTGCAGCCATTTCATTTGCACGGATACGGCGTCTCTATTACGCAACAAGCGACCCCAAAGGAGGCGCGATTGAACACGGACCACGCTTTTATCAGCAACCAACCTGTCACCATAAACCTGAGATCTATTCTGGTTTCAAGGAAAAAGAAGCCTCTCAACTGCTTAAAGACTTCTTCGCACAAAAACGGTGTTAAAAACAATGCATCATCTTAATAGCAGCGCATCTCTAAAAATATCAGAACTCTCTGGTCATAGCTGTTCTTTTCATCCGAGTCTGCTTTTTGAGCACCTCTTTTCTTACGCTTTTTTAATGCTTCGTCTTTCCCTCTGATCGACTAGCAGGTGCAATCTTTGCCGGCTGACGATAACTTAAAGGTGGCTCAGTGAGATACCGACGATATTTCGGGCTTCCAACTTGTGCTCTTTGACGACGTAAATATTCCTGCCGTTGTTTAGCATTCAACTGTGAAACACTTTCTGAACTGGCAGTGCTAGTATGCTCATTAACTGATGATGTTTTTTGAGAAAAAATAGTCCGCCTACTTCCACCACGGGATTGCTTCAATGCTGCTGTTCTCTTAGAAGAACTATCCTGCTGTGGCAATGGTAAAAATCTGCGCGAACCGGGTTCAGGTATGACAAGTTTTGGATGAGGCTTCATAACAAGCTGACTGTTGTCATTTTTCGGTGTTAGTGAAGCAAGGTTAGCAACATCTTCAAAAAACTGTAATGAAACCGGCTTATCTGTACCATAGGTAGGAGCAGATAGACCACACCCCGTTAAAATAAAGCACATGCCTAAAATGCTTATCGGCAATATTCCCACTTCACGTTTTTTCACTGCTTATCCCATTTCCCTAAGTATATGATTCATCGATCTTCTCGCGATTTACTGGAGATCTGATCTACACATACCACCCCCTCGCGAAAAATAACGGGTCTCACCCTTACCATAAAAGACTATATGCATCAATGACAGAATTTAAATCGTAATAGTGCTCTTTATAACCTCGCATTCCTATCTCTTGGTCTCAAAATATTAAATCTTGCCAAGCACTTTTAATTCTCGCAGCGCCGCCGCATCACGAGCAGATACATCAGGATAATCTGGATCACTGCCAACATCTTGTGTATAACGCCAAGACCTAGCACATTTTTTTCCCAATGCCTTCTCTGGATATACACCAATACCTTCAACATCACTCAGAGTAAAAGCATCCGCAGGCGCTACATCCTGACTAATTGTTAAAGCACTGGTGATGCAAATTTCCGCCATATCCAAGTTCTCTAACGCCTCTAGTAAAGCGGGATTAGAAATAAAAACAATAGGAGCGGCTTCTAAAGATGATCCAATACGCTTATTAGCACGTTCAAGCTCTAAAGCACCCGTCACAACCTTACGAACCTGTTTAACTTTTTTCCAACGTTCAGCCAAAGATCCGTTCTGCCATTCCTCTCGCACAGGGCAAAATTGTTCCAAATGCACCGATTGACTTTGTGGATAATACTCCAACCAAGCCTCTTCCATCGTAAAAGGCAACATAGGAGCAAGCCATGTTACTATGCGCTTAAAAACTTCACGCACAACCTGCAAAGAAGCTTTACGTTTTGGTGATGAAGGAGCATCGCAATAAAGAGAATCTTTACGGATATCAAAATAAAATGCTGATAATTCAGTAATTGAAAAATCTAACAATGTACGCATAATCTTTTTGAAATCAAATTCATCATAAGCGCGATTAATCAATTGATCGAGTTCAAAAAGTCGATGCAATATAAATTTTTCAAGATCCGGTAGTTGACAATAAGGTATTTCTTCTCCTTCATCATGCGCCAATGTCCCAAGCATCCAACGAATTGCATTGCGTAATTTACGATATGAATCCACATTTGTTTGCAGAATTGTTTTTCCTAAACGTTGATCTTCCCAATAATCCGTTGTCATAACCCAAAGACGAAAAATATCCGCACCAGATGTTTTAATGATCTCTTGTGGAACAACTGTATTACCTAAGGATTTAGACATTTTCCTGCCATTCTCATCCAAAGTAAAACCGTGTGTAATCACCGTCTTATAAGGAGAGCAGGTACGCGTACCACAGCTTTCCAAAAGAGAAGACTGAAACCATCCACGATGTTGATCCGATCCTTCAAAATAAACATCGGCAGGCCATTTCAAATCAGCCCGATCTTCTAGCACAAAACTATGACTTGCTCCAGAATCAAACCAAACATCAAGAATATCATAAACCTGAACCCAAGGCTCATGGGCACGAGCCCCTAAAAAACGCTCACGCGCCCCCTCAGAAAACCACGCATCTGCTCCTTCCGCTTCAAAAGCCTGTAAAATACGCTCATTTACGCACTCATCTTTCAGAATGACACCCTCTTCATTAGCAAAAATACAAATAGGAACACCCCAAGAGCGCTGGCGTGAAAGAACCCAATCCGGACGATCTGCTATCATAGAAGCTAAACGGTTTTGACCAGAAGAAGGAACAAAACGCGTCATCGAAACAGCTTCTAGAGCACGGCTACGTAAAGTTGATCCATCTCCAAGATCTTTATCCATTGAAATAAACCATTGTGGCGTATTACGAAAAATAACTGGTTTTTTTGAACGCCAACTATGAGGGTAAGAATGCTTTAAACGACCACGTGCAAACAACCGATCCGCTTTAATGAGAGCATTAATAACCTCTCTATTGGCATCTCCCATTTTTCCATTATCATCAATAACGCGTGCGGGTCCCCCTTCGCGATCCGGACCCAAACCAGGCACATCCTTCGTATAAAAACCAGCATCATCAACAGGAAATGGTATAGACGAATCAATACCCGCCTTTTCCAATAAAGGCTTATAAGCATTCCAAATTTCAAAATCTTCACGCCCATGGCTTGGCGCTGTATGAACAAAACCTGTACCAGCGCTCTCTGTTACGTGCGAACCATCAAGCAGTGGAATCTGATAATGATATCCTCCAGCTAAACCTTTAAGTGGATGAGAAAGAACAAGTGTTTTAAGTTCATCCGCTGAAACACTGCGTAAACGCTTCAAAATAAGTTTTGCTTTTTCTGCACAGCTCATAGCCAACACATCAGCAAAAAGGAGTTTTTCTCCATATTGAGGACCGAAATCATTTTCCGCACTTTCAACTTCATAAACACCATAAGAAATCTGCGACGAATAACTCACCGCACGGTTACCTGGAATGGTCCAAGGAGTCGTCGTCCAAATCACGACATAAGCCCCATATAAATCATGAGAATCTGTTTTAAGAACAGGAAACTTAACCCAAATAACCTCTGACTCATGATTGTGATATTCAATCTCTGCCTCGGCTAAAGCCGTACGCTCTACAACAGACCACAACACAGGCTTTGAGCCACGATAAATCTGATCTGACAGAGCAAATTTCATCAACTCTCTGGCAATGCATGCTTCTGCATGAAAAGCCATTGTGGTATAGGGCGTCTTAAAATCTCCAATAACGCCGAGGCGTTTAAACTCTTCAGCTTGAACAGTTATCCAATGTTGTGCAAATTCACGGCATTCTTGACGAAATTCATTAAGGGGTACTTCATCCTTATTTTTTCCTTGTGCACGATATTTCTCTTCAATCTTCCATTCAATGGGAAGCCCATGGCAATCCCAACCAGGAACATAATTTGCATTAAAACCGCGCATTTGGAACGAACGAACAATCACATCCTTTAAAACTTTGTTTAAAGCATGACCAATATGAATATGTCCATTTGCATAAGGCGGACCATCATGAAGAATGTAAAGTGAACGGTCTTTCGCTTGTTGACGCAATTGCGTATAAAGCCCCATATTTTCCCACCGCTCTATCAATTCAAGCTCTTTTTGCGGCAACCCTGCACGCATAGGAAAATTGGTTTGCGGTAAATAAAGAGTTTTCGAATAATCTATTGTTTCATTTTTCACAGTCATTGTGAAATATCCCTGTCCACTTTTACGAATTCATTTTTGCATAACTTCCCTGAACCCTGCAACTCTGGTTTTTTGATCTATAGGGAAAGCCGAGCTAACCTTTCGTATTAAGCAGTGATCAAGAAGATATATCATTACGCTCTCAGGCTTTACCATGAAACAATCAAGAAAGAAAACCCCAAAATACTCTTCTTAAAAAGACAAGGGCCCCACTATCAGTGGGGCCTCTTGAAAATTTATTTTTACAACAAATTAGAATTTATAAGCGACACCCACACGAAAGTCATTGGTTTTGTAATTTATTTCAAACTTTTCCTTGGCAAATTTCTTTTTACCAAAATCTGAGTAACGATACTCTGCACGCACAATAACATTGTCCAGAATTGCAAAGTCAATTCCACCACCAAGAGTATAACCAATCATCGTCTTTGTTTCATCGGTTAAGTTCTTAGAAGAAATGACGCCTCCATCCTCTTTCTTAAATGATATTGATACAGTGTCTTGAAGCTGTGCATAAGCAATACCACCTGCGACATAAGGCATAAAGCGATCAGCAGCAAAACCGATACGTACCCGTGTTGCACCAGACCAATTCTGTTTTAAAGTATGACTTAAAGTTTCAACTTCCCTGTCTCTTTCCAAACCAAGTTCAGAGACCACTTTTCTCATCTGCTCTACACCATATACACTGTCAGCCTTTTTATCCGAAGCGTGTGTAATTTGTGTATCACGTCCAGCCGTGTTGTTTGCACCATGCGGATGAGAAACATGTGGATTAGCACCAGCACCGTGAGATCTACTGTGTGCATGAGGACGATCTCCACCACTATTCTGTACACCATGAGAATGACCATGAGCAACTCTGCTTGCCCCATTATCCGATGCTGAAACTGCCTGCAGAGCTGCTGGTTTCGCTGACACCGATGTGGACGACTGTATTGTTTCCTCTGATCCTGACCTCGCCAATAATAGCCTTCCTTTTGGTCCTTCTGATATCACTGGTTTTGCTGATACTAAATCCTCTGCTCTCCCTGATATTGTTGCAGCTGAATCTGCTGGTTTCACTGTTGCCGGCTTTTCTGGTGTCGCTTCTGCTGATAAGGCTGCTGTTCTACCCACTGAACCCTCTGAAGTTGCCGTTTGTTTTGGAGTTACTTTTGCTGAATCTGCCTGCAGAGCTTCTGTCTGCGGTGCTGGCACTTGTAATTGTGTTGTACCTTGAAGTTGTACTGTATCGTTTGTTGGTACTAGCCGCCCTCCAACAAACGCTTGCGGTTCTTGTGTTAACTCTAGTTGAGAAAACGCTGCTGTACTACCTGATGCTGACGACGTGCTTTTTTGTGCTGCTCCTGAGACTCCTGTGCCTCCTGGTACTCCTGCTCCTGGTACTCCTCCTGGTACTCCTCCTGGTACTCCTCCTGGTACTCCTCCTGGTACTCCTGCTACACCCCCTCCGTTTCCTGTTAGAGACCGTGCGGTTCTTCTAGATCTTGCTACTAAATTATTTACTTCAGCATTGTCAGATGCACCTAAAGTGATAGTCTTTGTGTGCTTTTGTCCAGACCAAATTAAATCCGTATCGATACCAAAAACAAAGTTGTCACCAAGATCAATATTAGCCCCCCCATAAATCCCGCCTTCAAAACCTGAAAGCTTAGGGGATAAATCTTTACTTAGTGGTGTGGTTTCGTGCTTACCAACAATACTCATATCCGCTTTACTTGAAAAACCATCAACTTGTCCACCCAAGTAAAAACCAGTCCATGTAAAAGTAGGAGCAACAAAAGCTGACGAAGAAGCTTTTGTTGACTGATGAGGAACCATCACATCAGCAGCTTGCGCTACAGAAGCCGAAATCAAAGCAAAAATAGATGCCGTTATTAAACGTTTCGTATTCATAAAATATCTCCAAATATCCAAAACGGTGTATATATAGTGTATCTATTTTGAAATATCTGTAGCAAAAATGTCACATTCACAAAAAAATAAAAGCCCTGTCTTTGACAGGGCCTTTAGGTAATTAATTTTGTATTAATAGCTTAAGCTTTGCGCTCAATTAAAACTTGTAAGCTACACCAACACGGAAATCATTGGTTTTATAGTTAATTTTGTTACTATCCTTCACGAAGGACTTTTTACCGAAATCTGAATAACGGTATTCTGCACGTAACAAAACATTGTCAGTCATAGCGAAATCAACGCCACCACCAATAGTATAACCAACAAATGTTTTTGTTTTATCAAACAATTTAGCAGTAGCAATCTCTGCACCACCAGCCGCTTCCGTTGCCTTAACCGAATCGGTAGCTTCCAACTGCGCATAAGCAATACCACCGGCAACATAAGGCATAATGTGATCAGCAGCTGCAAAACCAATCCGTACCCGCGTAGCACCAGACCACTTTTCCTTTAAAGCATGACTATATGTACGCTTGTCGTCTTTTGTGATCTTAGCAATCTCTTTTCCTGAAGCCACTTTGGCATTAGCCTTTGTAAGAGTAGCCTTAAAATCAGCAAGGTTAGCTTCTCCAATTACTTCTGAAGAAACTGGTTTTGTATCATCTCGGTCAGCCCAAACTGCATCGGTTTCAACACCTAAAATGACGTTATTTCCAAGATCAAAGTTAGAACCGGCATAAATACCTCCCATGAAACCAGAAGGATTCGGTGTGTCTTTTTTATCGAAAATTTTATTGTCTGTCTTCGGATTTGTTATTTCAACTTTACTTGAAAAACCACCAATCTGGGCACCAATATAGAAACCTGTCCAAGAAAATGCAGGGGCAGTAACAACTGGTGCAGTTTCATGAGGAATGACAACATCAGCAGCCTGTGCAGCAGAAGCTGAAACCAAAGCGATAACGGAAGTCGTTATTAAAGATTTTATATTCATAAATTTTGCTCCTAATTTATTTATGAAGCATATCTTATAGGACTAGATAAAGAAAATCTGTAGTAAAAATGACACTGTTATAGAAATAAAGTCCCTATTCAAAAATAAGACCTCCTAGCAATTTCGTTTATAAAAAAGCTTTCAAGTTATAAAAAATTGTAACTTATTGATATTACTGATAAATTTAAACTTATTGTCTACACATTCCTTTTTACAAAAATCAACAGTTAGCGACTTTCCAAATATGCAATAATATGCTTTCTGTGGCACTATTGCCACAGAAAATAACTAAAACTCAGAAAAAATAAAACTTCTGAATAATTTGCCTTATAAATGAGCTAAAATTTATAAGCGACACCAACGCGAAAATCGTTGGTCTTATAATTAAATTCAGCGTCATCATCTTTGAATTTCTTTTTACCAAAATCTGAATAACGATACTCAGCACGCAACAAAACATTCTCGGTCATTGCAAAATCAACCCCTCCCCCAAGGGTAAAGCCAACCATCATTTTTGTTTTATCACCGATAGTACCGGTAACTGTTTTACTTGGATTATTATCTATCGTTTTTTTTGTTCCAGTAACCGTAGAAATACCTTGCATTTGTGCATAAGCAATACCACCAGCTATATAAGGCATAATGCAATTCGCAGCTGCAAGGCCAATCCGTGCCCGCGTGGCACCAGACCATTTTTCCTTATAAGTAAAGTCATATGATCCTGTATCGCCTTTTACAAATTTTTCAGCGTCACCCAACTTAATGCCAGCATCTGTAAACGCCATGTTAAAATCCTCAATGCTATCACCATCAAGCTCTTTTGTAAAAAGTGTTTTTGTATCTCCTTTATCAGCCCAAACTGCATCTGTTTCAACCCCGAGTATGAGGCTATTTCCAAGATCTATATTGGAACCAGCATAAATGCCCCCCATGAAACCTGAAGGTTTAGGAGTCTGATCTTTACTAAAAAACTCATTTTTCTTACCAGAATCCGTTATTTCAACTTTACTTGAAAAATGCCCAACTTGACCACCCAGATAAAACCCTGTCCAAGAAAATGCAGAAGGAGACACAATAGATGTTCCCCGATGAGATGTAACTTCACGTGGAACTACAATATCAGCAGCTTGTGCCGCAGATGCTGAAATCAAAGCAATAACAGGGGTCATCATTAAATATTTTATATGCATAAATTTCGCTCCTAATTCATATAGTGCAATGCTGCGCAATCACGCTAAAATATCTGTAGGTAAAAATGGTACAGCCATACAGAATGGAGTCTCTATTCAAAGAGAGAGCTGCTTAATAAACTAGGTGTGCACTAAAATTTTTCAATCACATATACAGAAATTATTGATGTTATAAGAGCTTTCATCTTTACCCTTTGAAAATTTCTCTTTACCACAATCAATAAGCAACATTATTGCACATGTGTAATAATCATGTGTAATAATATTGAATCGTGTAACAATATAGCCATAAAACAACAGAAGCTCCGCCAAAGACAGAACTTCTGAATGATTTATTTACAAATATATTAAAATTTGTAAGCTACACCAACGCGAAAATCATTGGTTTTGTAAGAAGTTTCATATTTATCGTTTGAGTATTTCTTTTTACCAAAATCCGAGTAACGATATTCAGCGCGGACAATGACATTATTGCTCATTGCCAAATCAACACCTGCACCAAGAGTGTAACCAACAAATGTCTTTGTTTCATCAAACAAGTTACCAGAAGCTATGACTTTGCCTGAATCCTTACTGGTTATTGATATCGATGTAATATCTTGAAGCTGCGTATAAGCAATACCACCAGCAATATAAGGCATAATGCGTTCGGCAGCAAAACCAATCCGTACCCGCGTAGCACCAGTCCACTTCTTCTTAAAAGTGAAACTGCTAGAGCGTTTATCACCAGCTTGGATTTCTTCATTAATCTTAATACCAGCGTCCCTCACCATCTTAGTAACATAATTCACATGATTTCGAGCAATATCGTATATTCCCCCCGTTTTGGTATCACTTTTGTCAGACCACATGATATCTGTATCAACACCTAAAATAAGGCCATTGCCGATATCAATATTGGAGCCTGCATACAGTCCCCCTATAAAACCTGATAATTTAGGCAAAAAGTCATCATCTACTGGAATATTTTTCCCATTACTGAGAATATCCATTTTTGTTTTACTCGAAAAACCACCAATCTGCCCCCCAATGTAAAAACCTGTCCAAGAAAAAGTTGGCGCCACAACAACCGGTGCAACAGGCGTAGGATTAGAGGGAACAATAACATCTGCTGCCTGTGCTGCTGAAGCTGAAACAAAAGCGAAAGCAGAAGCTGTTATTAACCATTTCATATTCATAATTTCTCTCCATAGCTGAATATTTGAACACAGGATTGCATATAGAGCCCATCCTACAGATATCTGTAGTAAAAATGATACACTCATAAAAAAAACAAAAAGCCCCCCTCTCTCTTCCCTCCCGCCATTTGATCTATAATAAATGGTAATTCTTAAGCTCTGCCAACGTAGAAATTAATCCTTTCACTCAAATTTCCTGCTGTTCTTTATGGATTTTATTCAAAATCTAAACAGCATTCTCTATGAAAATCATGCTCTAACGGTTGTTGCCAAATACGGCATGCCCCCTCCACTGTCCACGAACATCATCTTCAGCTTCAACTGTCACACCCATATGCAATAATTTATCCTTTTAGATTTCTCTCTTAATTGAAAAGAAAGCGTGCTTCTCCACATACAACATCACAAAAACCACACATACTGCAAAAAAAACACCGCAGCTTTATAATTCCAGTTCTTTTCTCTTTTAAAAACTCCTTACGCATTTATTTTTTATACAGCTCCATCATCTTATACTCTTTATCAGTCTCAATCCTACTCCTCATCACAGCACAAAATTTCCAAAATAAAAAAAAACAACAATTCCTCTCCAAACACACGATACTGCAACTCTTTATTGCTCTTACACCTTTCCTTTTACTAAAATAGAATACTCTTCATTTTATATCAGATACATTCTCTCTCCTCACAAACAGACCACACAACTAAAAGCGCAAATCTACACTCCTAGCACCCTACTTTCTCCCCTCCTTTAGACTTCATAAATTACCAAGAGTAAAACTACGTGCAGCTTTGCTTATTAATAACTCATTGGACCTCTCGTAGACAAACTTGGCCGACCTCTTTTCTTCCCAGGTCCTTTTCGTTTAGAAAAAGACGCTACAGGTACCAGCTTAACCGCCTTTTTCCATTGACCATTATCAATGCAAGAAAAATTCGTTTGAATAATTTCAGACAAACTATTGCTAGCTTGTTTAGTAGAAAAAGAATCTTTCGAAGAAATAGCGGAAGATATACTCTGCTTCAGTTTTTGAGCAACCATCAAACTTGCTCCTTGAGCGACAGAAATTGAAGCAAAAGTAGTAAAAGCTGTAATAAAATATTTCAGGTTCATAGATCTAACTCCTTATAAAATATCCATAATGAGTTTTACCTAGTGCCCTCACTTCAAATTTCCATAGAAAATGATACGCTTCATAGGTAAAAAGTTAAGAATCCTAAAAAATGAAAATTTGTTGCAGTTTAATTTTAAAAAAATGATTTTTTTAGCTATACCAATACCGAAATCACTGACTTTATAACCAATGAGAATAGAATTTGCTTTCAGTTGTACAACAAACAAAATGGGTGTTTACAAATGCATTTTTTGAGTAAAGATCTTTTTTCGTATAGATAATGCAAATTTGATAATTCACATAGAAAAAACTTTCTCTGTGAATGTTATGTATCTTCTACTCTTACCCCCTTATAAAGCACTCTGTTTTTCTGTAAACTTTAATAAAATAAAGGCAGTTATAAACACAAAAAATACGAATTTATAAATGTATTTTTATTCAATTTTTAAATGAAAGAGCATTCTTTATATCAGAATGATATTATAAAACACTCTTATAAAAATAGATAACAAAACAAAAGCCCGTACACTACGGGCTTTTGTTTTGTTACATCAATGACTCTTCTTATTCTGGTTAAAAACCAATTTATCAACTCAGCTATGCGCGAAGATATCAACCTCCGACCATCCTAAAAGATCAAGTTTTGCTCTCATAGGCAAGAATTGAAAACATGCCTCTGCAACATTTTCGCGCTCTTCACGTCTTAAGCGTTCTTCAAAGATATCTTTTAAACGATGCAAATATAACACATCCGATGCCGCATATTCAATTTGTGCCTGTGATAACGTTTCTGCCGCCCAATCTGAAGATTGCTGCTGTTTAGAAATATTTATATTGAGCAATTCATTACAAATTTCCTTCAATCCATGACGATCCGTGTAGGTACGTGTGAGTTTCGAAGCAATTTTTGTGCAAAAAACTACCTCAGGCATAATGCCAAATGTATGTGCTAAAATAGCAAGATCAAAACGCCCAAAATGAAATATCTTGGTGATGGCCTTATCTTCAAGCAATTTGACCAAATTGGGAGCACTCTTCTGCCCTTTCGCAATCTGTATAACATCAGCCGTGCCATCTCCAGAAGAAAGCTGAACAACACACAAACGATCTCGGTATGGTTGTAATCCTAAAGTTTCGGTATCAATCGCAACAGAATCTCTTTGATAATTCTCTAAGTTTGGTAAATCACCTTGATGAACGCGGATCTCAGTCATTTACCCTCCTATTTGCTAAAGATGCAAGAATACGTGCCCAAGATCGCTGCCCTTTATGAAATGATGTGAGATTATATTTTTCATTAGGGGAATGAATACGGTCATCAGACAAGGCAAAACCAACCAAAAGACTTTCCATGCCAAGGATTGACTGAAAATCTGCGACAACGGGAATCGAACCACCCATACCTGTTAATACAGCAGGCACTTCCCACTCTTGTGACAAAGCATCCTTTGCTGCCTTGATAAAGGATGAATCACAGGGAAGCTGCATTGCTGGAGAAGAACCGTGATTCTTAAATGTCACCGTACAGTCAGCAGGTATCGCGCTGCGGACATAATCACGAAAAGCTTGACGTATTTTCTCTGGATCTTGTTTATGGACTAAACGACACGATATTTTTGCGCTTGCCTGAGACGCAATAACCGTTTTCATCCCTTCCCCTTCGTAGCCTCCACTAATCCCATTCATTTCTGCTGTAGGACGCGCCCATATCTGCTCTAAGAGACCGCGTCCTTTTTCTCCAAAAGGAATAGAAAGCCCTATAGGACCAAGAAAGCTTTCAGCACTACAATCAAGCGCATTCCATAATTGCAAAATATGTGCAGGCGTTTCTTCTACACCATCATAAAAACCAGGAATTGTTACCCTATTATTTTCGTCATGAAGACCTGCTAGAATCTTCGTTAAAATACGAATGGGATTGGCCGCTACGCCTCCAAAAGCACCAGAATGCAAATCACGATTAGCAGCTGTAATGGTAATCTCTTCTGCCATAATCCCCCGAAGAGAAAGAGCAATAGAGGGTGTATTTGCATCCCACATCGACGTATCACAAACCAATGCGCAATCAGCCTTCAGTTCATCTTTATTTGCTTTTAAAAAAGGAGCAAGAGAAGGAGAAGCACTTTCTTCTTCGCCTTCACATAAAATAGTAACTTTTACAGGAAGCTGTCCTGTTTCTTTCTTATAGGCACGACACGCTTCAATGAATGTCATAACTTGACCTTTATCATCTGAAGCTCCACGAGCACAAATCACTTTCTTTCCATCCCTCTCTTTTAAAGAAGGTGCAAATGGATCATCTTCCCATAAGCTAAGTGGATCAACAGGTTGAACATCATAATGTCCGTAAAACAAAACATGCAAACAATCATCTGAAGGTCCTGGATGATGCCCAACAACCACGGGATGCCCTGGTGTATCTCGACGTGAAGCTTCAAAACCTATCGTTTTTAAATCTTCTACCAGCCAATCAGCCGCTTTACGACACTCATCCTTATAAGCCGAATCCGTTGAAATCGATTGAAAACGCAAAAGAGAAAAAAGGCGTTCAAGGCTCTTTTCTATATTATCATCAAGATGTGTTAGTACTTTATTAAGCATAAAAAAACCTCTCAAACCTTATTAATTATCAGTATGACTTTAAGCCTCTCGTAGAATTTTGCAAGAGAACTCTTTCATTTTTGACACTGTGAACAGTAAAAACTTGAACGCCCCAACTGCAAAATGCGTATAATAGGCGTGCCACATTGCAAACATTCTTTTCCTTCGCGTCCATAAACCGAAAAAGCGTGTTGAAAATAACCAAGAGAACCATCTACCTGTACATAATCGCGTAAAGAAGATCCACCAGACAAAATTGCTTCAGAAATTACATCCCGTATATTCTGTGCTAAAGAATCTGCCAATTCACGTGCACGTACATTTTTCAACGCTAATGTAAATGCGCCACGTTGCGGGGATAAACGACTACGCCATAACGCTTCGCAAACATAAATATTTCCAAGACCCGCAACAATAGACTGATCAAGCAAAACTCCCTTAAGGGATATTTTTTTATTAACAAAAGCCTTTTGTAAATAACGACCAGAAAACGCATTACTCATCGGCTCGAGCCCTAGCTTCTTTAAAAGTGGATGCTCATAAAGCCTGCCCGTCTCAACTAAAAGCATAAAGCCAAAGCGACGAACATCATTATAAATAAGGTGATAAACTTTGCCGTCTTTTACTTGAATATCCATGACAAAGTGGTCATGCTTAACAAGTTTGTCTGGAACAGAAGATGTTGTTCCTAAAAGATCATCCTCTATACGCCATGATCCTGACATGCCCAAATGGCTTAAAATCGTTTCATTGTGCGAAAGATGAAACAATAAATATTTTGCACGTCTATCAAGTTCTATAATTGTCCTTCCTATAAGCCGTTTAGAAAACGCCTCAGGGAAAGGAAACCGCAAATTCTTTCGGTGAAGTGTGACAGAGGTAATCTTCGCACCCGTTACAACGGGCTCCAACCCACGACGAACGGTTTCTACTTCAGGAAGCTCGGGCATCACTCTTTTTTAATTTACATATTTTCTAACAAAGTGCCATTGCAAACGATAATATTAAGCCCACTCACCTTTACGAAATACAGGAACTTTTGTGCCATCCTGTGCAATGCCATCTATATCGATTTCACCAGATCCAATCATCCAGTCAATATGAATCATACTTTTATTACCACCACGCGCTGCAATCTCCTCCGCCGTCAATGATGCTCCATCTAAAAAGCATTTGGAATAACATTGACCTAAAGCAATATGACATGCTGCATTTTCATCAAATAATGTATTGTAAAAAAGAAGGTTGCTCTTAGAAATTGGTGAAGAATGTGGAACAAGAGCAACTTCTCCTAATCGACTCGCACCTTCATCACTTTGCAAAATATTTTGCAAAACCTCTTGGCCCGCTGAAGCACGTGCATCAATAATACGCCCTGCTTCAAACCGTACTTCAATATTATCAATAAGCGTTCCTTGATAAGAAAGGGGTTTTGTCGAACGAACAAAACCTTCAACCTTATGCGCATGAGGAGTGGTAAAGACTTCTTCTGTCGGAATATTAGGATTGCAAACAACACCATTTTGAGCCGCCGATGCACCACCATGCCATTCATGATCATCTGCCAAACCAACTCTTAAATCAGTCCCTGGACCTGTAAAATGTAAAGCAGAAAAGCGCTGCTCATTGAGCCAAGATGACCGTTTCTTCAAAGTTGCATTATGCATACCCCACGCATGCACAGAATCCTCTTCTGTAACACGTGAAGCAGCAAAAATTGCATCCGCTAATTTCTTAATCGCTTCATTAAGTGGTAAAGAAGGGAATATCGCCTCAGCCCATCCTGCTGTTGGATAAGCAACAATTGACCAGTTCATGGCAAAATTCGATATTTTTTTGAGAGCAGGCTGATAAGCCATTGACGTAGCCTTGTTTAAACGGGCAATCTTATCAAAATCCTGATTGGAAAGAAGCAAAGGATTATCACCAACAATAGCCAAACGTGCAGCTCCATTTCCAAAACCCTTTGCCATTCCCTCATATAGCCAAGAAGGTGCACAATCAAAACTCGCAGTATGTGCATTTTCAAAACGTGTAAGCGATAATATATCATCACTAAAAAGTGGTGTAATCACGCCGGCACCAATCTTATAAGCATGATATGCAATACGCCGAACAAGTGGTAATGCTGAAACAGGAGCCGTTAAAATAAGATCCTGCCCCTCTTGTAAATTTAACCCAACTTTTACTGTAACTTCTGCAAGACGATTAAGCTTTTCAGGCGAAATCGCCTCATACATATCAAACTCCATTACCAATATCCTTACTTTGGCTGTGAAAAAACTATCTGTTGATGTACGGTTTTTCTAACATTGTAACAATTGCATTTAACTGATCTGATGAGGGTATAGTATAAGCTACAATTGATTTGCTTTCTCCTTCCTGACCCACACGATGTGGTGCATCTGCGGGAATAGGAACTTTATTAAGTTGTACTGTAACAAAAGACGTCGCACGCACTTTATTCACCTGAGCGACTTCTATCGAAGAAGACACATTGTGTTCTTCCTCTACTTTTATTTCTTTACTTGCTAAACTTGCATGCATGATACTCGGTATATTGCCAGAACGTTCTTGAGCAAAAGCATAAGCAACATTATAAGGACGATCGTTAGAAGGAACCTGTAGCAATCCATTACGTGAACGCTTTTCATAAAAAGCATTGCCCCCCGCAACACGAACATAATGCATGTTTTTATAAGGAAAAGATAAACCTGCTGTATGAAAAAACTTAGCGTTTTTCAGTTTCTTATCGCGTTCACCGCGTAAAACAGCATCAGCGGCCTCCTTAACACGGGCAACAGAAGCAGGTTCCGTCATAGGGCGCGTTAAAACACCAGGAGCGAATTGTTTGTACTGACCAACAACACCACAAATCGTTTTGGGATAAGCAGATGAATTAACACGATTCATCACAACAGTTCCAACAGCAATCATTCCTTCACGGCTTGTACGATTGGATTCAAAATACATTGCACGCATCAGGCATTGTCGCTCTGTCAATGGATACATCACTGTTTTTGTCTTCTTATTTTCATTCACTTTACCAGCACCAAAATGATCTGTCGCACACCCCACAATAACAAATGGCACTAGAAAACAGATTAAAAAAACAGTCCAATAATTTTTTTTCATTTTATATAACACTTAATATAACACAATTTTTTTACGTCTTTAAAGCATTCAAAATTTGAATAGATTGCATATGTTGTATATGTATCTTCTAAGAAAGTATACCGTTAATTGTTACAACTTAGTAAAATTTTAATACAAGGAGTCATTCAAAGATATTATATTTATGCTAAGTAAAAAATAAAAAATTGTTAATCAATCGATATTGTTATTATTTTGAAAATAGCTATGCAATATTGCTTCTCACGCTTTAAGAGCGATAAAATATTATGCCTCTAAAAATATTCTAATAAAGTTACATATACAAAAGTTATGAAACTAAAGCTGTCTGCATAACAAAATAAATACGCATATCCTCTTTAATACAAATTTGAGAAAATAATCAGAAAGCAGTTTTTCCTCCACCCTAAAATAAACAGGTGACAATATCTCTCTGTAGCAAATCTACCAAAAGAAAAATTCAAAAGCCGCAATATTGACCTAAAATTTCTACATTGTTTCTTACGTTTACCTATAATATACCTCGCATACTTTACATACAACCATACTGTAAGCTGTAAGAAAGTATCTTAATGGTTTTTATCTTTCATAAAAAAAGCTGATTTTAATAGCTGAGAGAAAATTTAATCTCTTTTTTTCTCCCCCACCCCAACTTTATAGGTAAGATCATCGCGAGGACGATCAGAAGACATATGGTAACCTGTTATGATATAATGCAGCATTTCTGCAATATTGGTAACATGATCACCAATTCGTTCAATATTTTTTAAACAAAAAAGCAAATGCGTACAAACCGTAATATTGCGTACATCTTCCATCATATATGTTAGAAGCTCACGAAAAAGAGACGTGTATAAAGCATCAATTTTACCATCACGCTCACGTACCGCGTCAACACATTCCAATAAACGGCTCGTGTAAGCGCTCAATACTTCCTTTAACTGATTGAGGGCTAAAGCTGTAATTGTTTCAAGCCCATGATAAAAAGCAGCCGATTGACGCGTTTCTGAAAGTGCTACCGTTCGCTTAGCAATATTTTTGGCCATATCCCCAATCCGTTCAAGATCAGAAGAAATACGAATAGCACCAATGATCTCACGTAGATCAACAGCCATTGGTTGACGTTTGCAAATAATGGTAATCGCTTTTTCATCAATGTCACGTTCTGCTTCATCTAAAAATAAATCATCAGCAATAACTGCCGTCGCAAGTTGAAGATCACTACACACAATTGATGCAACAGAACATTCAATCATGCGTTCTGCATGGCACCCCATTGCTGTAATCCTTGCTTTCAAATATTTTAGTTCTGCATCATAAGAACGGACAGTATGGTTCTTAGACATATCTTATACTCCTCAATTTGCCTATCCAAAACGCCCCGTGATATAATCTTGCGTACGTTGTTCTTTTGGTGAAGTAAAAATCATTTCAGTTGCACCAACTTCTACCAAATGCCCCAAATGAAACATGGCAGTATATTGAGAAACCCGTGCTGCCTGTTGCATAGAATGTGTCACAATAACAATGGTATAATTTTTTCGTAACGCATCGATAAGCTCTTCAATACGCGCCGTCGCAATTGGATCTAGCGCTGAACAGGGCTCATCCATCAAAATAACTTCAGGACTCACTGCAATAGCACGTGCAATACATAAACGCTGTTGTTGTCCTCCTGATAAACTTGTTCCTGCATCATCAAGACGATCTTTTACTTCTTCAAACAACCCAGCCTGCCTCAAACTTCTTTCAACAACATCATGCAATTCTGCACGCGATTTAACCAAACCATGAATGCGTGGCCCATAAGCAACATTCTCAAATATAGATTTTGGAAAAGGACTCGGCTTTTGAAAAACCATACCAACACGAGCACGCAATTCTACAACATCAATCCTATGGTCATAGATATTCTGCCCATCTAAGGTAATAAGACCCGTTATTTTTGCACCTTCAATCGTATCATTCATACGATTAAAACAACGTAAAAAAGTTGACTTACCGCAACCTGAAGGACCTATCAAAGCTGTAACCTGATGTTCAGGAATATCAAGAGTAATGCCATGCAGTGCTGCTTTCTCCCCATAAAAAACTTTTACATCCTGACCACGCATTTTAATTTTCATTACAAAAACTCACCTTACTTTAAAACATAAACCTTATCGAAGTAATTGCTTTATTGAAGTTACTTGCGCCGCTCAAATCGTCGACGTAAAAAAACAGCAGAAATATTCATGATTGCAAGAAAAATCATTAATACAATGATAGCGCCCGAAGTCTTTTCCACAAAAGCACGCTCTGCTTCACCTGCCCACATAAAAATTTGAACAGGCAAAGCTGTCGCTGGCTCCATTGGAGTCGCAGGAATATTTACAACAAAAGCAACCATGCCAATCAAAAGCAATGGGGCTGTTTCACCCAGAGCCTGAGCGACACCAATAATTGTGCCTGTCAAAATACCAGGGGCTGCTAAAGGGACAACATGATGAAAAACCATTTGTGTTTTTGATGCCCCCAACCCTAAAGCTGCCGCGCGAATAGAAAGAGGAACAGCCCGCAAAGCAGAACGTGTCGCAATAATAATGGTAGGGAGAGTCATAAGAGCCAAGATAAGCCCACCAACAAAAGAAGCTGAACGTGGTAAGCCAAAAAAATTAACAAAAACAGCAAGTCCTAAAAGACCAAAAACAATCGAAGGAACAGCTGCAAGATTATTAATATTAACCTCAATAAAATCTGTGAATTTATTTTTGCGTGCATATTCTTCCAAATAAAGAGCTGTTGCTATCCCTATTGGAAGCGAAATTACTAAAACGATAGCTATCATGTAAAGAGAACCAATGATCGCAACTCCTAATCCCGCAGTTTCAGCGCGGCTTGAAGCACCAAATGTAAAAAAACCAAAATTAAATGTTTTATAAAGCGTGCCATCATGCGCTAAACGTTTTATCCATTCTACTTGGCGATTAGAAACTTTGCGGTTTTTTTCCGCTACATGCAAGTCAATCTGTCCTTTATAAGCAGAATCAACATCTGCTGCCGCTAACACTTTGACTTTTTGCGTTGTTCCAATCAGTTTTGGATTCTTTGTCACCATTTCACGAAGTTGAACACGTACACCATTTGAAAACATACGATTAACATCTCGCAACGCATTTCGATCATTTTGATCTATATTAAGCTTTTTTACCAAAGCATTCCGTACGAGCAGAGGATAATTAGCAGTTATAAGAACTTGTGAATTTGCCTCACGCTGACCATTTGGATCAATGACCCGCTCATCCAAATAAATCGATAATGTCATTTCACTTTGAAAAAAAGCTGTATAGCCTTGACTAATAATAGACCATAAAAGTGCAAATAAAAAAAAGAGACCAATAAAAATAGCAATCAAACCATACGCTCGAAAACGACGTTCAGCCCAATATCTACGTTTGAGTCCAATATTGCGACGAGAGACAAGAAAATCTTCATTCATTCATATTGTTCCCGATATTTACGCACAATGTAAAGAGCAAGAATATTCATCAAAAGAGTCATAATAAAGAGTGTCATCCCTAACGCGAAAGCGACAAGAGTTTGTGGAGAATTAAACTCAAAATCACCTGTTAATTGATTAACAATCTTAACTGTCATCGTGGTCATTGCTTCAAAGGGATTAAGTGTTAAGTTCGCGGCAACACCTGCTGCTAGAACCACAATCATTGTCTCTCCAATTGCACGTGATGCTGTCAACAAAATTGCTCCCATAATTCCTGGAAGCGCCGCTGGTATAACCACTTTCTTAATCGTCTCAGATTGCGTTGCTCCTAAACCATAAGATCCTTCACGTAAAATGCGTGGAACAGCTGTTATAACATCATCCGACAAAGAGGAGACAAAAGGTATCAACATAATTCCCATCACAACTCCAGCTGTTAAAACACTTTGGGCCATAATAAAACCAACACCACCAGAGAGAGAAATAGAGAGGTCACGTAAAAAAGGCCCTACAACCTTCAAAGCAAAAAAACCATAAACAATGGTTGGAATACCAGCAAGCACTTCTAACAATGGCTTTACTATTGATCGTAATCGAGTAGAAGCATATTCGGCCATATAAAGAGCCGAAAATAACCCTATAGGAACAGCAAAAAGCATTGCCACAAGCGCAATATAAAGCGTACCAGCAAGGAGTGGTATAAGACCAAATTGCCCTACTGTATTGCTCGAACCACTCGCCGAAAAACGTGGATCCCAAACCGTTCCAAAAAAGAAATTGGATAAGGGGACAGATTGAAAAAAACTGATCGTTTGAAAAAACATGGAAAGCGCTATGGCTACTGTTGTTACAACCGCAACTATAGATGCGCAAACCAACCCGACAACGATCAAACATTCAACCTTATTGCGCGCACGCTGACGTGGAGCAATTTGTATTATTCCAAAGATAAAGCCAAAGGATGCAATAACAAAAAGAAAACCATGACCAATGAACTGTAACTTCTCAGAAGAAGAAACCCATGACTGTGCTCTTCTTAACAGATCTTCTGATGCCCCATGAGGTAAAACAAACCCTTTTGCAAATAATTGTGCTCGCACTTCTTCATACGAAGCCGTAGCAAGCTCCCCATCAAAGTGATGAATCATTTTGATCAAATTTCGAATAATCTCCAAAATAAGATCATGATTCACAAGCCCCGTTATATGGGAACTATACGCCTCAACTTCTCGAGAGAGATCATACTCTAAATAAATTGCACTCCCACCATCCCAAAAAATTAAGAAAATAAGAGGTGGAATCACAGTCATTAAAAATGTCCACCACGCATGATAATACGCACGAGAATGCATCTTGTATTGTGCGTATTCAAGAGAACGAACTCGCATATAAGAAATACAAAAGCCAACAAATCCAAGAAAAAATAAAAGAAAAAGAATGACGGAAATGCGCATATTGTCTTTCAATTTTTATAAAAAAACACCATAGAAAACTTCTATACTGCGGATTTAGAAAATTATTTCAAACTCATGACTCTACCAGCAGAAAAAGCAGAACGCTGCGCTTGGCGCTCCTTTTCAGAAGCAGCAATCAAACCATATTCAGCCAAAGGGCTCTCTGGACCAATCATTTGATCAGAAAGAAAAAAGTCAATATATTCCCGCAAACCTGAAATGATACCTAGATGTGCTTTCTTAACGTAGAAAAAAAGTGGACGTGAAACTGGATATTCGCCACGTATAATCGTTTCAACGGTTGGCGCAAAACCATTAATACGGGCAACCTTTAACTTATCAGCATTATTTTCATAATAAGACAAACCAAAAACCCCAACTGCTGTTCTATTAGAAGTCAGACGCGCAAAGGTTTCAGAATAATCCCCATCAATATCAACAGCCTTTCCATCCTTACGTACAGCAACACAAGCAGCATGAATTGCCTTATCATCCATTCCCAAAGATTTCATCGCATCAACTGCTCCGCTGGCTTTACAGCCTACAAAGAGTAATTTTTCTTCAAAAACTTCACGTGTTCCATGCTTTTCTCCAGGAATATAAGCTGCTATCGTCCACTCAGGAAGAGTACTGTTGACTGCATTCCACTTCGAAACCTTATTTGGCTGCAATTTTCCGTCTACAAAAACCTGAGCAGCAAGTGCCTTATATACATCCACTGCCTGCAATTTCCAGTCAGGACCATTTATATCCGTCGCAAAAACGATACCATCATACCCGATGCGTATTTCTTCTACATCTTTTACTCCAGCATCAAAACAAGACTGCAATTCACTTGGCTTCATCGGCCGTGAAGCATTAACAATATCAATTGTATTCTCTCCAATACCACGGCAAAATTCTTTAATACCAGCTCCTGTTCCACCCGATTCAATAACCGGGACTTTAAAATGAGGATACGTTTCTCCAAATGTCTCAGCAACAATCTTTTGATAAGGTAAAACTGTAGACGAACCCGCTATCTGTATTTGATCACGCGCATTACTAACATTTGTCAATATAATTGCCAAAATCAGTCCCATCCCAACTGATAACACTTTGTTCATCTATAAACTCCTTAGAAGAGAAATTAAAATTCTCTGCCTATATTATATAATATCTCAATTGTAATTCACATTTGCATTATAACAAATATAAAAAAGAAACATTCATCATTTTTCTAAAAAAATAATATTCTCTCTTCAAATAAATTTAATTTGAACGTTTGGATTCCACAACATCCCAAAAAAGATGGGCAACATCTGCACCACCAAAGTGTTTAATTTCACGAATACCCGTAGGAGACGTCACATTAATTTCTGTTATATAATCTCCAATCACATCAATCCCTACAAGAAGAAGACCACGTTCTTTTAAAGCTGGACCAATGCGTTCGCAAATTTCATAATCACGTTTTGTAAAATCAACCTTTTCCGCGCGTCCTCCAACATGCATATTAGAGCGTGCATCTGTTTCTACTGGAACACGATTAATCGCGCCAACAGGAGCACCATCAAGCAAAATAATCCGTTTATCCCCTTTTCGTACTGCATCTAAATAACGCTGAACAATAAAAGGTTCACGATAAATTTGTGCAAACATTTCCAAAAGTGAAGTTAAATTGCGATCATCCTTTTTTAAATGAAAAATACCCGCTCCTCCATTGCCATAAAGTGGTTTAAGAATGATATCGCCAAATGTCGCTCTAAAATCGCTTATTTCTGCAATATCTTTTGTAATTAATGTTTCTGGCATTAAATCAGGAAATTCAGTAACAAAAATTTTTTCTGGACTATTGCGTACCCATACTGGATCATTCACCACAAGCGTCTTAGGATGAATGCGTTCTAACAAATGCGTCGTGGTAATATAATTGAGGTCGAAAGGCGGATCTTGACGTAAAAGGACTACGTCCATATCCATTAACTCTGTACGTACAGGCTCCCCTAATTCATAATGATTTCCTTCCTCATCACGGACCCTCAATGGTTCTAATCGTGCAATTATACAACCATCGCGCATCGATAAATGGTCTGGTGTATAATGAAAAAGTGAATGCCCACGTTCTTGCGCTGCTAAGGCAAGTGCAAATGTTGTATCTCCTTGAATGCGAATCGTTGAAATGTGATCCATCTGAATGGCAATTTTCATGAATAAAACCTCCCTATACGAAAAGTAAACTAGTCTATATGCTATAAACTTAGTAAACATTAAAAGAACGATGACAAGAGAGAACTCATGATACAAGAAGCAAATACAAAATTAAGCCATGAGGAAATCGAACGCTATGCACGTCACATTATTATGCCCGAAATTGGTGGTGCGGGGCAGAAAAAACTGAAAGCTGCACGCATTCTTGTTGTTGGAGCCGGAGGACTTGGTGCTCCTGTTCTCATCTATTTGGCTGCTGCCGGCGTTGGTACACTTGGTATTGTCGATGACGATATCGTTTCACTTTCCAATTTACAACGCCAAGTGATACACAAAACAAACATGGTTAACCAAAAAAAAACTGAGAGTGCAAAAACCACTTTAAAAGAAATAAATCCCCATGTTGTGGTTGAAAAACACAATCTACGCTTAGATAAAAGTAATGTGGATAAACTGTTAAATGCCTACGATATCATTGTTGACGGCAGTGATAACTTTGCCACACGCTACCTGCTTGCTGATCATGCTGCCCAATGTGAAAAACCTTTAATAAGTGGTGCTGTAGAGCGTTTCAATGGTTCAGTGACAGTGCTCATGCCATATAAAGACAATAATCCTCACTATCGAGATCTCTTTCCCAATCCACCAGCTCCAGGAACTCTCCCAACATGTGCTGAAAACGGAATTGTTGGTATTATACCAGGGGTCATCGGAACACTCCAAGCCATGGAAGTCATTAAACTTATCACAAATATTGGTGAACCATTAGTAGGAAAAGTTCTTCTTTATAATGGATTGTCAGCACAATTTAGTGTCTTTACCTATAAATAATCAGACTCCAGTGCAAATGTGAAAGGTACCAAGGTTTGCCTGTAAAGAGTTTGGGGACAAAAAATACAACTAGCAGAACCATACTCAACCATCTTTTTACCATACTTAACAATCACTTCATGTATCAATCCTTTAATCATTTTCAAATCATGGCTTATAAACAAAATAACATTTCTGTTGTTGTAGCTTTTGTATGTAAATGAGGACGAACACATTGTGTATACCGATTTGCGTAATCTCTGAAACAAACCAATAGCCTTATTTAGGGAGGATATGAAGTTGTAAAGAAAGTCAATTCCCACCTTTATCATCAGCTTTTAATGCAACTTTACGGCTTTCCAAAGCATCTATAGCAATATCTTTTAGATAATGGAGATTGTGTGTCTTTTCACGCTTTTGTTTGTCATACTCTTTCATGAAATCACAACCCTCACGTAAAACAAAACACCATTGTGTTGCCAGTTCACGGTTTTTTAACGAAACATTTCTTAAAGCACCCAAACTCATTTCACAATGAAATCCGATAGTATAGCTATAAGCCATTGTGTACCATCCTCTTTTCACTTGCGAAGACGCAAACCGGCGCTATCATTCTATTTATCAACCCCCAATGTTGCGATAGCTCTTTCATTAAAACATTCATGAGAGGCATTTTTACTTTTTTAAAGTTTTTATCCACACAACATCCCTGCTTATGACGTGCAAATAAATGAGAAGATTTAAGATAAGAAAATCTTATAATATTCAGGAGATAATTCAACATGCAAAATATGTAAATTATCATTATAAATCAACTTATTATCTATTATGTCTTATACAAAATATCAATGATTTTTCTCCGCATACTTATATCAAGAGAAAATATTGGTTCATCAAGTAGATAAAGCGTAGCTTGAGAATTATTGCGCGAGCGAGAGTCATTGGCTATCTCTGTCAACGAGAAGAAACATATGGATAACATAGCAGGGAAAAAAGCCATCAATTGCATGTAAAATTTCAATAAACCAATAATCTCCTCTTTTTTACTATCCTCACTTCTTTTGAAAAAATTCTTTTCTTTCCATTCTTGAGTAAAAGCAAAAAAGAAAGCTTAGAAACTGTTTTCAATGCAATAAACCCAAATTTAGCAGTATAGAATTCCAGATGATTACAATGCACTTCATTTAGTCATTTACGACATAGAAAATTCTGTTAAGAGATTATCTTATTTCATGCATAAAACGCATCTTAATCGTTTTTCTAATCTATTAGGCTGCAGAAACAATCACTTTTTCAAGTGCATTTTTATATTTTTCAAAATAGATTTACCAGAAAGCGACATCCACTTGATAGTAACCCAACCACACATGAAAAAAGTTAAAGTTGGTAATAAAAGGTAATAAGACGGTGCAATTTTTGCAGGGAGAAATGAAATAACGCTTAATGTTGCTATTGAAAATATTCTTCCGCAAAAGGATGCAGCACCAACAATGCCAGAAATATGTTGGGTTTGTTTTTGGTTAAGCTCTGAGAAAAACAAACTCTTTGCTCCTATCGGCACAGTACAAATAAATCCATGAATTAATGAAAATGCCATGATTGACGCAATAATTTGACTGCTATGGACAAAAAAATAAAGAGCCATACACATAAGGGCAGAAAAAAACGAGAAACACTTTATAGAGTTTTTATATTTTTGATCAAACACGTGATATTTTGACATCAGTGAATTGGAAAAATATTGAGCCGAGAAGGTTCCGATATGGCAGAACATGAGTACTAACATCTGCGAGCTGTTGAGGTGGTCAATTTTTCCACCTGAAAGTATTATCGGCTGCCAGAAGTGATAAATAACCTGAATGCCAGCGCTAAACAGGCACATCAACAAAATAAACCACGCTCCTCCTACAGTGTTTTGAAATATCCAGAGCGTTTCCTTAGCATTTTGCAAAATCGTCTTTGTTTTTGTTCCGTCCCCCACAAATGCTTTTTCTTCAGGAACAATAAGAAATATACAAAAAATTATTCCCATCATCAAACTTGAGATAATATATCCCATAAAATATTGCCCAGAATAATAGATCGTTGCAATTCCTATCATACCACTGATAATGCTACCAAAAGAGTTTATCTGGTGAGAGAGATGTGCATAATGCGAAAAATGGTCTTGTCTGTTGCCTAGAGAATGGTAAATCCAGCCGTCAATGGCACTGGCAATGAGGCAAATTCCTGCTGCATAGAGGATTTGTGCAACAATGAGCACTGTCATATTGGGAGCTTGAAGACAGAGAAGATAAAACACTCCCGTCATAAAAACTCCAGCCGTGACTGAATATTTACGTCGATATCTGTCAGCTAAAACAGCACAAGGAAAATCAAGAAGCAAAACAGTTACCGAAAAGGCGATTTGCAGCAAAGCCAATTGGGAAAGAGTGACCCCCATAGACATCAGAAAAATGGCGTGATAAACACCGATTAGCATTCGTATCGCATGGTAAGATCCATAGGTTATAGCAAGCGTTCGAGGTCTATTCATTGCTTTGTTCCACAAACTTTGCAATGAGGATTCTTTTTTAAGGAACGCTCTTCTGTAAAGAGTTTGCTACTCCATATCCCCACGCGGCGATCTGCGGAAAGTAGATCACCATATCCCCCCAGAAATTTAAGAGCATCATTCGCACACATGGCAGCTGAAAGAGCATTCACAGGAGGAAATGTTGCAACTTTAAAATTATTGTTAATAGCAGCGCAAGCCTCATAGATTAAACCATCGCTTTTTTCAGGGAGATTACCTATGAATGAGCTACATGCATAGCAACCTGTTTTTCCAGGTATGTAAAAGGGTCCAAATACAGCAATGTCATTAACATAGCTGGAATTAATATAAGCTTGTTTATTTTTTACACACCATTCGTTTATCCATGGTACCAGATGTTCAGGTTCATCAGCAGAAATAATCCACAAATCGGCTTTAGGCAGTTTGTTAATATCTTCTTTCACAGTGATCAACATTTGTAATTCACTTACCTCACTTTGATTGTTTCTTTGTATCAACTCACACCCGAGAACAGTTGTCTTAGAAAGTTCAACATCTTGTTCAGTAAAAAAATTTGTCTGGTAAGATTGGTTATCTCGATGACATCATTGTCGACAAGAATTAATTTTTCCACACCAGAGGACGCAAATATCGCTGAGACATGATGACCAATTCCTCCACATCCTAAAATGACTACTACTTCTTGTAAAAGGATACGTTGAATGGACTCTGGATTCATACCGTAACTTTGATAATGAAAATGATTTCTCGAATACCGATTATTGAAGATATTGTCCGATGTTTTTACTAACATAAGGAAATGGTTGGGAAAAAGCTAAACGGTTAAAGTCTTCTCTTAACATGATTGGCGATAACAAATTATGAGCTTCTTCTATCGTTTTTTTTCAATCCATTGTGCAGCGAGAAGTACAAAATTTCCCCAGTCTTTTTTCTTATTGATAACAAACTTCTTTGAACTGGCACCAAAAATGTGTTCCCTTTACAGATAAGAAAACAGATGTATTTTATAAATACATTGCTGTTCCATTATTCCCATGTATTCAAATTAAATAAAACATCTCCCTCAAAAGCTATTCTAGAGAAAAGAATCTTTTTTATCAATTAAAGCCTATATGATACGTAATGCTCCCTTAACTTAAATATCTCCATTAATTCATCACTCATGTAACAGAAAGAAGCCTGAAACAACATATTATTATTGTCAATAGGCTTTATATATGACCTAGCGTGTATCTTCTGATAAAAATATGCATAAAGTTCCTTAAAAAATAGAAAACACCCTAATGCATATAAAACTCTCTTTTGCATTCGCAAACGACAAATAAAACCTGTTTTTGTCGAGCTTTCGTTTCTATGACCCTTAATCGGCTAACTTCAACAAAATTCAAATGCCCCACAACACAACTCTTTACTTGCTTTCTTTGATAAAAATGAGAGTGATTTTATTTTTAAACAAAACTCTCAATAGAGCTTTGCCTGATATTTGTATTTTCCAACCTTGCTTGGATTATTGTGATTCAATCACTCATAAGTATATTTTATTACATTCCAATAATTAAAGAGAAAATGCAAACTGAACCTTTATCACAATTTTAAATGGGTATCAAATTCAACGCCTTCCCTCTATTACTTTACCGGATAAATTTTGGTAATATACTTTTATTCTTGATAAAAAAACTGCTTATAAACAATGTATTACAAGAAAACAAAAGGGCTTTCTGAGCAGAACGAACTGCATAAATTTTAAAGTTCTAATGGAAAACTCTTTAATAATAGAAAACCACCGTGTGCCAATAATAAACCAACGTATTAAACTCAAATATCTACATATTTTATGTTATGTAGTGAATCTTGCTATACAACGAAAATAGATTGAAACTGTCATTATAAATGCAAGTCTAAAAAACAATCACATCTCTTTCTAAAATAGTTTATTCTTGAAATAATTTATCTTTAGTCTGATCTCTTTCGCTTTCTTTATTATCCATTGGCAAAGGGACAGGATGATCAGACAAACTGCGTAAATAAAGCAAAAGATCGGCACGATCTTGATCATTTTTTATTCCACGGAAAGACATAATGGTTCCTGGAAACGCTTTACGGGGTGATTGTATATAACGATCTAAAGTTACAAAATCCCATTTTTGATGAGAATTTGCACGCAATGCTCGTGAATAAGCAAAGCTTGGTGCCGCCGCCAAAGGACGGTTCACTATATCCCAAAGCACTGGACCAACACGACCAGATTCATTGCGTCCAGAGGTATGGCATATAGCACATTGGTGAAAAATTTTACGCCCATTTTCAAGATTGCCTTGTTGAAGACGATCTCTTAGTGATAAAGAACTCTCAGATACCTGCTGCTTCTCTTTGGATACGTCATTCTTGGTAACTATATGAGGATGTTGAACCGATGGAGAATTATCATAGATTATATCACTGAGTATAGAAATTCCCCAAATAATAGCCAGCACACATAAACAAGCACAAATAAAATAAACAAATCTCGGACGATTCATAAAAACTCAAATGTTCACGGTTTCATTACCATTTTTAGTTTAAGCTTTTTCCTTATAACATACAATATTATAAATGCATTACACACGGTATTGGGAACGCTAAAATGACACTTGAACCTATTATTCTTATTCCTGCCCGTATAGGATCAACTCGCCTACCCCAAAAAGCTCTTGCTGATATTGCCGGAAAACCGATGATTGTTCATGTTGTTGAAAAAGCAAAAAAAGCTGCAATAGGGCGGACTCTCGTTGCAACAGATAATAATAATATCGCTAAAGCTGTAACAACTTATGGGCATGAATGTATCATGACATCTTACGATCATAAATCTGGATCTGATCGCATTTATGAAGCTTTAACACGTATTGATCCTGAACAACGCTACAATACAATTTTGAATCTACAAGGTGATCTGCCAACAATAATGCCTCATGAAATCATCAGTACTTTACGCCCTCTAGAAAACAATCTCACCGATATCGCAACTTTGGGTGCCAAAATCATTGAAGAAGACGAAAAAAGTAATCCCAATGTCGTCAAAATTATTGGGACACCGCTTTCTCAAAATCGCCTTCGTGCTCTTTATTTTACCCGCACAACAGCACCTTATGGAGAAGGCCCCCTTTTTCATCATATTGGAATCTACGCATACCGCCGCGAGGCACTTGAAAAATTTGTGGCGCTTACCCCCTCTCCCCTCGAACAACGTGAAAAACTTGAACAATTACGCGCATTAGAACATAATATGCGTATTGATGTAGAAATAGTCGATACCATTCCCTTAAGCGTCGATACACAACATGATCTTGAAAGAGTCCGTAAGATTTTAGCATGAAAACACTTAAAAAAACTAATAAAATCTCTTTTCAAGGAGAATATGGTGCAAATTCTCATATTGCTTGCTCCAAACTGTTTCCCAAGATGGATGCTGTACCCTGTACTACTTTTGAAGATGCCATCAACTTTGTAGAAAGTGGACAAGCTGATCTTGCTATGATTCCTATTGAAAATACTCTTGCTGGGCGCGTTGCGGATATTCATCACCTCTTACCGCAATCATCCCTTTATATTATTGGTGAATATTTTTTACCTATTCATTTTCAACTCATGGTTTTACCCGGTGTTACGCTTGAAGAAATTAAAACCGTACATAGCCATACACATGCCCTTGCACAATGCCGTAAAATTATACGCAATCATGGCTGGATACCTGTTACCTCTGCTGACACAGCTGGAGCCGCAAAATTGATTAAAAATGATGCAAAACGTTCACAAGCAGCCTTAGCTCCTCTGATCGCCGCTGATCTCTACGGACTTGATATTCTTGAAAAAAATGTTGAAGATAGTCCTCATAATATTACGCGTTTTGTCATTCTTTCGCGTTCTCAAAAACATATACCAAAACCCCAAAATGGCGAAAAGATCATCACAAGTCTTCTTTTTCGTGTGCGCAATGTACCAGCTGCCCTTTATAAAACTCTAGGGGGATTTGCCACAAATGGTATTAATATGACAAAATTAGAAAGCTACCAAATTGGTGGAAATTTCAATGCAACACAATTCTTCGTTGATATTGAGGGGCATCCTGAAGAGCCTATGATGAAACTTGCTCTAGAAGAACTCGCTTTCTTCTCTGCTGAATGGCGCATTATCGGTATTTATCCTGCTCAAAATGATCGAACAGCACATCTATGAGGAACAATTAATTGTCTATTTTTGTGGACAACAAAGAATACAATCTAAGCATAGACAAAAAACACCATAAATAACAATTCATAATTTCCTTTGGCTCCCCATCTCCCCCATACAAAAGAGAGCCCTTGGAGAAAAGATATAATCTTTATTCGATTTTATTTTAAAAGAGTAACTATAAACCTTCTAAATAAGGTCATTAAATAATTTAAATTTCTCTCAGAATACATCAAACTGCTTTTGATTGTTTAGAACTCAAGAAATGCTCAAAATCATTTTTATAAAGCTGCAAAGTACAGTTGCACCCCGCTTTTTGCTTTATAGATTTGATCTTTTCTATTTACAAAAACTGATTTATCATTAATCATATTTTAGAACAAAAGGGAAAAAAATGAAAAAAATTTTCAGTCAAGGATTATTAGCTGCCAATATTCTTGTTTACTCCAGTGTTGCGTTTGCTGGATTTGGTGAAAAAGAATGGGATTTTGCGCCAGGTGAAAGTGCTAAGATTGGCACACCCGATAAGATGCATCACGGTGTTGAATACTCTTGTAAAATATTTAAGCCCAAGAGAGCGTCTTTTACTTTATCTTACTCTTCCCCTTCTGACTTAGAAAAGTTAAAAATTGTTGCTGATGATGAGAAGAAAATAACACATAATAAAAAACATCAAATTTTTAGGCTTAAAGGTGTAAAATCTCTCACTGTAAGCTTCCCTCCGTCAGGGAATTATGTTTTTAAAAATGTTACTAAGAAAAGAATTATTGGAACAAATTGTGATACAGGGGATTACGATTGATAGTCTTTCCAAAAGCATTTAAATTTGTATAGATTTCTGTAATTGTTGAAGTGAGCTTTTTTAAATCGGGCAGAGTAAGCTATCAATGCCTGTTTTTTAAAGGGACGTTTGTGTTTTGTTTAACAAAATCAAACTATTCAAACGAAATTGCGGAAAATTAAATATTGAGTAACTCTTGCAGCCAATTGTATTTTGTATTGTTTCATTATCAGAACATCAGAGCAATTTTTCATAAAAATATTCAATCCGCTTGATAGTTTAATCGCATCAAAAAAACTCGGCTTTGCTTTTCAGTTTTCAAGTCTTGACCGCTATAGAGCGAACATTTAAGTCAATGAGGCGTATTTTCGGACTGTTAAAGATCCGTCCCGTCCGTTATTGAAAGTGATGTAATATAGGGAATATGCTCTTTGGTAACACTATTTTCCCCCCAATTTTCTAATTTCAATTTATTCAATAACCTGTATGTTAAATCTCTCGTTTTGATTGTTGAAAACTTTTCATCATTTTAAAATATTTCCCCCAAAATGCATATTCCTGCCAAAAAACTCCAAAACAGATCTTCGTTAATTAACATCTCCTTAATCTTGTAAAAAATAAAAACTTTTGTTCATATTTAATAATATATGATGCACTCTCTCAATGAAAGTTAATGAATTTTCATCCTATTGATTGTTTATGGTATAAGTTTAACTCAAAAGAAAATTTCTTTATCGCTCTTGTCATATTTTTTTGTTTCTTAGCTTGATTTTTCATTTTAAATCGACAATATGAGATTGGGAGGTTGGTGGTGGACGAACTGCTCGCCAACTGGGTCAGGTCTGGAAAGAAGCAGCCCCAACGAGTTTTGGTACGGGTCATTGTACCAGCCTCCTTTATTATCAAGTAAATCATATCTTTATCATTTTTTGGTGAAGCATTTTGAATTTTTAAAGGAACGTTGTGTATAAGCAGAGAAGAAATTTGGCTCTCTTTAAGCAAATTGTCCTGTTCTTTCAAAAAATAAATTGATTGAGAAAAAATCCTTTTATATTAATGTACAGTGTTAATCTGTGCCTTTGTATTATTGGAATGTACCATAAAGAGCTTCAAAGTTGGAATCGTTGATGAAAAATACGCCGGTAGAAACAACCTATCGTGTTCTTGCCCGCAAATATCGACCTCAGAATTTCTCTGATCTTATTGGTCAAGAGGCAATGGTGCGTACCCTTACAAATGCCTTTGAAACAGGGCGCATTGCACAAGCGTGGATGCTCACAGGAATTCGTGGAGTGGGTAAAACCACAACAGCGCGTATTTTGGCACGGGCGCTCAACTACAAAACTAAAGATATTAACCAACCAACAACTGTATTGGATACACTCGGTGAACATTGCACGCAAATCATTGAAGGACGCCATATCGATGTTATAGAAATGGACGCAGCTTCACATACAGGTATTGATGATATTCGTGAAATTATTGAACAAATACGTTACCGCCCTGTTTCTGCACGCTATAAGGTCTATATTATTGATGAAGTGCATATGCTCTCAACGCAAGCATTTAACGGCTTGTTGAAAACACTTGAAGAACCACCAGCGCATGTCAAATTTATTTTTGCAACAACAGAAATTCGTAAAGTTCCTATTACAATCCTTTCACGTTGCCAGCGTTTTGACCTTCGGCGCATTGAATCAGCAGTCTTGGTTGCGCATTTGCGCCAAATTGCAAAATATGAAAACGTAGAAGTAGAAGAGCAAGCGCTCTCTATGATTGCTCGCGCTGCTGAAGGCTCTGTACGTGATGCACTGTCCATTTTTGATCAAGCAATTGCGCATAGCCATGGCAAGGTTAGTGCCATTGCAGTGCGCGTCATGTTAGGATTAGCCGATCAAGCACGTATCATTGATCTCTTTGAATTCATTATGAAAGGCAAGGTTGTAGAGGCATTGCATGAATTACGCAGCCAATATGATGCAGGCGCTGATCCTCTTACTATATTGACAGAATTGGCCGATTTTAATCATCTGGTTACACGTCTACGTTTTACTCCAGAGATAGTTGAAAATCTCTCGCTTTCTGAAGAAGAACGTTTAAGAAGCCTAGAGTTTTCAAAAAAACTTTCCATCCCTGTTTTATCTCGAAACTGGCAAATGTTGCTCAAAGGCTTACAAGAAGTTAGTCAAACCGCACATCCCCTCCAAGCTGCCGAAATGTTACTTATTCGTCTTGCACATACTGCTGATCTACCAACGCTTGATGAAACTTTGAAAAAGCTTGCCCAAGAAAAAACACCCCCCACAATTGTTTCAAATGCTTCGCATCAAGAATCCACAAATGTAAATAATACGACAAAAGAAACAGCTGTCTGTACCTCTTCTGTCCTAGATATTTCAAACACATCACAAAATCAATCCGCTATAAAAACACCGTTTGACAACCAATTAGACCACTCTTTACAACGAAAAGATTCAGTCAAAACTCTACATCTTGAAAACACAAACACCCTTGAAAAAACAAAAGCTTTTGAAACTTCTCCATCTGTTGCACTTTCTAAAGATATTGCAGATTTATCGCATTCATCAGTGCAAGAAGTAAAAGAGATGACTGAAGCGCAACCCATCATTATTAATTCTTTGCACGATATTGTTAAATTAGCTGAACAATATAATGATGATTCTTTCAAAATTTTTTTTAAAGAATTTGTTCACCCTGTTTCTTTTAAACCGGGACATATTACCTTAAGACTTGCTGAAAACGCTCCTCTTTCACTTGCCCGTAATATCGAAAAAGTACTTTTCCAATGGACAAAAAAACGTTGGACTATAACTTTTGTTAATGAAGGAGGGGGGCCAACTCTACAAGAAGAAAATGTGGCTATCCAAAAGACTCTTTTTTCTAATGCACAAACAGATCCCGATATTGCAAAAATACTCAACCATTTTCCAGAAGCAAAAATTGTCGATATTCGCTTGAATAAACAAGAACACGATCTTGATTTGCTCCCCAATACCTTTAAAAATGCTGATACTTTAAAAAACGAAAGTGATATCAATGATGAATAAGGATACCCATTTCTATGCGTAACATGATGAACATGATGAAAAAAGCCAAGGAAATGCAAGAAAAAATGCAGCAAATTCAAGAGGAAATGGCGAATATGCAAGCCATTGGCTCTGCAGGCGGTGGTCTTGTCAGCATCACCTTAAACGGCAAAAATGCTATAGTGGCGATTCAAATTGATCCTTCATTACTCAATCCTGAAGAAGCTGAAATTCTTGAAGATCTCATTGTAGCAGCTCACCATGAAGCTAAAATAAAAATCGAAACAGCTATAGAAGAAAAAACCAAAAGTATAACAGCAGGGCTGCCGCTCCCATCGGGTTTAAAACTGCCACTCTAAATGAACCGGATTGCATTTAATCTCGGGGGATAAACATATGTCTAAATATATTGCAGGACCTGAAATTGAGCGTCTCATTCAGCTTTTAGCACGAATACCAGGTCTTGGTCCACGTTCAGCACGTCGTGCTGCACTTCACCTCATTAAAAAAAAGGAATCCTTATTGGAACCTTTAGGAACAGCGATACAAGCAGCTGTAGAAAAAGTCGGTATTTGCTCTGTCTGTGGGAATGTCGATACAACTGACCCCTGTTCCATTTGCACAGATCCCCGCCGCGATGATACAACAATTATTGTTGTTGAGGATATTGCTGATCTGTGGGCTCTTGAGCGTGCAAAAACTTTAGCAGCCCGTTATCATGTCTTGGGTGGACGACTCTCTCCCTTAGATGGAATAGGCCCAGATGAACTTAACATTGCCCCCCTAGTACAGCGTGTTGTAAAAAACTCAATTACAGAAATTATTTTAGCTGTTAATGCCACTGTTGAAGGACAAACAACAGCTCACTACATCACAGACCAGCTTTCCAACTTTTCAATTAAAGTAACCCGGCTTGCCCATGGAGTGCCTGTAGGAGGTGAATTAGATTATCTTGATGATGGAACCTTGGCCGCAGCCTTACAAGCAAGAACAAATCTTTAAAACTTTTTTCTCTTTGTTCTTCTCACTTTTTTTGCTATCACTGCTCTTATTTGACACTATCATTCCTTTGGGGCAAAGTCTTAAATTGATAAAGAAAAATCTCTCCCTTTTAAACGACTTTGGTCCTGGTATCTTGGTATGTTTACTGATATCAATCTTAGCGTATGGTATAGAAGTTATAGAAAAACAACTTTTGGGACAAGCATGGCTCGAGAATCTTGTTTTAGCAATTCTCTTAGGATCGATTATACGTAGTTGCTTTGCTTTACCAACATATTTTCAAAAAGGTATAACTTTTTGTGCAAAAACACTGCTTGAATTTGCTATTGTTCTTCTAGGGGCAAGCATTAGCATACATGCTGTTTTTTCAGCGGGTTGGAGTTTACTTGCTAGTATTATATTTGTAATATTCATCACCATCCTTATGAGTTTTTCTATCGGTCGACTTTTTGGGCTTTCTTCACATTTAGCAATGCTCGTTGCTTGTGGAAATGCTATTTGTGGTAATTCGGCTATCGTCGCCGTTGCACCTGTCATTAAAGCAAAACATGAGGAAATAGCAGCATCAATTGCTTTTACCGCTCTTTTGGGTATTCTTATTATTTTATTCCTCCCTTTTTTACATCCACTCCTCAATCTATCCTTTAGCCAATATGGTGTTCTTGCGGGTATGGTGGTGTATGCTGTACCACAGGTTTTAGCAGCTACGGCATCTGTTTCTTTTATAAGTGTTCAAATTGCAACAGTTGTTAAATTGGTGCGCGTTCTTATGTTAGGTCCTCTTATTTTTGCTTTATCAATTCTTTACCATCGATCGGCACAAACGCGTTTGCGTTGGCACACTCTTGTTCCATGGTTTATCATTGGTTTTATTATCATGATGTTGATCCGCTCCAGCAATCTTATGCCTGAAACCACACTCATCCCCATTAGATTTATTGCTCAGTTGTTCACTGTCATTTCAATGGCAGCTTTGGGGTTAGGCGTTGATGTCCGATCATTAAAAAAAGCAGGATGGCGTGTTATTTTAGTTTCAACCTGCTCCATACTCATTCTTACTGCCTGCAGTCTTATTATGATAAAATTAATTGAATTGAATCATATAATGTTTTGAATCTGCATCTTTTTAAAATGTTGTGCAACACATCAACAAAACAAACAGGGACTGAAAATACAGTGGTCTTTTATCACATTAAATGAGAATATTTTATGCTTATCCTTGCTATAGACACTGCTTCAATTTATTGCGCTGTTGCACTCCTTCGTCATAAATCTGTCATTGCCCGCATCAGCGAACGCATGAATAAAGGACATGCTGAAAAACTGATTGGATACATTGCACAAGTAACTGACCAAGCTAATATGCCTCTTAATCAGGTTGATCGCATTGCTGTCAATATTGGACCTGGATCCTTCACCGGTGTGCGTGTAGGTGTTTCAACAGCAAGAGCTTTGGCACTCGCACTCAAAATACCAGCTGTTGGTATCAGTGCAATGGAAGCATTAGCGGCACAGACAAGCAACAAAAATACTACCTCAGCAATCTCTGTTGTTATTGAAGCTGGAAGAGACATGTTCTATTATCAAAACTTTAATGAAGATCTTACACCTTTAGGGGCGCCTGGCTTAAAAACAATTGAAAATATTATCAAAGATTTACCACAGCAAACGACATTAACCGGTCCAGCAGCTGATATCATTGCGCTATACATAAAAAAGAATAAAGTAAACAAAACAATTGTGCAAAATAAAACCCTCTGCGAAGCAGCTGATATTGTAAACTATGCCCACCTTGCCGCAAACAAAAAGCCACAAAATCCACCCCGTCCACTCTATTTACGCAATGCTGATGCAAAACAACAAACAGGTTTTATTTTACCACGTAAAAAATGATGTTTAAATTTTCATTGATAAAAAAACATTTTTGGATTGCTCTCCTCCAAGCCGATGATAGTGCTTCCCTCCACCAAATTCATCAGCATTGTTTTACCCCTGCTTGGGAAAAACAAGCTTTTGATAATTTCTTAACAGATCACTCTATTTTCGGATACAAAGCCTCCTTCATTGGTCAACCAAATCAAATATTAGGCTTTTGTCTATGCCGTCTCATTCTAGATGAAGCAGAAATTATCACAATTGCTGTTCACCCTCATTTTCGTCGAAAAGGAATTGGTACCTTGCTTATCGATAGCACACTCCGCCATCTTCACCACGAACGCGCTATAAAACTGTTCTTGGAAGTAGAAGAAACAAATCTCTCTGCTTTAAACCTTTATCAACATTTCGAATTTCAAAAAGTTGCTAAACGACCTGCTTACTACCAGTCAAAAAATAGCCGCACAGATGCAATCATTATGCAAAAAACTTTTAAGCAAACAGATTGAGATCTGCGTGAAAAACATTTAAACATGCATCATGAATAAAGTAAATCCTAAAAATACGCCTCCAGTTACACCTAAAAAGGTTTTTATCAAAACCTATGGGTGTCAAATGAATGTGTATGACAGCCAGCGAATGACTGATAGTCTCCATTCACAAGGTTATGTTACGACACAAACACCAAATGATGCTGATCTTATTCTTGTTAATACCTGCCATATTCGTGAAAAAGCAGCAGAAAAGCTCTATTCTGATCTTGGACGTTTACGTGTGATGCGTCAAGAAAGAACACCTGATAAGCCTTTGATGGTCGGCGTAACTGGTTGTGTAGCACAAGCTGAGGGAAGTGAAATTTTGCGCCGTGCTCCAACAGTAGACCTCGTTATTGGTCCGCAAATGTATCATCGGTTGCCAGACTTGTTAAAAAAAGCCAAACAAGGAAAAAAAGTTATCGAAACAGATTATGCTGTTGAAGATAAATTTGCTCACTTACCACCTCATAATAAACGCGCTGTAAGAAAACGAGGCGTGAGTGCATTTTTAACAGTGCAGGAAGGCTGCGACAAATTTTGTACTTTTTGTGTTGTTCCTTACACACGCGGTGCCGAAATATCACGATCTGTCGAGCAAATTACTGAGGAAGCACGCCAACTCATTGAAGCCGGTGTCAAAGAAATTACGCTGCTTGGACAAAATGTAAATGGTTGGCATGGACAAAGTGCTAATGGAAAAACTTGGCGCCTTGGCGACCTTCTCTATCACCTTGCCAAATTGGATGGTTTAAAGCGTCTCCGTTACACAACCAGCCACCCGCGAGATATGGATGACAGCCTTATTGCCGCTCACCGAGACCTTGATATATTAATGCCTTACCTGCATCTTCCTGTTCAATCAGGTTCAGATCGTATCTTAAAAGCAATGAACCGCCAACACAAAAGCATTCATTATCTTCAGCTTATCGAAAAAATTCGTACCGCGCGACCTGATATTGCTTTTTCAGGTGACTTTATTGTAGGATTTCCAGGAGAAACAGATGAAGATTTTGAAGAAACTATTAAACTTATTAAACAAGTACAATACAGTTCAGCCTATTCTTTCAAATATTCACCGCGACCTGGAACAGTTGGGGCAACAATGAAAAATCATGTTGATGAAACTGTAAAAGATGCTCGGCTTCAACATTTACAAGTGCTTCTTCTTGAACAGCAAAATGCATTTTTACGTTCTAAAATTGGTCAAACAACTGATGTTCTCATTGAAAAAGCTGGGCGTCATTCGGGACAAATGGTAGGTCGTTCTCCTTGGCTTTTACCTGTTGCCGTAGATACAGAGTCCTCTACAGGCACTGTGATAACAATTCATATTAAAGACGTAAGCTCAAACAGTTTTGTCGGTGAAATAGCAAATGTGTAGATATGCCTTTCATACTTTGTATACAACATAGGCTTCAAAAAAAACCTTTTATTTTTGAGGAAAATGATTACATCTAAAGCTTGCACTTTATGCTTTATGCATAGAAAAATTGTTTTTTATAAAGTTTTTTCAAGAAAATGTGCAAAATTTATGTGAATACAGGAGAATAGGTTGAAAGCTTCAACCGAAAAAGGAAAGCGCGTTAAGGAAAAAATAAATGCTAACCCTGAAAATACGCGTATTTTCAGAAAAGCAAGCACACAAGATGTGAAGCATATTGTTTTAATTTTCGAAAATAATAGAGATGCGAAAGTAGTTTTTGGTAAACTCAACGAAAATCTTGTTTATATCGAACAAAAACTCGGACTCAGTATTCATCCACGTGGAAATGAAGTTCTCATCTGTGGAACTATTTCCGCTATAAAACGCGCGGAATATGTATTACAGCAGCTTTATGAACGCGCCAAAACACATCAAGAGCTCACTTTATCAGATACAGAAGGAGTGATTGCCATGGCAAATTTGCTACAAAAACAGCAAGAAACCTCCACAACACCCCAACCTACGAAAAAAACTATCGCTGCACGATTAAGTACCCATAAAAAAACAATCCATGCTCGAACTCCGACACAAGATGCTTATATACGTGCAATGGAACATAGCGAACTTGTATTCGGTGTAGGACCAGCAGGAACAGGCAAAACATACCTCGCTGTTGCTCATGCTGCAATGCTTTTGGAGCGTGGTATTATTGAACGAATTATTCTCTCACGTCCTGCCGTTGAAGCTGGAGAGCATCTGGGCTTTCTTCCTGGAGACCTAAAAGAAAAAGTTGACCCCTATTTACGTCCACTTTATGATGCCCTTTATGATATGATGCCTGCTGAGAAAGTAGAGCGCATTCTAGCTTCTGGTGTCATAGAAATTGCTCCTCTTGCATTCATGCGCGGGCGAACACTTACCCATGCTGCTGTTATTCTTGATGAGGCCCAAAATACCACCCCTATGCAAATGAAAATGTTCCTCACACGTCTTGGTGAAGGAACACGTATGATCATCACCGGTGATGTAAGCCAAATTGATTTGCCTAGCGGACAAAAATCAGGTTTAATCGAAGCAATACGCATTCTCTCACACGTAGAAAATATTGTCATTATTCGCTTCAATGAAAAAGATGTTGTGCGCCATCCCCTTGTTACCGCTATCGTCCGTGCTTATGATCATGATTCTGCTATACAAATTCAAGAAACACCATCCTCAAGCGCTTCATCAAAAAAGTGAGTTTGATTTGTCATGATTACTATTGATATAACCGTTGAGAGCTCTGGATGGAATGATGAGAAAACACTTTATAATATCACTGAAAAAATATTAAAAACAACAATGCATCATGTTTCATTGGACAATGTTATAAGCGAAATCAGTCTTCTTTTTACGGATAACAAACATATGGCACAGATCAACGCGCAATGGCGTAATAAAAACAAACCCACGAATGTGTTATCCTTTCCTGCTTATCCACTTAAAGCTGGAGATCCTCCTGGACCTATGCTTGGTGATATCATTATTGCACAAGAAACTGTTGCGCTTGAAGCAAAAAAAGAAGGAAAATTATTTCAGGATCACTTGGCGCATATGATTGTTCATGGTTTACTCCATCTGCTTGGCTATAACCATGAAACAGATGACGAAGCGCATCACATGGAAAAGCTTGAAAGAGAAATCCTTCAAAAGCTTTCCATAAAAAACCCCTATACTGAATTATCTTAAAATGATAAAAATAAGCCTTCTTAAATCGCTATCGCCATCATACAATTTAAAACCTCTTATGTCTCTATTATAAAAAGAAAGTTTGAAGATTTCAAAATTATGGCAAACAAAATAAATACACCAAGTAACAATCAGATATCTTCTCACAGTGAAGAACATGCCTCTCAACAGATACATCATCCAGAAAAAAACTCCCTACTGAATCATTTGTTTTCGTTTTTACGTGGCCGTAATTATAAGTCATTGCGCGATGATTTAACCGTTGCACTCAATACTAACAACGAAAAAGATACAACTCTCTTCTCACCTGAAGAACGTACTATGCTACATAATATTTTACGTTTGCGTGAAGCACGCGTTGATGATGTTATGATTCCACGTTCTGAAATTGAAGCATTAGAAATAAACGCCTCGCTTGGAGAAGCTCTTAAATGTTTTGCGAAAATTGGACATTCTCGCCTACCTGTTTATGCTGAAACTTTAGATGATCCACGAGGAATGATCCATATCCGCGATATTCTTAATTACATGACTCGTTTTATTGTTAACTCAACCCAAACCGAGCAGAAATTTGATTCACTCCAGTTAAATCATACGGATCTACACACTCCAATCGGTGAATTGGATTTGATTCGAACAGTTCTCTTTGTTCCTAGTTCCATGCTAGCAAGCAAATTATTAACACGTATGCAAACGACACGAACACAGATGGCTCTCGTTATTGATGAACACGGTGGCACAGATGGTCTCGTTTCTATGGAAGATATTGTCGAATTAGTCGTTGGTGATATCGAAGATGAACATGACAATGTAGACAATGCTATCGTGCGTGAACCCAATAACAAATGGCTTGTTGATGCAAGAACCGAACTAGAAGATGTAGAGGAAGCTCTTGGTCCTGATTTTATCGTAGGAGAATATGGTGATGACGTTGACACCATTGGTGGTTTAATTGTCTCTATTCTTGACCGTATTCCTGAAAAAGGTGAAGTCGTTGAAGCTGTTCCCGGCTATCGATTTCGTATTTTAGAAGCTGATAAACGCCGGATTAAGCGGTTGCGCATTTTTCGCATTCCAGAAAATGAAAATTTTGAAAACAATGCCACCCCTAAAAAATAACCAAACCTTTCTCAGCAATTTTACACTTTTCTTGTTTTCTGTTACTGGCTGGAAGCGACAAATGTGGGTGTTTCTCTGTGGTGCCTTTACTTCTTTTGCACTTCCACCTTTTTATTTGACACCTCTGTGCTTTTTAACTTTTCCCCTCTTTATTGTTCTCCTTGACTCAATCCATACTATCCAGAATAATAAAAAGCGCTTTCTTACCTACGCTCTAAGCTGTGGAATCTTTGGTTTTAGTTATTTTACTTGCAGCCTTTGGTGGTTGTGTAATGCTTTATTAACTGATCCGGTTTCTTTTGGTTGGGCAGTGCCGTTTGCCATTTTAGGCCCTCCCCTCTACCTTTCTCTTTATTGGTTTTTTTCTGGTTTTATTGTCAGTTTATTATGGACAAAAGGAATAGCACGCTTTTTTGTCTTAGCTTTTGCGCTAGGATTGGCAGAGTGGTTGCGTGCATTCTTATTCACAGGATTTCCATGGAATTCTCTTGGCTATACAGCGATGCCAACCCCTATGCTCATGCAATCCGATGCAATCGTTGGACTTTACGGAATGAATATTCTTGCTGTTTTAGTCTACAGTTTACCAGCAGTTTTATTAACAAACGAAAAAAAGAAAACCGCACTTTTTCTCTGCTTATCGCTTATATTCGTCCACAGTGGCTTTGGATTTTACCGCCTCAATAGCATGCCAAACACAGCTGATTACCCAAAAAGCAATTATTGGGTGCGCATTGTTCAACCTTCTATCCCGCAAGACATAAAACTAAACAATACTACACGAGAAGCTATATTCGAAACGCATATGAATCTGAGTGCAATACCAACAGCTGGAAAAAATCCAGAACCAGACTTTATCATATGGCCTGAAGCATCTATTCCTTACCTTCTCGATAAGAACTCTGATACAACAATGCGCATTGCCTCTCTTCTAAAGCCCCAACAATGGGCTATTATTGGTGCTATACGCACCAATGACAATCCTTCTCATGCACAAACACAATATTTTAATACAATTGCAACCATCAATGCTGAAGGTGATATTTTAAATACTTCTGATAAACTTCACTTAGTGCCTTTTGGTGAATATCTTCCCTATGAGAACTTCTTGAAAAAAATTGGATTACGTATTCTTGCTGATAACATTGGTGGATATAGCGCTGCCAGTGTGCGAAAAACCATCACGATGCCAAACGGTTTTTCCTATCTACCTCTAATTTGCTATGAAGTCATATTTCCCAATGAAATGACTTTTGAAGGCCCCCCTCCACAAGCAATTATTAATGTTACAAATGATGCATGGTTCGGTGCAACACCTGGACCATATCAACATCTTCAACAAGCACAGCTTCGTGCAATTGAACTGGGAATTCCCATTATCCGAGCAGCCAATAATGGAATATCAGCGGTTATTGATTCTTATGGACGAATCGTTGTAGCTCTCCGACAGAATGCTGTTGGCACTCTTGATACACAAATCCCATTACCCATTACTCCTGTAGGAAGCAATGAATATAGAATATTCACTACTTTTATCTTATTCATTCTTATGTTATTATGCCGTATTGGTTTTGGTTCTACAAAACAATTTAAGTGATCAAATGCCCAATTGCAGTATTGTGTTGCGCATACCGGTAATATTGGGAAAAAATGTTACATATTATTTTAATTATATGATAAACCAACCTCACATAAATCTGATGTTGGTTTAGAAGCAGAATGCTGGAAATAAAGAGTTGCATTATGACTGAAACTAGAAAAAAACCCGATCCTATAGATGTCTATGTTGGAACCCGTATTCGTTTACGTCGTAATATTTTAGGACTGACTCAAGAGAAACTCGGTGAAAAGCTAGGCATCACTTTCCAGCAAATCCAAAAATATGAAAAAGGTACAAATCGTATTGGTGCAAGTCGTCTTCAAGCAATTGCAGAAATTATGGATGTTCCGGTTTCTTATTTTTTTGATAAAGGCCTTCATACACAACATGCAGAAGGCTTCGCTGAAAGCGATAATGATTTTATGGATTTTTGCTCTAGCAGTGAAGGAATCCAACTCATGCGTGCTTTTACGAATATATCTGATGCTAAAGTGCGCCGAAAAATTATTGATTTGGCAAAAGCACTTTCTGAAGAAGATATGACAAATAAGCTATAAAATAAAAATGATATCTTTTCTCTCAGTTATCTTATAAATCAGCATTGACGATTTGCCATTGTCTTGGCAAATAGGAGCAACTTTAATAGGCAATTCATAACTGTTGGTTTTCTTTTTTGAAGGAGTTCCTATGCCGCATCAAGATTATCTTTTTACGAGTGAATCGGTATCGGAAGGTCATCCTGACAAAATTTGTGATCGTATTTCTGATGAAATCGTTGATATGATTTATAAAGAAGCACAAAAAACCGGTACAGATCCATGGATTGTGCGAATCGCTTGTGAAACTTTAGTAAGCGTAAACCGCGTTGTGATCGCTGGTGAAGTGCGTGTTCCTGATACACTTTTAAAAAGAGATAGAAATAAAGAACTCATCTACGATGAAACTGGTTGCCCACTCATTAATCCTACTCGTTTTCGTGCAGTAGCGCGTCGTGCTATTCGTGCAATTGGGTATGAACAAGCCGGTTTCCATTGGAAAACTGTTAAAATCGATGTTCTTCTACGCCCTCAATCAACTGATATTGCACGCGGCGTTGATAACGCCAGGGACCGGCATGGTGAAGAAGGTGCAGGTGATCAGGGTATTATGTTTGGATATGCTTGCCGTGAAACACCTGAACTCATGCCTGCACCTATTTATTATGCGCATAAAATTCTTAAACTTCTTGCTACGGCCCGCCATAAAAATGAAGGAGAGACTGGAAAATTAGGACCAGATGCCAAAAGCCAAATAACAATACGGTATAAAAATGGAAAACCTATAGAGGTAACCTCTATCGTTCTTTCAACACAACATTTAGATGAAAGTTGGGATTCCAATAAAGTACGTACAGTGGTTGAACCTTATATTCGTCAAGCTTTGCATGATATCCCCATTTCTGATCAATGCAGCTGGTACATTAACCCAACAGGAAAATTTGTTATTGGAGGTCCTCAAAGTGATGCTGGATTAACGGGACGCAAAATTATTGTTGATACTTACGGAGGTGCAGCTCCTCATGGTGGAGGCGCTTTTTCAGGCAAAGATACGACAAAAGTCGATCGTTCTGCAGCTTATGCTGCACGCTATCTCGCTAAGAATATTGTTGCCGCTGATTTAGCAGATCGATGCACCATTCAACTCTCTTATGCAATTGGCATTGCACAACCCTTATCTATTTATCTTAATCTCCATGGAACAGGAAAAGTCGATGAGAAAATTATCGAAGCAACTATTCGCAAAATAATGGACCTTTCACCCACTGGCATTAGAAAACATCTTGACCTCAATAAACCTATTTATACAAAAACAGCCGCCTATGGTCATTTTGGACGTAAGCCACAACTTGATGGTTCATTTTCATGGGAAAAAACTGATCTTATTGAAACTCTTCAAAAAATGATTAAAGTACCATGATTGAGCATAATATACGTATGCGTGAAGCCTTCTTTGGTCGCCGACAAGGAAAGCGACTAAGAAACAGTCAACTTGCACGTATAAATACGATTCTTCCAACTTTTAAGATTGATTTAAACACCCCTTCACCCCTCGACTTAACATCCCTATTTTGCGATAAAGTAACAGAGGTCCGGCTGGAAATTGGTTTTGGTGGAGGTGAACATTTACTTCATGAAATGGACCATTTTCCACAAACTGGTTTTATTGGTATCGAGCCCTTTATCAATGGTATGGCAAAAATGTTATTGTCTCTTGAACAGCATAAACAGTATCAAAACCATATTCGCCTTTATGATGACGACGCTACACATCTTCTTGATTGGCTTCCAAATACATCACTTGATGGGATAGATCTTTTCTATCCTGATCCATGGCCTAAAAAAAAGCATTGGAAAAGACGTTTCATTAACATAAAAAATCTGAATCGTTTCGCTCGTGTTCTTAAAACCGGTAAAAAATTTCGCTTTGCTAGCGACATAGATGATTATGTAAACTGGACCCTCTACCATTGTGCACAGCATAATCATTTTGAGTGGGAAGCAGAAACCTCTAAGGATTGGAAAACTCCTTATCCGCTATGGTTAAGAACACGTTATGAAGAAAAAGCTCTCCGCGAAGGGCGGACACCTACCTATCTTACCTTTATCAAAAAATAAATCATAAAACGCCTTTCTTATAAACAACTTGAAAAGTTTTGAATTTAAGAGTATCAGTATCTAAATTCTTGGTCTTATGATGAGGAGTGGGACGTTGGACCCGCTCTTTTTTAATGTCATAAAACTGATGAAAATGACTTGGACAAAATATATGAACGAAACTGAAAAAATAAGCGTTCTTGACGAACCTCGTCTTTTTGAAGAAAATGGCGTTGAGGCACATGTTGCTGCTCTTGTCTTGCCATTGCTTAAACCATTAGGTTTTCGTTTAGTTCGTGTGAAACTGCTTGGCCTGAATGGTTTAACTCTTCAGATTATGATTGAACGCGCAGACGGCTCTATGACCGTGGAAGATTGTGAAACTGTTAGTCGCACTGTTTCTCCCCTCTTGGATGTACAAAATGTTATTGAACGCAAATATCACTTAGAAATTTCATCTCCTGGTATTGATCGTCCACTAGTAAGGAGATCTGACTTTTTTCATTGGCAGGGGCATCTTGCAAAAATTGAAACCAAAACAACAATTGATGGGCGCCGAAAATTTCGTGGAACACTTACAAATGTCACAGAAGACGGATTTATTTTAAACGCTGATAAAGCCGCGTATGGAGAAGCTATGTATACCTCTATCCCCTTTTGTGATATTATAAACGCGCATTTGGTCCTTACCGATGAACTTATTCGCGACGCATTGAAAAAAAATAAAGATTTAAGTCAACAATTAATTCCCGAAGATAATTCTCATGTCTCGAAAAAGACATCACAATACAAGAACTAATATCATTGGGAAATGCCCGTCGAGTGGCACAAAGAAGGAGAAAATTGATGGCTACAAGCGCTAACAGGCTTGAAATTCTGCAAATTGCAGATGCTGTTGCACGTGAAAAGTCAATTGATCGTGAAATTGTTATTTCTGCAATGGCTGATGCTATTCAGAAAGCAGCACGTTCTCGTTATGGTCAAGAAACCAATATCCGTGCTGAAATAAACTCCAAAACAGGTGAAATTAAATTACAACGCCTGCTTAAAATTGTTGATATTGTTGAAGATTATACAACTGAAATTACTTTGACCGATGCACTCAAACGCCAAGAGGATGCAAAAATTGGTGATTTTTTTGCTGATCTTTTACCTCCTATGGACTTTGGACGTATCGCAGCGCAATCCGCTAAACAAGTGATTGTCCAGAAGGTACGTGATGCAGAGCGTGATCAGCAATACGAAGAATTTAAAAATAAAATTGGTGAAATTATTTCTGGTACAGTAAAGCGTGTGGAATATGGCAATGTTATCGTTGATTTGGGTCGTGGTGAAGCTATCGTGCGCCGTGATGAATTAATTCCACGTGAATCTTTCCGCTATGGAGATCGTATTCGTGCCTTTGTCAATGATGTACACCGTGAATCACGTGGTCCGCAAATTTTCCTTTCACGTACACATCCTCAATTTATGGTGAAACTTTTCACTATGGAAGTACCAGAAATTTATGATGGTATTATAGAAATTAAGTCCGTTGCCCGCGATCCAGGTTCTCGTGCTAAAATTGCTGTTGTCTCACGCGATGGTTCCATTGATCCTGTTGGAGCATGTGTTGGAATGCGAGGAAGCCGTGTTCAGGCTGTTGTTGCAGAATTACAAGGTGAAAAAATTGATATTATTCCTTGGTCTCCTGATGCTGCAACATTTATTGTCAATGCACTACAGCCCGCTGAAGTTTCGAAAGTTGTTCTCGATGAAGATGCGGAACGTATTGAAGTTGTCGTACCTAATGACCAACTCAGTCTTGCCATTGGTCGTCGTGGACAAAATGTTCGCTTAGCTTCTCAATTAACAGGATGGAATATTGATATTTTAACGGAACAGGAAGAATCTGAAAACCGTCAAAAAGAATTTACTGAACGCAGTAAACTGTTTATGGAATCCTTAGACGTTGATGAGATGATTGGGCAAGTTATGGCATCAGAGGGTTTTTCTTCCATCGAAGAAATCGCCTATATTGATCTCGAAGAAATTGCTTCCATTGATGGTTTTGATCATGAAACTGCTACTGAAATCCAAAGCCGTGCACGCGAATATCTTGAACATAAAGAAAAAGAGCTTGATGAAAAACGCAAAGAGCTCGGTGTTTCTGATGAATTGCTAACAATTCCTGGACTGACAAGTGCTATGTTGGTTGCTATTGGCGAGGATGGTATAAAAACAGTAGAAGATTTTGCTGGTTATGCAGTCGATGATTTGGTTGGCTGGAGAGAACGTAAAGAAGGTCAAACACAGAGTTTTTCTGGTATACTGACCCCATTTGATATTACACGTGCTGATGCAGAAGCTATGGTTTTAGCTGCACGTGTGCAAGCAGGTTGGATAGACAAAGCTGATCTTGTTACAGAAACTCCTGCAGAAAATGAAAATTCTGCAAAAGATGAAAAAAGTGATAATTTGGACGTGGATACAATTTAAATGAATGAACGGACCTGCATTGTGACAAGAAAAAATGCTTCAGCCGAAACGCTGATCCGTTTTGTTATTGGTCCTAATAATCAAATTGTCCCTGATCTTAAATCCAATTTGCCTGGGCGTGGCGTTTGGGTTTCTGCTCGCCATTCCGCCATTGAAACAGCAATCAAACAAAACGCTTTTAAGAAAAAATTTAAAACAGATGTTGAGGTTGCACAAAATCTTGCGCATATTGTTGATACACTTTTGCTAAAGTCCACTCTTTCAAGCCTTTCCATGGCGCGAAAAGCAGGTGCGATTGTCATGGGAGCAACAAAAGTTGATGCAGCTATCCGTTCGGGCCAAACTCTTCTCGTGCTTCACGCTAAAGAAGCTACAGAAGATGGAAAACGAAAAATTGCACAAGCCATTCATACAATACAACAACAAACAAATCGAAAGATAAAAACCATATCTTTATTCACAAGTGATGAAATGCGGGTGGCTTTTGGTGCTAATCCTGTTATGCATGCGGCCTTATTGGATACCAAAGCTGCTGAAGGATTTCTCAAAACGATACATAAACTGCTCGCCTATCGTGATGACACGCACAGCAAGCCTGGTGAAAAAACGGCACAAGCCGTGAAGGAAGTACAATGAGTGAAAAGAATAACGACAAGATAACAGTCAAGAGGACACTAACCTTAAAACGGTCAGTCCTAGAAACAGGTACGGTCAAACAAAATTTCAGCCATGGCCGTACAAAGGCTGTAGTTGTCGAAACCAAACGGCGCAAAATCACGCGTCCTGACGAAAGAGTTGAAATACAACAGCCAATTACAAAGCCCCATGTAGCTTCTCAACGTTCTAAACCGCGATTCGAAGAAGCAAAACCTCAGAAGCCCGTCGCTAAAAGCAATCTTTCATCTGCTGAAATGCAAGCAAGACTTCGTGCATTAGAAGAAGCACATATCCAAGAAAAAATAACACGTGAACAAGCCGAAGAAGAAGCAAGACGAGCAAAAGAACGTGAAGAAAGTTTGCAGCAGTCAATTCAAGAAACAGAAATACATCAAGAAGAAGAAAGTCTACCAGAACAGACTCCACCTCCTCCTTCCATTCCCTCTTTCGTAGAACCAATTGATATCCCTATTCCATCTAAAAATACAACTGTCATCGAAAAACGTAAAGTAGATGAAAATAAAGAAGATGATCGACATAGCCGACGTGTGAACCCTGCTAAATTAGAAGTGCGTGCACCTAAAGTTGTAAAAGGTGCTGATGAACGACGCCGTGGGAAGCTAACTCTTAATAGTGCTCTGGATGAAGAAGGGAGCGCGCGTGGACGTTCAATGGCTGCAATGCGTCGCAGACAGGAGAAATTTAAACGTGCACAAAACCAAGAACCGAGAGAAAAAATTTCTCGTGAGGTTGTTCTTCCTGAAACTATTACGATTCAAGAACTTGCACAGCGTATGACTGAACGCTCTGTTGATGTGATTAAATTCCTCATGAAACAGGGACAAATGATGAAACCGGGCGATATTATTGATGCCGATGTTGCTGAACTTATCGCTGTTGAATTCGGTCATACTGTTAAACGTGTTCTAGAATCTGACGTAGAAGAAGGCATCTTTAATGTCGCTGATAATCCACAAAAAATGCGTCAACGTCCGCCTGTCGTAACAATTATGGGCCATGTCGACCACGGAAAAACTTCTCTTCTTGATGCTATTCGGAAAGCAAATGTTGTTTCTGGTGAGGCAGGTGGAATCACACAACATATTGGTGCTTATCAAGTGGAACAAAATGGTCAAAAAATTACCTTTATTGACACACCTGGACATGCCGCCTTCACAGCGATGCGTGCTCGTGGAGCGCGTGTTACAGATATTGCTGTTCTCGTTGTAGCTGCTGATGATAGTGTCATGCCGCAAACAATTGAATCAATCAATCATGCTAAAGCAGCTGGTGTGCCCATTATTGTTGCTATCAACAAAATTGATAAACCAGCTGCTAATGCTCAAAAAGTACGCACAGAACTTCTACAACATGAAGTGTTTGTTGAAACCATGGGTGGAGAAACTTTAGAAGTCGAAGTTTCTGCTAAAACCGGTCAAAATCTTGATAAACTTCTCGAAGCTATTCTTCTTCAAGCTGAAATTCTTGATTTAAAAGCAGATTCTCAACGAACAGCAGAAGGCGTCGTCATTGAAGCTAAACTGGATCGAGGACGTGGATCTGTTGCAACGGTTCTCGTTCAAAAAGGAACGTTGCACCCTTCTGATATTATTGTTGCCGGCAATGAATGGGGACGCGTACGCGCTTTGATTGATGACCATGGACGCCATATTAAAGAAGCGCTTCCCTCTACACCCATTGAAATTTTAGGTATGCAAGGAACACCACAAGCTGGTGACAGATTTGCTGTTGTCACGCATGAAGCAAAAGCACGCGAAATTGCGGAATACCGCCAGCGGTTAGCACGTGATAAAGCTGTAGCCCGACAAACGGGTTCTCGTGGTTCTCTTGAACAAATGATGACGAGGTTACAAACCACTGGTGTTAAAGAGTTTCCCCTTATTATTAAAGGTGATGTACAAGGGTCAATTGAGGCGATCGCTTCAGCATTAGAAAAGCTAGGAAATGAAGAAGTTCGTGCACGCATTGTGCATTCTGGCGCGGGTGGTATCACTGAAAGTGATATTTCTCTTGCGGAAGCCTCTAACTCAGCTGTGATTGGCTTTAATGTTCGCGCCAATAAACAAGCGCGTGATTGTGCTAAAACACAAGGAATTGAAATTCGCTATTACAACATCATCTACGATCTTGTTGATGATATAAAAGCCGCTATGTCAGGGTTACTCTCACCAGAACAGCGTGAAACTTTCCTTGGTAATGCTGAAATTCTAGAAGTCTTTAATATCACCAAAATCGGAAAAGTTGCTGGATGTCGTGTTACAGAAGGTAAAATAGAACGGGGAGCTGGTGTTCGCCTTATCCGTGATAATATTGTTATTCACGAAGGGAAACTGAAAACACTCAAACGCTTTAAAGATGAAGTCAATGAAGTGCAAAGTGGTCAAGAATGTGGAATAGCATTTGAAAACTATGAAGACATGCGCGCAGGAGACATCATTGAAACTTTCCGCATCGAACATATTAATCGCACATTATAAAATAATCCAATGGCTTTATTCCTAAAAATGAAAAAAGTTATTGGGGTTTATGTGCAAGTGCTTCGTTCTTTTTAAATCTTTTAAGATGATCAAAAGAAAAGTAATTGTAACAAGGATAAAATTTCGATGAAAAATGCAGGGCCATCACAACGGCAACTCAGAGTAGGAGAACAAGTGCGCCACGCAGTATCCCATGTACTACAGCGCGGTGTTTTACTTGATGATGTCTTGAAAAATATGGTGATTTCTGTCTCTGAAGTACGCATGTCACCAGATTTAAAAATTGCTACCTGCTTTATTTCTCCCCTCAGCACTCTCAAAAATGCGTCTTATGATTGTGTCGTTGATATCCTCAATAAACATAGCCGTTTTATCCGTGGAGAAATTAGTCACGCATTGCGTCAAATGAAATATATGCCTGAACTGCGTTTTCGACTTGATAGTAGTTTTGATAATTTTTTAAAAATTGATACCCTGCTTCGCTCACCTGAGGTAGCCCGCGATCTTCACCATAGTGATAAGCTTGAGGATTAGAAATATGGCACGGCAACATAAAAGAAAAGGCCGTTCTGTTTCTGGCTGGGTCATATTTGATAAACCAAATGGAATGAGATCAACAGAAGCTGTTTCACAAATCAAATGGCTCTTTCATGCACAAAAAGCAGGACATGCAGGGACACTGGATCCTCTTGCTTCTGGTCTCCTACCTATTGCATTGGGCGAAGCAACTAAAACCGTACCTTATGTGATGCAAGGTACCAAAACCTACCGTTTTCAAATCGCTTGGGGAGAAGAGCGTTTAACAGACGATCTCGAGGGGGAAATAACAAAAACATCTCTCAAACGTCCAACACAAGAAGAGATACTCGCTCTTCTTCCTCAATATACAGGTGTTATTTTACAAACACCTCCACAATTTTCGGCAATTAAAATTTCTGGTAACCGCGCCTATGATCTAGCCCGAGAAGGTGAGATTGTTGACATTCCACCGCGCCAAGTGGAAATAGAAACTTTTAAATTAATAGAAAATCCTAACAAAGATTGTTCACTCTTTGAAATAACCTGCGGAAAAGGAACCTATGTGCGCTCCTTAGCGCGCGATATGGGACGTGATCTTGGTTGTTATGGGCATATTGCTGATTTAAGACGTATCGCAGTGGCTCCCTTTGGCGAAGATGATCTTATCACATGGGACGAATTAAAAGCGGTAGCACTGGAAAAAAATGCAACAAATGAGAATGATACTTCTTCCAAAAGAAACTTTTCAACACTTGATGCACTTTTAATTGAAACAGGCGCCGCACTGGATTGCCTCTCTCATTACACCCTTAGCGAAACCCAAGCACAGCGGGTCATGATGGGCATTCCTATACCTCTTTGTCATCACGAGGTACCTCTTGATGAAGATGAGGTTTGTGTCATCTACAAAGGCCAACTTCTTGCTATAGGCTCTCTCGATAAAAGCTTGTTCAAACCAAAGCGGATTTTCACAATTTGATTCATAACAGCCTCTTAAAAAGATATTCTTTATATCAATCAAACGAAGAAGCTTTTTTCATTGCTTTACCCTTTTATGATAATCCATATCAATCCTCAATTCGTGAGGTATGCATAAGTCGAACCTTTTCTTGTTATAAATAAAAAAGCACAAGAATTTGTTTTTGTTGTTTTAAATTATTTCTGATCATTACTGGATATACGTGCATATCTTTAGTGTTAAGAAAATTTTATAGAATGGGAAAGGCTTGAGTTTAAATAAAATACAACACTTATAATCTTCGACTGTTTATTCAACAGAAATCTATCCTCAACTTACCAACGGCATAAAGTGCTCATTGAAATATCTCTTTTTTCTTCTGTCCATATTAACAAATTCATTCCATAAAAATAAACTTCCTGTATAATTCTCCCCTTATCTTTAAGGTAATTGATCAGCAGAGGACTTTAAAAGCATCTCATTGGCTTGTGGTATTGTCTGCCGCTCAATCATGCGGTGAACTCTTATCCCATCAGGTGCACGATTTAAATGACGCAGAAGCTTATTCACCTCTGCGTCTGCTTTTATGCGACGGTGATTATGGCGTAAATAATCTACCCATGTTGGCATATGATAAACTTCTGTCCAATATTCAGGTCTTTCAAGGTCTCGTAAGAGAACCCATTGGCGAGCGCCATCACGTAAACGAATATGGCGACGACGTGTCATCACTTTGAGAAATTCTTCGAGATCATTTTCATGAATTTGATAATCGATCATAATCATAATCGGACCACTTTGTGCTTTTAAGTCAAGTAAAAGCTCTGGTTCTCTGAAATGATCAAGCGGATCCAAATCTATTTGAGGTATTTCCTGAATTCTAAACTTTATCCCCGCAAGGGCTCCAAAAACCAAGAAAAGAGAACAAACACTCAAAGCAACGGTAGGAGAATAACCATCAGCCAAAACACCCCAAATTATGCTTCCAATTGCCATTCCTCCATAAGATGCTGTTTGATAAAGCGCTAAAGCACGTGCAACAACCCAACGCGGTGTAGAAAGCTGTACAGATGTATTAAATAAAGACAATGCCAAAACCCAACATAAGCCTGCAGGAAACAAAGCAATATGGCTTACAATTAATGAACGGCTCATTGCTAAAAAAAAGCAAGAAAAGGCAAAACCAGTAAATGAACTTGCAATAATCGTCTCTAAACGAAAAAAACGCCGTACAGATGAATTAATCATACCAGCCGTCATAGCTCCAAGACCAAAACACCCAAGCAATGTTCCATAAAGAAGAGCGCTTCCTCCAAGAATTTTATGTACAACAATTGGTAAGAGTGCCAAAATCGAAATCGCTCCAATACCAAAAAGGAATGCCCTCACCATAATACTGAGAAGATTAGGTGACATCGCAACATAACGCAAACCATCTGAAACAGCTCCTAAAAGCCTTTCGCGTGGCAATCTGTTATTTTCATAGCTCGGTTTCCAGAAAAACAAAGCACCAATTAAAGGAATGTAACTTATCGCATTAAATAAGAAGGCTGCGGCTGCACCCAGAGTTGCAATAATAGCACCGCCAATAGCAGGACCAACACTACGCATCAAATTAAAGCCAACACTGTTTAAACTCACAGCAGCAGGAATATTTTCCCTGCTCACAATGTCTCCTATTGTTGCCTGCCAAGAAGGATTATAAAAGGCTGTTCCACACCCAATCAAAAACGTAAAGCATAAAAGAAGCCCTGGTGTTAAAAAGCCGATATAGGATAAAATAGCTAAACTCATGGATATAACCATCATTATAATCTGGGCACACAACATAATTTGGCGCCGATTAAAATTGTCAGCTAATGCCCCTGCCATCAGAGAAAACATCACAAGTGGTAATGTGGTAGCGCTTTGAACAAGTCCAACCATGGAGTGCGAAGAACTTATCAACGCCATTAACCAACCTGCTCCTACAGCTTGAATAAGCCCCCCTAAATTAGAAATAAGAGTGGATGACCACAAATTTCGAAATACCGAATTATGAAAAAGTTTTAATGTTGCAATGCTCTGCATCTTTTGCCTCTTAATCGATATTTATCGCTTTTCTTACCACACACACTCTATAAAGCAGTCATCTTTGTATCAAAAGAATGCATAATTCTTTAAAAGTTCTCATAAAATTCTCTTAAAATCAATATTTCAAAACAAACTCCTTTCTCTAAAGAAGGTTTTCAAGATGCTTTTAAGGACTAGTATTTTAACTCGCCTTCCTATATAAACGCTAAAGCAGGTGAGAGCTTTCAACTCTTCTGGTTTCTTCATAGACCCTTGCTGAACGACATCTCGGCTATGGGTGACTTTTGTTTCTTTATTTTTTGAAAGGATAATACGATGTCGATTACAGCTGAACGTAAACAAGCTCTTGTTGCAGAATACGCAAATAAAGTCGGTGATACAGGATCACCAGAAGTACAGGTCGCTGTACTTTCTGAACGTATTTCTAACTTAACGAACCATTTTAAATCTCATAAAAAGGATAACCATTCTCGTCGTGGTCTTTTGAAGATGGTCTCCCAACGTCGTCGTCTTCTTGATTACCTGAAAGGAGTTGACCAAAATCGTTATCAGACACTTATTAGGAAGTTAGGTTTGCGCCGCTAAAAGGAAAATGGGTGGGTGGTCTTTCTAAAAAGCCGCCCATTTTTCATTACTGGTTTTAGTTAAAAACTGGCGAATAATCATCATGGGGCAGGATTGCTCGTTGCTTCGTCTTTAAATTGCGATTTACTTCTCTCTTCTCGCGAATAAACAGAAGTGTCTCGTTGTCTTGCCCATAGCTTTAAAATATGCTCCGCAAAATCAGAGTGCGAGCACTTAAAAATATGAACACTGGTCATTAAGGATAAAAAATGTTCAAAACGCACAAGATAGAAATTGAATGGGCTGGGCGGCCACTCACCATTGAAACAGGAAAAATAGCCCGTCAAGCTGATGGTGCAGTGATTGCTACCTACGGAGAAACTATTGTCTTAGCAACCGTTGTATCAGCAAAAAGTCCAAAACCAGACCAAGACTTTTTTCCACTTACCGTTAATTATCAAGAAAAATCTTATGCTGTTGGTAGAATACCCGGCGGTTATTTAAAACGGGAAAGCAGACCAACCGAAAATGAAACTTTGATTTCACGTTTGATTGATCGCCCAATTCGCCCCCTCTTCGCCAATGGATATAAAAATGATACACAAGTCATTGTTTCCGTTATACAGCATGATCTTGAGAATAATCCCGATATCCTTGCAATGATTGCATCTTCTGCCGCATTGACCTTATCAGGTGTTCCTTTCATGGGCCCCATTGCTGGTGCTCGTGTCGGATATTGTAACGGACAATATGTTCTCAATCCTCATATCGATGAAATGCCAGAATCAAAACTTGATCTTGTTGTAGCAGGAACTGAAAGCGCTGTGTTGATGGTTGAATCAGAAGCACATGAATTGCCGGAAGACATCATGTTGGGTGCCGTTATGTTTGGGCACAAAGGCCTTCAACCCGTTCTTGATGCTATCATCAAGCTTGCCGAAGTTGCTGCAAAAGACCCACGCGATTTTGTTCCCGAAGATCTTTCTGATCTTGAAAAAGTCATGCGGGAAATGGCTGAAGAGGATATACGAAAAGCTTATACTATTACAGATAAACAAGAACGTTATGCTGCAATTGATGCCATAAAAACGGAAATCACCAACAAATTTATGCCAGAAACAGACGAGGAATGTAAATTTAGTGCAGACCAAATTTCAACCGTTTTCAAACAGTTGCAAGCAAAAATTGTTCGCTGGAACATTCTTGATACCCAAAAGCGTATTGATGGGCGAAACCTTTCAACAGTACGCCCCATTCAATCAGAAGTGAGTATTTTACCCCGTACGCATGGATCCGCACTTTTTACGCGTGGAGAAACACAAGCAATTGTTGTTGCAACACTAGGAACGGGTGAGGATGAACAATATGTTGACTCCTTAACAGGTATGTATAAGGAAACATTTCTCCTCCATTATAATTTTCCACCATTTTCCGTAGGAGAAACAGGGCGTCTTGGCTCTCCTGGACGTCGCGAAATTGGGCATGGAAAATTAGCATGGCGTGCAATTCATCCTATGTTGCCAACAAAAGAATCCTTCCCCTATACAATTCGTGCTGTCTCAGAAATTACTGAATCCAATGGATCTTCCTCCATGGCAACCGTTTGCGGCACTTCACTTGCTCTTATGGATGCCGGTGTTCCTTTGGCACGCCCTGTCGCAGGTATTGCTATGGGCTTGATTAAAGAAGGGGAACACTTTGCTGTGTTGTCTGATATTTTAGGAGATGAAGATCATCTCGGAGATATGGATTTCAAAGTAGCAGGAACAGAAAATGGTATTACCGCCTTGCAAATGGATATCAAAATTGATGGTATTACCGAAGAAATTATGAAAATCGCACTCGAGCAAGCTAAAAGTGGTCGAATCCATATTCTTAATGAAATGGCTAAAGCTTTAACCAGTGCCCGTGCTGAACTCAGCGAATTTTCTCCGCGCATCGAAGTGATGAACATTCCTGTTGATAAAATTCGGGATGTTATTGGTTCTGGTGGTAAAGTTATTCGAGAAATCGTTGAACAAACTGGAGCAAAAATCAATATTGAAGATGATGGAACAATTAAAATTGCTTCTGCCGATGCTAAAACCATTGAAGCAGCAAAACGCTGGATTCATTCCATTGTTGATGAACCTGAAGTTGGTGCTATCTACCAAGGAACAGTTGTGAAAACTGCAGAATTCGGTGCATTTGTAAACTTCTTTGGCTCACGTGATGGACTCGTTCACATCTCTCAACTCGCATCACAACGCGTCACAAAAACAACAGACGTTGTTAAAGAAGGTGATAAAGTTTGGGTCAAATTAATGGGCTTTGATGAGCGTGGTAAAGTCCGGTTATCAATGAAAATCATCGATCAACAAACCGGTAAAGAAATTACAAATGATAATCCAGTAAAAGAAGGGTAATTTGCCTTCTTATCGAAAAATAAAATGCCATCCTCATATTAGAATGGCATTTTATTTTGAAAGAGCTATATGTGTTGCTGTTTTTACCTTTTAAAAAACATAGCCTCCCTCTTCCCAATCCAAGTCAATCTTGGTTGGGTTTTGGTTTAACGGAAATTCCTGCTCCAGAGTGGGCAAAAAATTTGAAAATTATAACCTCTTGGCGACCGGATTTTTTAAAATTTGCCAATGCTCAATTTCATTGTGCTCCCCAAATAGATAGAACCTTCACCTATGATGGTGCACTTTTACATTTGAGCAAATATCGTGGTTTTAACCAAAATTGTTTTCTTGATTTATTAGAATGCGTCAAACCTGGTGGATGGATTATTATCGGTGGAAATAAAACTGCCGGCGCTTCCTCAATGATGAAATGGGTTAAAACATTTGTTCCCGTTACCGATAAATTGTCTAAAAACCATGGACTGGTCTTCTGGCTTCAAGTTCCACAACAAATAGAGAGACAGCATATTGCACAATTGCGCTCACCACCGCTCACTTTTGAAAATAAATTTCAGACCACTTCTGGCATGTTTTCACACGGCCGTATTGATCCGGGATCTGCCGCTCTTGCTTTCCATATGCGCAAAATTATTTCAGGAAAAACTGCGGATTTTGGTGCTGGTTGGGGTTTTCTTTCTTACGCTGCTCTCGAACAAAGTAAAAAATTAACAGCTCTTGACCTCTATGAAGCCGACTACAACGCTTTGAATGCAGCTAAACAACACCTTAAACACAAAGCGGCTTCTTGTCCGATTCATTTTTATTGGCATGATCTCGTGTGTGAACCGATCACAGACCTATATGATACCATCATTTCCAATCCACCATTCCACACACAACAAACAACAGACATTTCATTAGGACAGCATTTTATTATAAAGGCTGCAAAATACCTAAAGCCAGGTGGCAATCTGCTTCTTGTTGCTAACCGCCACCTGCCTTATGAGACATTGTTAAGGGACATTTTTCGCACAGTATTGATACATGAAAAAGCCCATGGTTTCAAAATTATAGAAGCACGCTGATAGACGAAAATAAGCAATAACTCTAAAGAATAAAACGTGAAAGATCGATATCAGAAGCAAGCTCACCTATAGATTGTCTTACATAAGCAGCGTCAACTTTAAAGGATGTTCCGGCTCTATCTGGTGCTGTAAAAGAAATCTCATCTAAAACGCGTTCCATCACCGTTTGCAAACGGCGTGCCCCGATATTCTCAATCCTTGCGTTTAAATCTACAGCAATATCCGCTAAAGCATCAATCGCATCATCAGTAATTTCTAAATGAACCTCTTCCGTTGCCATTAAAGCAATATATTGCTTAATCAAACTGGCTTCAGGTTCGGTTAGAATACGTCGTAAATCTTCCCTTGTGAGAGCATTTAACTCTACGCGAATGGGTAAACGTCCTTGAAGTTCTGGCAATAAGTCAGATGGCTTAGAAACATGAAACGCACCTGATGCAATAAAAAGAATATGATCGGTTTTGACTTGACCATACTTTGTAGCAATTGTTGTTCCTTCAACCAGAGGCAAAAGGTCCCGTTGAACACCCTCACGCGAAATAGCCGCACTTGCTCCACCATCTCTGGTTGCGATTTTATCAATCTCATCGATAAAAACAATTCCATCATTTTCCGTAACACGGAGTGCTTCTTGTATAATTTGATCTTGATCAAGAAGCTTTTCAGATTCATCATCCATGAGAGGTTTAAAAGCATCCTTTACTGTCGTTTTGCGGACCTTTGTACGTCCTCCCATTTTTCCAAAAATATCTGACAAATTCATAATTCCCATTTGCGCACCAGGAATCCCCGGAATATCAAAAGTCGAAGCACTATTGCTGTTATTATCGGCTACTTCAATTTCAATCTCTTTCTCATCTAATTCACCTTCACGCAATTTTTTGCGAAAACTATCACGAGTAGCCGGACTTGCCGTCTTTCCAACAAGAGCATCTAAAACGCGCTCTTCAGCATTAACGTGTGCCTTTACTTTAACTTCCTCTCGTTTTTTTTCACGCACAAGAGAAATAGCAATCTCAACAAGGTCACGAATAATTTGCTCAACATCACGTCCTACATAACCAACTTCTGTAAATTTAGTCGCTTCTACTTTAACAAAAGGCGCTCCAGCAAGTTTTGCTAATCGACGCGCTATACCTGTTTTACCAACACCTGTTGGCCCTATCATCAAGATATTTTTTGGCATAACCTCTTCACGCATAGGACCATCAAGCTGTTGTCTACGCCACCGATTACGCAATGCAATAGCAACAGAACGTTTGGCATCATCTTGGCCAATAATAAAACGATCAAGTTCAGAAACAGTCTCACGAGGGGAAAATACAACACACATTCAAATAGCTTTCTCTAAAGTTATAATTCTGCATCCAATGTTTCAATCGTAAAATGATCATTGGTATAAACACAAATTTTAGCGGCAATATCCATAGCCTTACGAGCAATGGTTTCTGCATCCAAGTCCATATCCATAAGTACTCGAGCAGCCGAAAGAGCAAAATTGCCTCCAGAACCAATTGCCATAACACCATCTTCTGGCTCTAAAACATCACCCAGCCCTGTTAACGCTAAAGTTATTTTCTTATCAGCTACCAGCATCATTGCTTCAAGACGACGCAAATAGCGGTCTGTTCGCCAATCTTTTGCAAGTTCTACACATGCACGCATAAGCTGATCAGGATATTGCTCAAGCTTCGTTTCCAATCTTTCCAATAAAGTGAAAGCATCCGCCGTAGCACCTGCAAAACCAGCAATAACTGTTCCACCTTTGCCAATACGACGAACTTTGCGTGCATTGCCTTTCATAATCGTTTGCCCAAGTGATACCTGTCCATCACCAGCCATCACAACTTTGCCACCTTTTCGTACAGTAATAATAGTTGTACCATACATTATGTCTGGTTTATGTTCTTCCATAAGGAAACTCATTAATATTGACCTCTATTCTTAATATTGTTTTCTTTTCATCAAATGTAAAATCCAATCACTATTGTCTTTATTTAAGAACATACACTGCAAAACACAATGATTCAGCACAATTCAATTTATTGAAATAAAAAAATGATATCATTGTTATCAATGCAAATTGTTGCTAAATAGTTTTTGTAAATAGTTTGCGTCTTTTAAAGGAAAAATGATGAAAAAAATAGCCATAGGAACATTGGGAGGAACAATTGCAATGGCGGCCGACAATTTTGGCCAAATGCAACCAACATTAACCTCAGATATTCTCATCAAAAGTGTTCCCGATTTAAATAAAGTTGCTCATATTCATGCGCAAACATTAACACAATTACCGAGTGGATCTTTATCTTTTAAGATCCTTTTTGAAATCATAGAGTGGGCAACACAACAAATAAAAGCTGGTGCAGAAGGTATTGTGTTAACCCAAGGTACTGATACACTGGAGGAAACTGCTTTTTTTCTTTCCCTTTATTGGGATAAAGCAGAACCGCTCGTTATAACGGGTGCTATGCGCATACCTTGTGAAGCAGGCGCTGATGGACCGGCTAATATTTTAGCAGCAAGCCGCGTTGCTGTTCATCCACAAAGTCGAAACAGAGGCGTTCTCGTTGTCATCAATGATACCATTCATTCACCTTATTGGGTTCAAAAAAGCCATACTGTCAAAATTGAGACATTTCAATCAGGCCTCGTTGGTATTTTAGGAACTCTTTTAGAAGGAAAACTGCTGTATTTTAATGATCAAATTTTTTTTCCGAGAACATTTGACCTTCCCCAAAACTATGACCATCAAGTTGCACTCTTATACTCCTCTTTATCCTCTGACACACAATTAATGAAATTCTGCCTTGAAAGTGGGCATTATGCTGGACTTGTCGTTGCCGGTTTTGGATCAGGACATTGCAGTTTTGAAGAAGCAGACATCATACGACAATATACACAAAAAATGCCAATTATTATCGCTAGCCGTACCTGCACTGGCTCGACAACCCGCAAAACTTATGGCTATAAAGGTTCAGAAGTTGATATGATTGCTTCTGGTGCCCTTATGTCTGGCTATTTATCAGCAGTAAAAGCACGTTTACTTTTGTGGGCTTTTTTGGCACAAGGGTGCTCATTGGCACAAATCAACGCACAATGGAATGACTGGACTATAAGCTAACAAAAGACTATCTGTCATTTTAAAGAAGAGAACATGCACAATAAAGCGCATTTGAATACAAAATAGCCTACCTGTTTGTCCCTCGTCAATTACTGCAGCAAAAGAATTCTCGACCAACACAAATGATTGATACGCTTCTCTCAAAAATTGATCAAGAAGATAACTTGGTCAAATCTATTTCTGATCAATATTCGCCCTACCGTGTCTTTACGGCACAAGAGTGGTCCCAATTTCGTGCAGATACACCGCTAACCTTAACCTTTGATGAAATTAAACGTTTGCGCTCAATCGATGATCCCATTGATCTTGAAGAAGTACAACGTATTTATCTTTCCTTATCACGTCTGCTATCATGCCATGTTGAAGCAGTACAGCAACTTTTTCATAAGCGTCAACAATTTCTACATCAAAAAGGAACAAAAAAAACGCCTTTTATCATTGGGATTGCTGGCTCTGTTGCGGTAGGCAAATCAACTACCGCTCGCATTCTTCAAGAACTTTTGAAACGTTGGGCATCTAATCTTAAAGTTGATTTGATTACAACGGATGGTTTTCTCTATCCTAATGCTGTTTTACAGCAAAAAAATCGTATGAATCGTAAAGGATTTCCTGATTCCTATGACATTAAAAAATTACTCTGCTTTCTTTCTGCTATAAAAGCCGGTATAGGGAATGTTAGCGCCCCACTTTATTCACATATGACCTATGATGTTCTAGAAAATCAAACAATTATCATTGATCGCCCCGATATTTTAATTGTTGAAGGAATTAATGTGTTACAGGTCAGTGATCTTCCTAAAGATGGGAAAATCATTCCTTTTGTTTCAGACTTTTTTGATTTTTCAATCTATGTAGATGCTGAAACAAAAATCATTCGTCACTGGTACTTGGAACGTTTCAAACGTTTGCGTAAAACAACTTTTCAAAATCCTGAATCCTACTTTCATCGGTATGCACATCTTACCGAAAAAGAAGCTTTAAAAATTGCTGAAGACCTTTGGCAAACCATTAATTTGAAAAATTTACAAGAAAATATATTGCCAACACGACCACGGTCTAATCTCATTCTACGTAAAGGGAAAGACCATTTGGTTGAATATGTCGCACTTCGACGACTATGAGGATTTCATAAATATGGACTTACATCACATTCATTTTAGCACAATACGTATCGATAATAGTTGTCCCATACTTTTGGTAAATCAGAGAAATATTGCTGAGTTATCGCTTGATGCATCAACAAAAACATGGATGAAAGCTAATGATTTTACCGGCAAAGCAGGACAAATACTCTTTATTCCTCACAAAAATGGGCAGTTAAAAAAAGTTTTATTTGGACTTGGCAACGGTGATGAACCTTTTATCACAGGGCTTCTTGCTAAAAAACTTCCTACTGGACATTGGCATTTAGAAGGAGATGCCTCCCATGAAATAAATAGCTATCTTGGCTTGGCATTTGGAAGTTACCAATTCAACCGCTATCGTCAAAACTTTTCCTCCAAATCGTTATCATTCTCTGTTAGCGATAGGGTTGATTTTGATGAACTTCAACGAATTTATAAAACCGTCTTTTTTGTACGTGATCTCATCAATATTCCAGCCAATGATATGAACCCTGATACCCTCGAGAAAGAAGCATACCGATTGGGGAAAACTTACGGTGCTCAGGTTCAAAGCATTTGTGGAGATGCACTTTTAACACATAATTTTCCAATGATCCATGCTGTAGGACGAGCCAGCAGCATTGCACCACGACTCATTGATCTACACTGGGGACAAGAAAATCATCCTAAAATAACATTGGTTGGAAAAGGTGTAACCTTTGATACTGGAGGACTCAATATTAAATCAGCTAATAACATGTCACTCATGAAAAAAGACATGGGAGGGGGGGCACATGTTTTGGGGCTGGCTCAACTGATTATGGATGCCAAATTGCCTTTTCGTCTACGTGTTTTGATTCCAGCTGTTGAAAATACAATTTCTGCCAATGCTTATAGACCAGGCGATATCCTCCAAAGTCGTAAAGGTTTAAGTGTAGAAGTTGGTAATACAGATGCTGAAGGCCGGCTTGTCCTTGCTGATGCACTTGCCTATGGTGATGAAGAAAGTCCACAATTCATGCTTTGTATGGCAACTTTAACAGGAGCGGCACGTATAGCATTAGGACCAGATCTTGCCGCATTTTATTGCAATGATTCAGAATGGGCTCAACAAATTTCTCAATCTGCTTATTCTGTTTCAGATCCCCTTTGGCAAATGCCACTTTGGAAGCCTTATCAAGAAATGTTATCATCACCAATTGCTGATCTTAATAATATAAGTGGAAATAACTTCGCAGGCTCGGTAGTTGCCGCTTTATTTCTGAATTCTTTTGTTGAAAAAGCCAAATATTTTGCGCATTTTGACCTTTACGGATGGGTACCAAAAGAAAAACCAGGCTTCCCTGTCGGTGGTTGTGCACAAGTTATTCGTGCTCTTTATAATCTCTTTAAAAATTGACACAAAATAACCACAAAATTGAGTAATTCTGAAAATTTAGGAGCTATTTCTTATCGCTTTAAGTTGCGTTTCTGCTTTATTTGAAGATGAAAAATCTTACAAATATAGTTGTTGTGATCTTACACTTTAAAGAAAAAATGAAAGGTCAACAAATGGTCTTTAAAGATCCCCGATTATATGCATTCAGAAATGATTTAGCAGATAAACGTCTTGAAACAGAAATTACAGCACTGCGTTTTGTTCAAGGTGAAAAAAAACGTGTTAATACAGCTGTTGCTGGACTTTTCAAAGAAAACAATAAAAAAAGCGAGAGACAAACAGAGTGCTTATTAGGAGAGGAACTCCTCATCTTTGAACAAGGAGAAACCATGTCATGGGGACAATCTCTCAAAGATGGTTATGTCGGTTATATTGATACAACAGTTCTTTGTACATCAAATGTAAAACAGACACATGTCGTTTCAGTGCCACGCACTTTTCAATATTTACAGGCTGACTTACGTGGACCAATGGAATATCCTTTATCCATGGGCAGCAAAGTAAGTGTTGTTGATGAAATAGAGGTCCATGGCACACCATATTCTATACTTGAAAATGGAAAAGCAATCTTTACCCATCATCTCAGTCCTATTGGGCACGTGTATGAAGATTATGTTACGGTTGCCGAAACTTTTATACGCACACCGTATCTCTGGGGTGGTGTTAGTGGTTTCGGAATTGATTGCTCGGGGCTAGTCCAACTCTCCATGATTATGTCCGGCCAAATGGTTTTACGCGATACTGACATGCAGCAGAAAACGATAGGCAAACAACTTACAGATCATGATAAACTTCAACGAGGTGATTTGATTTTTTGGAAAGGCCATGTCGCCATTATGATTGATCAGGAAAATATCATTCATGCAAATGGCTTCTCTATGGATGTTATGATTGAACCTTTGGAAAAAGCTATTACACGTATCGCTCAAAAACATCAATATCCCGTAGAAAAGCGCCGTCCAGTGCAGAAAACATAACATATGCTCTTATATATGAACCCAATTAAAAAATAATACTTCCATTGTTACATTCCTCCATGATTCCACTTTGAACCTGAAAATTACCCTGTAGATTGGAGTAATTTACTAATCCCTCAATAAACAAACACTTTCATAAGTTTATTTATACCGAACGAGTTCATTATTTACTCTTTTCCTAAAGTTCATCAGAACTCATTTAAAAATCTTTATTTAACATTATTCACGCGTTTTAGAGATATTGTAAAAATTCTCAACAGGCTACTTACTTTCATGAAATTACCGTATGTTATGGATAAAGATTTTATTAAACAGCATTTTCTTCTCACTTCCCCATTAAAGAAGAAAATTCTTCAATAGCTGAATCAATGGCTTGTCAGCAGCAGGCATAGGATATTTATCAAGTTCACCAATAAAAACCCATTTTAAGTTTTGCCCCTCTCGTCCTTGTGCAACACCCTCATAATGGTAACAAAGATACAACGGCATTAAGAGATGAAATGTTTCATAAGCATGACTTGCAAATGTTAAGGGGAATAAATTGTTTAGCTGAACATGAATACCAAGTTCTTCTTTTAATTCACGAATCAATGACTCTTCTGGAGTTTCTCCTTTTTCAACCTTTCCACCAGGGAATTCCCATAAACCAGCTAATGATTTTCCTTGAGGGCGTTCTGTAAGCAACACACGCTTATCTTGATTCAATAATGCGCATGCAACAACAAGAAGAAGTGAATTTTTTTGCATATCACTCTCCACTAGAAATAGTAATGATAATCATCTCTTCTATAACGCCTCCTACCCCGAGATGGAAGAATTTAAATCCCTAATCCTCCTTGAAGAAACAGACAAATATCCAATGTCAAATTTATAATACATCAGTTAACTTCTGTAATCGCCATTAATCATAACGTACTCTTTCGTCAAATCACAAGACCAAACTGTCGCGTTACCTCTACCCAAGCCAATATCAACACGAATTGTGATGTGTTTGCCTTGCATATAAGCACCTATTGTCTCTTCACAATACTCAGGATCACGTTCTCCATTGACAGCTAAACGATGTTCACCAAACCAAATCTTCAAGAGATCACGGTCAACTTCAACACCTGCTTTACCAACTGCCATAACCACCCGTCCCCAATTAGCATCTTCACCGGCAATAGCGGTTTTTACAAGTGGTGAATTTGCAATTGAGAAGGCTATGGTTTTAGCGGCTTTATCTGTTGTCGCACCAATCACATTTACCTCAATTAAGTGGCGTGCACCTTCTCCATCACAAACAACTTGTAATGCAAGCTCATGTAAAAGTGCACTTAAGTGTTTTGAGAACACCTCATAACGCGGATCAGTTTTACATGTAATACAAGGAAAATTTTCTTTTCCTGTCGCAAACATCATGAGTGTATCTGATGTTGAGGTATCGCTATCGACAGTAATTGAATTGAAAGAACCCTGAACAGCCTCTGATAACAGGGCTTGAAGAATATCCGAAGAAATACCTGCATCACTTATGACAAAAGAGAGCATTGTTGCCATATCTGGCGCAATCATACCAGCGCCTTTTGCAATCCCATTAATGGTAACAATCTCTCCCCCACACTCAAATCTGCGTGTTGCAAGTTTTGGAAATGTATCCGTCGTCATAATAGCTTTTGCAGCTTCCAACCAATTCCTTTCTTTTGCTGTCTCCACCATGGTTGGTAATAGATTCACAATAGCCGATGAATCCATGGGTTCACCGATAACACCTGTAGAAGCTATAAAAATTTCATTTTCTTTAGCCTTCAAAGCGCTTGCGGCTGCACCCATGATTTCATTTGTTGTATGTCTTCCTCTGCGTCCAGTAAAAGCATTTGCATTCCCCGAATTAACAACTATACCCCTAGCAACCCCATGAGGAAGTGAGGCACGGCAATGCTCTACAGGAGCAGACGGGCATTTTGAACGTGTAAAAACACCTGCCACACTTGCTGGTTCATCGAATATGATAAAAAGAAGATCTGCACGATCTTTATATTTAATCCCAGCTTCTGCTGTTGCTATTCGAACACCAGATAATGGCGGAAGCTCCTGTATGTTTTGGGGCGACAAAGGAGATATTTGAAAAATCACAGTACGCTTTCCATAAAAACAGGATAATAATTGCAGATACACGATCTCTTACAAACAACTACTAAGCTTTTTGAATCGACAAATCTATTAAACCACCAAGCAAAAATATTATCCACTTTTTTCTCGCTATTCTGTGTCTTCTTCATCCGATGTTTCATTTGGAAGTGGCGTCCCATTCTGATTAAGCGATTGCATAAGTTTTATAACATTAGGATCAGGGTATTTAACATCTAACTTGCTGCGTAAATCAACAATCAATTTTTGGTAACGCTCTTTTATCAGCTGTGTACGCAACATTTCTTTAACATCATCAAAGACAGGAGGCTGTTTCAAACGGCGATCTTCCACCTTAATAACATGCCAACCAAAAGGACTTTCAACAGGATTTTTAGTGTATTCGCCAACTTTCAAGCCAAACGCAGCATCTTCAAAAGGCTTGACCATTTGACCATGGCTGAAATAACCAAGATCACCCCCAACCGCGGCAGAGCCATCTGTTGAACTCTTTTTAGCTATCTCTTCAAAATTTTCTCCTTTATTTAAACGTTTAATGATCGCTTCCGCTTCTTTTTTTGTTTTCACTAAAATATGACGCGCTTTAACTTCATCCTCTTTGGGTAAAGCAGCCACTTCTTTATTATAAAGGGTCTCCAAATCACTATCTGAAATCTGGTCAACAACTGTCTGTTTAAAATAAAGCTGTTGAAGAACATTGTCACGCATGACGGCCATACGTTTATCGTAAGTTTCTGTCTTATCAATACCCTTGCTCATTGCTGCTTTAGCAAGCGCCTGCATATCCAAGTAAGCTTTTAAAACCATTATACGGCGTTGTTCATCAGGAAAACGCGCTAAATTAGGATTTATTTCAAGTGCTAATTCATCCAATTGCCCTACTGTAATATTCTTTCCATCAACAACCGCCATAATATGAGAAGGAGAAACTGTTTTTTCAGAAGCTTTCTCTAAAGTCTTTAAATCATTCGACGATGCATTCAAACCTTCTTGAGCTACCACCCCTAAACTCGTACTCATCAATAAAGTTGATGTCAAAAATAGCGTGATAAAGTTGAATTTCATAAATAAACTCCTTAAGAATGAAAGTAGGTTTAAGATTCTTATTTCTTTACTGTAACATTTTAATTTCTAAATACAGATAAATAAATGAGTCATTTTATTTTAAAAAGCATAAACTTGCTCCTTTATCTCAATTTATTCCATCCCACCTCATACTCATACCAAATATGATAATATAAAGAAATGACATATTGTATCCTAAATTACTTTGTATTGTATCAAATAAACAGCATTACTAAAGTTGACACGGTGTACTTCGCCTCTTATCTCTACTTTATAATTAAAGTGAAAAATCGCATACCAACAAGTATAATGGTACCATTTACATCCAGTTATGTGAAATGTCTTGGGGGTTGCAAACACGGGGATGGCATATGAACAACCCAATGAGAGTAATAACAATTAAAAGAAAGGACCAGAGATGGTCGGTTTAGGTGTCTTTGCACGTAAATTTTTTGGTTCAGCTCAGGAGAGACGTCTCAAGGTTCTTCGCCAAAAAGTTGCACAAATTAATGTTTTGGAAGAACAATTCGTGAAATTAAGCGATGCGCAACTGCGTCAAAAAACTGACGCATTTCGTAAACGACTCAGAGAAGGTGAAAGCATTGACCGACTCCTACCAGAAGCTTTTGCAACTGCTCGTGAAGCAGCAAAACGTGTTTATGATATGCGTCCTTTTGATGTACAGCTCATTGGTGGAATGGTGCTCCATGACTGTGGCATTGCTGAAATGCGCACAGGTGAAGGGAAAACATTAATGGCAACTCTGCCAATTTATCTCAATGCTTTAGAAGGAAAAGGTGTTCATGTCGTTACGGTAAATGATTATCTTGCTAGCCGTGATGCAGAAACAATGGGAGAAATTTTTAGTTTTCTAGGGTTAACAACGGGCGTGATTCTGCATGATCTTGATAATGATGCCCGCAGAGCAGCCTATGCATGTGATATTACCTATGCAACAAATAACGAATTGGGCTTTGATTATCTACGTGATAATATGGCCTTTGACCGTAATCAAATGGTTCAGCGTGGACATCATTACGCAATTATTGATGAAGTTGATTCAATTCTTATTGATGAAGCGCGTACCCCCCTTATCATTTCTGGTCCTCTAGAAGATCGTACGGACTTCTATAACCTTATCGATACATTTATTCCGGCCTTAACTCCAGAGGACTATGAAATAGATGAAAAACAAAAGACAACAACTTTTACTGAAGTTGGTACTGAAAAAATTGAAAAAATGCTTGAAAAAGCTGGACATCTTAAAGGTGAAAGTCTTTATGATATAGAAAATGTTGCTATCGTCCACCATGTCAATAACGCGCTAAAAGCCCATAAACTGTTTGTTCGTGATAAAGACTACATTGTTCGCAATGATGAAATTGTTATTATTGACGAATTTACAGGGCGTATGATGCCAGGACGGCGTTATTCTGAAGGACTTCATCAAGCCCTAGAAGCTAAAGAGCATGTTGCGATCCAGCCAGAAAATCAGACACTTGCTTCTATCACTTTTCAAAATTACTTCCGTATGTATAGAAAATTATCTGGAATGACTGGAACTGCCACGACAGAAGCTGAAGAATTCAGTAATATTTATGGTCTTGAAGTTGTAGAAGTTCCCACCAACTTACCAGTACAGCGTCTTGACGAAGATGATGAAATTTATCGAACAGAAGAAGAAAAATATCGTGCTATTGTGCGTGATATCCATCAAGCACACGAAAAAGGACAGCCTATTCTTGTTGGTACAACTTCTATTGAAAAGTCGGAACAATTAGCAGAACGTTTGCGAAAAGAGGGTATTACTGATTTTAGAGTCTTAAATGCCCGCTATCATGAGCAAGAAGCATACATCATTGCGCAAGCAGGTGTTCCTGGAGCTTTAACCATCGCAACCAACATGGCTGGGCGTGGTACTGATATACAACTTGGTGGTAATGTCGAAATGCGTATCCGACAAGAATTACAAGATATGCCTGATGGAGAAGAACGAGCAGCTAAAATTGAAGAAATTAAAAAAGATGTTAAACGCCTCAAAGAAAAAGCACTCGCTGTTGGTGGTCTTTACGTCATTGCTACGGAACGCCATGAGAGCCGTCGTATTGACAACCAGCTACGTGGTCGCTCTGGTCGCCAAGGTGATCCTGGTCGCTCAAAATTCTTTCTCTCGCTTCAAGATGATCTTATGCGTATCTTTGGCTCAAACCGCATGGATGGCATGTTGCAAAAACTTGGATTGAAAGAAAATGAAGCCATTACCCATCCGTGGATTAATAAAGCCCTCGAAAAAGCGCAAAAAAAAGTAGAGGCACGAAATTTTGAAATCCGTAAAAATTTGTTAAAATATGACGATGTCATGAATGACCAACGCAAAGTTATTTTTGAACAGCGTATGGAAGTCATGAATTCAGATGATTTAACAGATATGATCCTTGAAATGCGCAATGAAGTGATTGAGGACCTCGTGGAAGCTTATATCCCACTGGGAACATATTCTGAAAAATGGAATGTAAAAGCGCTTCAAGAGGAAATTCATCAACTCTTCAATCTTGAGCTTCCAGTAGAAGAATGGGCAAAAGAAGATGGAATTGCTGAAGAACAAATTTTAGAGCGCATATCAGATGCTGTTACAAAACTTGAAAATGAACGGACTGAACGTTACTCTCCAGAAGTAATGGCTTATTTTCACAAAGCCGTGTTACTTGAAACTATTGATACGCTATGGCGTGAACATCTGGTAAGTTTAGATCATTTACGTTCCGCTGTTGGTTTTCGAGGTTATGCGCAACGAGATCCACTCAATGAGTATAAAACAGAGTCCTTTGAACTCTTTCAGACCATGCTTAGAAATTTGCGCAGAATCGTGACTTCTAAACTTATGCGTTTTGAAATCGTTCAACAACCTGCAGAACCATTTATAGATGAGCAAAGCAATACTGATTCTTCTGTAGTTAACGATCAAGATAAGGAAAGTAGTTCAACTTTTTGGACGCGGTCACAAGAAAATAGGTTTGTTAATCCGAAAGACCGTGACCCTAACGATTTTACGACATGGGGAAAAGTGGGACGTAATGAACGTTGCCCTTGTGGTTCAGAGAAAAAATACAAACACTGTCATGGAGCTTTTGTTTGAACAACAAACACAATGAAAAAGATGAATGAAAAGCGAAATTATGAGCAGGAATTACGCACTGCGGGTTTAAGAGTAACACGCCAAAGGCGTATTATTCTCGATATTTTGACTGATACCAATGACCATCCGAACGCGTTTGAAATTTTTCAGCGCGCTCACAAAATAGATGCGAGTATTTCGCTATCGACCGTTTACCGAACCATGAAAACATTAGAAGGAAATGGCGCAATTCATCGCCATACCTTTAGTGGTGGACCATCTCGTTTTGAACAAGCAGACGGGCATCATCATGATCATCTCATTGATGTGGAAACAGGGCAAGTCATTGAATTTCACTCTGATATTATTGAAAAACTGCAACAAGAAATCGCCAAGTCCCTTGGCTATGATATTATTCATCATCGTCTTGAACTTTATGGGAAAAAACGTAACTCTTAAAGAGCTATTTTCGTATGTGTCATTAAAAAACGCTTCGTACAAATGGGATTTTATACAAGTTTATCTAGTTTTCATTGGCAAGAAAGTTTTTCTGCTTTATTACCCTCTTTTAGCTAATGCTATAAAATAATCAATTACCAATATTATAAAAAATTAGGCCAATATTATCATGGTTTCTTTGCCACAAGATCGTATGAGACAGCTTGAAAAACGCTTTGAAATAATTGAAAGCCAAATGGCTGAAAATCCCAATGCTGAAACATATGTAAAACTTGCTTCTGAATATGCAGAACTACAACCGATCGTTGCTTCCATACGCGCATTAAATGCGCTTTATAGAGAGAGTACAGAACTCGAAACTCTCATCAGTGATAAACTAACAGATATAGAGATGCGTAATCTTGCTCAAGAAGAGCTACCATTATTATGCCAGAAGATGGAACAACTTGAAAAAGAGCTCCAGATTCTTCTTTTGCCCAAAGATGTTGCTGATGAAAAAAGCGCTATTATTGAAATTCGAGCAGGAACAGGTGGATCAGAAGCAGCACTTTTTGCCGGTGATCTTTTTCGCATGTATGAACGTTATGCCAATATGCATAATTGGAAAGTTGAAGTCGTTTCCCTCAATGAAGGAGAAGTTGGTGGATATAAAGAGATTATTGCAACCATTTCGGGTAAAGGTGTCTTTTCTAAACTGAAATTTGAATCAGGTGTCCATCGTGTGCAACGCATCCCTGAAACGGAAACAAGTGGACGTATTCACACATCTGCTGCTACTGTTGCCGTACTTCCAGAAGCTGAGGAAATTGATATCGAAATTCGTCCTGAAGACATTCGCATCGATACAATGCGTGCATCTGGAGCAGGAGGTCAGCATGTTAATACAACTGACTCAGCTGTTCGTATCACGCATATTCCAACAGGAATTATGGTTGTGCAAGCAGAAAAATCACAACACCAAAACCGTGCACGTGCACTGCAAATTTTACGTGCACGTTTATTTGATATCGAACGACAAAAAGCAGAAAATGAACGTTCAGCTTCCCGCAAAAACCAAGTTGGCTCTGGTGATCGCTCGGAACGTATTCGTACCTATAATTTTCCTCAGGGACGTATTACAGATCATCGTATTAATCTCACTTTGTATAAGCTTGACCGCATCCTAGAAGGAGATCTTGATGAACTTATTCATGCACTCATCTCCGATCATCAGACCGCACTCCTTATGGAAATGGATAACAAGGATGAACGTGTACCCTCTTAATGATGCCATCCGAAAAACGCAAAAAAAATTGCATATGCAAGGAATTTCTGAAGCTAATCTTGAGGCAAAAATACTTGTTGAATGGATAACAGGTACAAATGCCTTTGATAGAATTTCCCAACCAGATTTGGGCCTCTCTTGTGAACAAATGACACAATTAAAACATGCTGTACAACGACGCCTTTCCGGAGAACCAGTCTATCGTATTATTGGAAAACGAGAATTTTATGGTATATCTTTCGCACTCTCCAAAGAGACCTTAGAACCACGCCCTGATACAGAAACGCTCGTAGATCTTGTTTTACCATACCTCAAAAAACATAGTGAAAAATCAGAAAAAATAACATTGCTTGATATGGGAACAGGAAGTGGTGCTATTGCTGTTGCGATTCTTAAACACATGCCCCAATCCTACGCAGTCGCTGTCGATATTTCTGAAGGTGCGCTCAAAACAGCCACAAACAACGCAAAAAATGCAGAAGTGATAAACCGCTTTACCCCCCTCCTCAGTGATTGGTTTCATTCTGTCACAGATCAATTTGATCTTATTATTTCTAACCCACCTTATATTCCAGAAGCAGATATTCAATACCTTGCAAAGGAAGTGCGTCTTTATGATCCATTACGCGCTTTGATTGGTGGAAAAGATGGTCTTGATTTTTATCGAAAACTTTCTCATGAAGCCGCGAATTACTTAAACGCAAAGGGTTTTGTTGCTGTCGAAATTGGTCACTCTCAAGAAAAAGAAGTTTGCAATTTATTTGAACAAAATGGCTTTCAGTGTTTAGAAATGCGTAGAGATCTCAATGATATACCCCGCGCACTTCTTTTTACACGCAATCCTTAAAACTCCCAATCGTCATCCGTGGTAGCAACCGCCTTGCCAATAACATAAGAAGAGCCCGCTCCTGAAAAAAAATCATGATTTTCGTCAGAGCTTGGTGATAAAGCTGCTAAAATAGCAGGATTAACACGACAAACCTCAGGGGGAAAAAGAGCTTCAAAACCTAAATTCATTAAGGCTTTGTTTGCATTGTAATGAAGAAAAACTTTAACGTCTTCTGTCAATCCAAGTGCATCATAAAGATCTTCAGTATATTTGCATTCAATATTGTAAAGGTCGAAGAGCAAATTAAAAGCAAAATCTTTAATTTCTTGCTTTTTGGCTTCATCAAGTTTTGCAAATCCTAACTGGAATTTATAGCCTATATAATAACCATGGACAGCTTCATCACGAATGATAAGCCGAATGAGATCCGCTGTATTTGTTAATTTAGCGCGACTTGCCCAATACATGGGTAAATAAAAACCAGAATAAAATAAAAAGCTTTCCAATAAAGTTGAAGCAATTTTTTTCTTAAGTGGATCATTTGCTTCATAACGCTCAAGCACTAATCTTGCTTTTTTCTGCAAATGAACATTTTCTTCTGACCACCTAAACGCATCATCAACTTCTACTGTCGAACAGAGGGTTGAAAAAATAGAAGAATAAGAACGCGCATGAACTGCTTCCATGAAGGCAATATTCGTTAAAACAGCCTCCTCATGCTCTGTTATCGCATCAGCCAGCAGTGAAATGGCTCCTACAGTATTTTGAATGGTATCTAAGAGCGTTAACCCTGTAAAAACACGAATCGTTAACTTGCGTTCTTCCTCCGTCAAACTTGACCATGAGGGGATATCATTAGAAAGCGGAACTTTTTCAGGCAACCAAAAATTTCCAGTTAAGCGATTCCATACTTCAAGATCTTTCTCATCATGCAATCTATTCCAATTGACAGCACAAACAACAGGATTTTTTGTTGTAATCTTTGTCATATGATTAACTCCTATAGACTACATGAAACACAGCCATCTACTTGTGTTCCACTCAACGCCACTTGCCGTAATCGTACATAATAAATACTCTTTATGCCTTTTTTCCAAGCATAAATTTGTGCACGATTAATATCACGCGTGGTGGCAGTATCAGGAAAAAACAACGTTAATGAAAGACCTTGATCCACATGCTGTGTAGCAGCAGCATAGGTATCAATAATTTTTTCAGGGCCAATCTCATAAGCATCCTGATAGAAATTCAAATTCGTATTATCCATATAAGGAGCGGGGTAATAAACACGCCCAATTTTTCCCTCTTTACGAATCTCAATCTTTGAAGCAATCGGATGAATAGAAGATGTCGCATGATTAATATAAGAAATAGAACCCGTGGGAGGAACAGCCTGCAAATTGCGATTATAAAGCCCATATTCAACCACTAAATTCTTGAGTTCCTGCCAATCCTTTTGGTCTGGTATAGCAATATTATTACGCGCAAAAAGCTCCTGTACAATCGCAAATTGCGGCTTCCATTCTTTCTCAAGATATTTTGCAAAAAAACGGCCATCTGCGTAAGTTGACTTCTCAAATCCCGCAAATACCTGCTGACGTTCGCGTGCAATTAAATTGGAGGCACGTATTGCATGATACGTCACAATATAAAAATAGATATTGGTGAAATCGATCGCTTCCGGAGAGCCATAATAAATCTGTTCACGCGCTAAAAAACCATGCAGATTCATTTGTCCCAAACCAATTGCATGACTCTCAGCATTGCCCTTGGCAATCGAAGGAACACAAGCAATATTGCTCATATCAGAAACAGCCGTAAGAGCACGAACAGCCGCTTCTACCGTCTGCCCAAAATCACGACTTTCCATTGCTTTTGCAATATTCATTGAACCAAGATTACAGGATATATCACTTCCAATAGTGCGATAAGTTAAATCTGTCTCCAGTTCACTCGCCTCACTCACCTGTAAAATTTCTGAACATAAATTGCTCATACTAATACGACCTGCAATCGGGTTCGTTCGGTTGGCAGTATCCTCAAATAAAATATAAGGATAACCTGATTCAAATTGAATTTCCGCTAATGTCTGGAAAAAAACACGTGCACTTATTTTCTTTTTACGAATCTTTGCATTATCAACAAAAGAGCGATAATGTTCCGTCACAGAAATATCGCTAAAGGGTTTTCCTGTAACACGCTCAATATCATAAGGTGAGAACAGATACATATCCTCATTATTACGTGCAAGTTCAAAAGTAATATCAGGTATTACCACACCAAGCGAAAGAGTTTTAATTCTGACTTTCTCATCAGCGTTCTCGCGCTTTGTATCCAAAAACTTCATAATATCTAAATGATGTGCATGTAAATAAACAGCACCAGCCCCTTGCCGTGCACCAAGTTGATTGGCATACGAAAAAGAATCTTCTAAAAGTTTCATCACAGGTAATACACCTGAAGATTGATTTTCTATTTGCTTGATTGGTGCCCCCGCCTCCCGCAAATTGGTTAAACAAAGCGCCACACCTCCACCACGTTTTGAAAGCTGTAAAGCGGAATTGACCGAACGTCCTATCGATTCCATATTGTCTTCAACACGCAATAAAAAACACGAAACCAATTCGCCTCGTTGTTTTTTGCCCGCATTCAAAAATGTCGGAGTCGCTGGTTGGAACCGACCTGTAATAATTTCATCTACAAAAATCTCAGCAAGAGATTTATTCCCTTGTGCTAAATATAAAGCAACAAGACAAACACGGTCCTCATAACGCTCAAGATAACGCTTCCCATCAAAAGTCTTCAGTGTATAGCTGGTATAGTACTTAAATGCACCCAAGAAAGTAGGAAAACGAAATTTAAATGCATAAGCACGTTTGAAAAGTTTTTTGATAAAAGAAAAATCATAAAGCTCAAACAAAGCCTTTTCATAGTAACCTTCCTCTATCAAATAGTCTATTTTTTCCTTAAGATTGTGAAAAAAAACCGTGTTTTGATTAACATGCTGGAGAAAATATTGCCGTGCGGCAAGCCGATCCATATCAAATTGGATATGACCATTTTCATCATAAAGATTAAGCATTGCATTCAATGCGTGATAATCCATGATCTGTCCTGATTTCTGCGATTGTTCTATATCGATTGTTTCCAAAATCTTTCCAATCCCTTCTTTACACAAATAACGTCTTCATCAGTTCCACGTAGCTCAAAACGATAAAGGCAAGGTACAAAACATTTTTCAGAAATGATCTTACTCGCTAAATTATAATAGCGACCAAAATTGCGATTCCCACCACCAATAACACCACGAATTAATTTGCGATTCTCTACCTCATTGAGAAAACGAATAACGGCTTTTGGAACAGCCATTCTCCCTTCACCATCTGCATATGTAGGAACAACTAACACATAAGGCTCATCAACTAACACAGATGGTTTTCTTTTATCAATCTTGAAAAGTCGTTGACCAAGCTGAGAGACAAAATGTTCAGTATTACCCGTTGCACTCGAATAATAAACAATAAGTCCCATTAAACACAAAGACCGCTAATCATATCTGGTCTAAATCCAGACCAATGATTTTCACCACAAACTACGACAGGAACTTGACGATATCCTAAAGATTGAACAAAAATATATGCTTGTTCATCACGGGAAATATCTACTACACGATAATGAATACCTTTAGCATCAAAGGCACGGCGCGTAGCATCACATTGAACACAAGATGGTTTGCTATAAATAGTGACCGGCATTTTCTTCAACTTTCAAAATTTTAACAAATCAAACCCCTAAAGGGTTTATTCTGATAACTTCATAAATACTCAAGGATAACAAAAAACAGAAATTGTACACAAACACATGTGGAGGCTATACCTGTTGTCAATATCACATAGCCTCCTGAACACAACAGCAATCCCCATCAAATAATTCAAAAATTATGATGAAAATAAGCAATCATTCTATAACTTAAATGGCAAATCCCTCTGAGTTTAAAACAATCTTTTGCTTGCATTACAATTCCCTCCTACTGTCTGAAAAACTAACACCCCCGGGCTACTTCCCATAGCTTAGTTTTACTCTTTCATGACAAAAACCAATGACGAAAATAAAAGGAGATTCCTTTGAGAGAGATACTCCCATAGAGACACACCTCTCCTTTTTGTCAATAAACTCTTTAATGATATATTACGGAAATAACTTAGATACCAAACGAAACACACTTCACCCTCACTTGTGCTTATTTAGAATCAACAATCATTCTGATACTATATATAGTATACACACTCTCTTTTTCGTCAAGGAAAATTCAATTATTATTTTGAATTGTCCACGATCTTCTCACTGATATTTTAACTCTCAACACATATGTAATAATATAACATTTTTATTGACAAACGTTATATTATTACATAACTTTCAAAGATCAATAATCAAAGGTGGTATAAATTATGGGACTGCATTTTGATAGTGCAACATTAGGTTATGGGAGCAGGATAGCTATAAAAGACTTTTCCGCAAAGTTAAAAGCCGGTTCGTTGGTAGCAATAATGGGTGATAACGGTGCCGGAAAATCTACATTACTGAAAGCCATCGCAGGATTGATTAAACCTCTCAAAGGTAAAATCACAAAACAACAGAAGAAAAGCCAGATTGCTTACCTTGCGCAGCAATGTGATATAGATCAAACATTTCCCATTGATGTAGAAGCACTTGTCAAAACGGGATTATGGTCTTTTTGTGGATTATGGAAAAACCAGCGCCCTTATTACTCTAAAATTCAGAATGCACTTGAAATGGTTGGGCTTACGACACTTGCATCCCGTTCACTGGATACACTCTCAAGTGGACAATTACAACGCGCCCTTTTTGCACGTATTATTGTACAAGATGCTGATATTATATTGCTTGATGAGCCTTTCAATGGTGTAGATCGTAGTACCCAAAAAGACCTTCTTGCCTTGATCACACATTGGCAAAAACAAGGACGGACAGTTCTTACAGCACTCCATGACCCCCTCGTCGTGCAAGAATATTTTCCACAAATGATTCAAATTAACAAACAAAACGCCTTTTATGGAGAAACAACACAGTTTTTCGATGACAACATTCATCACGTTATATCCTCTCTCACATCCAACTCTTTGTGTCTTAGCGCTTTAAAACCACATTTTCCTCTCAATGATTCTTGCTCTGTTAGGGTATAAAACGTGTACGAATTTTTTCTTGCTCCCTTCGTTGATTTTCATTTTATGCAAAGCGCCCTTCTTGGTTCAGTTTTGTTGTCTACCAGCGCTTGTCCTGTTGGTGTATTTTTGATGCTCCGCGGAATGAGTTTAATAGGAGATGCTATATCCCATGCCATTCTTCCTGGTGTTGCAGCTGCTTTTCTCTTTTGTGGTTTCTCACTCATATTTATGACACTTGGCGGCATCTTAGCTGGCGTTGTTGTTGCTTTAGCAACCGCCTTAATTTCACGAAATAGCTTTCAAAAAGAAGACGCATCAATGACCGTCTTTTATCTTATTGCACTTGCAGCGGGCGTCATTCTTGTTTCACTTAAAAATTCAGCGATTGATCTGCTCCATCTCTTATTTGGTTCAGTGCTTGCACTTGATACGCAAGCTCTTTTGCTCATCACCGTTATAATGCTTATCACAATGTGCAGTCTGTATATTTTCTGGCGCGCATTTGTATTAGAAAGCTTTGATCCTCTCTTTTTTAAATCTCTCTCTCCGTTGAGTAAGTATGTTCATATATTACTGCTCGGGCTTGTCGTATTGAATTTGGTTGGCGGTTTCCAATCACTCGGAACATTACTTTCTGTTGGCATTATGATGATTCCCTCTATTACAGCGCGTTTTTGGCTTTCCCGTCTGGGACCCATTTGCATACTCTCTGTTTTCTTAGGAACCATCGCAAGCATCTGTGGGCTACTGCTTTCTTTTCATCTGTCGCTTCCCTCTGGTCCTTCTATCATTATTGCCGCAGGATTTATGTACCTTCTTTCCTGCTTAGTAAGTCCACGCGGTTTTATTGTAGCATGGTTTCCCCATCTCTTTTATACATCCCTCTTCACCTTAAGGAAATAATGTGCCTAAATTTATTCAAAAATTGGTCCTTCTCGAAACTCTTTTAGTATTTACCATTTTTCCATTTTCTGCTTCTGCCCATAATAAGATTAACGTTGTCGTAAGTTTTTCTATTCTTGCAGATTTGGTGAAAAATGTAGGAGGTGATCATATTTCTATGACCACTCTTATCGGCCCTAATGCGAACACCCATACTTATGAACCTACCCCTCATGATGCCAAAATTCTTAGAAATGCCCATATTATTTTTATCAACGGACTTCATTTAGAGGGTTTCATCAACCGCCTCATCACAGCAAGTGATACAAAAGCACGTCTTGTCGAAGTGAGTAATAATATTTCATCCCTCGAAATTAAAAATCAAGAACAAAGTGCCCAACAACATCACCACCACAACGATATTGATCCACATGCTTGGCAAACTATCCCTAATGTTGAAATCTATATCAAAAACATCGCTACTGCTTTTTGTAAAATCGATCAACAATCCTGTGCGAGCTACAGAAAAAATTCTGAAATCTATATTAAAAAGCTAAAAGCAACACAAAAAATACTTAAAACAAAGATTGCTACTATCCCCAAAGATAAGCGTGTTATTATCACATCCCATGATGCCTTTGGCTATTTTGCTCAAGAATACGGATTCATTATACTTGCACCCCAAGGTGCTTCAACAGAAGCCGAAGCAACAGCAGCCGATGTAGCCAAACTTATTAAACAAATTAAAGCGAATAAAGCAGCCGCACTGTTTGTGGAAAACATTTCTAATCCTCGTCTCATAAAACAAATTTCAAAAGAAACAGGTTTGAAAATTGGTGGAACACTATATTCTGATGCATTGTCGGACGAAAATGGACCTGCTGCAACGTATCTCGATATGATGGAACATAATGTAAATACCATTATCGATGCAATCACAAAACATTAAGATAAAGCTGCAAAATAGCAGAAAAAAATGCGTAAAATCATAGTTTTTGGAATTTATATAATGTTACCAATTATGCTCAAGTAATATTCGACATTCAAATAATTTATGCATAGGAAATTATACCAAAGAGATGATCAAATAAACGGGATTATGGATGATTTTGTTGTTCTGTTGTACTTATAATGAAGTCGGAAAAACATAAACAATTCCACATACGATAGTAGTATTAATAGCAAACAATTGAAATGATGCGATCATAAAGTGTTTTTTATTTTAGTTTCTTAATTTTAAAAGTTTATGAATTATCCGTCAAACAAGCGTGAGAAAAAAATAGCGTAATGATACATTCTATTTTAAAATTGTCTTTACCCTCAACCTAACATCACTGCATGAATAATTTCTCCATTTTTAGTCCTGTAGAAACTCTTCATAAATCAAGCTTCAAGCCACTTTGATTATAGACCAAGAGATACTGGTAACGCCCAAAAATGATTTCCTCCATTCTAATAATCAAAACGCTAAGCAGCTTGTAAAATATAAATCCAAAGGATAATTTTGTGAACCCTTTAAAGAGGGTCAAAAAGCAACAACTTCTCGATAAATAAAAAATCTGTTTTAGGAGGCATTCACACAATTAGAATACAAACAAATCGCTCAAAATTATCGTGACCAAAATATTAAAGTCCAGGATACAAAAACTAAAATGCTCTCTTGAAAAAAGTAAATTCAAATACCGCTACTGCAATAGCTATAACTGAATGACATTTATTGCCTGTATCCTTCACTCTTTTCTTCTGCTTTGCTTATTGTAAACATTTTGTTTTTTATCAGATGTTTACAAGATAGATCCCTTTAACTGAGAAAAACTCTCACAAAGGAAATATGCAGGTCTCAACAAATTTGTTTGACCTTTTGATGGTTCCTGTTTAAATGAATCAACATGTTTCTGAAATAAAATTGTCGTGGCGCGTTCATGTGTAATACTGTAAATCTAGATGCAACCTGTGTCCCATCACTTCAGAAAGGGGGAGCCATGAGTCGTTTTTATCTTTCTATAGCAGCGTTTACGGTTGCTATCAGCATGACAACAGCAAGTTTTGCACAAACAAAAATTAGCTTTTGGCATTCTATGAGCGGTGAATTAGGAAAACAAACAGAGCGTCTCATTAATGACTTTAATGCCAGTCAGTCTGATTACAAAGTTGTTCCTTCATTTCGTGGTGAATATGAAGAAGGTATGGTTGCACTTATTTCAGCATTTCGTGGAAAGCAGCAACCAGTCCTTGCCCAAATCTATGAAATTGGTACCGGAACCATGATGGCTGCCAAAGGCGCTATTTATCCCATTTATCAACTTATGGCTGATACAAAACAAGAATTCGATCCTACTGATTATTTGCCTGCTATCAGTGGTTACTATTCTGATGTGCAGGGAAAAATGCTTTCTATGCCCTTCAACGCTTCAACACCAATTCTCTATTATAATAAAGATATTTTTAAAAAAGCAGGTCTTGATCCAGAACAACCGCCTAAAACATGGAAAGATATAGAAAACTTTTCCCAAAAAATTCTTGAGACTAAAGCAGCAAGTTGTGGCTTTACAATGTCCTATGCATCTCAATGGATTGGCTTAGAAAATTTCTCAGCATTGCACAATGTTCCTTTTGGAACAAAAGAAAATGGTTTCAGCGGGCTTGATTCAAAACTTACCTTTAATGGTCCTCTCCAAGTGCGTATGTGGACTGACCTTAAAAAATGGTCTGATCAAGGCATTTTTCGCTATGGAGGTCCAGCTGGAGCGTTAGATGCAACACCCATGTTTATGACGCAGAATTGCGCTATATTTATGCAATCTTCAGGCTCTCGTGCAGGAATCCTTTCCGAAGCGCAATTCAATGTTGGATTTGGTCTGCTTCCCTATTATGACGATGTCGAAGGTGCTCCGCAGAATTCTATTATTGGTGGTGCCTCTATTTGGGTTTTGAAAGGTCATACTCCTGAAGAATATGCTGGTGCAGCGGCTTTTCTTAAATATCTCTCAAAAGCAGATAATCAAGCTAAGTGGCATCAGATAACAGGTTATCTTCCCACAACAAAGGCTGCCTATGAATTAAGCAAAAAACAGCATTATTACGATAAAAACGCCGGTGCGGATATTGCTATTAAACAAATTACTCTCAACCCACCAACTTCTAACTCAAAGGGCATAAGATTTGGTAATTTACCACAAATTCGTTCCATTCTTGATCAAGAATTAGAAGCTGTTCTTAGTGGTTCAAAAACACCAAAAGATGGATTAGATGAAACTGTTGAACGTGGTAATAAACTCTTACGTGAATTTGAAAAAGCCAATCATTAAGGTTTCACTGTTATTATTAAAATTAAAATTTCAACCAAACAGTTAAGTCCTTCTCGTTCTTTTTTGTTCGCTTTTCTAAAGTCTCTGTATTTAAAGAGCCAAACGAATGCAAGAAAAACACGCATATTTCAAAAATAATCTACTCTCTTATGGGCTGCTTTTTCCTCAGCTCCTTGTAACTTTTTTGTTTTTCTTTTGGCCTGCTGCCCAAGCAATAAAATCCTCTTTCGAGCGTGAAGATCCTTTTGGATTTACGACAGCTTTCATTGGTTTTGAAAATTATTTCACAATTCTCTCTGATCCTGCTTATTTGAAATCACTTCTCACAACCGTAGTCTTTTCTATTTCCGTCACTGTCGTTTCAATGTCGATATCACTTCTTTTAGCCGTCTGTGTTGATCGCGTCATGCGTGCAAAAAAGTTCTACACAACACTTTTGCTTTGGCCTTACGCCGTTGCTCCAGTATTGGCGGGTATTTTATGGTTATTTATTTTTCATCCAACCATTGGAGTTATCCCATTTCTTTTAGAAAAAATAGGTATTATATGGAATTATCGTATTAATGGCATTCAAGCAATGATCCTTATCGTGATTGCAGCCAGTTGGAAACAGATATCCTATAATTTTCTCTTTTTTCTTGCGGGTCTCCAATCTGTTCCACGTTCCCAAATAGAAGCTGCAGCAATTGACGGTGCTAGTCCTTTTAAACGATTTTGGACCATAGTTTTCCCGCAAATTTCACCGACTACATTTTTTCTTCTCATCGTTAATATTCATTATGTTATGTTTGATACATTTGGCATTATTGATAATATCACCTCTGGAGGTCCTGCTCGTGCAACCAGCACTCTTGTTTACAAAGTGTATGACGATGGTTTTAAAAATCAAATAATCGGTGCATCAGCAGCACAATCAACAATGTTGATGTTGATAGTTATTGTTTTAACGTTTATTCAGTTTCGCTGGATTGAACGTCGTGTACAATATTAGGAAGCGAATTATGGTTGAAAATCGCCCTATTTTAAAATTTCTAACCCATCTCATTCTTATTATTGGTATTATTCTTATCTGCTTTCCAGTTTATGTTGCTATCATTGCATCAACTCATAGTTCGGCAGCATTTAGCTCCGGAACGCTTCCTCTGTTACCGGGAAAATATGCCCTAGAAAATTATAACACAATCTTTGGTGATGGGCTTATGCAGCGCGGACTTCCTAATCTATGGCCACTTTTAATGAATTCACTCATTATGGCGCTTGGTATTAGTATTGGAAAAATTATTATTTCTCTCTTATCTGCCTATGCAATTGTTTATATGCGTTTCCCTTTCCGAAAAACTGCTTTTGCTCTCATCTTTATCACTCTGATGCTTCCCGTTGAAGTCCGTATTATTCCAACATATACAGTCGTCGCACAATTAGGTATGATAAACACCTATGGTGGTATGATTATTCCACTCATTGCGTCTGCAACTGCTACATTTTTATTTCGCCAATTTTTTTTAACTGTCCCTGATGAGCTCTTAGAAGCTGCTCGTGTTGATGGTGCAGGACCCTTTAAATTTTTTAAAGATATTCTTCTCCCTCTTAGCAAAAGCAACATTGCAGCTTTATTTATTATTATGTTTATTTATGGATGGATACAATATCTCTGGCCTCTTATCGTCACAACTGATCAGAATCATCAAACTATCCTTATTATTCTAAAACAACTGATCGTAGAATCACTTCAACATGATCCTCAATGGAATATCCTTATGGCAGTATCGGTCGCTGCCATGGTGCCGCCTGTCCTTGTCGTCATTTGCATGCAGCGGCTTTTTATAAAAGGCCTTATTGAAACGGAGAAATAATTGTGGCCACAATCCGGTTATCAAACATAAAAAAACACTATGAAAACGGCATTCTGGTCATTGACGATTTGAACTTAACTGTTGCCGATAGTGAGCTTCTTGTCCTTGTCGGCCCTTCAGGATGCGGAAAATCAACTTTATTACGTATCATTGCAGGACTTGAGCAAGTCACTTCAGGTGAACTCTCTATTGATAACGAGTGTATCAATGAGCGTGAACCAGCCGATCGCGATATTGCTATGGTTTTTCAAAATTATGCGCTTTATCCCCATATGACAGTTCGTGGAAACTTAGAATATGGTCTTAAAAATCGTAAAACACCTAAAGATGAAATTAATAGACGCATCACACACGCTGCAAAACTTTTACAAATAGAACCGTTTCTTGATCGTAAACCACGACAATTATCAGGAGGACAAAGACAGCGTGTAGCAATGGGGCGTGTGATTGTTCGTCAACCTCGTGTCTTCCTTTTTGATGAACCTCTCTCAAATCTCGATGCAAAATTGCGTGCACAAATGTGTATTGAGATTAAAACACTTCAGCGTTCATTGGGTACAACGAGCCTCTATGTTACCCATGATCAACTAGAAGCGATGACACTGGCCGATAGAATCGTTGTCATGAATAAAGGAGCTATCGAGCAAATTGGAACGCCAATGGAGATTTACGACTGCCCTGCAACAACATTTGTTGCTGATTTTATTGGGTCTCCTCCTATGAATTTTCTTGATCGCCATATCTTAGAACAGCACTTAGGCCATTCATTATCTTATAGTAAAGAAACTGATCTTTTGGCCTTCCGACCAGAAATAATCTTGCTGGGAGAATATCCAGATAAAGGGCCTGTCTTTCACACACAAATTGAACTTATCAAACCTGTCGGAACAGGATGCCATGTTATAACACGGTGGAATGGCAACATTTTTACCACTGAAATAAAAGAGCGTCTCACAAATGACTATGGTAACAAGCTAAGCTTTACTGTTGCTTACCAAAACTTTCATACTTTTAATAAAACCACTGGAAAACGCACAAATGATTAGTAAATCGAATGAGGACTTTGATTTTATAGCCACCATTCAGTAAATGTTGCTGCTCTTCTCTTAATCCCATTTTTTAGGAATTAACTCCGCTTGTTAGAAAGGAGAGCTCTTTTCGTATGATAGAGATGTAGTTTGATAGAAGACTTTGTACTTAGTGGAAAGAAATGAAATGAGCTAGAAATACGCGATAATTCGTTGCTTTTATGCATGTTTTATCATTCAATGAGCATTCTATCAAAATGGATTTTGAAACCAAAAAATCGTAAAGAATGTGAAAAATTACAAAAATGAGGAAAAGCTTTGAAAGACCTTTAAAAATAAATTGGCATAAAACCTCATGAGAAAATATACGAAACTCCGTGTAAATTACCAGAGGCATATCTTTTATCGTTGTGTACGCAATTGTAAAGCCAGATCGGGTTGATCTGTTGTAATATAATGTACAGGCATATCAAGCCAATGCGATAATCGAGCCTTCCCATTGATTGTCCATACCCCCACAGTAAAACCAGCATCACGCGCAGCTTCAATAAAATCCTGTGAAACAACAGAACCATCTAAACTCAAATCAGAATATCCCATTTTTTTCCACTCAGAAAAATGATGATACATATCACCTTCAAAGCTCTCAATACATGGGCCAGATGTGATTCCTGCTTGAATAAAAGGATAAAGGCTCGCAGGATCGAAACTGATCGCAGAAACTCGTTCTGCTAAATTTCGACTTTTTATCAATGCAAGCGCTTTTTGGGATAAAATCGTTTCACGCTCAATTTCACCAGAAGTTTTAATTTCAAGATGCAATGCAATATTGGTTGGTACTAAAAGATCAAGCAGCTCTTCTAATAAAGGAGGAGCTTCGTCACTTCCTTTTATCCGGAGTTGTTTGCGCGTTTCATTATCAATATCATGAATATAGCCTGTTCTGCCAACCAATTGTTCTAGACGAAAATCGTGAAAGATAACCACTTCACCGCTTTTAAGCAAATGAATATCACATTCAATTTCATCAACTCCCAATGCAATTGCATGACGAAAGGCTGAAAGCGTATTTTCAGGATAAAGATGGGCTCCACCACGATGTGCAACAATTTTTTTCTCAGACATACAAAACTTCACACTTCTTACTTTTAAACAATACTGGTTTCACTTTTAAACACTATTGGCTTATACAAAATCAAATCATGATTTCTAAAAATCATACGAAACAATCACTTTTTTAAAAAACTTTCTTCTCCTGTATATTGGCTCGAATATCAAATTTTAAACAATACTCTCTAGGTTTGAACTTTATTTCAATCATTCCCATTCAATAGTACCAGGAGGTTTTGAAGTTATATCATACACGACACGATTAATCCCTCTCACTTCATTAATGATGCGTGCTGCTGTTTTGCCTAAAAACTCCATATTATAGGGATAAAAGTCAGCGGTCATTCCGTCTACAGATGTGACAGCACGAAGAGCACAAACAAATTCATAAGTGCGCCCATCACCCATCACACCAACAGTCTGAACAGGAAGAAGAACGGCAAAAGCCTGCCAAATTTCATCATAAAGACCAGCTTTACGGATTTCATCAAGGTAAATAGCATCCGCCTCACGTAAAATTTCTAATTTTTCACGTGTCACTGCACCTGGACACCGAATTGCAAGACCAGGACCAGGAAAAGGATGACGGCCAATAAACTGCTCAGGTAATCCTAATTCTCGCCCTAGCAAACGAACCTCATCCTTAAAGAGTTCACGCAACGGTTCTACAAGTTTCATATTCATCCGTTCCGGTAATCCACCTACATTATGATGACTTTTAATTGTTACCGATTCGCCAATCGCTGAAATACTCTCAATAACATCTGGATAAAGTGTGCCCTGTGCTAAAAATTCTGCGCCTCCAATCTTTTTCGTCTCCTCTTCAAAAACTTCAATAAAAAGGCGGCCAATCGTTTTACGCTTTTTCTCTGGATCTGTTTCTCCTTCTAGAGCATCGATAAACATATTGGCGGCATTCACGTGAATAAGCTCTATATTATAATGATCTCGGAACAATGTAAGGACTTCTTCGGCCTCATTTTTGCGCATCAACCCATGGTCTACTAAAATACAGGTCAGTTGATCTCCTATTGCTTCATGAAGAAGCACCGCCACAACTGATGAGTCTACACCACCTGAAAGACCACAGATTACTCGGCTTTTTCCTACTTTTTGACGTATCGTAGCAATTGCTTGCTCACGATAAGAAGCCATTGACCAATCGCCTTTAAGACCAGAAATTTTAAAAATAAAATTTTGCAAAAGCTTTGTACCATCCGGTGTATGAACAACTTCAGGATGAAACTGCACTGCGTAAAGGCGTCTTTTTTCATCGGCAATAGCAGCATAGGGAGCACCTTGTGATGTTCCTATTACACGAAATCCTTCTGGTAAAACCGTCACACGGTCACCATGACTCATCCATACTTGATAAGACGAACCTTTTTCCCACACGCCATCAAAAAGCATGCTCTCTTCTTGCACTTCTAAAAAAGCGCGCCCAAATTCACGCTCATATCCAGCTTCAACCTTTCCCCCAAGTTGAACACACATGACTTGTTCACCATAACAAATACCAAGTACTGGAACATCAATTTTAAAAACTTCCATCGGAGCACGCGGCGAACCATCATCAATAACAGAATGAGGACTCCCTGATAAAATAACAGCTTGAGGTCTTATCCGCTTGATGCCTTTTGAAGCGAATTGAAAAGGAATAATTTCACAATAAATACCCATTGCCCGCACCCGCCGCGCAATAAGTTGTGTAACTTGTGAACCAAAATCAATGATAAGAACGGTGTCTGGATGTGAGATGTTCATAGAAAACCAATCAATAATTGTAAAAAAAGAACCAATATGATTTATTATTCAATCTTTTGCTTTTCACAAGCCTGTTCACCTGAGAAAAAAGTTTTTCTCGTAAAATTTAAGATAAAAAATGCGAAAAATATGTATCAATGTTTTTTTTGCAACACAGACAAAAAGAAACCATCTGTTTTTGTTGTTGCTGGCGATAAGGTAAGTCCATAATTTGAAAAAATCGGCTTCACAGGCGAAAAACGAAAATGTTGCTGCCAAAGTGCACGCATATTTATGGGACAAAAATCCGAATGTTGTTGAAGAAAATAGGAAATTTGTTCCTCATTTTCATCTACAAAAAGAGAGCATGTAATGTAAACTAAACGCCCATTTTGTTTAAGATAACTTATAGCCTCATTTAAAATAGTCTTCTGTTCCGTTTGGCGTTGTTTTACCTGTTCTAATGTCAAACGCCACTTCGTATCTGGCCTCCGCCGCCATGTTCCTGTACCACTGCATGGTGCGTCTAATAAAACAATATCCATCTGACCTATTAACGGCTTTAATTCTGCTACATGACCTCGTAGCTGTACATTACGAACACCAGCGCGTCGCAGACGATCAAAAATAGGAGCCAAACGAGCTTTATCTGAATCATGAGCATAAATTTGCCCCTGATTCTTCATACTGGCAGCTAAAGTCAATGTTTTTCCACCAGCACCAGCACAATAATCCAAGATCTGCATATTTGCTTTTGCTTCGACAAGATCAGCAACAATCTGAGATCCCAAATCCTGTATTTCAAAGTATCCCTTTTGAAAGGCACTTTCAACTTGAACATTGGGATGACGCTCAAATTTTTCAAACGGTGCAATTCTTAAAGCTTGCGGAAACCATGACACTGGTTGAGCTTTGGTTTTCACAAGTTCTTTAAGCACCTGTTCTGGCGTTGCCTTCAAGCTATTTACGCGTAAATCTAAAGAAGGACGTGTTGCTAACGCAGCAGTTTCAATAACCCAATTATCAGCAAATAAAGGTATAAGATGCGCTTGACACCATTGAGGAATATCACCACGAATATAATCTGGTGCATCAACTAACTGCTGCTTTTGCCATGATTGACGCTGCCTAGCTCCTAATGGCTGCGGTGCAAATCGATCTCCTTCTAATTCACCATCAATTTGTGCAATTGTCATTTTTCCAGTATCTAATAAGGTTCCGAAAGCAATATCCCGCACATCATCACTCTCCATGCGCCATTGTAAAGAATAACGCCTTCTCAAGACATCATAAACAATTGTACCAATTGCTGCACGATCACTTGCTCCCGCAAAGCGATGAGAAAGCCCCCAAGATTTTAAAACTTCACCTGCAGAGCAATGACGGGTTTCTATCTCTTGTAGAATATCTATCGCTGCACGCAAACGCCCACCTAAGCGCATTCATTTCTCCCATTGAAGTTTTACAAGGCTCTCAACGATATAAGCAAAAACAATATTATCTTTCTCAATACCAATGTTTTTTCAAAATCACGCAAAACCTCTATTGGAAGTTAAATGATTCTGATTTCATTTTTTATAGCATTTCAAAGGCATTATTTTATGTACGCTCCATTCGCAATCCTATTATTCTAAAATACATATTGCCTTATTTGATACTACAAACAGCTTGTATCCTTAAAGTCCTCTTCCAATATGTGTCGGTAAAAATCATCACCATCTTATTCTTTGGTAAATTAAGTTTTCATAACTCTCTATAAACGGCAAGTGCCAACAAATATTTTACATATTGAAAACGTTCTCTTTCTAAAAAAGCCAAAAATACTTCGCTTAAGACTAGCATACCCATCTTATCCTCAACAAAATATTAACTTTTTAGAAAACGCTTGGAACCACTATTTGGCATGACCGTTTTTACTGTACTGGCACCTTAAGCCAGGTAATTTAAAAAGGAGAAAATAATGAACACTTATAATAATGGGAAAACAACTACATCTAAAAGCCGCAACAATACATCACCCTCAAACAATGGAAAGAAATCCATCCAAAGTGATCAAGCTAACACTCGCCAACGCGCATCAAAGGCGGGGCGGAAGACTACAAAAAGCTAATTCCCTTCATTGCATATAACCAACGAGAAGAATTGGAATATAAACCTCCAATTCTTTCTCTTCTAGAATTATGAAACAAAATTACAAAAAGAAAAAAGATTTTATACCATGCCCAATAGCTTTAAGCTTTTATGCATCAAACAGGACCTCGGTAGTTTGGGCTCTCCCGTGTGATAGCAACATCATGTGTATGGCTTTCATGAAGCCCAGCATTGGTAATACGCACAAATGCTGCTTTCTCACGAAATTCTGTTAAATCTTTTGCTCCAACATATCCCATCGAAGCCCGCAACCCACCAGCAAGCTGATGGAGAACCGATGCTATGGGACCTTTATAAGCCACTTGCCCCTCTACACCTTCAGGAACCAATTTAAGCTCATCGCGCACTTCATCCTGAAAATAGCGATCTGCTGACCCTCTCGCCATAGCCCCCACTGACCCCATACCGCGATAGGCTTTAAAAGATCGCCCTTGATAAAGATATACTTCACCCGGACTTTCATCTGTACCTGCTAAAAGAGAACCAATCATAGCAGCACAAGCCCCGCCTGCTAAAGCTTTAGCAAAATCACCCGAAGCTTTGATCCCGCCATCAGCAATGACCGGAATACCCGCTTTTTCAGCAACTTCTGCTGCATTCATAATAGCTGCAAGTTGAGGAACGCCAACACCTGCAACAATTCGTGTTGTGCAAATAGAACCAGGACCAATACCAACCTTTACCCCATCTGCACCACTATCAATTAACGCCTGTGTTGCTTGAGCAGTCGCTACATTACCGGCAATAACAGCTGGAGAAAACGCCATTTTCTTAATTCGTTCAACAGTTTCCAACACACGTTGAGAATGTCCATGTGCTGTATCAATCACCAGCACATCAACACCTGCGTCAATGAGTCGCTCAGCCCGCTCCATCCCATCATTCCCCACACTACTGGCAGCTGCAACACGCAAACGACCCTGAGAATCCTTGGCAGCATTTGGATTTAATTGTGCTTTTTCAATATCTTTAACGGTTATCAAGCCAACACAGCGATTTTGTTCATCCACAACCAATAATTTTTCAATACGGTGATGATGTAAAAGATACTTTGCTTCGTTGAGTTGAACATTTTCACGCACTGTAATCAGATTTTTATGCGTCATTAATTCATAAATTTTTTGCTTTGGATCCGATGCAAAACGCACATCCCTATTCGTCAAAATGCCAACAAGTCGTCCAGCAGTCTCACCTTGAGTACCAATTTCAACAACTGGAATACCTGAAATACTATGAGAATGCATCAAAGCTTTTGCTTCTTCAAGTGTTGCATTTGGTCCAATTGTTACTGGATTAACAACCATACCAGATTCAAATTTTTTAACTTGGCGAACTTCTTCAGCTTGCTCTGCAGGAGACATATTACGGTGAATAACACCAAGACCACCAGCTTGAGCCATAGCAATTGCCAGGCGCGATTCTGTCACAGTATCCATCGCAGCAGAAAGCAATGGCAAATTTAGGTTAATATCAGCGGCAATACGCGTTCTCAAATCTACTTGGCTAGGCATAACAAGAGAATGTCCAGGCTGTAAAAGCACATCATCAAAAGTCAATGCCAATGCACCTGTCCCTGTTTCAACAATCTTTGCCATAGCCAAATTCCTTTTATAACAAAACACCGCACAGTGTTGTAAAAACAACTGCGGTTTTCATAGTTGTGGATTGGCAAAGAATTATGCCATGCTACAAAAAAAATGAAAAGAAAAATAAAAATAATTTTTCAATTATAGTTTATAAAATCTACAATTGTGACTCAATAGGTAACCAACTTATTATTTTGGCAAATGTACGGCGCCAAAAACTGCTTTCTGGCTCATAATCAACGCTATGCTGTTTTTCGTTTTCAATAAAATCCCAATAAATACGGTTATTGTTACCAAGACGAAGATGATAACTCATTTCACCCGTCGTTTCTTCAGAAAAAAGCAAATCTAACCGCGCTGTAATCGGTGCACATTCAAAAAGAATGCCCATCTCCGTATTCAGTGCCGCTGACCTCGGATCAAAATTTAAAGATCCAATAAAAGCAGTTTTACGATCAACTAAAAAAGCTTTAGTGTGTAAACTTGCCCTACTTGATCGAAAGAGTCGCAATCCATAAGTGTTTCCATCCGGTTTTAACTCATAAAGTTTAACACCACTTTTTAATAATGCTTTACGATACGGTACATAACCACCATGAACCAATGCCACATCAGTAGCTGCTAAGGAATTCGTAAGAATTTTGACATCAACTCCCTTTGAAACCAAATTGCTAAAATTCTGCGTACCTACCTTACCAGGAACAAAATAAGGTGATGTAATCTGAACTGTTTCTTTAGCATCCCTAATAACCTGTGAGAGTACCTTCATGAGCCAATTGCCTGCTTTTTTGCGCAATGCTTTTTCTGGAGGATCAGAAAGCACTACAACTTTATCTGCTAAAAACAATCGCTTGCCTGTCTGAATAAAACAGTCAAAATTAATATGCTCCTTGACATAATCCAAATAAATCTTTGCAATCTTGGAATCACGGAAGTTGCGTAATTTATCTTTCCAATAGCCAAGATCACTTGCACTTTTAGGAGCAACCAAAGTATGAATCGGTAAGACTACAGCACTATTCCAAAAGTCATCAAAAATGGTTTCCACTTTTTTAACTGAGGGACCAATAAGCATCAAATCTAAATCTCGAAAATGTGATTCTTCACCAGCATCAAAATAAGAATCTGCAAGATTGCGTCCTCCAACAAAAGCGACTCGGCCATCCACAATAAAAGCTTTATTATGCATTCTGCGCGTGACCGTAATTGCCCGTAATATAATCTCTAAACCACGACGTAGACCACCTTTACGTGATCGCCCTGGATTAAACATTCTCACTTCAATCTGAGGATGCTTATCCAGCGCAATATAAGCTGGGTCACGTGCTTGCGCATTAATATCGTCTAAAAGAAGGCGCACCCGAACACCACGATCAGCCGCCTCTACTATTTCACTTAACAACAAGCGCCCTGTTAAATCATCATCCCAAATATAATACATCAGATCAAGGCTACGTCCAGCCTGGGCTGCCCCTATTGCACGAACACAAAAAGCATCCAAATTGCTAATGATGAGTGAAAGAGCGTCTTTATCAACTCCTAATCCATCTGTTTCTTCTGCTAATTGACTCACTATACGGTCGAACTTGGTCTCATCTTTCTTAACAGTCAATGCATAAGAACACTCCCCCCTAGCGTTTTTAACAAAACGCCCATATGTATAGATCGCCAACAGAGACGCAACAAAAAAAAATATGATAAAACCAATAACAATCTGTAACAGAGTCAAAGAGGATCAACTTTCCATTTTTAAGCCATCGCACCGCTTTCGATACGAATACAACATTAAAATCATAATCCTATTTTAATCACACCACAGACAATATGCCATCTCTTGCTTAAGAGAATATAAACTCAATATAAATGATTACAGAATTTTATTTTCAGTGCTAGAAAAAGCGTAAAATATCTCTTTTAGCTTAAAAGTAAACTTAGCTAAATTTGTAGAAACTAAAACAATAAATAGAGAATTGAAAATAATTTCGTCAAATAAAATGAACATTTGATTACTTTTTCAAACTTATCCCTAATATTCAAGCTTACAATAAACAATATTTTTTATAATAAAAACCCCTCTAATTTTTCAGGTTATGCTTATTTATGTAAAAATTTATCGTGGATTTTACTTCCTGTCCTGGCTTTTTTGTACTTTTAATGCCTCTGTTTTTCGATAAAGCGTAGAGCGTCCGATATGCAAACGACGAGCAATTTCACTCATATGTCCTTTATAATGTTTAATCGCTTTTTCAATAATATCATATTCCATCTCTACAAAAGTGCGCACATGCCCATCAGCATTTAAAAATTGTATCGTTTCTTGATCATAATCTTCTTGAACATCACTCTCAATAATATTTGGAACACTTACAAGCGGATTCCCCATTAATTGGGGGAAATCCCGAACAGTTAACAATGGTCCTTCACTCAATAAAACCGCTCGAAAGAGAAAATTTTCAAGTTCATCTTGATTGCCAGGCCAATCATATTGCATAAGCAATGAAAGAGCTGATCCTGCTAAACCATGGACATGTGATCGCCCTGTTTCCGTAATAATGCGATCAATCAAACGTTGTGTAAGCTCTGGAAAATCATCTCTCAATTCACGCAAAGCAGGAACACCAATCGATAATTGAGAAAGCTGTTCAAATAAATTACGCGCAAAACAATCTTCTTTAACAAGGTCTGAAAGCCGCGACGTCGAAATAGCCATGATGCGAAAAGAAGGAGGATTGTTCTTTGTTGCCTTCATTCTCTCTTGAAGATAATTAGCGAAGCGCTTTTGCTGTATGGGCTCAAGTCGATCAACATCGCAAAGGCAAAGCGTTCCCTTATCAAGAGAAGACACTAATGGTAGAAATTCTTGAAACCACTGGCGATTTTCCTCTTCTGGATCAACGATAGCTGAACATTGAAAGCGAACAAAATCTCCCTCCGATAATAAACCCTCATGATGAATAATGCGGGCTAATGTTTCGCGATCGGTTCCGCTTTCACCTTCTATCAAAAGATTCTGTAAAGAAGAAGCTGCTTTCCTGGATTGCTCCAAAACTATCTGCATTGCCCGACTTTTTATACAGAGGTCAGAAAATCGCAAATGATTCTCATTTTTTCGCCGAATATAAGAAACCTCACGCTCTAATGCAGAAATAAGAGAAAGAGTATCCAACGTTACTCTCAACCGTAGTGATGTCACTGGATGAATCCAATAATCAATAGCTCCAGCTGCTAAAGCTTTCTGGAGCAAAGGCTGGTTCTCTCGTTGTGCTATCACAACAATAGGAACAGAAACACCAGCGACTCTAATCATTTTAATTAAATCACCTACACTCAAATCGCTCATGGCGACATCAAGGAGTGCAAGCACAATATTTTTACGTCTGTGTAAAAGATCAATCGTACGGAGACCATTTTCTGCTTCAATAACACGGTGACCAAAACCTCGGAGCATAGCAGAAAGTTCTATACGTCTTCCATAATCTTCACTCGCAACAAGAATGGGACCAACCATAATTTAATAATCTCCTTTGAAACTACTAAATGGCTTCATGTAAAAATTGTTATAAATCATAAAAAATATTCTGCCTCTTGTATCTCATCGACGAATTTTGCCAAGCTGTTAATTAAATACAACATTAAGGCATTTTTTTCCATTTTTTTGCTTTTTCATTGATTCTCATCAAATTTTTTATATTGACTCAGAGAATAATTTCACAATGTTATAAAGACTAAAAAGTAATATAATATAAATATAGAGTAAATAAATGAAACATACCTACCGTATTTTATGTCTTACAATTACCGCTTTAGTATTAGGTGCCTGTGGTTTTTCGCAATATTATAGCCAAAATACACCAGCGGGAATTGATGGTAAATGGGTTGATGAAAATGGTATTATTTCTTCTTTCCGCGATGGTGTTTTTGAAACACGTGCAGCAGATACAGAGGAAAAACTATCTGAAGGCACATATAATTATGTCAGTGCCCAACATATAGAAATTGAAATACGCTCCATTCTCCGTGGAACAATATCTCGAGTAAGCTGTACGATATCACGTGATGCAACACACCTGCTTTGCACATCTCATATAGGAACCCAATTTTCTCTTACGAGAAAATTTTAAATAGAAAAAGTGATAACTGCTTTTAAAATAGTGACTGCACTCATATCAGCAGGTGATCATTTGTTCTCTTGAGAGAAGTTTCGCTTAAACTAAAGCAAAGACACTGCTATAGTTCTTTGCTAGAAAAACTTGTAGATACCATGGAATGTATAAGAAAACCATCTTTTCTAAGAAACATTAATAAAGTGGCTGTACAAACCGGTATCATCATTATATTTACCCGCTCCAAATATTGCTATATTCTTTACACTAAAGCGATTCACGAGAGGCATATTTATTTCCTTCTAAATAGTCTTTTCTCACATAGCAACTCCGCTTATAACGTGCACACAAGTGATTGTACTTGATTTAATATGAGAGAGATTATGAGGGAGAACTTACAGTCTTCGAATTTATGTTTCAAAACAAAACATCTTGATTTATTACGATAACTCAACTTCTTAATCTAACAAAACCTTGCTTTTTTATTGTTGAATTTATTTTACCCTAAAATAAAATTTTATTTCCATGAACTCTCCAAATTACGCAGCACCAATGCGCAAAAGATCATGAAAATGAACAATTCCTATCGGTTTTCTATTCTCAACCACGAAAAAGGCACCAATATGGTGATCATTAATAAAAGCTGTTGCAGCACCAACTAGTGTATTTGGCTCGACAATTTTAGGATTTTTCGTCATCACCTCATCAACATTAAATTTTGATAAGTTAAAGTGCATGTTGCGTGCAATATCACCATCAGTCACAATCCCAATTAACTCACCTCTTTGATTTACAACGCCAACACAACCAAAATGTTTTTCAACCAAAACATGCATTGCTTCAGTCATGCTTGTTCCCTGTGCAACTAAAGGAATACGATCCCCTTCATGCATAATGTCACGCACATATTTCAAGTTTGCACCAAGAAAACCACCGGGATGATAAATTTTAAAATCTGTTGCCGTAAAACCACGCATTTCTAAAAGAGCAACAGCTAATGCATCCCCCATCGCTAATTGCATAATTGTTGAAGTTGTAGGAGCAAGTCCGTGTGGGCAAGCCTCCTCTATCTTTGGCAACAAAATTACAATATCAGCTTGTCGTCCTAATACAGAGTGCTCACCCGATGTCATAGCAATAAGTGGGATGCGAAAACGCGCAGCATGATTAATAATGCCACTTAATTCCAAAGTTTCACCAGACCATGACAAGGCAAGAATGACATCATCGGGTCCAATCATGCCAAGATCACCATGATTGGCTTCTGCAGCGTGAACAAAAAAAGCAGGCGTTCCCGTTGAAGCTAAGGTTGCAGCAATTTTTGTTCCTATGTGACCGCTCTTCCCAAGACCAGTAATCACCACATGTCCACTAGCATTTCTGATGGTTTGGACAGCAGCTTCAAAAGACGAAGAGAGATTTCCAAGCAGAGCTGCTTCAAGAGCTTCAAGCCCTTGCTTTTCACTCGCAAGTGTTTTAAGCGCCGATGAAATGACGCCCCGCAGAACCATATGAGGAACTTGTATTGTCATAATCGAATTTGATAAATGAAATTAAACAAGAGATCTATATCATTTTTCAACTTTAATGGTCTCTAGTAAATTTTTTAATGAGAGAGAAACTTGGTTATACATATCAGCACGTGCTAAAGAAAATGCAACGTTGGCTTCAATAAAACCAACTTTAGAACCACAATCAAAGGTATGACCTTCCAACTGGAAACCAAAAAAACTCTGCTCATTTGAAAGCTGCACCATTGCATCTGTTAATTGAATTTCATTTCCTGCTCCTCGTTCTTGATTGGAAAGAATATTAAAAATTTCTGGTTGTAAGATATAACGTCCATTAATATACAAATTCGATGGCGCTGTTCCTTTTGTTGGTTTTTCTACCATTTTTGTGATTTTAAAACCATTGGCAATCTGCTTGCCTTTTCCAACAATACCGTATTTATGCGCTTCTCTAGGATCACATTCTTGAACCGCGATAATATTTCCCCCACCGATTTCCTCATAAAGATTGATCATCTCAGAAAGGCAACCTTTTTTAGCTTGTATAAGCATATCTGGTAACAACAAAGCAAAAGGCTCCTCCCCAACTAATTCGCGCGCACACCAAAGAGCATGTCCGAGCCCCAAAGGCTGCTGTTGCCGCGTAAAAGAAGTCGTTCCCGGTGAAGGCTGTAAACCGCGTAAATATTCAAGCTCTTCTCTTTTGCCACGTTCGGCAAGAGTTGTATATAACTCAACTTGTGCATCAAAATAATCCTCAATAACTGCTTTATTACGTCCTGTAACAAAAATAAAATGCTCAATACCAGCTTCACGCGCCTCATCTACAACATATTGGATAATAGGCTTATCAACAACTGTTAGCATTTCTTTAGGAATTGTTTTTGTCGCAGGAAGAAAACGTGTACCAAGACCAGCCACGGGAAATACTGCTTTCCGGATTTTACGCACTTCTCATCCTCTTACTCCTCATGAAACATATAACCTACTGATTTCAATCAATATATTTTTTATTCAATAGTAAAAAAGGTATCTTATTTTTTGATTGCTCATATAATGGACAGGAAAGAGATGCAAGAGTATAGTAGTTTTGTGAGTATTCCTTCAAAATAAACAATTCGTTTTAGCCTTTCTTATTCATTTGATAATATCATCGATAATACCAAATAAAAAAGTTAAGTTCTTGCACATCAAAATACTCTAATATTGAGGGGAATTTAAAATGAAAAAAACAGAATCTAAAACTTTCTCCTTTCTTAAAAAAATGATAAATCAGAAAACTCTTATTATAGGTTTAGCCGCTCTTCTTTCTGCTTTTTTAATGTTTTTTGCATCATTTTTACAGGCAGATAGTGGTTTTAAACACTGGATTAAAGAATTCAAAAAAACAGCTCTCACTCACAATATTTCACCTTCTACGTTTGACATGGCTTTTAAAACCATCAAGGCAATTGATCCAGAAGTTTTAGAAAAAGCTGCATACCAGCCAGAATTTATCGATCATCCATGGAACTATTTTGATAATCGTGTCCACGATATTGCAATTCTGGAAGGACGGCACCAAGCTCAAAAATGGAAAAACTGGCTTCTTCAAATTGAAAAACGTTTTGGTGTAGACCATAATATTCTCTTAGCTATTTGGTCAATAGAAAGCAATTATGGAAAAATTTTAGCAAATAGCAGTGTGATGCGTGATATCATTCGCTCACTTGCAACTCTAGCCTATGCTGATCAAAAACGTGCAAAATACGCATACACACAACTGATCGCTGCCATGAAAATTCTCCAACGTGGAGAAATTACACGCGCACAGCTTATTGGATCTTGGGCAGGTGCGATGGGACATACGCAATTTATTCCAAGTAGTTACCTCACTTATGCCATTGACATGGATGGGGATGGACGGTGTGATATCTGGACCTCTGTTCCAGATGCTCTCGCAACTGCTGCTAATCTTCTCCACATGAATGGTTGGAAACCTAACCTCCTTTGGGGAGTAGAAGTTAAATTGCCACAAGGAAAAGATCTCCCTGAGGATTGGTATTCCTTTGAAGAATGGGCAAAACTAGGTGTAAAACAGGCAAATGGACATCCTCTTCCTGCATCATCTGAACAAGCAATATTGAAATACCCAGATGGACTAAAGGGGCCTATATTCTTAGTAACAAAAAATTTCTTTGTACTTAAACGCTACAATAATGCAGATCGTTACGCTCTTGCTGTTGCCCTTCTCGCCAATCGCATTGCTGGACATCCTAAATTGATTCAAGATTGGCAACGACCATTTCCGCCTCTTACTTTCCAAGAGCGTAAAGAATTGCAATCTCGCTTAAAAGCACTTGGCTATTATAAAGGAGAAGTTGATGGCAAAATCGGTACAGTCTCTCGAAAAGCACTTAAAGCTTTTCAGCTCCGCCAAGGTTTAGAGGCAAATGGATATCCAAGCCCTGCAGTTCTTTCTGTTCTGCGAAAACAATAATCTGGAGTAAAGTGTTTGTCTTATTTCCGCTCGATGCACTTAATCTTCCTGTTTTTCTTTCTTTTTGCTGTAAGCGTTATGCAACCTTCTTCAAGCAAAGCGACAAACTTTTTTAAATGGTTGTTAGAACATAACAAGCAAGAAAAACCACAACAACAACCGCAAATGATAGAACAAAAGAGATATAAACCACAAAAAAAAATTGTAACACAAAAATCCGTAAAAAAGTTAAAAAAAGAAGAAAACGCGCAACGCATTCTTGTCCTAGGAGATTTTGTAGCTTCTGCTGTTGCCGAAGCGCTTAAGGAGTTTTTTACCGATAAAAGCAATATCATCATTATAAATAATACAATCCCAGATTCTGGCTTAGTCCGAACTGATCATACTCCTTGGAAAAACAATATTTCTGAAATCATTGAGAAAAATAAACCCGATGTGATTATCATGGTAATAGGTGCAAATGATAATCAATCAATTATAACACCTCAGGGTATATTCAGTACGAATGAACCAGAATGGTTAAATAACTATAAGCAAAGAATTATCGAAATTGCTGAAAGCCTTCATACTTCGCGAAAACCGTGGATATGGATGGGACAGCCTATTTTTAAAAATGAAAATTTGACACAAAAAATGAAAATTTTTAATGAACTCTATAAACGAGAAATCGAAGGAGTAGGAGGCTATTTTATCGATATTTGGGACGGTTTCACTAATGAACAAGGCCAATTTTCTTTTTCAGGTTATGATATCAATGGAAAAATAACCAGACTGCGCACCAACGATGGCATTAATTTTACTTTTGAAGGAAAGCGAAAACTTGTTTCTTATTTAAGAAAACCATTAGAAACTATTTTAAATCTTTCTGCCTTTTCTCATGAAGACACACACCTTACCAACGCAAATACTCTGCAACCTGTACAAGACTTACGCAATATTGAACGCCAACCACCTATAAGCCTCGATGACATCGCACAACAAAATACCGGCTTACTCAAAAAAATAGATCAAAGCTTCATTAAAAGATTATGGATGCCGCTCAATGGTTATCAAAAAGACCGAGCCGATAATTTTTCTCTTCCCTGATGTCTTTTCAAACACAGAGTCTTTATTTTTTTCATACATTAAAAACTAATAAAAGCCTTTGTTCATAGGTCGTGATAAGGTGGAAATTGCGCAAATCTCAACCGCAGAAAAGACTATCACAACGGTATAGCGCACACCACACCGTTGTTTCTGATTAAAGTCCACGTTTTTTCATCATTGCTTCTGGTGAAGGCAAACGCCCCCGAAATGCTTTATAAAGCTCTTCTGGATCGCGGCTGCCTCCAGCAGAATAGATAAAACACTTTAAACGATTAGCAAGCTCTGAATTAAAAACATCTCCTGTTTCTTCAAAAGCCTGAAAAGCATCAGCATCAAGTACTTCTGACCACATATACGAATAGTAACCAGCGGCATAACCATCCCCTGAAAATATATGCGCAAAATGTGGAGGACGATGCCGCATGATAATAGTATTGGGCATTTGCAACTTTTCTAATTCTTGATGCTCAAAAAGTGCTGAATCCGTTATCGTTTCTCCCTGATGAAAAGCCATATCAACTAGAGCAGACGAGGTGAATTCAACTGCAGAAAAACCAGCATTAAATGTCTGTGACAATATCACTTTATCCATCAATGCTTGTGGCATAGGAAGCCCTGTTTTTGTATGTGTAGCATAAGATTTTAAGATCTCTGGTACAGTTAACCAATGTTCGTAAAGCTGAGAAGGAAGTTCAACAAAATCACGTGCAACCGATGTTCCTGCGACAGAAGACCATGTTACATCAGAAAGCAAACCGTGTAATGCATGACCAAATTCGTGGAAAAGCGTATGCGCATCGTCAAGTGATAAAAGCGCAACCTCCCCTTTTGGTGGCTTAGCAAAATTACAAACATTGTAGATAATAGGCTTTTGTCCACCATTCAATTTATGTTGCGATTGTAAACTACTCATCCACGCACCAGAACGTTTTGAAGGACGTGCAAAATAATCACCAATAAAATGCCCAAGCAAGCTTCCATCAGATTTTCTTACTTCCCACAAACGTGCATCAGGATGCCAAAGTGTCACAGTGCTTTTTTCCTCGAATGTAATGCCGAAGAGCTTTTTTGCTACCCCAAAAGCCGCTTCAATCATGCGGTCAAGTTGAAAATAATATTTAATTTCAGATCCATCGAAAGAAAATTTTTCAGCGCGAAGCTTTTCAGCGTAATAACGCCAATCCCAAGCTTCTAAAGTTTCGTTGCTTCCCTGATTGTGTGCAAAATTTTGCAATTCAGTCTGCTCACTCAAAGCTTTAGCTCTTGCCCGCTCCCATACAGGGATGAGTAAACCCATAACCGCATCAACACTTTTAGCCATAGTATTATCAAGTTTTAAATCTGCAAAGGATTTATATCCTAGCAATTTAGCCTTCTCATCACGAAGCGCAACAATCTCTATAATAATCGACCGATTATCATTTTCGTTACCATTTTCACCACGTTTGGACCAAGCTTGAAATGCGACTTCACGTAAATCACGGCGATGAGAAAATTTCAAAAAAGGATCAACAATTGAACGTGCCAACGTTAATGCATAGGCTCCCTCATGTCCTCTTTCACGTGCAACTTCCTTCATTGAAGCAATAAGGTCATCAGGCAAACCAGACAAATCTGTTTGTTTTAAAAATAAAACCCATTCAGCTTCATCTCTTAAAACATGCTGACCAAAAGTAGCATTTAAAAAAGCAAGCTTCTCATTAATTTCAACAAGCCGTTTTTTATCCTCTTCATTAAGCCTTGCACCATTACAAACAAACTTTTTCCACCACAATTCAAGTACACGTTCTGTCTCACTATCATACATACCTTGCTGCGACTGTTTATAAAGTAGATCTATTTTCGCAAATATCCGTGCATCCATCATAATTTTTGAAGAATAATGAGAAAGTTTTACAACAAACTCTTGTTCTAACTGCTGAATCAATGGATTGCTATGCGCACCTGAACGCAAGAAAAATATCGAACAGACACGATCAAGCGCTTTGCCAGAAAGCTCAAAAGGTTGCAGAAAATTTTCAAGCGTTGGTGGTTCTTGCACCATTGCAACACTCTCGAGCTCTTCTTCCGCTTCTTGAAGAGCTTGTTCAAAGGCAGGTTTAAAATCTTCATCATTTATTAAAGAAAAATCAGGAAGACCTGAAAACCCTCTCCAGTTCAGCACTGCTGTTTTTGTCATAATATTCTCTATCTCCATTATAAATTTAATGTATAATCATTACCTTTACGATACAAATTGATAATATGCTAAAATTATTTAGTGAATTTCAAAAATGCCTTTCAAACCTCTCTCTTAAGAGTAGAAATAAAGAATATTTTTATCATTAGGAGATAAACAAAAATGAGAAACTCTACATTTCCGATTCATGAAATTGTTTATAACCTGCAATCTATCCTTGACTTTATTTCAAATATTAACAATTGGAGAAGTGCAATCGGGGAGGACTTTTTTAAATCTTCCATAACTTTTGTTTTATCCTAATTCATAATCTGAATTTATAATTATTCAATCCTTCGGAAGGTACTTTGTTATGACTGAAATTAAAACGACCTTCGACTTCAAAAATGCTTCACCTGAAGTTCTTGCCGAGGAATTAAAAAATCTTCATTTTGCTGACTCGATTGATATTATCAATGATCTCGATATCACGGAGCGCGTAGCTGTTCTTAGCCTTTTGCCTCTTGATTATACCATTGAACTGTTTGACAAACCAGAACTTGAACAACCAGCAGCTATTCTTGATCTTCTTCCTATTAACCGTTCAGTTGAAATTCTTGATGGTATGTCCGCTGATGCCGCCGCCGATGTCTTTCAAGAAATGGATAAAGCAACCCGTACCCGGCTTTATGCATTGCTCAAACCTTTAACACGCGCTGAACTAAAAAAACTGACCAGTTACCCTGATCATACAGCGGGTGCGCTGATGACCACAGAGTTTATAGCTATCCCCGCAAACTGGACAGTAAAAAAAACTCTGGATTACATTCGTGATGTTGAACGAACACGTGAAACTGTTTACACGAGCTATGTTATTGATCCTAAAATAGGCACTCTTCTTAAGGCTGTTTCACTGCGTAGCCTTATCCTTGCTTCACCGGATGATCAAATTCTCAATATCTCTACACATGATACACCTATTACAATATCACCCTTTACACATCATGAAGATATTGCGCGTCTTTTTCAACGCCATGACCTCCTTTCTGTACCAGTTATCGATGATAGTAATCATGTCATTGGTATTGTGACAGTCGATGACGTACTTGATACAATGGTTGAGGAAATGAGTGAAGATGCTTATAAATTTGGGGGTATGGAAGCTCTTGATAAACCCTACATGCAAATCAACTTTCTAGGAATGATGAAAAAACGTGGTGGTTGGCTCGCATTACTTTTTCTTGGTGAAATGCTGACAGCAAGCGCTATGCAATATTTTGAAACAGAACTTGAGAAAGTCATCACACTCACTTTATTTATCCCTCTCATTATGAGTTCGGGAGGAAACTCAGGTTCGCAAGCAACATCTCTTATTATTCGTGCTTTAGCTTTACGTGAGCTCACACTCAAAGACTGGTGGAAAATTATCCTCCGTGAAATTCCAGCAGGAATATCCCTTGGCCTTTTGCTTGGGCTTATTGGAATGGTGCGTATTGCTCTTTGGCAAGAACTTGGTATTTACAATTATGGTGAACATTGGATTTTTATTGCCATAACAGTGGGGGCAGCTTTGGTTGGAATTGTTACCTTTGGTTCTCTATCCGGCTCCATGCTTCCCTTTATTCTTAAACGTTTTGGATTTGATCCAGCAAGCGCTTCGGCTCCTCTTGTAGCAACTTTAGTAGATGTTATGGGAATCGTGATCTATTTTTCTGTTGCCTCCTTTATCTTGTCTGGAACTCTGCTCTAATATGGAAAGCAAAAATACACCCCATACAACTTAAAATTTTTGCTCTGTAAGAAGAGTGTAAAGAAAACATTGTTTTTTAAAATATAAAAAAGTACCTTAAATTTTAAATAAATTCCTTTAATATTGTCATAGTTCATTATTTAAAATGCTTCACTTATGAAGTGACACAAAATATTCAATGACGAGTCAAAAAAGAAATTTTAGAGTCAAACGAATATATGTTAACGTACTCTCTAAAGAAAAAACAAAGATAATGTAAAGAGAAATGGATGTTTGTTAACATTCTCATTCTCGTTGCTATCATCCAATATTACAAATGTTCTTGCATTAAGACCGTTCATGAAAGGCATATCTCGTCCTTTTTCAAATCTCATTTATGCATACAAAACTTCCTCTCTTAACAATATGCAAATAAATATTTTTTATTGCATAATAAAATGAGAAAATATTCTCTGTATTGAACATTCCAACATCATAAAAAATGATAATGATATTATAAACAAGCAAATTACAGTATTTTTTCTATCGTATGCCTCATATAAAATGCTTGCACATTGTAAAGGTTTTGGAAAAATTCTTCAAACGAACAGAACATCAAAAGCCTTTGATACAAAATTACAGATCTTAAAAAATTTGCTCTTGAATCGATTAAAAAGCCCCAAAAATTAAGACTAATACTTCAAAAAATGTAATGAAATCAATAATCACTTAATTCTTTACTGTAAGATACAGCAATTGATTGAATTGTTTTTCTTATCCCTCTTCCAAAATTATAAAAAAACATGTAAAAGGTTGCGTAAGATTAAGGTAAGGGACGCAAAGGCGTTGCCTCAAGTGAAATTTCATTAAACGAAAAGAAGAAAATTTATGCAATTGCGTAATATCGCCATCATTGCCCATGTTGACCATGGCAAAACAACACTTGTAGACGAGCTTCTCAAACAATCAGGGAACTTTCGTGATAACCAGCGTACCAGCGAACGTATGATGGATTCAAATGATATCGAAAAAGAACGCGGAATTACAATTCTAGCAAAAGTCACCTCTGTTGTTTGGAAAGATACCAGAATTAACATTGTTGACACACCAGGTCACGCTGACTTTGGTGGAGAAGTTGAACGTATTTTGAACATGGTTGATGGAGCAATTGTGCTTGTTGATGCTGCTGAAGGTCCAATGCCACAAACAAAATTTGTCGTTGGAAAAGCATTGAAAGTAGGTTTACGTCCCATTGTTGCTATCAATAAAATTGATCGTGCTGATGCACGAGCTGATGAAGTTATCAATGAGGTTTTTGATCTTTTTGCTGCTCTTGATGCAACCGATGAACAACTTGATTTTCCCATTCTTTATGGTTCAGGTCGTGATGGATGGATGGCTGAAACTCCTGAAGGCCCAAAAGATCAAGGACTTGCTCCTTTGTTTGATCTTGTCACCCGCCATGTCCCTTCACCTCATGTCGCGGAGGGACCATTTCGTATGATCGGAACTATTCTTGAGGCAGATCCATTTCTTGGGCGAATTATTACAGGGCGCATTCATTCAGGCTCTATAAAACCCAATCAAAGTGTCAAAGTGCTTGGGCAAAATGGAAAGCTTCTCGAAACTGGACGTATTTCAAAAATTTTGGCATTTCGTGGGTTGGAGCGGCAACCTATTGAAGAAAGTGTTGCCGGTGATATTGTAGCAATTGCTGGTCTACAAAAAGGTACCGTCGCTGATACTTTCTGTGATCCCACGATCAATGAACCTCTTATCGCCCAACCAATTGATCCTCCCACTGTTACTATGAGCTTTCTCGTCAATGATAGCCCCCTTGCAGGAACGGAAGGTGATAAAGTAACAAGCCGTGTCATCCGTGATCGTTTGTTAAAGGAAGCTGAAGGCAATGTAGCCCTTAAAATTGAAGAATCGGTGGATAAAGATTCTTTCTATGTTTCAGGACGTGGAGAATTGCAACTTGCAGTTCTTATTGAAAATATGCGCCGTGAAGGATTTGAACTTAGTGTTTCTCGTCCACGGGTTGTTATGCAAAAAGACGAAAACGGAACAACCCTTGAACCAATCGAAGAAGTTGTTATCGATGTTGATGAGGAATATTCTGGAACTGTTGTGCAAAAAATGTCCGAACGTAAAGGTGAAATGGTTGAATTACGCCCTTCTGGAGGTAATCGTGTCCGTCTTGTCTTTTATGCACCAACGCGAGGACTCATTGGTTACCAGTCCGAACTTTTAACTGATACACGTGGTACAGCTATTATGAATCGCCTTTTCCACGCCTATGAGCCTTATAAAGGAGATATTAGTGGTCGCGTTAATGGTGTTATGATTTCAAATGATAATGGTGAATCCGTCGCTTACGCTCTTTTTAATCTTGAAGATCGTGGACCTATGGTGATCGATGCCGGTGTTAAAGTCTATCAAGGCATGATTATTGGTATACACTCACGTGATAACGATTTAGAAGTAAATGTTTTAAAAGGAAAAAAGCTGACCAATATGCGTGCTTCTGGAAAAGATGAAGCCGTAAAATTAACTCCTCCGCTTAAAATGACATTAGAACGCGCTCTAGCTTGGATACAAGATGATGAACTTGTAGAAGTAACTCCTAAAAATATTCGTCTACGAAAACTCTATTTAGATCCCAATGAACGCAAACGTTTTGAAAAAATGCGCGTAGCAGTCTCTAACTAATTTTGTGACTGCCTCAGTTAAATATGCCATTATACTCGCTTAACCATGTTCCGGAAAGGATATTTACATGAATATTAAGGAAATCCCCGTTGGGAAAAATCCACCAGAAGATATCAATGTCATTGTCGAAGTCTCTCTTGGTGGTCAACCAATAAAATACGAGATGGACAAAAAATCAGAAGCGTTATTTGTTGATCGTTTTCTTCATACATCAATGGTTTATCCAGGAAATTATGGCTTTGTTCCCCATACACTTTCAGATGATGGTGATCCTATTGATGTTCTTATCTGTAACACCCGTCCACTCATTCCAGGTTGTGTTATTAATGTTTGCCCTATCGGTGCTTTGATTATGGAAGATGACGGTGGTAAAGATGAAAAAATCATTGCTATCCCTACTCCAAAATTAACAAAACGTTATATCAATATTCATAACTATACAGATCTTCCCGAAATCACACTAAAACAAATTGAGCATTTCTTTGAACATTACAAAGATCTTGAACCTGGGAAATGGGCTAAAATTGAAGGTTGGCGTGATAAAGATTTCGCATGTGAACTCATTAAGCAAGCTATTGAGCGTAATAAAGAAATGTAACTTTTTCAAAAAATAAAGCCTATTTTTAAATAGGCTTTTCTTTTGAAGTCTTATCTTCTAAAGATTGCCATATCTGCCTTAATTCTTCTAAGTGTGTTGAAAAATAAAGCTGCTTGTAACGGGATGTGGCACCGCATTTCAGAGAAATACAAGAGGATGGAATTTTCCATTGCTTTGCTAAAAATTTAATGAGAGCCTTATTTGCTTTTCCATCTTCAGGTACAGCACGCAGGCGTATAAGCAAATACTGCTTTCCGTCATCTCTGCACTCAACCCCCATTATTCGATCCACACAAGACTTTGGAGTGAGATGGACAAATAAAATTAAGCCATGAGTATCAACTTGATAAAACATCGTCATTCATCTCATGTCCTCTTTCTATAGATACATACTCGCATAAGCGTGCCACATGAAAGTACGAATAAAATAAATAATGATAAATACTACAATAGGCGAAATATCAATTGTTCCAAGATTTGGCAAAAACTGCCGGATACGGCTTAAAACTGGCTCCGTAAGCTGATGCAGAAATTTCCCTATCAAAACAACAAAGCGATTGCGTGCATTTATGATATTAAATACATAAAGCCAAGAAAAAATGACACTTGCAATTAAAATATCTATATAAATATTGAACATGAGATCAATCACTTGAAGCAATGCATAAACCATGCTTTATTCCTCTTTCAATCAACGTAACAGAAGAGCGTAAGAGCTATCATTAAAATAAATTTGTTTATCAAATAATGGTTTTATATCTCAACGTTCTTTTTTTATGAATAGAAAACCAGGCATCCCTATTCTTCATCTCTATATTATAGTGATGACGAACCTTATAAACATATCTGAAAAACAAAGAATAGCTTATCAAAATAAAAGCAACAGCAAATAATCTGAAAACTTTCAAAAAAGACTTTTAACATTCTTTATACCATAATTACATCTTTAACCGTAAATATGGTACAAAAAATAAATTAAAAACGGCCTTTAAAGGCCGTTTTATTGTATTTTTAAAATTATTTCTGCAAAGCCGTCAAACGGTTAAGGGCATTGCTAAAACCATTCAGTTGAACGAATAAATCATTCAAAGGTGGTTCACCTGGAGCTGCAATTGTCATAGCTAACTTCAAATTCTTTCCAGCACGTAAAGCAGCCACGTGGTTTTTATCAAACACTATAGGAACAATGCAACCTGCTGGTACACAAGTCCGAATACCGGTTTCGATAGGAGCCTTTCCTTCATCGACTTGTAAACGAACAGGCTTAGAAACCAAAATGCCAAAAGGAACTGTTAAATTACCAGATACCACACCATCAGCATTAAGAATAACATTCATAGCCACAACAACACGCCCCTGATCATTTACCTCTTGGCGATGCATGAAACAAACTTTTTTTCCTTCTTGTATACCACAATTAATAGTCCACAAGCCGTAGGTTTCAGCCAAAGAAGAAGCACCATTTGGCAATGTAGCCGCTGCATTTTTCGTTTCAGCAGATTTTGAATCTGATGCAAATGCTACAGAAGAAATACTCAAAAGAGTAAAGGCTATAAGTAAATTCAATAACTTTTTCATTTTATATTCCAGTTCTTTACATAAAAGAGAAACATGCTCTTTATCTTTTAATAGTTATACATATATAAAAACATCTTAATAAAAAAGAGCTTTCTACAATTATATAGCTTTTATAATCGCTTGAGGCTACCTCGAAATTCGTTGACGACTTTCCTATAAACATGCTTTTTAAAAGAAACAACAACTGAAGGAAGGATTTTCAGATCAACCCATTTCCATTGGTCAAATTCTGCTTTATGACCATCTGGTGGAGGATTAATTGCGATTTCAGAGAGATCTCCTGTAAATTGAAAAGCGAACCACTTTTGTATTTGTCCACGATATTTATTGTTTAATGTGCACCCAACAAGTTCTTGTGGAAAATCATAAGTGAACCAATTCTTTGCTTCCTTAATCAACCTTACAGATCGAATACCCGTTTCTTCGTAAAGTTCACGGTGTGCTGCATCTAGTGGTTCTTCATTCTCATCTATTCCTCCTTGAGGCAGCTGCCAACATTGAGATATTTCAGTATCGGTATGAGCACACGTCATTAAACGGCGTCCAACCCAAACTTTACTTGCATGATTAAATACAACAATTCCAACACCTTTTCGATAAGGAAGGTCTTTCAAATTAACCACTGCATCATCCATTTAATTATCCCAAGCATAAACTGTATAGATCTTTTATTACTTTAAAATATCTTTATGAGAATCTGGAGGAAATGCAGCATGGGCCATTTCACCTCGTAACAACTTATAAGCCTCATGCAATTGAACATCATCCTTAGGGTCTTGAGGAACAAAAGCGGCTGATCCGGAACCTTTATTGTTTTCCCGCTTCCCTTTAATATGTCCTTTTAATGTCGATTCACCAATCTTTACATCATAGCCTTTATATTTTTCAGGGAGTGGTTGTTCTACAATAATATCAGGTGTAATCCCAGTTCCTTGAATTGAAGTGCCAGACGGCGTATAATAAAGTGCTGTGGTTAAACGTAAAGCCCCATTTTCACCTAAAGGAATAATCGTTTGAACAGATCCCTTACCAAAAGATTGCGTCCCTAAAATTGTAGCACGACGATGATCTTGTAGAGCACCTGCAACAATTTCAGAAGCACTTGCCGAACCACCATTAATGAGTACGATGAGAGGCTTTCCATTGGTGATATCCCCTGGTTTAGCATCAAATCTCGTCACATCACTCTTCTTACGACCACGGGTCGATACAATCTCACCTTTATCAAGAAAAGCACTTGAAACACTCACAGCTTGGTCTAAAAGACCACCAGGATTAAGCCGTAAATCAAGAACATATCCCTTCAACTTGTCTTGAGGAATTTTCGACTGAACATCTTTAATTGCCGCCTGAAGATTGCCAAAAGTCTGCTCAGAAAACTGAATAATTCTTAAATACCCAATATCATCCTCAACGCGATATTTCACCGCCTTTACTTTGATGATATCACGAACAACCTTAATTTCGAGTGGCTTATCAACACCAGAACGAATAATTGTCAATGTAATTGGTGTTCCAGGCGCACCCCGCATCTTACTAACAGCTTCATTCAATGTTAGACCATTCGTCTCTACACCATCAATTTTTGAAATAAGATCTCCTGCCAAAATACCCGCTTTTGAAGCAGGTGTATCGTCCATTGGAGAAACAACTTTAATTAAGTTCTTCTCCATGGTTACTTCAATACCCAGACCTCCGAATTCTCCCTTTGTCGAATCTCGCATCTCCTTGGCTTCTTGCGCATTCATATAAGAAGAATGGGGATCGAGCGATGTGAGCATTCCATTGATAGCATTTTCAATAAGTTTTTTATCATCTGGAACCGTTACATATTGCATACGGACGCGTTCAAAGATATCACCAAATATGGCCAAATCTTTATACACATTACCTTCATTATTGGCAGCAACAGACTGCATCATAATCATTGAACAGGCGCCGAGAAATACCCCAGCGACCAAAAGAATAACTTTACGAATCATTTTGGTTCCTTTTTATTTTTTCAGTTCGCCACCAAGGAGTTGGATTTACAGGCTTCCCCTGTTTTCTAAACTCAATGTAAAGCATTGGAGCAGTTTTGCCTATATCCAATGCGACACTATTCGCAATAAATTGCTTCCCCATCGTTCCAAGGGGTTCACCGGCAAGAACAAATTGCCCCTGAGTGACATTGATTTTCGACATCCCAATAAGAATAATATGATAACCATTTCCAACATTGAGAATAATTAATTGTCCATAAGAACGAAAGGGGCCTGCAAAAGCAACAAAGGCATCAGAAGGTGATATCACAACAGCAGACGCTTCTGTTTCAATCATCTCACCAAAACGTGTTATCTGCGAATTATTATGAACATGTTGCACTCTTTTTCCCAAAACAGGTAAAAGTAAAGAGCCTTTTCGGCTTTCAAAATTGGACTGCTCTAATAATTGTAAATTTTTCTGTACCTGTATTGATGTATCGGAATTCCGTTTTGATTGACGATCAAGTTCTAAAATCAATTCCTCCAAAGATTGCGCTTTTCTAGCAAGAATAATATTCTTTTGTTGCTGCTCTGTAAGTTCTTTTTCTGATTTTTTTCGTAATTGTGCTTTTTTATCTAATAAAAGTTCTAAACGCTTTCGCTGTTCTGCTTGATTTTGCATATTTGTTTTTAATGCTGTGTATTCTGTAGCAATTGAATTGGTCAAATTGGTCAACGCCTTCAAAGTATCCGTTAAAGCTTGTGTTTTTTCTTGCATTTGAGATACAATACTGCCTAATAAAACAGAACTCCGTACAGAAGCTAATACATCCTCAGGACGCAACATAAGAGCAGGAGGTGGATTTAATCCCATACGTTCTAAAACAGCAAGTACTTCGGCAAATTCAGTACGACGTTTTTTTAGATTTTGATAAACTTGCACCCGCTTTTCTATCATTTTTTTTAGTTTTTCTTCCCTTTCAGCAATATCATTTGCTGCAGCACGTTCTGCTTTGGCAGCTTTTATGAGTGCATCATTCAAAGCGCGCTGATCTTTCTTTAAATGCTCTACTTGACGTGTAAGAAAAATAGCACGTTCACGCGAAAGTGAAATATTTTGGTGAATTTCTACCAACGCTTTATGAGCTTCTTCTACACTATTTATTGTATCTTCAGCATATGATACAGAAACGCAAAACCCCATACTCAAGAACAACACGAAAAATAGCATAAATTCTTCATATAAATATCGCATCTTTCTATGAAGAAGATTTCCCATTTGTCCAACCATTAAGCATCATCACATACATGAGTGATGCTTTAAATGACGTCAACTAAAACAATATTAATAAATACATCAATAAATGCTAAAAATTGTATAAAAATATTAAACACGATGATAAGGGTGGTTACTAGCAATTGTTACAGCACGATAAAGCTGTTCGGCAAGAAGTATACGTGCAATTTGATGCGGCCACGTCATAAAACCAAAAGACAAAAGAAAATCAGCACGACTTCTTATCCGATCATTATGCCCATCAGGTCCTCCTAAAGCAATGATAAGATCACGAACACCTTCATCACGATAAAATCCCAATTTTTTAGCAAAAACAGATGACGAAATCGACTTTCCACGCTCATCCAACACGATTAATTGACACTTCTCAGGCAAAAAGTCGAGAAGCTTACTTCCTTCTTCTTCCATACGCAGACATGCTGTCTGAGCACGACTTTCCGATATCTCCTGTAGTTTTTTTAAATGAAATCCTACAGCTCCAGCACTTTTAGAAAAGCGATCTAAATAATGGTGAACCAATTTGTGTTCCGCCCCCTTCTTCATGCGACCAACAGCAAAAATAGAAATTTGCATGTTAACAATCTCCAAAGAGAACCGATTTTGTATTGTTTACATCAGGAGCAAGCCACATTTTTTCTAAATTGTAAAAGAGACGAACTTCTGGACGAAAAAGATGAACGATAATATCACCTGTATCAATTAATACCCAATCCCCTCCCAAAAGCCCTTCTACCTTCGCAAAACCGTAGCCACTGTCTTTCCAAGTACGTAACAAATGATCAGCGACAGCGGTTATATGACGTTGTGAATTTGCTGAAGCTATGACCATGTAATCAGCCAATGATGATTTACCTCGAATATCAATGGAGACGATATCTTCTGCCTTGATATTCTCTAAACTTTTGAGAATAATTTTGAGTCCCTCACTAGCAGAAAAGATTTTTTTTTCTGCTATAGGTGCAATATCATAAGAGTGTTTTTGTGAAATGTTTTCCAGATCAATATCCTTTCTTATCATTTGAAATATAAAAAAGAGAAGCAGAATCTTACAAAATCTTCAAGAAAAATTATTCTCCTTTAAACGAAGATTCGTTGAAGACTGAAAAGACAAAGGTCCATGCAAATAAGTCCAAACTGGTGGTTTCATAAAAGGTAACCGTATACTTTCTCTCTCATCTAAACGAAAAGAACGGTAAATATGTGCCATAGGAGAAGAGAGGGCTGACATTTGCACAAAAGGACGATCAACAATTGCAATAGGAAGCATAGAGACAATATCACGCCATCGATACCAATGATGTAACATTGCAAAATTATCTGCGCCCATTACCCATACAAAACGGACCCCACGACAATGTGTAAGAATATAGAAAATCGTATCTATTGATACTTTACTACCTATGGCCTGTTCAAAACCTGTTACACGAATCTTCGGATGATCAATGAGTTCAATACTTAGCCGCATTCTCTCATCTAAAGCAGGTAAGTGTGTACAATCTTTTAAGGGATTGCCTGGAGTTACCATCCACCATAATTGATCAAGATGTAAACGCCGAATTGCACTTTTTGCAACAAGAAGATGTCCAGCATGCGGCGGATTAAAAGACCCACCAAAAAGACCAACAATATTGGACTTTTCAACATGTGGCATGCGATCTTTCCAAGGAAAAAATGGATTTTTCAAGGTCTAACCTGCCCATTTCCTTTAATATGATACTGAAATGATGTCAGCTGTTCAACACCTATTGGACCACGCGCATGCATTTTTCCTGTTGCAATACCAATTTCTGCTCCAAAACCAAATTCACCTCCATCAGCAAATTGTGTAGATGCATTATGAAGTAAAATAGCTGAATCCAAACGATTAAAAAATATTTTTACCACCTTCATATCCTCAGCAATAATCGATTCTGTATGCCCAGATGAATAACGTTGAATATGGGCAATGGCTCCTTCAATACCTTGAACTGTTTTTACAGAAAGAATTGCATCAAGATATTCATGCGACCAATCTTCCTCAGAGGCTAATTTGACATCTGGTACGAGAGAAACAATATCCTCTGTTGCGCGAATTTCACACCCCTTTTCCTGTAAAGCAGTCAGAACAGGAAGAAACTTTTTTAATGTTTGGTGGTCAATGAGAACTGTCTCAACAGCACCACATATACCTGTTCGCCGTAACTTTGCATTTAAAACAATATTACGCGCCATATCTAAATCCGCTGATTGATCAATATAAATATGACAGAGCCCCTCTAAATGCGCAAAAGTTGGAACACGTGCATCAGACTGAACACGTGCAACGAGGCTTTTCCCACCACGGGGGATAATAACATCAATCGTACCATCCAAACCCTTGAGCATTTCTCCAACAGCATCACGATCTGTCGTTCCCACCATTTGAACAGCATCTTTAGGAAAACCAGCTTCCTCCAATCCCTTCACCAACACCGAATGAAGTGCATGAGCAGAATGAAAACTATCCGACCCACCACGTAAGATTGCAGCATTTCCAGCCTTTAAACATAAAACACTTGCATCTACTGTAACATTTGGTCGACTTTCATAAATGATGCCAATTACACCAAGAGGTGTACGGACACGGCTAATATGAAGCCCATTTGGACGTGTCCATTCACTCATCACTTGTCCAACTGGATCAGGTAAAGAAGCAATTTGACGCACACTCTCTATGATTGCACGTAAACGCAACGCATCTAATTTGAGCCTATCAACCATGGCTGCATTTAAATTATTCTGAACAGCATTCTCTAAATCTTGACAATTCGCTCGTAAGATTTCAACTGAATGCGCTTCTAAACTTAAAGCTATCATTTCTAATGCTTTGGTCTTTTGTTCAGAAGACATAACAGCTAATACCGCCGCAGCATGACGTGCTTTTCGCCCCATATCCTGCATTTGTTCTTTTAACACCATACTATCCATCCAGTCTGCTAAAATAATAAAAAATAAAAATAATTTTTTAAGCAGAATCGATCATACAGCGTAAAACCATATCATTACGATGGACCATAGCAGAACGTGCTTCATATCCAAGAATAGTTTCAATTTCTTCGCTTTTACAACCCATAATACGTATCACTTCATCTTTTCCATAACTCACAAGTCCACGAGCAACCTCAACCCCATTTGTATCAACAATGGCAACTGTATCTCCACGATTAAACCTTCCCTTAACAGCAACAACTCCTGCAGCTAATAAGGATTTTCCAGATTCAAGAGCTTTAACCGCTCCCTGATCAATCGTCAAAATACCAGATGGATCTAAATGACCAGAAATCCACGTTTTCCAAGCATTAACAGGCTTTTCACCAGCAGCAAAAAAACTTCTACGCTCTCCCCTGTCAAGCGCCGCAAGAGGATTCATACGCTTGCCTGAAGTAATAACCATCGCCGTTCCAGCGGAATTCGCTATTTTCCCAGCATCTAGCTTGGTCTTCATTCCTCCACGAGAAAGCTCTGAAGCAGCCACATCTGCCATTTTTTCGATATCATTCGTGATTGAAGAAATAAAAGGAATAAATTCAGCTGTTGGGTCACGATGGGGAGATTTTGTATAAAGCCCATCAATATCTGATAAAAGTATTAAAAGATCCGAACCCATCATTGTTGCTACTCGTGCTGCTAAACGATCATTATCTCCATAGCGAATTTCACTTGTTGCAACAGTATCATTCTCATTAATAACGGGAACAGCTCCAAAACGCAAAAGTACATTAATGGTAGCACGTGCATTAAGATAACGTCGTCGTTCTTCGGTATCGAAGAGAGTGAGTAAAATTTGACCCGTTTTTAATCCATATTGAGCAAGCGCATCCCCATATGTTTTAGCCAATTCAATTTGTCCCAACGCAGCACATGCCTGACTCTCTTCTAATTTCAAAGCTCCCTTAGGAAGCTGTAGCAATGTCCTTCCTAAAGCAATAGCACCTGAAGACACCAATAAAATCTCAACGCCTTTTTGATGCAACTGAGCAATATCCCTTATCAAGCTGTTAAGCCATTCGGCACGTAAACCGGTCTGAGGGTCAACCAAAAGAGCAGATCCAACTTTGATCACAATGCGTTTATAGTGCTCAAGTTTTTGCAATCCAACGGCCATCTTCATCAATCCTACTCTTCGCTCCCGTTATCCTCTTTACGTGCCATTTCGATAACATGCGCAATAGAACGAAGCACATTTTCTAAACCTTCACGACTAACTGCAGAAAACATCATAACAGGTTTACCCGTTACTCTTTGCAAGACCTCTTGTTTTGCTTTACGTTCCTCAAGAGTGAGAGTATCTATCTGGCTTAAAGCGATAATTTCAGTCTTATCACTCAGTTTGTTCCCATATGCCTCTAATTCCTTACGCACAATTTGATATGCTTTTGCGACATCTTCTTCTTGAGCAGAAATCAAATGAAGTAAAACACGGCAACGTTCTACGTGTCCTAAAAAACGATCCCCAATCCCCACACCTTCATGTGCTCCTTCAATCAAACCAGGAATATCAGCCAAAACAAATTCACGGGCATCAATACGTGCAACACCAAGATGAGGATGAAGAGTCGTAAAAGGATAATCTGCAACTTTTGGCTTTGCAGCCGTTACTGATGCTAGAAAAGTTGACTTTCCAGCATTCGGTAAACCAACAAGCCCTCCATCAGCAATTAACTTCAAACGAAGCCAAAGTGAGCGCTCTTCTCCAGAAAGTCCCGGATTCGCACGACGCGGTGCTCGATTCGTAGATGTTGTAAAATGAAGATTCCCAAAACCACCATTTCCTCCTTTTGCAAGAAGATAACGTTGTCCTACTTCTGTTAAATCACAGATTAACGTTTCATTATCTTCTTCAAAAATTTGCGTGCCAATCGGTACTTTAAGGATGATATCATCACCCTTTGCACCTGACATGTTACGCCCTTTACCATGTTCCCCTGTTTTTGCTCTAAAATGCTGCTGATAGCGATAATCAATTAACGTATTGAGTCCATCCACAACAACAGCCCAAACATCACCACCACGTCCCCCATTCCCCCCATCAGGTCCTCCAAATTCAATGAACTTTTCACGGCGAAAGGATACTGCCCCTGCCCCTCCATCACCAGAACGAATATAGACTTTAGCTTGATCAAGAAACTTCATTGGAAACACTCACTGAGGAATCAATCCCTCTACCTCTATAGGCAATGTATTAATTTTACCAGTTTTTCATTATTGACACTCAAAAAACTCCTAACACTATCGCTAATAGCCGTTTTAAAATACTCTTAACATTAAAACCCATGCAAATAAACTTATCGCTTTTTGAAAAGAAGAAACTATTGTTGTAGTTCTGCTTTTCCCTTAAATCCGAGTGCTAAAAGATAAAGCTCTACGGATTCTGAACGACTTGCAGGTGGTTTAACATGATGAACTGTTTTAAAATTTTGTTTCAATATCGTGAGAAGAGTATTCTCTGCCCCACCCTGAAAGGCTTTTGCTAAAAAATGCCCTCCAGGTTTGAGAACTGAAAGAGCAAAATCCGCAGCCACTTCACATAAATAAACTGTCCTTAAATGATCTGTCTGACGATGTCCTGTTGTTGGTGCGGCCATATCAGAAAGAACTACATCCGGCTTTGCCCCTAAAGCATCAATTAATTTCTGTGGTGCATCTGCATGCAAAAAATCCATTTTCAACATCACAACTCCAGGCAGTGGATCAACATGCAAATAATCAATACCAACTACACTAGGTTTTTGATCACTGGACCCTACTATACCTACAGCAACTTGGCACCATCCCCCAGGCGCCGCTCCTAAATCAATAATCTTGTGACCTTTTTTGAGAAATTTATAACGCTCATTAATTTCGATTAACTTATAGGCCGCACGCGAACGATAACCATCCACTTTCGACTGATGGACATAAGGATCATTCAGATGCCTCTCTAACCACCGTCGTGACGATGCTTTAATGGTCCCTGCTTTCTTCTTTACACGCTGATATAATTCATGCGATCCAGAACCACCATATCCGCCAGCCGGTGTTTTTATCGTCTTTTTCATTATTATTCATTGCTCCATATTCTAATAACTGGCTAGCGCTTGAAGTTTTTTTCCTTCCTATGTCGACACCATACACCATCGCGTAACATTAACTCTATCAAAATTCCTTCTCTCAATCCACGATCAGCCACGCGTAATCGTTGACTGGGCCAAGCTTCTCGAATAACGTCTAGAATTGCACAACCAGCTAAAATTAAATCTGCTCTCTCTTGTCCAATACAAGGATTCGTTACGCGTTTTTTTATATCCCATGTCAATAAACGCTTCATCATAAGAGTAATGTCTGCATCATTCATCCAAATGCCATCAACCTGCCTCCGGTCATAACGCTCTAAATTAAGGTGCATTCCTGCTAAAGTCGTAATCGTTCCAGAAGTTCCCAAAAGATGAAACTTTGAGCCTTGAGCTAGAGCCCCTAATTTATGACGGCCTGAAAAATTATTTAACAAACTGCGTACATAACCTTTCATCTCTTCAAAACCGTCTACACTAACCTCATTTCCTCCAAAACGCTCAGCAAGCGTAACAACACCAACAGGAAGTGAAGTCCACGCCCTAATCTGTTCAGTTAAACGTAAAGAACGCTTTTTGGAAACATCAAGGAGTACTATTTCCGATGACCCTCCTCCAATATCAAAAAGCACAATTGCATTAATATTAGGTTCAACAAGTGTACCACAACCGGAAACAGCAAAACGCGCTTCCGTTTTCCGATCAACAATTTCCAATTCAAGACCAGTTTCATCCAAAACGCGTTGAATAAAATGTCTACCATTCTGCGCCGAACGGCAAGCTTCCGTTGCCACCAAGCGATAGCGCTTAATACGCCTTTGTTTTAGCTTTAAATGACAAATCTTTAATGCTTCAATCGTGCGATCCATTGCTTGTGTATTAAGAACACCATTCTTGACCAAACCTTCTCCCAATCGCACAATACGTGAAAAAGCATCAACAACACGAAAATGTCCCGGTTTACTGGGAGACGCAATAAGAAGACGACAATTATTTGTTCCCAAATCAAGTGCTGCATAAAGAGGCGGAGACTTTAATTGAGAGATCTTTGAAAAAAAAGGCGTTTTGTTTTTTTTTGTTTTTTTGGCACCTACAATTGCCCGGCCATGAAATTCAAAAGCTGTATCCGTTTGAATCAATTTCTGTTTACAATGTCTTTTTCGCTGATATCGCTTTATATCAACAGAAATAGAGCGCTTACCTGTCTGTAATAATGCAGAACGATTATTTCGATTGTCATCAGAGTGATCATACAATTTTTCTGCTCTGATATTGTATGCTCTTCCTTGCTTTGACTCTTTTAAACCATAATCTAATGGGGTCATCTTTTCTTATCCCTTGAGCATTTTTCCCCAATAAACAAATGCGAGAGCTCTTTTCATTACTAAAACCAAAGTAACAATGCAGCATTCAATTACAAATATCAAGAAAACATTATCTCTTTTTCTATCATCAAAATTTTCAGATATCTGCATAATCCTTTGGATATTCTCATTTAATCATAGATCGAAATTATAATCATTTACGTTCGCATCCATTTTTTAACGTGCATAGGCTCTCTTTACATAATTCACATAAACATATCGAATATATCTCACTTGTAAAAAGATGAATTTATACTCTTCAAGAGTTTTTTTGAATTATAATCCTCCAGTCTATTCACGAAATAATAGCACTGTAATTATATTTTGCAGAAATAGCTACCTTCCTCCCATGTCATCAGCATCAAAACCGCTCCAGCTCTTTAATCAGGAGTTATTGATGTCAATAAGATTACTCTAAAAATCTATATGAAGTTTTTATAAAAATACAACTAATCTATCCCTTTTTCTAAGGAATCGTATTCTTATTTTTTCCACTCTCATTTGCTAGCTATTTTGAGAAGTTTTTACTATTAATGGCTCTATAATGAACTCCATAAGCCATGCAAAAAGCTCTAATTCGTTTTTCTCTTACATGAAATAATTTCTTGTGATTTTACATTTGTAAAACATGTTATATTTTTAAATCAGATACCTCTATTTTGTATAAAAACTCTTACTCCATTGCTTCGTGTCATTAAGATTTAAAAATATAGCAATGATTTATGAGAAAATAATCTCTTCTAAAAGCACTCTATACAATTTATCGTTGTAACGAATAAAGTGCTGCACTCAACCCTTTGAATGGCACAGTAAAAGAAAATGTCTTTCCTTCTTTAATCTTATAAGAAATACGTACTTTTTTGTTTTGTTCTATTTGTTTGCTAAAAATTGGTCCTACAGGCGATTGTGCCAAGCAGACGGTTTCATTACATTGCGTATAATGGATAAGAAGAGGCTTTTTAACACCCTCCACAAACATTCGAATAGGAATACTTATATCAGTATCTGGTAATGTTCGGAAAAGCATTACTGCTTGACCATTTTTGGTAGAAACAAGAGACCAACTAAAAATCGTATTATCATTCTGATCATGAACCGTCTGCGTTACATTACATATCCCTTGCTTAAGTTTTTGTTTTTCATCACAAATTAATGTCCAATAATCAAATTGCATAATAATGCGGCGCGTTTCACCAGGCCCTCCTTTGGGAATAGATAATTGTGGTGGATGCACTGTATAAACATCCTTTTTCTCATTAGCAAAACTTTCGCCCTTGCCTATGAAGGCAAGGACAAACAGAATAATTACAAAAATATTTTGCTTCTTTATAGTGATGTTCATTGTTTTCATCATCATCTCAGTCTCAGAGTAATACCTGCACCTATTCCAAAATGACCACCTGCACTTGTGACTGATAAATTAGAGCGGATATTACCATCTTCCGAGGTATAACCCGCACCAAAAGCAAATGCGGATTGACTACGCCATAAACCACTACCAAATGAAACACTCAAAGATCCTGGTATATCATAGTAACGTAAG
>NZ_JANHOI010000019.1 GCF_026930205.1 Bartonella sp. 220B | reverse complement strand
TTCACTCGAAAAGCCATAAAATGCGTCAAAAAAATTTAACAAGATGCATTTATAAACAGCATGTAAAAAGCAAAGTAGTGAAATTTGCTATTCATTTTATGGGAAATTAAGACAAATTCGATATGTGTTTTAAGAGTTCAAAATGAATGTTTTGAAGAGTTTTATGATCACTCTAATCATAAAAGAATTGTCAGTTAAGATTTACCGACAAAAATTGACAAAAGCAGACAAAACTCAAGTCACTGATTGTCTATTTTACTCACATGGTTTTTATCGATTGGATTGCAAAAATTTGTATAATGCTAAACTATTGAAATAGAATGTTTTTATTTTTTCTCAATTTTTTAAATGGAAGGGGGGGAGTAAATCAACAGACAAAACTAACAAAAGATACAAAACTCTTTTTACAAAAGAACTCTGATCATTTTCTTTGCAGAAGGTTATCTAACAGAATCCATTGAAAAAGAGTTTTGCGAAATTGTTTTGAAAAGCTTTAAAAGAGCTTTCTTCATTGCTTTATACTCTGATTTTTCACCAAAGGATGCCATTCATAGCGTTTATCAGGAGGTCGACCTGTTCCACTACCGGCATGAAAGAGTTCACGAATGTGGTTTGTATGGCATAACAGCTCCAAAGCTTGCTTAACAGCTTCTTTATCTTTTAAATGAGCCCAGCAGCGTCTGTAGATATCACGGGCAGTAAAAACCTCAGGTAAGCCATCACAACGCTCTACAATCAGTTTTGCACGCTCTTCTGTTAAAGTATCCCCAGCAGCATAAAGACGTTTTGCATGGCTTAACAGATACTCTTCCCAGCGCAAGGCTGTTTGAAGGGCACCTTTATTGATTTCAAAACGACCACCTTCAATAAGTTCAAAAATCAAAGCAAGACTTGCTATGGTTTTGTCCATTTTTCCAAGATGGGATTGTAAGGACTCTGAGAGATCATCCCTTCTTATCTCTTTCTGGTGATTTTCCCACCATTCACGAAATATCTCTTGTGCTTCGGCAGAAAAGTGCATGGTAATCGGATATTGAGAGGATCCTACCGGTTTATCATAAAGAGAACGAAAGACTTGTTTATAAGCTTCCCTTGCTTCTTGATTGCGATATCTATCAACCCATTTTCGGTCTTGATTTTCATCGGGCCATACAATCATTTGAAACCGTTGCAAGAAACCATCGTCGTTTATTCCACGCTTTATTGCCTGAATAAGGGGGATAATCCGAGAAGGTTGAATACCTCCTATAATGGAAAGCGTTGCATTGGGAATATGAATCGTTCCACGCCCAATACGGTCATAGGTATAGGGTTGATCCCCATTAAAAGCTTGTAAATAAAACCCACGGTCTGTTTGATATTCCTTAAGTTCTAAGTTTGCTAAAAACCCAGAGAGTTCATCACGAACCATCAATAATCCACGCGGGTTTTCTTTGAGTAATTCTCCTAGCTTTTCGACAGTCACATCATTGACAATAAGACGCCGTTTGACCAGAGTATCATCCTCACTTTCTTTGTGTTCGAAAGGTTCAGCAAGAAGAACAAGGGCTTGTTTTTTGTCTTTATTTTTTAAAGCTTTGCCGGCTTGTTTTTTCTTTTCTCGTTTGTCTAATTCCATGAGAATATCTTTTGTTTCTTGCTGTTTTTTCTGTTGTCTCCATTCTTGATACCATTCGTTTTGAAAAACATACAAAGGAGCTAAAGCCGCTTGCATGGCAGGTGTTTTCCTAGCAGAAGGTTGACCAATAATCATACCCCACAGATTAGGGACAATTTTCCAATCATTACTATGCTGTTTTGGAGCTATGCGAACACCATTACCAATAAGGGCTGCTAACCCACACAAGGCAGAAACGGCAACGAAATCGACAGGGGATTGTTGACGGTCAGCAATATCATAAATATAATTTCCCAATGCTGTTGGAACTTGTGCAGGGTGAAAAGGCACAACCGGTAAAAGAGCGCTGCTAATCGGTTTTAATTCGCCCCAACCAATTTGTTGCAAAGCCTGTTCATAAGGAATGGCTTGTAAACAGGGATGCTCCTTTAGAGAGACAGTGTCGTTATTGTGATCATTATCATTATTATTTAATGGAATATTTTCATTGTTATTTTGCACATCTTGTTTCATCTTTTTTTACCTTTCATAATTTAATAAGAGATTATTAAAATCAGCTCCTTTGGGAGCTTGCATCATCAAGACATTGAAGCCTTTGCTATAAGCGCAGGCAGCAAGGGCAAAACCTGCTTTACGACCAGCATGGCTAATGATGGGGGCATTTGTCGTGAAAACGTAAAGGCGTGAAAGCGTAAATTAGGGGGGGCAAGCCACAAATGATGCCCCGCTTGCGTAAATAAAGCTCTGTTAATCCCCAGACACCCCGCAAGGCATTTGTGATGCCCTGAGCATTTATAGAATTATACATTTTTCTCATCCTTAAACATTGCGTCACAGGATGGATTTTGCTATATTCTTATCGGTTTATAAGAGAAAGCCTTGTCCATCCTTATGTGACAAGGTTTTTTTTTATGCAGCGTCACTTTGACGTTGCGTTTTGGCTTTTTCAATCACATCCATCAAATCCGATTGTAACCAACGCGATAAAGAACCAAATTTTAAAGGCTTTGGTAAAGATCCATTGGTGACATGACGGCGGAATGTTGAAACGCTTATATGCAATAATTTTGCACTTTCGCGGTCTGTAAGAAGAACATCATTTTCAGTCATAACTTATCCTTTCAATCTCAAAAAATGGAAACAAATCAATAAGCATTTATTAACCATATTTTGTTGAGATTGGAAAGTAAGTTTATTCATAAAAAACAGTATTTTATGATGTATTTTCTCATTTGATAATTTATGAGTCTTATTGAAACGGAATGAGAAAAAAAGAGAGAAAAAGTTATCCACAGATAATGAAGGAATGATGGGGCAAAGTACCCCATCTATTAAGATTGTCCCGTGACATAAGCCGCCCATTTATCCATATAAACACGGCGTTGTTCTAGATAGTCAGTACGACGGTAAGCACGCTCTACTTGTCCACCGACCACATGACCTAGAATGGTTTCTGCTACCTCATAGGGAGCATCGGTTGTTTCTGCTAACCAATCGCGTAAACTAGAACGAAATCCATGGGGACAAGCATCAAGTCCAGTTTGTTTCATATATTTTGACATGCAACTATCAGCAAGAGGACCACGACCTTTTGCAGAGAAAAAGAAATCATTACGAGAAAGCAGGCGCGCTTGTTTAATCACTTTTAATGCTTCTGTTGATAGAGGCACGCGAAATTCTGTTGTAGCATCACGCTTTCCTTTCATATTTTCAGCAGGGATGGTCCATATATCTCCATCAACTTGATCTTTATGGATATGACGCAAGGGATATGTACGAACCCCTGTCAGAATAAGCAGACGCAAAGCCAGTTGAGTTAGGGTTGGTGTTTCGCAAAGTGTTTTATAAAAAGCCGGAACATTTCTCCAATCCATTGCTGGTCTATTTTGCGTTTTATGGCGTTGTTTCCCTAAGAGAGCTTGTGCTTTTGCTGTTGCTTGTAAATCAACATCCAATCCCAAGGCAGCCGCATGTTTGAGACAAATATTAAGACGAATGAGAGCTCTACGAGCTGTTCCAGCTTTTGTATGCCAGATGGGAGCGAGAACTTTGCGTATATCGGTTTGTGTAATCTCTGAAACCGGTAGACAGCCCAATTGGGGGAGAATATGAAGTTTTAAAGGTGAAAACCAATCTCCATTTTTACCATCTCCTTTTAATTCAGCTTTACGACTTTCAAAAGCATCCACGGCAATGTCTTTTAAATAATGCAGATTACGCATTGCCTCACGCTTTTGTTTCTCACGTTCTTTAATAGGGTCACGCCCCTCACGTAAAACAGAACGCCACCCAGTTGCCAATTCACGGGCTTGCTTTAAAGAAACATCTCTTAAGGCACCCAAGCCCATTTCGCGACGCCGCCCGTGGATGGTATATCGGTAAATCCATTGAGCACCACCATCTTTACGCTTATGGAGTAATAAGCCAGCACCATCATTATATTTGCCAGCCCCCAATGTTGCGACAGCCCTTGCATTAAGACGATTCATTAAAGGCATTTTTGTTCCTTTCTTCTCTATTTTTTATCCACACGCTAATCCCACTTGTGATGTGCAAAGGGATGATTTTGATTGATTCAAGATAAGCAGGTTTGAAATGAGAGAATCTTAGGATATTCGGGTCTCTCATTCAATATGCAAAACAATGAATTATCGTTATAAATCAATATCTTGTACGAGTATGAAAACGGCTCTAGAGAGTATGAGACTATAGAGGGCGGGCAATATCACGAGATACCTGATCACGTTGATTACAGTACGAAGGCGCGGGTTAGGGGATGGATTTACGGTGGTTCACTGCCAAGATCTTTACTGAGTTGCGATGCGTTGATAGCTGATGTGAATAAGAAAATCAAAAAACGCACAAAGCAAGATCAGTTGATTTGTGAAATCACAAACGATGGTGAGGTATGCTATTCACAGGCTTATGAAGATATGGACAGAGAGCTAGAGAACGCCGTGAAAGCACTGAGACCAAAAATGGGGTGAGTGAGTTAGCGCCCCCAAAAATGGGGTGGCGATTTAACCAGTCCAAAAATGGGCCGGTTGAAATAAAGGGGTCAATCCAAATTTGGATCGACCTATAAAGCCTAGAATAACGCGCGTTTATAGTTTTCGCCAAAATTGGCGAAAATTCCCAACGCAGGCAACTCTCATAAGCAAAAATTACGCTCGCCAAAAATGGCGAACGTTAAAATTTAGAGCAGAAGATAAGGATTTCACTTGCCTCCATAAAAAAATGGAAGCGAAATCTTTGCTTCCCAAATTTGGGAAACGTTAAAATCTAGAGAAAACAATGATAAAAAACAAAATGAAAAAAATCGCAATAATCCCATTGACAGTAAAATACGAATAGGATATTACGAATCACGCACTTAAGAACACTTTGAAAGCGGGAAAGTGTGATTCTCATTAGTAATCTTTTTCCTGCTAATTGTCAAAGAGTTTTTAATTCAGAATATGCGTCTAGCATATGATGAGGGGATTGCCGGGTGTGATTGTGGACGTCCCGCTTTGTCCAAAGCGCCCGGCATTCTTGAGTGTTAATTGAAAACAAGTGTCAATAAGGAGGTGACGTATGTCACAAAATTTAAATTTAATAGATATCAATCAAAATGAAATTAACGGCGAATTAGTAAAAACAGTGAGTGCGCGTGAATTGCACGAATTTTTGGAAAGTAGACAAGACTTTTCTACTTGGATAAAAAACCGTATAAAAAAATATAACCTATTGGAAAATCAAGATTATATAGTTTTCCATAATTTTGTGGAAAACCTCCAAGGTGGGCGTCCGAGCTTAGAATATTACCTCACATTAGACAGGGCAAAAGAGCTTTCTATGCTTGAAAACAATCAAAGAGGTAGAGAAGCCCGTTTGTACTTTATTGAATGCGAACGGCGTGCAAAGCAAGCAGCACCACAAATGAACCTTGCAAATGCTTTAGAGGACCCTCTCTATATTAAGAAGCTGCTTTTAGAAAGCATTACACAATTAGAGACTTTAAAAAGTGAAGTGAGTACCCTTAAACCAAAGGCAATGGCTCTTGATAACTTGCAACGTTTAGATGGTTTAGTGGGAATTACAGAAGCCGCTAAAATATTGGAAGTGGGACGTAATAACTTAACTGATTACTTGAGAAAATATAAATGGGTTTATAAAAGAGGACCAAAGAGCCCATTATTGCCTTTTCAAGATAAAATCAAAAAAGGGCTTATGGATTGTACAACAATCACTATTCAGACAAAAGACGGTACAGAAATGTTACTACCATCAACTAAATTTACTGCAAAAGGATTAGTTTGCTTAAGAGAAGAACTTTATGGAAAAGCGCAATAATTTTTAAGCAATAATTTTTAAAAAGCGTATAATGGATTTATGTCGGGTGTGCTTATACCATACAAGACCCTTCAAGGGAAAAGTGTAAGCAACGGACTTGTGACCGTGTTTTTGAGCGCCCGATGCCCTTATAGAGTGTCACTCACATTTGAAATGTTGCCCTTTCAAAACAACAATATGTGAAATATTTTTTAAAAAAGCATGTTGACATTGCTATAGCGTGATGTTAAACGAATCATAAGTGCTGAAAACACTTAGTGTCGAGCGGGTTGATCACGATAAGATCATTTTCCTGCTTTTAAAAATACTGATTGTCTTTTATGCTGTTATTAGCATATAAAGATTACGCCGGGTGTAGCTATGCTATACAAGACCTTCACTGGGAAGGCATAGCGGCGGACTTGACACCGTGTTTTCAACACCCGGCGCCCTTATAGGGCGTCAATTGAAAACTCTAATTTTATGTCAAGAAAGGTTATATACCATGCAAAATCTAACTGTAGATGCTCTATGCAATCTCTGGCTCTCAATCTGTAAAGAAGCTAATCTAGACACAACCGAAGAAAGCTACCACAACGCTCTTGTAGACCTAATGTCCACAATCGAAAAGGCTATCGCTCTTAAATTGCAAGACGAAAATCCTAATATCATAAAAATTCTAGCTATCCTTACTAACTTTGGTTATTCAGAACCAACACCCGATTTAGAGCCGCTTCTAAAAGCTTACGAACCAAAAATCAGTAACAATTCTCCAGTAACTGAAATACATACTATACACAAAGCAGCTTAAATAACAGGCGCGGCGGGGGCGCCTCTCTCAAATTAAAAGGATTTTAGTTCACTTGGATTTCAAATCCGACCCTTTCAAAACAACAATATGTGAAATATTTTTTAAAAAGCATGTTGACACTAATAAACCATTATGTTAAACGAATCACAAGTGCCTAAGAAACACTTAGCTATTAGCGGATAGGTTACGAAACAACCTTTCCCATGCCTTTAAAATACTGATTGTTTTTTATGCTATTATTAGCATATATTGATTACATCGGGTGTAGCTATGCCATACAATACCCTTCGCGAGGGAAAAGCATAGCGACGGACTAATAGCCGTGTTTCTTAGCACCCGATGCCCCTTATAGGGGTGTTAATAAGAAACTTACTAACTATTAGAAAGGTTTTTTCAATGAAAAATCTAGTTACAATCAACGATGATGGCATTGCAGTCACAACTTCTCTCAAAATTGCAAATGGTGTGGGTAATAGCCATGCTACTGTTATTAGATTAGTACGTAAAAATATTAAAGATTTTGAAGAGTTTGGAAGGGTTGGATTTGAGATCGTACCCTTTAAAACAAATGGTGGATGGCAAAAAAGAGAAATCGCTATCCTTAATGAATCGCAAGCAACTCTTCTTATGACATATATGCGAAATAATGAAATCGTGCGCGCTTTCAAAAAAGCACTCGTTAAAGCTTTTTATGAATTAAAAAAACAATCAATAGAGTATGATTTATTTTCTAGAGAATGTAATGTGTTTTCTTATGAAAGTTTAAGAACACCAGAGGGCATTGGTAAGCTTCTAGAATTGATAATGAGACGGTTGTTGCACGCAAATGAATTAGAAAAAGAACTTTATCATTACAAATTTGTTACAAATGAAGCAAAGCGCCTCTTAACAAATGGTATTGTACAAGCAGCGTAAATAACAGCTGGTTTTAACAAAAAAAAGCCGTGTCATTAACGACGCGGCTTTAAATTTGGAGAATTTAGTCAAGAAAAGGAGTTTAAAACGAAGTAGTAAACTACATTTAGTTTCTACATAAAATACATACAATATGCAAGAGTCTGTAAGAAAAAAACCGCACCTTTTATGATGCGGTTCTGATTTTAACAATTTTTTATCACCTAAGGAAAAACAAGATCTAAAATACATATTCTGTGTATAAAGGCAAGATCGTTCTTATCGATTTGCATCTTAAAACGCGTTATGTTAATCTTATTTTGCAACGTAAATGTTGTATTTTGAGCCGCTCTTTAGGTTTGAAATTTCCCCCCCTTTGAAGAATAAAGCCGTGCCAATTAATTTTGACACGGCTTTGTTTTGCAATGCAGGCTGGTTCTTAAATTATATGACTAAATTGTGTATAATGACAAGAGCTTTATTATCAAATTGCATCTTTAAAAAGAGTATGTTATCTTAAAAACAGACCTGAGAAATTGAAAAGCCTTGTTATGTTTTTTTACATAGCAGGGTTTTTTTATAGCTGTTATCATTAGGCAAAATAAAACCGCGTCAATCAATCTTGACACGGTTCTATCCTATTTTTTGTTATTCCATAATAATCAACCCTAATATGGCACATTGTGTGTAAAAACGCAATATCAAAACACCTTTTTAAGTTATCTCTTCTTATGAGAAATTGCTGTCATTTCTTGTTTACGTGCAATAATACTCAATACATGTGAAACATAACCATTATTTTGGGTTTCTAGAGCATCTTGTAATAATTCTTTAAAATCCTCAGGGGTTTGAAAAAAATCGCTAGCGTCAAATGTTGTTATCTTCATCACTAATCTCTTTTGCTAATTGAAGGGCTCTTCACAAATCAATTAGCAATCGCTTGCTTTCTTTAAAACTTCACTCATTCGTATACGCCAGTCTTTACCTTGCGCCTTAAAAAAAGCAATAACATTAGAGTCAAGTCGTAAGGTAATCGCTTCTTTTGGAGACGCAATTGGAGGGCGTCCTCGTTTGCGACGCTCGTTATCTACATATTTAAAAAAGGAGGCTGGTAAAACTTCTGTAGCTGGTTTTAAACGTGCAAGTTCTTCATCTGTAAGCGGCGGTGAGTTCACCGCTTCCAAATCTTCTTTTGTGTAATAGCGCTTTTCTTTAAAGGTTTTTTTGATAGTCATTGAAAACCTCTCTTTCTTTCTTGTTTGCACGACGGAAACTGATAATGGATATCGCTTCTGTGCCAAGTTGTGCAAAAATAACAACCGTGGTTCCATCAGCAAAACGTCTAATAGCTTTCATGCGATTTGAATGTGTTGCGTCAATAAAGGCGTGTTTCCACTCAAAGTAAATAACATCTGTGAAATCCAGCCCATGTTTATCAATGTTTAAAACTCTTTTAGGTTCATCCCATACTATTTTCATATATTTTATGTACACTAAAAATAATATTTGTCAATAAATTGTTGAAAATATTGAAAAAAATAGAAAATTATGCTATAATTACATACATAAAAAGTGCATATATAATGGATTTGATAAATGCTTAATAAAGTGATTTTAATTGGCTATTTAGGTGCTGATCCCGAAAGCAAAACAATGAATAGTGGTGCTGAGGTGGTTAATTTTCGCATGGCTACCTCTGAAAGCTATACTGATAAGAGCACCAATCAAAAGGTAAGCAAAACTGAATGGCATTCTGTAGTGGTTTTTAATCCACACTTAGCAAAGATTGCGCTTCAATATCTCAATAAAGGCAGTAAAGTCTATATTGAAGGGCAACTTCAAACCCGCAAATGGCAAGATAAAAATGGTCAAGAGCGCTATACAACAGAGATCATCTTGCCTCATTACAAAGGTGATTTAAAGCTTTTAGATGGCAAAAATGATGATAATCAAGAGCAGTCATCATCGCCTTATGACCGAAGCTATCAACGCCCTCTTGATATGCCTCATACCAATATGAATGACAGTGTTCCTTTTTAAGAAAGCGATGTTGTGAAAAAAACAAAAAAGAGGGGACGCCCTAAGATCATAGGGCAGTTAAGAGAGCCAAATGGTCGTATATCACGAGCAAAAACACCACGTGAACCTGTTGATCACTTGGCAATAGAAACCCGCGCCAAGCGCTTTGGTTTAACGCTACAAGAGGCAAGAAATCCACTTTCTGGTACCTATATAGGGCGGCTTTGTTTGCAAGGTGTGCTTACACAAGAGCAATATGATGCGGCACAAAAATATCTACAGATAAGAAACAACTACCTTTGTGCAAAAGGCTTGCCAAGCGCCATTTATGATGATGTGTCTACAAATACAGACCCAAATAGTCTTGAACAATGGGTTGAAAAAGCAACCAATTACTATCAAGCCGTGCAAGAGGCAATAAAAGAAGCACAATGCCTCTATAGACAGTATAATCTTTACGCCGCGCTACAGTATCTTGTTATAGAAGATCAAATGCTACCGCATCTCGTGAGTTCATTACGTGTCGCTCTTAATGCGCTTCAAAAGTACTCTGATCGTTAAACGACAATCTCTATCTTGGCTCCATTATATTGTATATCGTTTCTAAGTCTCTGCAAACTCGAGGTGTTCGTTTAGTTGGTTCATGATTACCAGTTCTTATCCCAGCATTTACACCAGCCGTTACATCCATCATTTGTGTTCTGGGGCTAATACCATTTCCACTTGAAGAATTAAGAAATTTTTTGGCGTAATAAATCATTCGATCCTTAGAGTTCATAGACATATTGTATGCCCAAATAAAATCTCCTTCACTCCAATTATATTGATAGCGTAAACTACTTATTACATTGGGTAGATTTGCCCATGGCATTTCTTCATTATAATCACCCCGCAATAAATTCACAAAACGTCCACATAAAATAACAAGTATATGACGATGCTGTATAAGATCAAATCTGGGAGAAGCATCTTGATAGCCACGGCTGTATATAAATTGCGTTGCTTTTTGTTGCTTTTCAAAATGTTCAAAATCTTTGTATTCTCTTGCGTATTCTTGATAAAGTTTATCATACTTCTGTATGTCATCTACACTTGTAAATATACGCATAAATCCAAATGACATTGATGTAAAGAGCATTGATATAGAAAAAAAGGCTATAAATGTTACAATGCGTGTTATAAAAAGTAATTTCATCACGTAGTCCTTTAAATTATCATAATTAACGCTGTCTAACTGATTCCCTTTGCATCTATCAATATGTGTTATTTTGTTGTTGACAATGTGTTGCAAATCGTATTTAATGACAGATACGGCACTGGACGTATTGTATCTAAACGAGGGGCAGTGCAGTAAGGAAATCCCGCAAATGCGGGGTTTTTTATTATCGGGAGGGCGTATTTTATGACATCAGAAAATACAGAACAAGCTCCACCAGTCAAACAAAAATGGATACCACCAAGAGCTGGGTTGGGGCGCGTCAAGGGCATTCCCAATAAAATGACGCGCATTTTAAAAGAGGCAGTTCTTAAAGCAGCAGAGAATGCTGGTAATAAAATAGGAAAAGAGGGTTTAATTTCCTATTTGGAAAAGCAGGCTATGGATTGCCCCGCTGCTTATTTGGCTCTGCTTGGTAAGGTATTGCCTTTACAGGTGACAGGTGAGGATGGGGGAGCGATAAAAACAATAACGCGTGTAGAGATCGCGCCTTTAGTGAATGACGACCAAACAGATTAGTATTGTACCAAAGCTTATACCAATCTTTACAGGGAAGGCAGCGGTTCGTGCTGCTTGGGGAGGACGCGGGTCTGGAAAAACAAGATCATTTGCCTTGATGGCGGCTTTAAAGGGCTATCAATTCGGCATGGGAGGGATTTCAGGTACTATTCTTTGTGCTCGTCAGTTCCAGAATTCTCTAGCAGAGAGCTCTTTGGAGGAGATTAAACGCGCCATTGAAAGTCATGACTTTTTAAAGGACTATTACAAGATTGGGGAGTCTTCGATTAAATCGAGAGATGGTCGTATAGCCTTTCAGTTTTCAGGTCTTGATCGCAATGTAGCGAGCATCAAGTCGATGGGGCGTATTTTGCTTTGTTGGGTTGATGAGGCGGAACCTGTCACTGAGACAGCTTGGCAAACGCTTATACCGACTTTACGTGAAGAAGGTGAAGGCTGGCGTGCAGAGTTATGGGTGACATGGAACCCATTGCGAGAGAATGCCCCCGTTGAGAGGCGGTTTCGTTTTTCTGATAATGAGGCAATCAAGCGTGTTGAGATCAACTGGTCAGACAATCCGAAGTTTCCAAAGATCTTGAATGAAGCACGGTTGGATGATCTCAGGAACCGTCCCGAGAGCTATAAGCATATTTGGGAAGGGGATTATCTGAAAGCCGTTCAGGGTGCTTACTATCAGAAAGAGATGTTGGCAGCCGAGCAGGAGGGGCGGATAGGGCGTGTTGCTCGTGATCCTTTGATGCAGATACGCGCTTTTTGGGATATTGGGGGCACGGGCGCCAAGGCAGATGCGACGGCAATATGGATAGCTCAGTTTGTAGGACGCGAAATCAGGGTATTGGATTATTACGAAGCACAAGGGCAACCTTTATCGGAGCACATAGGCTGGTTGCGTCAAAATGGCTATGAGAAGGCGTTGATGGTTTTACCCCATGATGGTGCGACCAGAGACCGTGTGCACAATGTGAGTTTTGAGAGTGCTTTGAATGATGCTGGTTTTGAAACGCAAGTTATTCCCAATCAGGGGGCTGGGGCGGTCAAGATACGTATAGAGGCGGTGAGGCGGATATTGCCTTCAATTTGGTTCAACGAAGAGACGACCGTAGCAGGACGCAAAGCACTGAATTGGTATCACGAGAAGTGGGATGAGAAGCGCAATATAGGTTTGGGTGCAGAGCATGATTGGTCCAGTCATGGGGCGGATGCCTTTGGCTTAATGTGTGTAGCATATGAACCACCCCAAGAAATACGGAAACGAGCAGCTTATAGCGGTAGAAGAGAGTATGAGAGTAGCTCATGGATGGCAGAATGATGCAAGATGATGAAACATTAGATCAGGAAC
>NZ_JANHOI010000018.1 GCF_026930205.1 Bartonella sp. 220B | reverse complement strand
ACATGGTAAAATATATTTTCGTGATATTGGGGATTATCTCAGTAGAAAAGAGAAACTCGCTATAATCGCATCCTTTGGTAGTATTGCTGGCATCACGGATAAATCAGGTTGGAAAATTATTACACCAGACAAGCATGGTGATTGGATCAATCAACGTGATGACAATTTTAAAACATTCCTAACCTTAGGTGATAAGAAAGGTCATGGTAAAAAGCTCTTTGAGACATTCTCCTGTGGTATCGTAACCAGTCGTGATGCTTGGGTATATAACTCAAGTCGTAAGATTTTAGCAAAAAATATGCGTAACATGATTGCTTTCTATAACAGCGAAGTGAAACGTTTTAATGAGTCCTATCCACATGCTGATCATAAAACACGTGCAAATACTGTAAATGATTTTGTTAATTCAAATACACAAAAAATTAGTTGGAGCCGTGCACTTAAACAAGAATTAACAAAAGGAAAAGTTTTTGAATTTGAAGAGACATATCTTACTCAAAGTCTATGTCGTCCTTTTACACACCAGTGGCTCTATTATAATCGTGGTTTCAATGAAATGGTTTATCAAATACCGTGTATATTCCCTATGGGAAAAGTTGTTGATAATAGGGTGATACAACTTACAGGTACAGGAGCAAAAAGGGGCTTTTCTATATTTATGGCTAGAACTTTGCCTGATTATCAAGTGATAGAGAATGGTCAATGTTTTCCACGATATCTTTATGAAGATGTTGCGGTTTCAAAAAATAAAAATGAAAAACAGTCTCATTTATTTGCAAATTCTACAGAAGAAAACAAAACTGCTGATTTACAGAGACGTGATGCCATCACTGATGAAGGATTAGCACATTTTAAAGCCGCTTATCCGAATGAAAACATAACGAAAGATGATATCTTCTATTATGTTTACGGGATCTTGCATTCAAAAGATTATCGTGCTCGTTATGCTGATAATCTCTCTAAAGAGCTCCCTCGCATCCCTTGCGTAAAGAGTGCTAAAGATTTTTGGATGTTTGTTACAGCAGGGCGTGAATTAGGCAATTTGCACGTCAATTATGAAACTGTAGAACCTTATCCCGTAACCTTTAAAAAAGGCAATCCAAAACTTACAAGTATCTCTAATCCTGAGAAGTTTTATTACGTTACAGAAATGAAATTTGCTGGGAATGGTAAGGAAAAGGATAAATCCACTGTTATTTACAATCGTAATATCACAATAACAGATATTCCTCTTGAAGCTTATGAATATATCGTAAATGGTAAACCCGCTCTTGAATGGGTTATGGGGCGTCAATGTGTAAAGACCGATAAAAAGAGTGGCATTGTGAATGATGCCAATTGCTATGCTGTTGAGACCATTGGAAACCCTGCTTATCCATTGGAATTGTTTCAAAGGGTTATTACGGTAAGTTTAGAAACAATGAAGATTGTTAAAAACCTCCCAAAATTGGAATTAAGAGAAACTGAATAGTCTTATTAAAAGCATACTCATATTTCACATGATGGGTATGCACATCTTACAAGGAGTATAGAGTTTATATCTATACTCTCTTGTTAAAGATGATTATGTACACTCTTAAAAGGAAAGATTTACCATGCGCTCTTCTCAAAAGAAAGGTTTTGCACTTTTAATCACTTATTTTATGAAATGAAAAAATTATAAAATAGAAACCCTCAAAACCCCTCAAAACCTATACCATCAGTTGTATTTATAGGTTGTATTGTCAATAATGATTGTATTTTAAAAATCTTCAAAATCTTAACATATTGAAATATAATGGTTTTTATTTTTTGCTAAATTTTTTTTTAAAATGGGGTCCTAAAAGAACCCTCAAAACCCTCAAAACTGATAACGATAATAATCTTGATAGCGCCTTTCATAATTACACACTCTCTTTTGAAAGGCTTTAAAGAGCCATATGCCTTCTCATAAGATAGGGTTTAAACACTCACTAAAATCATAAGAATTGTCTGTTAAGATTTACAGACAAAACTAACAAAAGAGACAAAAGCCCCATAAAAAGAGATTTTGATAATGCTATAAGAATTCAATAGGTATTTTTTGATGCTTTCATATGAGAAAAAACGCATTATTTTTTTAGATACTATTTCTTGTCTTTTTTTCCGATAAACTGAGTGATCCTCTCTTTCCAAGAGCGAGGCTGCTCTTCACTAGAAACTTCTCGTTGTTCATCAAAATTTTCTCCAACCTGTTTAATCAAAGCGTAGCTCACTTGTTTCACCTTTGCTACTTCTTTGGCTAAAACCAATGCACGTTCAAGATGGATTTGGTTGATATTCTCATCAAAGCCTAGATGATCTCCTGTCACAAAGCTTTGTTGATAAGACTGTAAGCTTTCAATATCACCCAATAAAGCAAGGGCACCAAGATGAAGTAAAGCATAATCCTTATTGCCTGCTTTAGATGTTGCATGCTTTTCCCAAGGCGCGGTGCCATAATCACAACGAAGTCTTTCAGAAAGATCAATGGCGCTTACCGCCCATTCTAATGCATCATCAAGTGCTTGCTTTAAACGATCCGCACTCACCTCTGCTTCAAAGATTTTCAATCCCTTTGCCTCAAAATTAAGCTGTATATCTGGAATATCTTCCGCGTGGGTAGGATCAATGAATTTGCAAGCAGCAGCAAGAATACCGGTGCTAATTAAAAAGGCACTATCAAATTGCGGATAATCTTTGGCAATTTCGTCATTATAAAGAATATCAACTTCACGATCAGCCAATTGATAGCTTGCTATATAGTCATCCCTTGCAATTTTCTTCACTGCCCAATTCAAACTTTTTAAAAGTGTTGTTGCACTCTCCATGGTAAGACGATCATCACCAACATCCGTTTCATCAACTTCATCGATCTCTTCCTCTTCAAGCAGCGCTGTTTTGGAATCAAGGGACGTTTTTGGTGAATCGAGGAATAAAATCGGAGCGTTTTTTGAAAAAAACGTTCGATAACCCTGTGCAAGAGTAAGAGCCTTGCCAATATCATATCTTGTGATAGTATCCACAAAGCCTAGATAGTTCTTTCTTTGAAAACTCTCCTTATAAAATTTGAGTTTTTTGACATTGCCAGTCAAAATAAGTGCAATAAGGTGAAATTCTGCAAGGCAAAATTCACTATCTGTTGGCAAAGCGGCATAATCATAGATAATTTGATTGACATTTTGTTGATCTGCCCACTCAAGAATATCCGCACAGATCTGCTTTAGTTTGCCTTCTTCAACTTCAACACTAGAAACTGTATAAACTTCTTCTGCCTCTTTGAGAGCTATATATTGAGACTTCTCGAAAAAAACATCCCGATGAGCGGTAGAAAAGGCAAGTGTTGAAAGTGAAGCCTTAAATACAACAACCGGTATTTTTCCTTTTCTATCAAAACTGTACACTATATTGATGATACGATCTTTGCTTATAAAATAGGCATTATAATTGTAATTTTTGTCGCGATAGACTGTCCAGTTCATCATTTTTAATGTTTTAGAAACTGTATTCAGGAGAGCCAAGAACTGTACACCAATGCGTGCATCTGCCACCTCTCGCTCTTTTAGAATTTTTAGATGTTTTTCAGCAAATTCAACCGCGTACTTAACAGACTTTTCTACAATATTTCTTTCCAAATGTTCAGAAATAGTACCTAACACAAGTGAATTTTGATAAGATTTCAGCACATTGATTTTTCCGGTCAATGCTAAACAAGCCAAATGCCAAATTATATCTGTATTGTAGTTATATTTTTGAACAAGCGTTTTGCCTTCTATCGATCCTCGCAAATCTTGAGCGCGTGCCCATTGTATTATCCGCTCAGAGATTTTGATAAGCTCCTGCTCATTTAATGTCTCTACACGAATATCAATCCCTTTATCAACACCACTAAAAAGCCCTCCCCCAATCGTATTAAAAGACTCATAAATATTTGTAGCTGATATCTTCTTATATTTTCCACTATCGTGAATATAATGGCAAGCTACAGAAATCTCTTCGTTGGAGATCTCTGCTTCAAGATGGACATTGTAATCATCATGAAGACGGATAAAACCAAAATTAAATTGAATAAAACGATCCGGCAAAACCAACCACATTTTCCCAGGCTCTGTGGCAAGCCACCCTTGGGTTTTGAGAATACGAGTTGCTGTTGTAAGACTTATCGAACGCTGTTTAGGCTTTTTGCGTGCCAAAAGATCATCCAATTCGTTATTTTTATAAGCCTCAGCAAAAAAGATGGCACGCTCAACCTGCGTCATCTTTTCATAATCAGAAAACTCTGGTGTATATAATTGAGATGTAGATTTGTAATTCCTTAAAGCCTCAATATCGCCGAGTAGAGCTTTTGCAACGAGAGAATGATTGGCAGATTCTTCACGTAATTTTTGCTTAATATCTTGCTCTTGCGCCCAAGCTAACACTTTGTTTAAAGCTAGCTTGACATGATTTTCAAAAAACTCCAGCGCTGTAACTCCAAAATCTTCTTCTGAAGAAATCAGCATATCCTCATATTGATGTTGCGATTCTTTACCGTTAATGTATTCACAGCCAAGGCAATAGGCAACAGTGGTGAGACTGGACGAAACCCATAACCTACCGCTATCCTGTCCATAATCTATGACACCATAATGAATACGCACTATGCGATCCGGGAGGTGATAATAAGCAAACATATCACCCATTTCATCGCGATGGGGCTCCCAATCAACTTTTTTTAAAATCTCTGTTGCGTCTTTGGTTTGCATCGTCATTCCCCCCCAGCATGTTCCATAATTCTTTTGCATAAAAATTCATAAAAGTTACTTGCGTAATACTGGGAATCGCTAGGTGGAAACTTAAGATAGAGCGGACACTCCCCATCTCGAAACTGAGTATAATCAAAGTAAAAGGTCTCACCAAAATCAGTTCTACTCACAACAAGTTGCTGTGGTTTTGCTAAGCCCTTCTTTCTATAGTTTAAGTTTTTGTACACAATATCACCAGCAGGATGATCCTCAAAACCTGCGTTATAAATGCTAAAGATTTCATACCCTCCAATTTCTCCTCCTCCATAATTTTTCAAAAAACTCTTATAAGATGATGTAAATTGCAAACCAAGAGTTTTCTCTGCTTTTTCAATTAGTACATCATCAACTGCTTCATCTGTAGAGCCAAAATCGACACTATCGCTATATTTATCAACTAGTACTGCAATATCAGCTAAGGTATAGGTTTTCATGAATCTTCGCCTGCATGGTCCTTAATTTTTTTACAAAGGAATTCATAAAAATTACTTGCATAATAATGTGACGCTCCAGATGGAATCTTGACGTAGAGTGGGCATTCACCATCCTGAAACTGAGTATAATCAAAGTAAAATGTCTCACCAAAATCTGTTCTATTGACAACAAGCTGCTGTGGTTTTGCTAAACCATTTTTTATATCTGTTAAGTGATAATAAACAATATCACCAGCAGGATTATCTTCAAAACTTGCGTTATAAATGCTAAAAATTTCATAACCTCCAATTTCTCCTCCTCCATAATTTTTCAAAAAACTTTTGTAGGACGAGGTGAATTGTAAACCAAGAGTTCTCTCAGCCTTTTCAATCAATATATCATCAGGTGCATCCTCTGCAGTGCCAAAGTCGATAACATCCGGATACTTATTAATTAATTGTGCAACATCAGCTAAAGTATAAGTTTCCATAATTTGTTCTCCATAAATTGTTATTTTTTAGCTTCTATATTTTTCTTTTCATAACCTTTAGCACGTTCTTTCCAGTATTTCGCCCTCCATCTATCGAAAATATCTCTATCAATAGCTGATCCCATTGTATTAGGATTCATATGAATAACAGAATTATGTTCGTTATGAAATGCGTTGGTAACCTCTGCTATGGGACCATCATGTGTTTGCAGCATATGATGCAATTCAATGGGCCTATTATCAGCATCAAGAGGAGCTCTTCCTGTCTTCATTCTCTCAATATTTGTACCTTTTACTTCTTTTCCTCCCTGTCTCCAAGTAACAATTCTATTAGGATCGAACAGATCTTCTCTCTGATAGACTTTGTTTTTCTGAGTAATTTTTTCTCCCTTGTTTGTTATTTCAAACTCAACCTCAATGGGATCGGCTGACCAGAATTTTCTTTCCTGCCCCAAATATTGAGTTGCAACAACTTCATCACTCATCTTTCCGAGTGTTTGAGAAGCTTCACTACCTGCTTTTGCAACGGTTTTTTCAGCCTTAACAGCGATTTTAGCAAGAGTTTTTTCGGTAAGCTTGGCAATAAGCTTTGCACCACCCTTGGCTAACCCAGCACCTCCCGCCACTAGAGATGCTGCTTCAGTCAATAATTTTCCAAGTTCAACTCCAGCATGAAACGATCCGCTAATTCCCGCTCTTTGATATTCCTCCTCTAGATAATTAATACGCTCTAGATAAGATTGCTTTATTGTTTCTGTAACATTTCCACTCGTTACTAGAGATTTAAGTGCTTCTAAAGTCTCTATGGGATGGCTAGCTATTTGCCAAAAACCTTGAGCCGTCTCATATAATTCAGCGGGTGCACCAGCAACCACACCTACCGAAAAAAACACATCTTGTTGGTCATCAATCTCGAGCCATTTTTCTTCAACGTCTCTTCGGCACCACTTATCTGGACACTCCTCTAACTCCTTCTTTTTCTGTGCTTGTTGAGCACTACTGAGGTAGTTGTTTTCCGCAGCATTTCCTGCGGCATCAGCACCGCTATTCACATCACCACCGGCAAGGCCAGCAGCAAAACCTCCCGCAGCCCGTGCAACATTAATGGTGTTGTCTCTAAAATCAGGAAACTCAACATCAATTCTTGCCGTGATGCGGGCTTGTTCTTCTGGTGTGGGTGTGCGCCCATTCAGATCCCCCACTTCCTCTCGTACAATGCCTTGCACCCACAGTTTAAACTGGAGCATAGCTGTAGCTTCTCCCACAACACCCCCCACAGCACCAGCGGTGCAAGCGCCATTGGCAGTGGCGCCGACAAGACAGCCAAGACCCGCATGGGCAACAATCTGAGTGACCGTGTCTATTTTACCATCCGCCTTAGCAGTGCCAATTTCTTCCGCTAACGCCTTGCCGATGGTCCCTGACAGAGCGGTGCGCAGGTTTGTAATAAAGTTCTTGTCAAGAGAACCTCCCTCAAGAACCGTTTGCACGCCTGCGCCAATAGAAGCTTTGATCAGGTTCTTTTCTGCTTCATGGGCAATCCGCTCGACAAAAGGAGCCGTTTTGGGCAAAGATTGTCCAACCCCTGCCATGCTTGTTAATTGACTGGTCAGACCCGCTGTCACCATGGAAGAGACAATGCTGAGGAGTGTCTTGGAAGAGCCAAGCTCATGCAATGCGCCGGCAATGTTGCCGCGATTATTGACAAGTGCCACAGCGCTTTTATTAATCAGTGCTTGCACACCGGCTTGTATTGCTGCATTCATGGCAGCGCTCGAGCCAACACCCAAAGCACCGGTAATGGCACCAGCAGCTGTGGAAGCGGCTCCACCCGTAACGGCTGTAACAGCCAATGCCACCAAAGCCGCTCCGGCTTCTGTCAAACCTTGGGCTTTATAATCCCAGTGTTTAAATTCAGATTTAACTGCTTGCCAATCCACTTGCTTGGCTAAAACCGGATCATCACGCAGTTGCTTAATCCATGCCATCCCCGGCGAGCGAGACAATTGTTCAAGGGATTTGTCTAAATCACCCGTTGCCTCATATTCAACAACAATGCCATTGCCTGCTTCAATCTTAATACCACCCCCAGCTTCCATGGTCACATGTTTGATGGTCTCCTTAAGGTGACCTTTGTCACTCTCACTCCACCACACAAGGTTTTCATTACGCTGATAAACCTCCTTAAAATCTTGATCCTTATTGGTCAGAAACTTGATCTTCCCCTTATCTACCGTCAAATGCGTCTCACCACCACTTGAGAGCCCTACCGCACCAAGCGTGAAATCCCCGTTTTGCGCATGCATGGAAAGGTTGCCACCAATGTCAAACGTGCTTTTGTTTGTGGTAACTTCTGTTGATTGTTGACGAAACTTATTCTTTTGCTTCGATTTGTCGCCTTCTTTGCCCCTAAGGTCTAAATCAAAACTGTCAAAATCTTGCACCGAAGTCATGCTCAGAGCACCGCCACTGTCAAAACGCGCATCGCCCTTTGCTTTAGCCTTAACCCCATCCATGGTGAGATCGCCGCTTGTAACAAGGTTAAGATCGTCCCCACTGTTGAGTTCACTCAACTGATGGAAACTGCTTTGGGCGTTATAATGCCCTTTGTCCAAGCTCTCCTTGTGTTCACTCTCTAGCGCCAAGGCACTAAAGTTGGCAGAACCATTGACAATCATTGTTATCGGACCGCCGCTGGTAAACTCCCCGCCCTCAACGCTCAAATCACCAAGGGTATGGATGTTTAATTGATGATCAGAGAGGATTTGTCCCTTCTGCCCCGCTCGGTCAACAAAACCATATTCATTAATCTCACGGATTTTTGCCGTTCCATTGGCTATGCTCTGAGCAGTAAGGGTGATGATATCACCATGAACAACACCAGAATAATTGGCTAAAAAACCATCACTGGTGAGCTCTAAAGACCCAGATGCATCTAAAAATCCACCATCATTGAACAAACTTTGCTTGGTCGTGACATGCAATGCATCATGACTGAGTACAGCACCACTATTGGTAAAGCTGTCCGCATTGAAGCTGATCCCATTTCCCTTCAGGCGGGCACTGGCAAGGTTTCCTTGTTGGGATCTTTGTGTTCCTTCAACACCCTGTGCAAAAGACGAGGTTGGCGCTAAATAAACCCGCGGGACCAAAACTTCTTGTCCATTCTTCTCAATTGTCTCAAGCCAGATCATATCCTTTTTGATCCCAGCAATCTGCTTTTGCGTTAAGGGTTTTCCTAGCTCTAACCCCAAGGGACCTTGCTGCTCGACAGCATTGTCATAAAGCCTTTGCATTTGGGCATTGGGATCTTCAACCTCAAACAGAGTGCGATTGCCAGTCAACTCAAAGATTTGCTCCCCCACCAAGCGATATTCAAAATAAGCATCCCCCAACCTTTTAAACACTTGTTCAGGCTTATAATTGCCAATCTTTTTTAAGTAGTAGTCAGACCCTAAAAATTTGCTTGGATTAATAAAATCTGGACGTGTTTCGACCACAAATGATACTTGCGGGGTTTGCGTGCCTACCAACTCTGTCTTGACAGAACGAAGCCCCTCTTGGGTTGGCACCTGTATGGATTGTGCTGCTGGTGTTTGCGGGCTCGGGACGAAAAGTGCTTTATGCCCCGTCAAACCCTTGATAATGCCCTCCAACCGATCCTTGCTGATCAGTGGTTTTGAACTATCAAAATCGGTATTTTTAATACCAGCCAAGCTTTTATCACCAGAACTTAAACCAACCTGGCTTGCTCCCCCACGCACCGCATGATTGTCAAGAGTCTCTTTGACCTTAACATCAAGAGTACCACCTGCTTCAATCGTGCCATAAACAACATCATAAGTGCGTGTGGTTATAACAGGATTACTAACATAATCCCATGTGTCTGTATCTCCCAATTGAATAAACCCTGCACCCAAAAAATCACCAGATGTAGTCTCGGTACGTGTTGTTTTCTCAATCTTGGTTGTTTCAGTTAAATCGCGCCCCTCATTGAGCAGCGTATCGCCCTGCATCTCAATATTGCCATTAGCAGCAATCAAACTATAGCTATTGCGGATATCGCCGGCATGAACCGTGAGATGACGCCCTGCCAAAATCTGGGCAGCTCCATTGGTAAAATGGGGCTGCTGACGAGTGATCGTGGTTGTAACTCTTGTAGTTGTAGTAGTTGTATCAACAAAAAGCCAACCATCTTCTTCAGTAACTGATCTTTCAAAGATGTGGCGTTTAACCAATTCATCAGTCACTTCCACCCCACCTTCACGTATATTGGTAAGTGAAGAGACATCGAAGATCATATCGCCGGAGACGGCTTCTAAAAGCCCAGAACTGTTGATTACAGAACCAGCCCGTTCTCCACTTAAACCACGGAAAATGAGACTGTCTTCAGCAATGATATCACCAAATTTATTGAGGAATGTTCCATCCAAGGAGAGGGTTGCTGACTTGTTGGCATAAATCAGCCCACTATTGCTGATATCCCCCGTCATATTGAGGGTAACGCCATCACCACTCGAACCCATGCTACCAGCATTGCTCAAAGCAGCAGAAGTTAAAACAAAAGCGCCACCACTTTTGAGAACCCCACCTTCCCCATTTAAAAGAAGACCACCCTGCTCCCATAATGGATCATGATTTTCTGCCACAAGCGTTAAAGTATCCTTGGCTAAAAGCTGTCCAGAATTTGTTAAAGAACCAAGTTGTGCTTCAACAACACCACCCACCATGGTACCGGTATTGCTTAAAACACCATGGCTCTTGAGGGTAAGCGTGCCACCTTGTGCTTCCACATGCCCTGCTTGGTTCAATGTCTTCGCTTTAAGGGCGACAGCATAGGCAGCAACCTCACTTGGCTCTTCCATTGTTAATGTGCCATTACTGGAGAGCTCTACCCCCTTTTGCGAAACAATCCGTCCGCTCTGTAGCAGATCCTTTCCTGCTTCAAGAGCGATTGCACTATTGCTTGCGATCATCCCGCTATTGATCAACTCACCGCGGCTGGTCAGTTGAAGATCACCACTTTCACTTTCCACAATGCCAGCTTGCGCTATCCTGTCGGCAACAACACTGAGAGCACCTTGCGTAGAGAGCAGACTGTCACGATTCTCAAAAGCACTAACATCTATCAGCAAACCACCACGCGCTAAGATATAGGCTGCTTCCCCCTCATTGAGCGTGATATTCTGTTGCTCCTGTAACGCTGCATCTTGTCGCGATGGATTGGCTGGTTTGGCACCTTTATTGGTTAAAGAGGTTGCGATAAGTTTCATCTTGCCGGTAAGGCTGTTCAAAACACCTCCTTCATTAACCACATGCCCAGCACGCTCTCTCTTCAACCCACCAAGGGTGAGATCCTCTTCAGCGATTATCTTGCCATGCTTGTTGGTTAAAGCACCATCCATGGCAAGCATTGTGGATTTTTTGCCATAAATCAGCCCACTATTGTTGACATCATCCTCTATATTGAGGGCAACATTCTCACCACTGGAGCCCATGCTACCGGCATTGGTTAAGTGCCCTGCGGATAAGACAAAAGCGCCCCCACTTTGCAAAACGGCTCCAGAGGCATTTCTTACAAAGGCTTGTTGCGCCTCTGCCCCTTCCTTGGCACGGATCATCAGTTGCATAGCATTGTTAGCAATCAACAAACCTTGATTGGTCAAAGCACCAGCATGGACATCAACGCTATCACCGCGCATTGTACCGCTATTGATGACCCCATCACGTGTTTGAAGGGTGAATATGCCCTCTTGTGCTTCTACAGCCCCCGCTTGGGTGAGAGCATCAGCATTCACAACAACATCATGACTTAAAATCGTGCTCTCTCGTCCGGTTGTCAGCATGGTGCCCGCTGTCAAGGAAACCTTCTGGAGACTGACAATCGCACCGGTGTGATTGAGAGCGTCATGGGCATTGAGCGTGATCTCCCCATTAGACGAGACAGTCCCCTCTTGAAGAAGATCACCACTATGCGCATAAAGGTCAATTTTTTGCTCTGCTCCTAAATTGGCGCGAGAAGACAATTGTGCGGCTTCCATCAAAAGAAAACCACCAGCACTATAATGACCATCCCCTACGTTGAGTGCCCCATCGGCTCTCAAGATGATATTCCCGCTCGCACCAATATGGTTGTTGAAAGCATTGATGTGATTGCTTTCAATGGTCATATCACCAAGGGAAGAGACCCCTGTGTGCCCATTGTCTTTGATACGCGAAAAATCAATATTTGCGGCTTGGATCTCTAAAAGACCACCAGCAGCTATCCGTCCATCGCCAGCTTCAAGTCTTGCTGCCTTAAGATGCAAAGAACCCGTCGCTGACTGCGTGCCATCATTGCCAATACCACTCGCCAACAAAGCATCCGATTTAAGGGCAATGGTAGAAGCCTGCACATCAACAGCATCCTTTGCCGCAACGCGCGCATGCTCTGCCAGTTCAACATGCTTCAAAGCTTTTAGTTCAACCGCCTGTTCTGAAAAAACCAGATCGTTCACATGCACACTGTCATGATGGGAATGGGCTTTGATGGATCCTTTGGCACGTGCTTTGGCAAGCACCAGCTTGCCATCACTGGTCAACTTCATGGCGCCGGCATTGGCCGCCATATTGCCAAGCATCTTAACACCCGCACCTTGATCATTGGAAACAACCCGGATCTTCCCCACATACATCCCACCAAACGCGCTGGAATCAATTGCCAATTCCGTCTCTTTGCCATCAGAGCCAAGTGACGTTGCTTCTCGCTTCCCATAAGCAAAATGATTATGCCCCGCTATAACGGCCAATTCCCCTTTGACTTGAATGGGACCCTCTACACGGATCTTGCGCGAAACAAGATCAAAAACATCCAACGAACTTCCATCAGCCCCATGCGCACCTATAGTGATAGTCCCGCCTTCAACGCGCAAACCACTCAAAGAACCATCAGCCTCAATAATCGGCCACCCAGTCGATAAGGTCACCCGTGGTGTATTGATAAAGCCGCAACCATTACAGGTAAGTCCATTGGGATTAGCGATAATCACATCAGCCGCTTGCCCATGAACCTCCGTCATCCCTTCAAGACGCGAACGATTAGCACTCACCACTTCATTGAGAATAACCTTTGCTGCCCCAACACCACGCAAATTGCCGTTACCAGGCACCAATCCCCCAAGCTGTGAACGTGAAACTTCCTTTGTGGAATTGTTTAAAATCACACCATGGGCATCAACATTGAAATTGTCATATTTATTATGAGAAAGACCTTGTCCATTGGGACGAGCAATATCAATCAGCGGCACACCATTGCCTGCTACGCCCACCGTTGGGCGGAAAACAGAGCCACCCCCATCAGCCGCTTTAATCCCTTGGCTCTCTTGCACAACAGGGCTTTGCGCACCAAGCGCTTGTGCTTGCAATAAAAATGGCTGAAAGGCTAAGCAAAAGCTTAAAACCAGAGAAAGCCCCCTGTGAGCCCCTTTCTGCAAAATACCAAGAGCACGATGCCCGAACTTGTCTCCATACCCCAATTTATGCTGTTGGTTCTTCAATCCCCGCATCTTTCACTCCTCATTAAATCCTATCAATCTTTTTGTAAAAAAAGCCCCCCAAAGGGTCTAAACAACAAGGCGATATCTTTACCGCCCCTTATTCTAAAACCTTAACAAAGCCCGCACTTGAAAGACTCCAACCGGGTTCCCCTTCTCTATCGGTGTCGATGCCTTCAAAAGATTGGAATAAGACAAATCAATATCCATCATCTCTCCAGCCGCATGGAAACCAAGCGTTGCTCCAATCAAGCGACCACCAAAACTATTTTTGCTGGCATCATCGACCACGGCACCCAAATCAAGCGCCAGATAAGGAGAAAATTGGCTCATCACTTTACGACCTTTTTCGGAAGTAAAACCTGGCAATAACAGGGACAACTCATTGCGCCAAAACACTCCGTTATTGCCGTAATAAACTGCCTCACGCACCCCACGCACAGATGAATTGCCCCCTAACGATATTTGTTCTGAACCAAACAATGTATCGGGAGACCACTGCCCTGAAAGCAGGCTATTGTAACGAAAATGATATGAATGGAGTGAAAAAGGGCGCACATAGCCCAAAGAAAAAGACCATTTTCTAAATTGCCCTTTAGGCGCATTGAGCGAAACAATCTCTTGCTCTTTATCATCATAGGCATCTAAAATCGCTAAACCCTTATAAAACCCTAGATGAACATTCAATTCTCCTCCAAGCCATTGGTGCATATGGTCAAATTCAAAGGTCGCAATAGCCAATTTACGGCTCGATACATCAACCCTACTGCCCAGAATAAAATTATCGGCATACTTCCAGGTCAATCGTCCCGTAAGCCAGGTCTTGCCCTCTTGATCACGGGCAATCACCCGTGAAACCCAAGGGGTAAGCGATAACGACTTGCCCGATGTTAAAATGTCAGAAAATATGCCTTTAACACTCGAATGATATTGGCTCCACGTCCCATCAAAACCCGCTGTCCAATAACCATAGGGAATGGAAAAGGAGCCAGTGATCGTATCACTATTGGGACGCTTTTTGGAGAAGTGATATGGTCCGCCATCCATGGAGCGCTGATAGCTAAACGACCATTGATCATTGGAAGCAAACAAATCATCAAAAGAAAAGCTCAAGCGTGTTTGGTAGAGACCTGTGGCATGAGCACCAAGATTATCACTGGAAACTGTAAAACTCCAAGCTTTCTGTTTGGTTATACGGAGATCAAGGATAGAACCGCCAAAAACTTTTCCAGCTTCAAGATTAAGAGTGGCTTGACGAGAAAAAAGACGATTAATTTGATCAAGCCCCTGTTCTATCGCGCGTAAATTGGCCGGATGACCAATCAGATTTGGAAAAGCTGTGGTGATTTCGCCGCGCTCTTGCCTCTCAACTTTATGCCCATCAAGAGTAATATCTTCTATCTCACCTTCAACAACGACAATTTGTAAATGACCTCCCCTTAAATCTTGTTCAGGCAAATAAGCCCGCACAGCGATATAACCACGCTTGACGTAAAGCATGGTAACCGCTTTGAGCACTTTATTGATATCATTAA
>NZ_JANHOI010000017.1 GCF_026930205.1 Bartonella sp. 220B | reverse complement strand
GTTAACATACTGGATGTCCCCATTACCTTTTTTTACACCGATATTTCAACAAAAGAAAATACCTCGTACCATAGTGACGAAGGAATATCTAACAAAGAGGAATATTTGCTTTTGAGAAATTTCAGAGTGCTTAAAGCTAAAAAACGGAAAGCACTTTTGTGGTTAATTTCTGAGTAAAACTAAGTCCCCTTCTGTTTATTAACCTTTTGCAGAATTGTTGTAATGGCGTATTAAAAACTGTAAAACATCACCAAGGGTTAAAAGATTTTGTCCAGGCGGCGTCAACTTCTCAGCAAGCGCTCGAAATTCTTCATCAACATCTGGTCGAATTGCAAGAGTTATACGATTAGTTCTCATACTCCGGCGTTTAGAACGACCATCAACATGACCAGATTTAGTTAAAATAGGTTCGTTGTAATTTTCGAAAGATGCGTGACGTGTTGTAAAACCACTTTGTTGTGCAATTTTATCAATCTCTTGCTTATCACGCTTAGGAGCTTTTGTTGTAGGTTCTACTGTAGATAAATTATCTAAAACAGCAAATGTTGGTTTACGCTCTTTTGTCATCACATTACTCCTTCAAGCTTTAATGCTTGCACAATATCAGCGGCAACTTGTTCGGCATTCTCTATAGCGGATTCAGCATTTGATACATCTTGTTTATTTAACTGATAAAGAGTACACCCGAAACCAAAGATAGATGAAAAAGCAGCTTTATTCATCATTCCATGCGCCAAAACAGGAAGTTTTGCTTCAATCAATTCTCTACGTATCTCTTTTTCTTCACGGGTCTGTATTACAGAACATTTTGAAAACATAATACGATAAGGAATATCACTTCTTCTTGCTTTTCCCTCACGTGCTATAAAAGAAATGACTTTTGCAGCTTCACGACTATCAAGTTTTGTTCCCGCCATAGGAATAATAACCATATCAGAACGGCTAATAGCATATGACGCTGTTATATTCGCGGACCCTTCAAGATCAACAATAACAAAACTATGTGTATTTGCTGCTTCATCTATCACATCAATAATAGTATTCTCATTAACCCCTCCCTGAACATCTATGTTTAGTGGATAATTAGGACTAGCATTTTCCCACCATTCATCCGCAATAGGTTGATTAGGATCAGTATCTATTATTTTAACCTTTGAACCATGTCGAGCTAGAACTTGTGAAAGAACAAGAGCTGATGTTGATTTTCCAACTCCACCTTTTGTGGAACAAAATACAATTGTTGGCATACTAAAATCCTTACGTATGTTTTACATATGTTATAAGTATATACAGCATACGCTTAACATATGATTAACATACACAAGAAATACATATTACATATGTGAGACACATGCTGTACGTATGATGGTCATATATTATATGTATAATATATGCTCACTTATTTTTATAATTGATTTTAAAACTAATTTAAAAATTAATAAGGAAGCGCCGCCATTGGATGTCCTTGCCAAGGGGACAAAATGATATCTTTAGTCACCATAACGTTGAAGTTATAACCAGGACGAATGGTAATTGTTGGTTGAATATTTAAATTTTTACGGGTCATTTCAATCCCAACTTCTCCCCATTGTCTACCAAGTTCTGCTGCTAATGTCTCTTTTGCCGTTTCTAATTTACTGTCTTCATTGCCTGTCTTGTGTGTTTTTTGAGACATTTGTGAAGCTCCTGAAATAACAGAAAGCATAAGAGCATTACCAAAAATTTTTAAATAATGATTATTCACTTTATCCTTAAATCCCGCATAACCAGATTGATCAGAACCTGGCATATTTCCAAGGGATAAAGAAGCAATCTTTTGCGATTGCATATTAGGGGCATGCCCTCCATCACCATTAGAAAATGATGCGTTCGGTGCTAATCCAGATTTACCAAATAAACTCTCAAGTGTTGCTTTTTGAGAATTATTCTGTATTTGAGATTGTCTTTTTATCCCTGAATCCATTGTAAAAGAAACCGTTGGTTCGGAATCTAAAGCAGCTTCCATTTTAGCTAAACGTCTCTCTAGAATACGTGTTAATAATCTTTTCTGTGCTTCATCTTCTTCATCTATAACTTTCTCAATTTGTTTTTGTTCTGGAATTTTCTTCACTCCTTGATATCACCAAAGTCTCTTAAAGCACGAATGCGATAAAGTGTGACACCTTCAATTTTTCTGGCTTCTTCTACAAATTTATATTTTTTCATTGAAATTTCTTTCTTATCGTAGTTTTCAATTGACACCCATAATGGGTGCCGGGTGCTGAAAACACGGCGATAAGTCCGTCGTTACATTTTTCCCATAAAGAGTATTGTATAGTGTAACCACACCCGACAAGATCATTATACGTTTTTAAAACATAAAGAACAGTCAGTTTTTTAAAAGCATGGGAAAGATTGTTTCGGTAATCTATCCGCTTATCGCTAAGTGTTTTCAGCACTTGAATATTTATATAACAAAATACGTCTTTATTGTCAATTGTTTTTTACTCTTTTTTTGATATTTTTTCTAATATTTTCAAATATTTATCTCATAAAAGACCTTATTATTTTTTATCAATTTTTCTGTTTTTTCCCCCCTTATAAGCTCTCCCTTTCATCATGATTCCGGAGCCGCGTGAGAAGGACCAAACATGAAACGCGGATCTGAGATCATGATTTTGGTGAGTGTTCTTGATAGTTTGAGAGGCGGATAGCCTCTCATTAAAAAATTAAGAACTTTTGTGATTAATTTCTGAGTAAAATAAAAATTTTTAGATATTTTCTTGCCAAATGGCAACTTATCATATAAGAACTCTTTTTAAGGAGGAGGTTATTATGTTTTATCCCCGCAGGATGTTTCTTAATCTAACCTCTTTCTTTATTCTAAAAATTGAAAAAGATTTCATCATTCATCTCCTATTTGTTTTAAAAGTCTCATTTTCTACGCGAATTTTTTGTTTAGATTTTTGAAAATTTCATTTAATTCGGATTTAAACAAGGGGATTTCTTCATCATTTGATCTGATTTTGTCATTTTCGGCCATGGGTAAATCATTAAATTTTTCTTCAAATTCTTCATTCAACAAAGCATAAAAAGAACGTTCTAGATACAATTCACCTTTGCTTTCTTTAGCAATCATACCGCGTAGATATCCGCCAGGGGATTTAATGAGGTTCTTGCAATGTTTTTCCACGATAATAGCAACAGCAAGAGCAGCTTTTTTAATTCCCATAATTCGTTTAGCTTCTTGGAGTGCATGAGAGGAAATTCCTTTCATTTTTGATAAAAACTCCATAGAACCGATTAAATCCCTTTCAGATTGCAATCCATGTTTGAAAAACATAGCGGTATTAGGCAATGCTCTAATTAACAGCTCTGGTTTGATTTGAGGCAATGTAGAATTGTTTGAGAATGAAGTATCTTTGGTTTTGCCTTTCTCTTTATTTTCATAAGCCTTTTTATCGTGACTGAAAGTCACGTTGTTGATTTGAGTGTGTTCAGATTTTTCTGAACACTCCTTTTTGTTACAATTATAATTATAGTTAAGGGTTGTATATTTTATATGTATCTTGTCAGCACAATACCTGTATCTTGTTTTTGATATTTTTTGCTTAAAAACTCGTTGCAAAATCCATTCAAAAATACGGCTTGCTTTTTGCAATTTTTCAAATGAAGCTTTGGTTGGTTTACCAATAATATCAATAATTTTTTGCATTCTAGAAAAAAGCAGTGCTGTAAAAGAGGTAGCTTCCATTAACGCACAAGAGTCTTTAATTTGACGCACCAAACCGCGAAAGTAATGCACAGCGTCTTTCCGCTTATCAGCATCTTCTCTTAATATATCTGTCTTTTGCTTGAGTTCATCGTATCGAGCGACAAGAATACGCAAATCAATACCACAAGCCATCTCGTTATCATTGCTATGCACTGAATAGCGTTTAAAGTTACTAGAATCGCGCATAACAATAAAGCCTTGATCATAAAGGCGTGAAAGTAAGAAACTAACACGTGATTCACAACGATTAATGTCATAACTAAGTTGTCTATTACTTTTGAAAACAACAGGAACTCCACCTTTTTCAAATGAAGCTTTTGAAGCAGTATTCAATAACTCAATAAGAAGTTCGCCTTCAGTTTCTTTAAGAAGCTTAGCTTTTTTCATATTTCTAGCCAATCCAATCAATTGGCCACGGCTTATGGAACCCATCTGAGCGCTATCTGCTAACTTTCTATATTCTATATGATGTGCATCTATCCGTCTTCCAGATATTTTCTTAACCATAATTTTTAAAACCTCTCTTTGTAGAGGCAAAAAAGTTAAAAATATCCATTTTCTACAAAATTTCTCTTGCAGAACTTGCCGAGATAAATTAAATTAGGAGTTGCTTTTTAATAATTTAATTTATCTTTACGATATTTTAGAAGCCCTTCTGTTCTGCAGAAGGGTTTTTACTTTCTTGCCATTGTATTGCCTTATCCTCTATTTTAAACGACTCACAACTTTACACAACGAGTCAAGATAATAACTATATTGAAAAGAAAAATCTTTTCAATATAGTAAATTTAGGTCCCCGTCTTCCTATTCTTCAATTCAATATCCCTTGTGAAAACAATATGCTTGTCACTAAAAACAAGGTTTGGATTAATAAAATACCAAGCTCTATGATTTTGTTTAGCAATAATACCAGCTTTTTCTAACTCTGCTACACCACGAAAAAAGGTCGTTGGTGATAATGCTAGTTTTCTTTTTTGTGCAGCAAGAAACGTTTTTAAAACAGCTTGATCTAAAATCACAGCATTCGTATGAATTAGTCTGTTTTGGAGTATCCAAGCCAGAACTAAAAAAACTTTGATTCCTACTGCTTTGAGATCATAAATGAGTGCAATATCGACAACAATCTGCTCTTGAGGGTCTTTAAGAGAAACCACAATATCATTAGCGAAAGGATTTTGATTATGCCTAACTGTTTGCTTTCTTTGCTTGTCTGATATACTAACTGTCATTTATGGTAATATAATTGTCATAATATAAAATAAGTAGATTAGAATAGAAATGATTCTTCTGTAAATGTCAATTATTATTCTATTTTTTGAAAAAAAATTTCAGTGTGTATATGGACATTTGAATGAAAGAGAACAATTTTCGACAAGGACGGTATTTTCCATTTGAAAATCCGTTCATCAATAAACCTGAAGCTTACACTGCTAATCAGATTATTAAGACACGTATCACGCAGAAAAAATTCTTCAATCCAGATACTGGTAAGATGATCGATATACCTATAATTCATGTTATTGAGGAAGAAGACGAACAAAACTTCGTAAAAATATTTGCGGCTGGAATTCAAGCCATTTTTGATCTATCTCGCACTGGTTATCGAGCTCTTGTCCTAGCTTTACAAACATATCACTCCAATCAAGATAATAATGATGGAAGTATTACTCTTATTTGGTATAATGGAGGAGTTAATGGACAAAAACTCGATATGACAGATAGAACATTTTACGGTGGCTTGAGAGAACTCATACAAAAAGGCATTTTGAAACCAAAATTGCCTAATCAATATTGGGTAAATCCTATTCTATTCTTCAAAAGTGATCAAATTACTTTTCTAAAAGAATATCAAAAGAAACCTTCTTCTGCTAAACTCGATATTCCATCTGACGGACATCAAACAGATCTCGAGAATTTTATAAAAAAATGACTTGTATCATTTATCGTTTTTTGTATATCCTAAAGTAGTAAAGCATAAAAAAATTAAAGGGGGGAAAGTAGTGACCAAAATACAAATATGCAAAAAGCCATTAGTACTTTTTCTTTTATGGTTTAGTGGTCCATTAAGAGTGATACTAAGCATTATAATGCTTATAAGCTTTCTAGGGCTAATAGCAATTCCTATTACAGTGTCAATATTTGAAATGAATTGGACAAAAGGACTTGTGCACTTTACAATTTTGTCGTTTATATCCAGTTTTGGTCCTTTCCTTCTCATTTTCTTTTATAACAAACTCATATATAACAAACTCATACGGTATCTGTCTTGAATTTTTCTTGCACTCTGCCACTGACAACGCTAACTAAAAAACTGATAGAAAATTAAAACCCCATCTTTATGGGGAATATTTAAAGAGGGGTAAAATGAAAAAGTTTATTTTATTATGTATTGCTATGTTGACTATAGGATTAAGTATTACTGGTTGTGGTAAAAGTGAAGAAGAAAAACGTCGAGAACAACAAGAAAAACAAGCTAAAGAGTTTTTTGAAAAAAAACTACCTTCTACAGATGAGGGACATGCATTTTAAAAACACACTATTCAACAATAAATATTAGCGTCTTTAATTTTTGTCTTCTCCAAATGATGTTCCAGAAATCGTATTTTCAATAATACTGTTTGTTTTAACTTCATCAGATTGAGATTTATTACCACTAGAAAATTGGACGTCATTATTTTCTAGTGGTAGATGTTGAGCGTTAAGACTCAGATTTTCAGCCCCTTCCATTCCAGGGACACAAAGAGAAGCCATAGTTCCAGCAGTCTTTAAACCTATATCAGCAAAATCCCCTACTCCCGTTAACATATGTGCACAGTCTTGCAAACAAGGAACACGTCCAATTTTTTCTGCTTTGTAAAGAGCATGAAGTTTGTAAAGAGCATGAAGAATGAGACCATTCAAAAGTTCAAAAGCAGCAGATCTAAAATGGTCACCAGCAATCCCTTTTCCATCATCATCAATAACCATTAAGGCTATGTTTTGTGCATCCGCTACTTGATAACGTGTTCTGAAACGAATTTCTCCTAATGGATTCCATGAACATCCAACATTCGGCTCTGCTGGATCAAATCTTAAGATCTTGTTCCCCGCATTATTTTTACGCCATCCTGCTGTCATAGCATAATTCTCTCCTTTTGTATCAAGAACAAAAAGACTATGCGGACAGCTTAAAAGCGTAGGAACTACTAAACCAACACCTTTACCAAAACGCGTAGGTGCTAAAGCTGCTATGTGTTCTGGTCCATCATGGCGTAAATAATGCAACATTCCTGTTTTTGGATCAGGAAATGCTCCACAATAAACGCCCTTTCCTTTTTGATTATGGGGAACAAGCCCCATTTCTTGAATTTCATCAAAAGTCGCAAAATGCGCTGTTCCGTGAAGATCATCAGTACTTCTATTACTCCTTGAAGAAAAACCCGACCAAAGAGTAAAACCTACAAATCCAATTAAAAGACCAGCACAAAAGAGAACAAATATTATATTACACTGACTAGGAGCATAATCATAAAATTTAAAGACCCAGGAAAACCAAGAAAAGGGTGAATACACCCCTTTAAAATTGGAACCAAGAGAAACACTATAATGAAAAATATGCGCTAAATATTGTGTACAAAATTGATTAAGGAGAATAAAATATATAATGAATAAAAAGATAAATCTCAATCGAGATTTTTCTTTGGGTATATGCGTCGATTGATTTCCCAAATCTCCCCCCATTAAAGCATACGCTGTCTATCTATACATCAAACTCAAAAAAAATAAAACATTGTATATGTTTTACCCTCTCAAAGAGAATGACCTTTATCGCGCGCAAGATCTATACCTATAGCTTTGGCTTGCATTTTTTCATAAAGCTTTCGCATCACCTTCATATTGTCCCTCCGCACATCAATGATTGCTTTTTCAATGTCTGTTAAACGAGATTTATCCAAATTTCCCAAACGTGTGTAATGGGATGCCATTGCTTGTCGCGCTTCATCATAAGGCAAACCACCTTTCCGATTTTTTGGTAAATTATAAGCCTCATTTATCACCTGATATTTCTCAGGATTTTCTATAAACGCTGCATGCTTCCTAACAGTATCAATCTCAGTCAACGCTGTTTTAAGGCTACTTATCATAGACTTGCTATTGCCATACTTAACCAAATCATTTGCTACGATGTAACGCTCCTCCTCGAGGAGCAACAATAAATTTCCACTTTTACCAATATCGCGCATATGATTGTATAAATAATTTCGCGCACTTTGCAATTTCTTGGTAGTCAACGCAGCATTAGAAATTTGTGTACGTGCATCTTCTAGCGCTATAATTCGTTTTATCCTATCAGAAATGATGACCTCCTATAATAACATCTTTGTCTAACCAGTTTGGACCATATTCCTCATCAGCATTCTTGGTAAGAAAACCCATATCACGAATAAATTGTGCTCCATTATGGTGCTTAAGATTCAGAAGTGTATGAGCAGGTAGTTCAACCATTGCTAGCCATTCCCATACTGTTTGACCATCATTAGCTTTCTCTGCTGCTTCTGCTTCAGAAAGATAGATACTATCTAAGCCTAAGCCTCCTGCTCGCAATTCTTCACGTTCAGCATCAGTCATATAACTTTTTGGCAATTCTTTTTTCATAGAAAACTCCTTTCTGTAATATGTATTTAAACATTAATCTAATGGTTGAATTAAATAATAAAGTATCTATGGTTTCTGTAAAGAAATCTGCTTTTTCAACCTAAAATAAGTAGCATGAGAGATCCCCGTTTTTTCCTTAACAATTTTAGATGATACTCCTTGTTTAATCAGCATAAGTGTCATCTCTCTCTTCGGATGAGGCTTTCGGCCAAATTTTACACCTGCCGCCATAGCAGCAACACGCCCCTCATTCGTTCGTTCTAAAATACGTGCACGTTCAGCTTCTGCTACAGCAGCTAAAATCTGTATAACCATTTTCCCCATTGTTCCTTCAGTACTGAGACCATTTTCCAGAAAACGAATAAACACGCCCTTCTTGTAACAACTATCAACGATAGAGATCATATCAGCAGTGTTACGCCCAAGCCGGTCCATTTTTGTACAGAGAATAGTATCATCCCTTTCTGCACGCCCAAGCAGCCGCTGTAAACCTTCCCGTTTATCTGTAGAACCTGTCCTTATATCTGTGAATATACGGTCTTCGCGTACTCCAGCATTTTGAAGTTCAATAATTTGAAGAGCTAGCTTTTGTTTATTAGTTGATACTCTCGCATAACCTAAAAGTGCCATTCAGAATCTCATAAATCGTTTTTGATACAAGATTAGTATCATAAATTAAAAAAATCGATTAATGATATATATTTTTTAGCTATTTTAGAGAGTATCAAATATTATGATTAAAACAAAGAGCTTGGAAAGGCACTTAAAGAGAAAAAACTGAGAAAATTATAAGGTGTTTTTTAACGGCAATGAACAATTTCTTATTGAATTTTGTAACGATACACATTACAATTAATCATGATTTTGGGATTTAAACATAAAGGGCTTGAAGCTTTCTATAATACCGGTACTACAAAAGGAATTCAGTCTGCTCATACTCAAAAGTTAAGACGTATTTTAGGTGCTCTTGATGTGGCTATATCTCCAAATGACTTGAATTATCCGTCCTTTCGATTACATCCTCTAAAAGGTGATCTTAAGGGCTATTGGTCAATTACTGTGAATGGAAATTGGCGTGTAATATTCCGCTTTGTTGGCATAGATGTTGAATTGGTCGATTATCTAGATTATCATTGAAAGGATAGCTAAAAAATGATGAAAAACCCTCCACACCCTGGAGAACTCTTGCGTGAAGATGTAATCGCAGAGCTTGGTTTATCTGTTACTGAAACAGCTGAACGGCTTGGTATGTCTCGTGTATCATTTTCTAGGGTTTTAAATGGCAAAGCTGCTATTAGTCCCAATCTCGCTATTAGGCTTGAAATGGCTGGCATAAGCACTGCACGCGCTTGGCTAGCTATGCAAACAAATTATAATTTAGCAAAAGCTCTCAAACAGAAACAACCTAAAATACATCCTCTTTGTACTAGCTCTTGGTAGTATCTTATTGAAATGCTTTTTTAAGAAGCAAAAACAACTTCAAGATGCCCTTCTGGTGTTTTAACTTTTTCAGAACTAACAACAATTTTGATATCATTTCCTAATCTCGTTAGACACTCGAGCATTTTCATCTCACTAATCCCTCGGAATTCTCCATTCAAAAGCCTAGACAATTTAGGTTGTGTCATTTTCAAAAGTCGACTAGCTTCTCGTTGAGTTAAGTTCTTTTCTTAAAGAATTTGACTAATTTTGCAAGCAAGTTGGGCTTTAAGAAGCATCTCTCTAGAATCTGGAAAACCAAGATCTGCGTAAACATTGGAACTCTTATGAAGAACATTAATCATTCCCGTTTCTTTCTCGTTATTCTGCGCATTACTTAAAAAGCATAAGATCATAATCAGGAGGAGCTAACCGTAATAGGAGAGTATCATATCTCCAATTAACTGCTAAAAAGAGAAACATCATGACGGTATAACCAATGACCATTTCTGTTTGATGTCCATAGAACGAGGTACCCGATATATATCCCCAAAAAAGAAAGAATAACATTAATAAACTCGCCCCTGCTATAAAATTTGTTATAACAATAACCGGTTTACGAATAAGAAAAAGGAAAAGCAAAAAGAGACATATTTTCAATATTTTGCGTGCTATGGACAATACTCTCCGCATGAGTGCTATTAGAATTGGATGTTTGGAAACTGGATTTTGTTTTTTTGTATCTAACTTGTTAGTAGACAGAGTGCCCATTACCCCCTCCCATATTCGTATCTATAGAACACTTTACGCTAAATAATACGTTCTATTTTACCTATGATTATTTATATATCCATATGGATATAATTTCAAGTAAATTATTATAATTATAGGATTTTTTATTGTTTAAAACTTCTTTTTAATGATCGTTATAACAATAAAGCAGGCGCCCCCCGCGCCTGTTATTTACGCTGCTTGATTTTCAACAATCTTTACAACCGTATCACCTTCATAAATTTCACAATCCTTAGGAATCCCATATATATAGCGGTAGTTTTGTTTGTGATATGAAGAACCTTTTCTTTTTAAGATTGCATTGCCATGCACCAAACCTCTAATGGTGTGATAACCAGTCACTTGTGCACTGCCATAAACAGAACCATGAATTTTTGATGCTCCGCATATAACGGCATTATCATAAACTCTTGCTTTTGGCTTAATACGAGCAGAACCTAAGACTTTTGCATTTCCATAAACATGGGCATCATTGAAAACCCATGCATTACCAGCAACCCAGCAATTTCCTTCATGAGAGAGGTTTTCTTCTTTTTCAATAAAACCACCACGATCTCCAGCCTTAACATTTCCAAAATCTCTTAAGGCACGAATGCGATAAAGTGTAACACCTTCAATTTTTCTGGTTTCTTCTGTAAATTCATATTTTTTCATTGGAATATTTCCTAGTCGTAAAAAAGTTTCAATTGACACCCCTAATGAGAGGTCGGGCGCTAGAAACACGGCAACTAGTCCGTCGTTACACTTTTCCCATAAAGGGTATTGTATGGTGTAACCACACCCGACAAAGTCATTATACATTTTTAGAACATAAAAGACAGTCATTTTTTAAATATGGGAAAGATTGTTTCGTAATCTATCCGCTAGTTGTTCAGTGTTTCTAGCACTTGAGTATTTATATAACAAAATACGTCTTTATTGTCAATTGTTTTTTACTCTTTTTTGATATTTTTTATAATATTTTCAAATACTTATATCATAAAAGACCTTATTATTTTTTATCAATTTTTCTGTTTTTTCCCTTTGATTGCCCTTCCAAGCTCTTTGTTTTAATCATGATTTCGGAGCCGCGTGAGAGGGACAAAACAAGCCGTTAGGTTCTTTGTCAAGGACGCCGGTAGGCGCCCCGTAGGGGTTTCCTTTACTATAAGAACCAAGGATTGTTAGTCCCCTCATAAAACGCGGGTCTGATCTCATGGATTTTGCTACGTTTTCAGCTTTTGTAACCAGTGATGGTAAATTTCTGGCGCAGATGTAATGTTGTGAGAGATACCTTTTCTTATAGTTTAGTTGCTTTTCAGCTTCGCTTTTTTTATGTTTATTTACTTGACTTTGTGTTTTTTAAAAGGCATCACGGCGTTTGAAAGGATCGTAATAGATTTCTGTGACACGAAATTTTCCTTCAAGACGTTTGCATTGAATGATGACATCAATCATAGAAATTAATAAACCGCGGATATCATCACGTGCTAAATTAGCGCCTCCATCACTTTCTTTTACAAGAAGGGTCATTTGTTCAAAGGCTGCAAGCGCTGTTGAGGCATGAACAGTGGTGATGGAGCCGGGGTGACCGGAATTGACATTGCGGATATAGTAAAAAGTTGTACCGTCTCGAAGTTCCTGTAAGTATTCTATCGGGGCGCATTCGTAACCCAGATTCCAGCAGTTCTTTTGCTCCCGCTTTTACTAGCCCTTGATTGTCTTTTGAATAAAAGAGCTGCACTTTGTTTGCATGCGGAACGACAAGTTCTGGAGTATCCTCAATGGTGAGAATGTGTTCGTATTCAGGAATTTTTGCAATCAAAGCTTTAGAGAGTGTTGTTTTCCCCGAACCGGTTTTGCCAGATATCAAAGATCTGTGCACCTTGTATAACAAGGTGCACTTCATCTATCAAGAGTATCTCCCTACATCTATCACTTCCGCTTCAAAGTGCATTCTAGCGTTGACTGCCCCGGAAGATCTACGCAACGATCTCTAAATCCAAGATCTGCAGCAAAACTATAATGCCTGTCACTAACTTGAAATCTGTCATCGTAATATGAAGAGTTATCCTTTTTCACAGGAATCACAATTCTTGCAAGGAGATCTATCGCCTGTTGACCGTAACCTTCTATTGCTGCATAATTTTCTTGTTTTGCAATGTGAGCAACAATCTTGTCCTTATGCGCCGATCTACCAGCATGAGCAGTTAGCACTGAAGAAGAGAAGGCAAACAAAGCTGCAGCTAAAATAACATATCTCATAGGATAAGTCTCCTTATAGAAAAATAAATATAAACAGTTTCTGCTATCAAATAAAGCAGAACCACTCTTTGTGTTATATACATTATGTATTACACGAACTTATTTTATGCACATTTTGGTTACAATTGTCAAATTTATATTATAATTATCCCATTTTATTAACATACTTTATTTTTTCCTTATCTAAACCCCATTTTTCATTGTTAGTGTGGAAGGTACGGTATGCCGTTTAACTAGTTATGTATAGTCAATCTGATCACGTCATCATTCCAATGAAGGAACAGCAACAAGATGCTTTGTCCGCCATTGCAATTATCTTTTACACCATAAAAATTCGTCCTTTGGGCAAAGAAAAGATCAGTACTTTTAAAAATAACGAGAATTCTCCCTTTTTCACAGGGATCTCTTAAAGCTGTATTCAATAACTCCAGCAGGAGCTCACCTTATTTCTCTAATGAAAGCAATTTTTCGCATATTTTTAAATCATTATTGTTTTAACCTCTCTATTAGAGGCAAAAAAATGAAAATGCATGCTGCAAAAGTCCTCTTGCAAAGTGCATTTCCATAAACCAAAGCGTTATTACTTACCTACTCATGAACATAAATCTTGGCTTTCATATATGCCTTTGCATTGAATAAAATTCAGAAATCCTTTACAAAAAAGAATAAAAGCAGTTTCCAATATTCTGGAAGGGGGTATATTAAAGCATTGAGTAGTGGGACTAAAAAAGCAAACTTTCTCGAAAGTACTTATCATCTATGGGTGTTCTTCCATACCCTTATGGGACTTTATAACAACAGTTTTCAAACTTGGCATCGTCGTTGCACACACTACAAACACAGCTGGTTATAAGAGATTAAGGTCCTGACGAATAAGTGCAGACAGATATCCTGAATTACCAAAATGTGCTTCAATTGACGCACGTGTCATTTCTTGTCGCTCAATACCCTTCCAGTTGATATGATAACCAGCTTCACGAGCAAGTTGCACCATAAATTCGCGCTGAGTGCGCCCATTCCCCTCTCGAAACGGATGCAACGCATTCAACTCACCCATGTAATGTCCAGCCCTTTGGCTAAATTCATCCATATCAAGACCACGCAGATAGTATTCTTTTGCAAGCTGTTGTGTAATCTTTGGTGCATAACTTTCAATCTGATTATAACTAGCAAACATACTATTGCCTTTGACAATATCCACTAAACGAGTTTTTCCAGCCCCTTCATATACATCCCCAAACAGCTTTCTATGAATCTCTTTCATGTGATTGAGATCAAATTCACCACGAATAGGAATATGCATAAGTTCATAAGATCTTACATAAATGATAGTAGATTCTACATCCCTTAGAGTGGCTTGGTCTTTAATACCAAACCGATTATACATCACACCAGTTTCAGGGTCAGTATAAGGATCGTTTTTTCTGATATAAAAATTATCTATGTGTTTAAATTGCATATTTTGAAAATATGCTAGATTTTTAAAAGTAATTGAATTTTACATTATTTTTACATATATTTAATAACCATATTTATAAGTAAGAGGATTTTTCTATGCCCTCACTAACTGTTACAGCAAAAGGACAAATCACGTTGAAACGGGATTTACTGCAACATCTTGGTATTAAACCAGGTGAACGAATTGACTTTGATAAGCTACCTGGTGGTGAACTTCGCATAAAAGCAGCACAACCTACTAGTACAATTGATAGCTTCATCGGACGGTTTGCTGGAAAAGTAAAAAAACCCCTGACCATTGAAGAAATGAATGAAATTGCTGCTTCTGGTTGGGCGGGGGAAAAATGAAGATTTCTGTAGATACAAACGTTCTAGCCCGCGCTGTTTTACAAGATGATAAAAAGCAGAGTAGAGTAGCAAGCAAGATTTTAAGAGAAGCTTCTCTCATAGCTATTTCTTTGCCTTGTCTATGCGAACTTGTTTGGATACTACGTCGAGGTGCAAAATTATCCAAAGAAGATATAGCTGGAATGTTACATGATCTGCTAGCAACCAGTAATATAGTAATGAATCGACCAGCTGTTGAAGCAGGTCTTGCTATCCTTGAGGCTGGTGGTGATTTTGCTGATGGGGTTATATCCTATGAAGGTAATTGGCTAGGCGGTGAAACCTTTATTTCATTTGATAAATTAGCAATCGACCTGTTAACGCAAAACGGGCAGTCCGCAGAACTCCTTTCCTAACAAGTTATGATACTACCCATTAGTGTCCTGTTCAACTGTCTCCAACTCTGAAAATTTGAAAGGCGGGTAGCCTCTCATTATAAAACAAATAAAAGCTGTTTTAATTTTTATTGCTAATTTCCTGAAATTACTTTATTATTTTTCATGTGATTTTGGTCGTATACGCAACGACCAGCGGGGGTCTTAAAAGCTCTTACAGTTCAAACACGTAAAGTAGCCACATTGTGTCATGTGGAATCCCCAGTATTCTGGGAGTTTTTGTTATGTCCAGGTGCTATAGCACTAAAAGCAAAAATCCGCATTTTAATGACATCTCTATAGGTAAAAAAATTCGCTTAAGACGAGAAATGATGAGAATTTCTCAAAAACAATTAGGAATAACTTTTCAACAAATCCAAAAATATGAAACAGGCTTGAATCGTGTAGGGGCAGGACGCTTTCAAGAAATT
>NZ_JANHOI010000016.1 GCF_026930205.1 Bartonella sp. 220B | reverse complement strand
AGTTTTAAGGATTAGGGGTATAGCTCAGTTGGTAGAGCGGCGGTCTCCAAAACCGCAGGTCGCGGGTTCAAGCCCTGCTGCCCCTGCCAAAGGGGAAATAAGGTTTTTTCTGTGATTAGGTGGATTTTAAACTACCTTTTTCGCTTTTTTTTCTATGGGGCTTGTTTTTTTGTGTATGAATCGGTATTGAATAGAGAATGAGGAAGTTGCATGAGGCTTGAGTATGGCTTTTTGCGCTTTTGTCGTATTTATTTTGTTGTATAAATCACAATAAAACTGGAAAGAGTATAGTGTGACTGATGGCATCTAAAACCAATCCAATTACCTTTTTAAAACAAGTTTATGCAGAAACAGTTAAGGTGAAATGGCCTACACGTCGTGAGACTGTAATTTCTACTATTATGGTACTGTTGGTAACTGCATTTGCTTCATTTTTCTTTTTTATTGTTGATCAGGCTGTGCATTTTGGTATTTGGCGGGGTATTGATCTACTAAAATATCTTTTTAGTTGAGAGTGCAAGGAAGTGTGATTGTGGCTGCTCGTTGGTATATTGTTCAAGCATATTCAAATTTCGAAAAGAAGGTAGCGGAAGCTATTGAAAAAGAGGTAAAGCAAAAAGGGCTTGATCACCTCTTTGAAAAGATTTTTGTTCCAACAGAGCGCGTTGTCGAAGTTCGTCGCGGGCGTAAGGTTGATTCTGAGCGGAAGTTTTTTCCTGGTTATGTTCTTGTTCGTGCTGAATTGACAGATGAAGTTTATCATCTCATTAAGAATACACCTAAAGTGACAGGTTTTTTAGGATCTGATGCGCGTCCCATTCCTATTTCTGATCGGGAGGTTGAACAGATTTTGAAACAAGTTCAGGCAGGCGGAGAGTCTCCAAAATCTTCTGTATTTTTTGAGGTTGGAGAGCAAGTTCGTGTTGCTGATGGTCCTTTTATTTCGTTTAATGGTGTTGTTCAAGAGGTTGAAGAAGAGCGTTCTCGCCTTAAAGTAGAGGTTTTGATTTTTGGGCGTCCTACGCCTGTTGATTTGGAGTTTGGTCAGGTTGAAAAACTCTGATAAGTTTAGAGTGGTTCTAACCACTTTGAGTGATTGGTGGGAGGTGATTTATGGCTTTTGTCGGCTTGATGATCCGAACCACTTGACTGCAGAAGGGTGGCGGGCAAGATCAATTGTTCGCATATCGTAAAATTGAAGGCAGATTATTATGGCAAAAAAAAGTATAGGGCAGCTTAAGTTGCAGGTTCCTGCGGGAGCTGCTACCCCATCTCCCCCGATTGGTCCAGCTCTTGGGCAACGTGGTATTAACATCATGGAATTCTGTAAAGCGTTTAATGCCGCTACGCAGGAAATGGAGAAGGGGGCACCGATTCCAGTCGTTATCACTTATTATCAAGATAAGTCTTTTACATTTTCTTTGAAGACTCCTCCCGTATCATTTTTTTTAAAGAAGGAGGCGAATTTGAAATCTGGTTCAAAAGAGCCTGGTAAAGTGTCTGTAGGAAGCATCTCTCGTGATAAGATTCGTTCAATTGCAGAAGCGAAGATGAAGGATCTTAATGCAAATGACGTTGAATCTGCGATGCGCATGGTTGAAGGTTCAGCACGCTCTATGGGCTTGGAAGTGGTGGGCTAAGATTATGGCAAAAGTAGCAAAGAGAATAAAAAATATCCGCAAAGATATTAATTTTAATGAACTTTACGCTTTAAAAGATGCGGTTTCGATGGTTAAAGAGCGTGCAGTTGCTAAATTTGATGAAACAATTGAGATTTCGATGAACTTAGGTGTTGATCCTCGTCATGCTGATCAAATGGTTCGTGGCGTTGCGCATTTACCTAATGGAACAGGGCGGAATATTCGTGTTGCTGTTTTTGCACGTGGGGATAAGTCAGAGGAAGCAAAGGCTGCTGGTGCTGATATTGTCGGGGCTGAAGATTTATTCGAGAGCATTAATGGTGGAACGATTGATTTTGACCGTTGTATTGCAACACCAGATATGATGCCTCTGGTTGGTCGTCTTGGTAAGATTCTTGGTCCACGCAGTTTAATGCCAAATCCAAAAGTTGGTACTGTGACACTTGATGTTGCTAGTGCGGTCAAAGCTTCTAAGGGTGGAGCTGTTGAGTTTCGTGTTGAAAAAGCTGGTATTGTGCATGCTGGTATTGGCAAGGCTTCTTTTGGTGTTGAAAAGATAGTGGAAAATATTAAAGCTTTTGCGAGTGCTGTTATTAAAGCTAAACCGCAAGGTGCAAAAGGTGAGTATGTTAAGCGAGTTGCAGTTTCTTCAACTATGGGGATTGGAGTTAAAGTTGATCCTGCAACTGTTCGTTCAGAGTAAGTTTAAACCAGATTTGTAATTTTATTTTGGGGTATGTAAAGACCAAGATTGTGTTTAGAATGTTGATTTTTCGGCATTTATCTATCTGAGCTTTAGCGAGCTTGGGTTATACCGGAAGAAATTCCGGAATATCCTGTCCGAGATTGTGGGTGATACTGTTTGAGGTATCTTAATCGAAAAAAACCCGCATGAGACTGGGGTAAAAACTGAGAGTTAAAAGACTTAAAGGGTTTGAACCAAGGTTGCCTTTGAGCGCTGTGCGTGAAGAAGGGGACAGGATCCTCATCGATAACATAAAATGTTTTATGTTATCAAAGGTAACCAACGGATTTGTTTTCAATAAATCTGTTAAATGGAGAAAAACAGTGAATAGAGCGGAAAAACGCGAATTTGTTACATGGCTTAACGAGGCTTTTCGGAAGTCTGGTTCTGTTGTTGTTGCACATTATTCTGGCCTGACAGTTTCACAGATGAATGATCTTCGTTCAAAAATGGGTGAAGCTGGCGGTGCAGTTAAAGTCGCCAAAAACCGTCTTGCTAAAATCGCTCTTCAGGGCACGGAATCTGAATCGCTAGTGGATTTGTTTATTGGGCAAACACTTATTGCTTATTCAGAAGATCCAATTACAGCACCGAAAGTTGCTGTTGATTTTGCTAAAAACAATGACAAATTTGTCATCCTTGGTGGTTCAATGGGTGCAACAAGTTTGAGTGTAGATGCTGTGAAGTCATTGGCTTCATTGCCCTCATTAAACGAGTTGCGGGCAAAACTCGTAGGTATGATTTCTACCCCTGCGACCCGTATTGCACAAGTTGTTAATGCTCCTGCTGGTCAGGTTGCACGTGTCATTGGAGCATATGCTCAGGGGAATAAGGCGGCTTAAGGCTGTTTTATATTCACGTTTATGGGAAAGTTTTTATGCTTTTCTGTTTTTTTGAATAATAAATAATGGTTCAAATCTTTTAATTGAAGGAATTTAAAAATGGCTGATCTAGCGAAGATCGTAGAAGACCTTTCTAACCTAACCCTTTTGGAAGCTGCTGAGCTTTCTAAGTTATTGGAAGAAAAATGGGGCGTTTCAGCTGCTGCTCCTGTAGCTGTAGCTGCTGTTGCTGGTGCTGCTGCTCCAGCTGCAGAAGAAAAAACAGAATTTGATGTTATTCTTATTGAAGGTGGCGCGCAAAAAATTAATGTCATTAAAGAAGTTCGCGCACTGACTGGACTTGGTTTGAAAGAAGCTAAAGATTTGGTTGAAGGAGCGCCTAAACCTATTAAAGAAGGTGCTTCTAAAGATGAAGCAGAAAAAATTAAATCTCAGCTTGAAGCAGCTGGTGCTAAAGTTGAACTTAAATAAATTTGTTTTAATCGGCGGGCATTTATGTTCGCCGATTTCCTTTCTCTAAAAGAGGGGAGATGATCAATGAAAACCTTTTTCCAACAGTTGAATAGCTGTAATGGATGTTGGGTTTACTTCTCGTTTCCTCATCGTAGCCAAGTGTATGGTTGGCTTGTGTTGTGGGGAAAAATAGTGGTACTCATTATCGGGTATCAAGTGAACTGGTCTGCATGTGCAGGTTAATGACATAAAGCTTTCAAGGTTTAGTCTACCTTGAAGAGTAAAGATCAAGGAGCGACGATGGCTCAGACCCTAGCGATGATGTCTCAATTCAATGGTCGTAAGCGCGTACGCAAATTTTTTGGTAAGATTCCTGAAGTAGCAGAGATGCCGAATCTTATTGAGGTTCAAAAAGCGTCATACGATCAGTTTCTCATGGTTGAGGAACCGAAAGGTGGACGACCAGATGAAGGTTTGCAAGCTGTTTTTAAATCGGTATTTCCTATTTCGGACTTTTCCGGTACAGCTATGCTCGAGTTTGTTGGTTATGAATTTGATTTACCGAAATTTGATGTTGAAGAATGCCGTCAGCGTGATTTGACCTATGCTGCACCGTTAAAGGTGATATTACGTTTAATCGTTTTTGATATTGATGAGGATACCGGATCAAAAGATATCAAAGATATTAAAGAGCAAGGCGTTTATATGGGCGATATGCCTTTAATGACGAAAAATGGTACTTTCATCATTAATGGTACGGAACGTGTTATTGTTTCACAGATGCATCGTTCTCCTGGTGTCTTTTTTGATCATGATAAAGGAAAGTCGCATTCATCGGGAAAGTTCCTTTTTGCTGCTCGTGTTATTCCTTATCGTGGTTCTTGGCTTGATATTGAGTTTGATGCTAAGGACATTATTTATGCCCGTATTGATCGGCGGCGCAAGATTCCCGTTACAAGTCTTCTGATGGCATTAGGTATGGATGCATCAGATATTTTGTCAACATTTTATAATAAAGTCACTTATGAGCGAGATGGGGACGGATGGCGTATTCCTTATTCTGTTGATCGCTTTAAAGGAATGAAGCTTGTTTCTGATCTTGTAGATGCAGATAGTGGTGAAGTTGTTGCCGAGTCTGGTAAAAAGCTAACACTTCGTGCTGCAAAGTCTTTAGCTGAAAAAGGTCTCAAAGCGGTTAAAGTTAGTGAAGATGATTTATTGGGATGTTATCTAGCAGAAGATATAGTCAATTATCAGACCGGTGAGATTTATCTTGAAGCTGGTGATGAAATTGATGAAAAAATATTGAAGATTTTGTCTGATGTTCATGCGGATCAAATTAATATCCTTGATATTGATCACATGAATATTGGAGCCTATATCCGTAATACTTTAAAAGTGGATAAAAATGAAAGCCGGCAGGATGCGTTGTTTGATATTTATCGCGTTATGCGTCCAGGTGAGCCTCCAACAATGGATACAGCGGAAGCTATGTTCCATTCGTTATTTTTTGATCCAGAGCGTTATGATCTTTCAGCCGTAGGGCGCGTTAAGATGAATTTGCGTATGGATCTTGATTGTCCAGACACGGTTCGCATTTTGCGTCAAGAAGATATTCTTGCTGTTGTTAAGATGTTGGTTGAATTGCGTGATGGTCGTGGTGAAATTGATGATATTGATAATCTTGGCAATCGACGCGTTCGCTCAGTTGGGGAGTTGATGGAAAATCAGTATCGCATTGGTTTACTTCGTATGGAGCGTGCGATAAAAGAGCGTATGTCATCAGTTGAAATTGACACAGTCATGCCACAGGATTTGATAAATGCAAAGCCTGCAGCGGCAGCTGTTCGTGAGTTTTTTGGATCTTCACAATTATCGCAGTTTATGGATCAAACCAACCCCTTGTCAGAAATTACGCACAAGCGTCGTCTTTCCGCGCTTGGTCCGGGAGGTTTGACCCGTGAACGTGCAGGTTTTGAAGTTCGTGATGTCCATCCTACGCATTATGGTCGCATTTGTCCGATTGAAACACCGGAAGGTCCCAATATTGGTCTGATTAACTCTTTAGCGACATTCGCGCGCGTTAATAAATATGGTTTTATTGAGAGCCCATATCGTAAAATTATTGATGGTAGAGTGACAACAGAAGTTGTTTATCTGTCTGCTATGGAAGAATCAAAGCATTATGTTGCTCAAGCCAATTCTTCATTAGATGCTGAAGGGCGCTTTACAGAAGAATTCGTTGTTTGTCGTCATGCGGGGGAAGTTTTGATGGCCCCGCGCGATCATGTGGATTTGATGGATGTTTCACCAAAACAGTTGGTTTCAGTAGCGGCAGCTCTTATTCCATTTTTGGAAAATGATGATGCGAATCGTGCGTTGATGGGTTCAAACATGCAACGTCAAGCGGTTCCGCTTGTACGTGCTGAAGCACCATTTGTTGGGACAGGGATGGAATCCGTTGTTGCTCGTGATTCAGGGGCGGCGGTTAGTGCAAAGCGTGGTGGTATTGTTGATCAGGTTGATGCAACGCGTATTGTGATCCGTGCAACAGAGGATTTAGATCCTTCAAAGTCTGGTGTTGATATTTATCGTTTACAGAAATTTCAACGTTCCAACCAGTCTACTTGTATTAACCAGCGTCCTCTTGTGCATGTAGGGGATCGGATAGAGAAGGGTGATATTATTGCCGATGGTCCCTCTACGGATCTTGGTGATTTAGCACTTGGGCGAAATGTTCTTGTGGCCTTTATGCCTTGGAATGGGTACAATTATGAAGATTCGATTTTGTTATCCGAGCGTATTGTTGCCGATGATGTTTTTACCTCCATTCATATTGAGGAATTTGAAGTTGCAGCACGTGATACAAAGCTTGGTCCGGAAGAAATTACACGCGATATTCCTAACGTTGCAGAAGAAGCGTTAAGAAATCTTGATGAAGCTGGTATTATTTATATTGGTGCTGAAGTTCAGCCTGGTGATATTTTGGTTGGTAAAATTACACCAAAGGGTGAAAGTCCCATGACCCCAGAAGAGAAGCTTCTGCGTGCTATTTTTGGCGAAAAAGCTTCAGACGTTCGTGATACTTCTATGCGAATGCCTCCTGGAACTTTTGGAACTGTTGTTGAAGTTCGTGTTTTTAACCGCCACGGTGTGGAAAAAGATGAGCGCGCAATGGCCATTGAACGCGAAGAAATTGAGCGTTTAGCGAAAGACCGTGATGATGAACAGTCAATTCTTGATCGCAATGTTTATGCGCGTCTTACTGATATGTTGACAGGTAAAGTTGCTGTAGAAGGCCCAAAAGGTTTTTCGGGCAGCAAGAAGCTTGATAATACGGTGATGGGACACTATCCGCGTTCGCAATGGTGGCAATTTGCTGTTGAGGATGAAAAGCTTCAGAATGAAATTGAGGCTTTGCGTAAGCAATATGATGAATCGAAAGAAGCGTTACAACGTCGCTTTATGGATAAAGTTGAAAAGGTTCAAAGAGGCGATGAAATGCCTCCTGGTGTCATGAAAATGGTGAAGGTTTTTGTAGCTGTAAAGCGCAAAATCCAACCAGGTGACAAAATGGCCGGACGTCATGGTAATAAGGGTGTTGTATCGCGTATTCTTCCCATAGAGGATATGCCATTTCTTGAGGATGGAACCCATGCTGATATCGTGTTGAATCCGCTTGGTGTGCCTAGTCGTATGAATGTTGGACAAATTCTTGAGACACATCTTGGTTGGGCGTGTGCGGGTATGGGCAAGAAGATTGGCGATTTGATAGAGTTGTATCAAGAGACTGGTGATATCCTTCCTTTGCGTCAGCGTATTGAGAATCTTATGCCTGATAATGATCATAATGAGCCAGTACGTCAGTATGATAACAAGAGCCTTTACAAATTAGCGCAGCAGATGAGGAAAGGCGTTTCGATTGCAACACCTGTTTTTGATGGAGCGCATGAAGCTGATATCAACATGATGCTGGAGGATGCTGGACTAGATAGTTCCGGACAGGTTACGCTTTATGATGGTCGTACTGGTGAGCCTTTTGATCGTCCGGTGACAGTTGGGTATATTTATATGTTAAAACTGCATCACCTTGTTGATGATAAGATTCATGCACGTTCGATTGGACCATATTCTCTGGTTACACAGCAGCCATTAGGTGGTAAGGCCCAATTTGGTGGTCAGCGTTTTGGTGAAATGGAGGTCTGGGCACTTGAAGCCTATGGGGCTGCTTACACTTTGCAAGAGATGTTGACTGTAAAATCAGATGATGTGGCTGGTCGAACAAAAGTCTATGAGGCGATTGTACGCGGTGATGATACATTTGAGGCAGGTATACCCGAAAGTTTTAATGTGTTGGTAAAAGAAATGCGTTCACTGGCTCTTAATGTAGAACTTGATGACGCACGTGAGCTTATTGCGCAGCGGGCATTGTCTGGTACAACTGAATAATAATGGAGAAGCGCACTGGGAAGAGTGCGCTTTGATTGTCTTGAGAGAGACTCATAAAAAAAACTTTTATTAAGGTAGCACAGATAGTTTAAAAAGTAGAAATGGGTTTTAAATACAATCTGTGATAAAATTAATGAGATATTACAACAGGTTCTAAGAATCTTTGAAGGAGAACGGCATGAACCACGAGGTCATGAATCTTTTCAATCCTCAGGCGCCAGCGCAGACATTTGACTCTATTCGTATTTCCATTGCGAGTCCTGAGAAGATTTTGTCTTGGTCGTATGGTGAGATTAAGAAGCCTGAGACTATTAATTATAGGACTTTTAAGCCAGAGCGTGATGGACTTTTTTGTGCACGTATATTTGGTCCTATTAAGGACTATGAGTGTTTATGCGGTAAATATAAACGCATGAAATATAAGGGCATTATCTGTGAAAAATGTGGTGTAGAGGTGACTCTTTCACGCGTACGGCGTGAGCGCATGGGGCATATTGAGCTTGCGGCACCTGTTGCACATATTTGGTTTCTTAAGTCTTTACCAGGACGTATTTCCACACTTTTAGATCTAACTTTGAAGGATATTGAACGGGTTCTTTATTTTGAGAATTATATTGTCACAGAACCAGGATTGACATCCCTCAAGCTCCATCAACTTCTTTCTGAAGAAGAGTATATGCTTGCTATTGATGAGTTCGGAGAAGACCAGTTTACAGCTATGATTGGCGCTGAGGCTATTTATGAGCTTCTAGCCGGTATGGAATTAGAGAAGATCGCGAATGATTTGCGTGTTGAATTGTCTGAGACGACTTCGGAATTAAAGCAGAAAAAACTGATTAAAAGACTTAAGATTGTTGAGAATTTCCTTGAATCTGGTAATAAACCAGAATGGATGATTATGAAGACGATTCCAGTCATTCCACCTGATTTACGTCCATTGGTTCCACTTGATGGTGGGCGTTTTGCAACATCAGATCTGAATGATCTTTATAGACGTGTCATAAATCGTAATAACCGTTTAAAACGATTGATTGAATTGCGTGCTCCTGGGATTATTGTGCGCAATGAAAAACGTATGGTGCAAGAAGCTGTTGATGCATTGTTCGATAATGGTCGACGTGGGCGTGTGATTACTGGAGCAAATAAGCGTCCGCTTAAGTCTCTTTCAGATATGCTAAAGGGTAAGCAAGGGCGTTTCCGTCAAAACCTACTTGGAAAGCGTGTTGATTATTCGGGGCGTTCCGTTATCGTGACTGGTCCTGAATTAAAATTGCATCAATGTGGTCTTCCTAAAAAAATGGCTCTCGAATTATTTAAGCCGTTTATTTATGCGCGTCTTGATGCAAAGGGCTATTCATCAACTGTAAAACAAGCAAAGAAACTTGTTGAAAAAGAACATCCGGAAGTTTGGGATATCTTGGATGAGGTTATCCGTGAACATCCTGTTTTGCTGAATCGTGCGCCAACATTGCACCGTTTGGGGATTCAGGCATTTGAGCCTATCTTAATTGAGGGGAAAGCTATACAACTTCATCCGTTGGTATGTACTGCTTTTAATGCGGATTTTGATGGCGATCAAATGGCAGTTCATGTTCCGCTTTCTCTTGAAGCGCAGCTTGAAGCGCGTGTTTTGATGATGTCGACCAATAATATTCTTCATCCAGCCAATGGTGCACCGATTATTGTTCCATCACAGGATATGGTTCTTGGTCTTTACTATCTTTCAATTGTTTCTGAAAAAGAACCAGGTGAAGGAATGGCTTTTTCTGATATAGGTGAACTCCACCACGCCTTGGAAAATAAAGTTATAACTCTCCATACAAAGATCAAAGGCCGCGTTAACAATATAGGAAAAGATGGGAAGAAAGTTGCTAAACTTTATGAGACAACACCTGGACGTTTGATTATTGGGGAGCTTTTGCCGAAAAATCCGAATATCTCGTTTGATATTGTTAACCAAGAAATGACTAAAAAGAATATTTCTAAAATGATTGATCAAGTTTATCGGCATTGTGGGCAAAAAGAGACAGTTATTTTTTGTGATCGTATTATGCAACTTGGTTTTTCTTATGCCTGTCGTGCAGGAATTTCGTTCGGCAAGGATGATATGGTTATCCCTGATAGTAAGTCGCGTTTGGTTGCAGAAACAGAAGCTTTGGCAAAAGAGTATGAACAGCAATATAATGATGGTCTGATTACACAAGGTGAGAAATATAACAAAGTCGTAGATGCGTGGGGTAAATGTACGGATCGTGTTGCCGATGAGATGATGAAACGTATTCAGGCTGTTGAATTTGATCCTAAAACAGGTCGTCAGCGGCCAATGAATTCAATTTATATGATGTCGCATTCTGGTGCGCGTGGTTCTGCTAACCAGATGAAACAATTAGCTGGTATGCGTGGATTAATGGCAAAGCCATCGGGTGAAATTATTGAAACACCAATCATTTCAAATTTTAAGGAGGGTCTAACTGTTAACGAATATTTTAACTCGACTCACGGTGCACGTAAGGGGCTTGCTGATACTGCATTAAAAACAGCTAACTCTGGTTATCTGACACGACGTCTTGTTGATGTTGCGCAGGATGCTATTATTTCAGCAGTTGATTGTGGTACTGCAAAAGGGCTTACGATGCAGCCGATTGTTGATGCAGGACAAATTGTTGCATCTCTTGGGCAAAGAATTCTTGGTCGCACAGCACTTGTTGATATTTTACATCCAGTTTCTGGAGAGGTTATTCTTGAAGGTGGTGCGATGATTGAGGAAGCTGATATTGCTAAGATCGAAGAAGCTGGAATTCAGTCTGTGCAAATCCGCTCTGCTTTGACATGTGAAACGCGCCTTGGTGTTTGCGCCAAATGCTATGGTCGTGATTTGGCGCGCGGGACACCAGTTAATCAGGGAGAGGCAGTTGGTGTTATTGCAGCTCAGTCCATTGGTGAACCAGGAACGCAGCTTACTATGCGTACTTTCCACTTGGGGGGGACGGCGCAGGTTGTTGATTCATCTCATTTAGAAGCCTCTTATGAAGGTATAGTGGAAATTCGTAATCGCAATGTAGTCCGCAATTCTGAAGGTCATTTGGTGGTTATGGGGCGTAATATGGCTATCCTTATCAAGGATGAGACTGGTAAAGAGCGTGTGGTGCATCGTGTTAGCTATGGTGCACATATCTTTGTTGATGATGGTGATGTAGTTAAATGTGGTCAACGTATAGCAGAGTGGGATCCTTATACACGTCCTGTTTTAACTGAAGTTGAGGGCTATATAGGCTTTGAGGATATGATTGATGGTTTATCAGTTACTGAAACAGCTGATGAATCTACAGGTATTACGAAACGTTTGGTCATTGATTGGCGTGCTAATCCGCGTGGTGCTGATTTAAAACCAGCTATTATCATCCACACAGATAAAAAAGGTGAGACCATTGCCAAATTGTATAAGGGAGGTGAGGCCCGTTACATGATGTCCGTGGAAACCATTCTTTCTGTTGAGCCTGGTTCTCATGTTAAGGCTGGTGACGTGATTGCTCGCTTGCCAATGGAAAGTGCTAAGACAAAAGATATTACAGGTGGTCTACCACGTGTGGCTGAACTTTTTGAAGCACGGCGTCCAAAGGATCACGCTATTATTGCTGAGGTTAGTGGTACAATTCGGTTTGGTCGTGGTTATAAAAATAAGCGCCGTATTATCATTGAGCCAAATGATGAGACTCTTGAGCCGGTAGAATATTTAATTCCAAAGGGTAAATTATTTCATTTCCAAGAAGGCGATCAAATTGAAAAAGGAGATTATATCCTTGATGGAAATCCTGCTCCTCATGATATTTTGGCGATTAAGGGTGTTGAAGCGTTGGCATCTTATCTTGTTAATGAAATTCAAGAAGTTTACCGTTTGCAAGGTGTTTTAATTAATGACAAGCACATTGAAGTGATTGTTCGTCAGATGTTGCAAAAAGTTGAGATTACTGAATCTGGAGATTCTGGTTATATTCCAGGTGATAATGTTGATCGTATTGAACTTGATGAAATTAATGATAATTTAATTGCAGAAGGGAAGAGACCTGCATCTGGTACTCCCATCCTACTTGGGATTACAAAAGCTTCTCTTCAAACACCATCATTTATTTCAGCAGCATCATTTCAAGAAACAACAAGGGTGCTTACTGAGGCAGCAGTTTCTGGTAAAATTGATACTTTGCAAGGACTTAAGGAAAATGTTATTGTTGGTCGTCTTATTCCTGCGGGTACAGGTGGTACAATTTCTCAAATCCGCCGTATCGCTTCAGTTCGTGATGATTTAATCGTAGATGAACAGCGAAAATCTAGCAACAGTGAGATGGCTAAAGCTATGTTAACAAATATGACAACTGAAGCGGTTGCTGAATAATTTATATACATGTAACAAATGATCTGAGAGCGCCCAAATAGATAATTTGGGCGTTTTTTATATCTCACAATATAGAATTGACATATTTTCTGAAAAAAAATATGACTGCAAAAGCTGTAAAGTGATTATGGTTTGAAGCATTTGTTTAACCGCCGCTGCCTTGAGCAATGCAGGTAGCATGGGTTCGAGTGGTGATGGCGTTACCCTCAATATGACGGGGGATATCAGCAATAGTGGGCTGATTTATGCCAACAAGTCAGCAACCCTCTCCTTGGATGGAACATTCCTCAATAAATTTGGTGATGTCATTGCTGAAGACAGTCTCATTTTCCGTGGTTTAAGTGGAGAACGGGCTGGTTCTGTAATCAACAGTTCTGGGCTTTTAGAAGCCGTCTCCGGCGATATGATCTTCGATGTCTCTTCACTTACCAATATGCGTGAAGGTGGGGTTGAAGTGACTGATAAGCTGTTTTGGTACGATTACAAGAAAGGAGATTGGGAACCAATTCCTAATCTTGATCACCACCAGATCAAGGAAGATGTGGAGAGCACCATTATTCGTCAGCAGTCTCATTTTACCAATAATGCAGCACAGATTTTGGTAGGGCGTCATTTAACAGTTCATGCTGGTGAGATCAGCAATAGCTATAGTTTGATTGCCGCCAATGGCAATATTGCAATGCAAGGCGATACTTTGCTCAATGAAGGGTATGATTTAATCGAAACAACCAAAATTGTCACTGAGACGAGCCGCAGAAAGAAGAAATGTAGACCGTGGAATTTAGGGTGTACGGCGGGGGGCGTAAAAGGTGAAGGACATTATACCGATACCAAAACAACCACGCGTACTTATGATGCGGTTTACGGCACGATTGAAGCAGGTGGCACTCTTGATGCAAAGGTAACAGGCTATCTTGACAATCATGCGGTGCGTGGGGGAGCAGGTCAAGTTGGTTTAAGCTCTGGTGATAAAAGCTTGGCTGGTGTTAAAAATACCGATTTTGATAGTTCAAAACTGCTGATCAGCAAGGATCGATTAGAGGGCATTATCAAAGGGTTAACGGGGCACAAAGCACTTTTTGTTCCGAGCCCGCAAACACCAGCAGCAGAGTCCATACAGGTGCCTACACAAGAGGGGCTTCGTTCTGTCAAGACAGAGTTGGTAGGCACGCAAACCCCGCAAGTATCATTTGTGGTCGAAACACGTCCAGATTTTATTAATCCAAGCAAATTTTTAGGGTCTGACTACTACTTAAAAAAGATTGGCAATTATAAGCCTGAACAAGTGTTTAAAAGGTTGGGGGATGCTTATTTTGAATATCGCTTGGTGGGGGAGCAAATCTTTGAGTTGACTGGCAATCGCACTCTGTTTGAGGTTGAAGATCCCAATGCCCAAATGCAAAGGCTCTACGACAATGCTGTGGAGCAGCAAGGTCCTTTGGGACTAGAGCTAGGCAAGCCCTTAACGCCCCAGCAGATTGCTGGGATCAAAAAGGATATGATTTGGCTTGAGACCTACTTTGTTGATGGACAAGAGGTCTTGGTGCCCCACGTTTATTTGGCAAGCACGTCCTCTTCAGAACAAGGGATAAACAATGAACAAAGAACTCAAGGGAAGTTAGCCAGTGCGCATTTGAAAGGCAAAGGGGTCACCTTGAGTGCGGACCGTCTGACCAATAGCGGTGCTGTGATAAGTGATGATGCACTCCATGTGACGACCACACAAACTTTGTTCAATAACGGTGGTTTTTTGGATGCTACCGGACCTGTAGATCTCACCAGTGGTGGTCTTTTAGCCAATATGTCAGGTGTTATTCATGGTGATAAGGTCACCATGACGGGTCATACAATTGTCAATAGCACGGCAAAAATCCGTGACACGAATGCATATGGTTTTGCTGATCGGGCTGGGCAGAAGGGACAAATTCTCTCTGAGCATGAATTAAACATCCATTCCCTTGGAGATCTTGGCGCAGAGGGTGGGGAATTCACCAGCGGCGGTCCAATGACGTTGATTGTCGATGGTTCTGCTAGCATGAGCGCATTGGCGCTAGAGAGTGAACACAAGGAGACCTTGGACAAAGGGCATTATAACGCCCAAAGCAGTTTCCATCAGTTGAGTGAACTCAACAGTGGGGATGATCTTAACCTTATTACAAATGGCGACCTCACCATGGATGGGGTTAAGGTTAAAGGAAAGGGTGAGGGGAATTTCACCAGTGGTGGTGCCCTCACCATGACTTCGGTGCAAGATTTTGACAGTTTTGACTTAGACCTTAGGGGCAAAGAAGGCGACAAATCGAAGCAAAAGAATAAGTTTCGTCAACAATCAACAGAAGTTACCACAAACAAAACTACGGTAGATGTTAGCAAAGATCTCTTCATGCATGCGCAAAACGGGGATATCACACTTGGTGCGGTAGGGCTCTCAAGTGATGGTGAGACGCATTTGACGGCAGATTAAGGGGAAGATCAAGTTTCTGACCAATAAGGATCAAGATTTTAAGGACACTTATCAGCGTAACGAAAACCTTCTGTGGTGGAGTGAGAGCGACAAAGGTTACCTTAAGGAGACCATCGAGCATGTCACCATAGATGCTAAGGGTGGCGTGAAGATTGATGCTGGCAATGGCATTGTTGTTGAATATGAGGCAACCGGTGATTTAGACAAATCTCTAGAGCAATTGTCTCGCTCTCCAGGGATGGCATGGATTAAGCAACTACGAGATGATCCGGCTTTAGCTAAGCAAGTGGATTGGCAAGCCGTTCAAGCTGAGTTTAAAGACTGGGATTATAAAGCCCAAGGTTTGACAGAAGCTGGTGCGGCTCTCGTGGCATTGGTTGTCACAGCCGTCACGGGCGGAGCAGCCTCGGGCGCTGCCAGTGCCATTACCGGTGCTTTAGGGGTTGGCTCTAGCACGGCCATGAATGCCGCGATACAGGCAGGTGTGCAAGCACTGATTAACAAGAGTGCTGTGGCGCTTGTCAATAATCGCGGCAACATTGCCGGTGCATTGCATGAGCTTGGCTCTTCCAAGACACTTCTTAGCATTGTCTCTTCCATGGTGACAGCCGGTTTGACCAGTCAATTAACAAGCATGGCAGGGGTTGGGCAGTCTTTACCCAAAACGGCGCCTTTTGTCGATCGTATTGCCCATGAAGCAGAAAAGAACCTGATCAAAGCGGCCATTGGCGCAAGCGTGCAAACGGCTCTTGAGGGCGGCTCTCTTGACAAGAACTTTATTACAAACCTGCGCACCGCTCTGTCAGGGACCATTGGCAAGGCGTTAGCGGAAGAAATTGGCACGGCTAAGGCGGATGGTAAAATAGACACAGTCACGCAAATTGTTGCCCATGCGGGTCTTGGCTGTCTTGTCGGCGCCACCGCCAATGGCGCTTGCACCGCTGGTGCTGTGGGCGGTGTTGTGGGAGAAGCCACAGCTATGCTCCAGTTTAAACTGTGGATGCAAGGGATTGTCCGAGAGGAAGTGGGGGACCTGAATGGGCGCACACCCACACCAGAAGAACAAGCCCGT
>NZ_JANHOI010000015.1 GCF_026930205.1 Bartonella sp. 220B | reverse complement strand
TCACTTTTATCCACGCATCCCTTACTCAAAAAAACATATTTAGAATCAATAAGTTACGTGAAGTTTAAAAGCGTATGGTGGGCGTGACAGGGATTGAACCTGTGACCCCTACGATGTCAACGTAGTGCTCTCCCACTGAGCTACACGCCCACTCAACATTGCATACACCACATAGAATTACAAACGTCAATGCCTAATTTAGTTTTCTCTTTAATTATGCATGAATAACTTAGAAAAAGGTTCTCTTAAGCAGCTATAAGTATTTTTTCAACCTCATTAACGAGCTCACGCAAGTGAAACGGTTTAGAAAGTACTTTTGCGTCAGGGGGAGCATCGCTATTTGAATTGAGTGCAACGGCTGCAAAACCTGTAATAAACATCACTCGTAAATCAGGATCAATTTCAGTAGCGCGTCGTGCCAGTTCGATTCCATCCATTTCTGGCATTACAATATCAGTAAGGAGAAGGGAAAAGGGTTCTTCTTGTAAACGTTCATATGCGCTAGCACCATTATCGAAATCGGCAACTTCGTAGCCTGCACGTTCTAAAGCTTTTGCTAGAAAGCGACGCATATCGTTATCATCTTCTGCGAGCAGGATTCGTTTCATGATTATATTCCAATAGCTCCATTCATCAGAGTTTTTTGCCACATCAATTATACAATAGAGAGTATTTATAAAAAAGATGATAAAATGCTCATAATTGAAATGAATAGCAAAATGGTTAATTCTTATATCTTGTCAAGAATACAGCATATTAGTTGTGAGTTCGTTAAATTCGAAATGTATATGACATTGAAAGAAAGAAGTTAAGTGCGATCAATCGTAATTTCTATTTCTTTTTTTCATTTTGGTTAGAGCTCCTATAAGAATAGTCACTTAAGAGACTATCTTAGAAAATCAGAGGGATATTATATTATTCACTCTTTTTAAGCAGTTATACGGCAAGGTAGAATTGACGGCTATTTGCTTTCTGTATTTTTACAGATATATATATTGTAAATGCATAGAGTTTGTTTCTAGAGTGTTAATTTTAAATTGATAAAAATTTATCATCTCTCCATACTGTAACATAAGAATAAAATTTTAATATCTTTAAAAGCTGTATCATATTGTCTTAAAATTTGTTAGCTAAACATTCTCATTCTTTGGCACATTAATTTAATATAAAATTCTTAAATTCAATTATATTATAAGTAACGATCTAATTTTGATTTTTTATAGTGTTCATCAGGTTTTGGAGAAATATTTTTTATATATAAAGAACTTCCTTTTATTTATTAAATATGGTTTTACTAAGAAAGATTATTTTTGTTAGGAATAAATGCATCAAATGCAGCCCAAAATTGTTTTTTGTAATCTTCTTCATGCATGATTGTATCAAGGTCAGCACCTGTGATGGTGATACACTCTGTCAAATATGTATGTTGACACAATTGTCGCACTTCAATATTGTTTGCAATATTGTTTTGATTGGCAAGAATAAACAGTGTTGGGATTTGTAAATGCCCAAGAAATATATTTTTTTTCATAGAATCAATAGCATTAAGTACTGATGTCATCCATTGGGATGTTGGATTCTTGATAAAAGGGAAAGCACTATTATAAGTGCGTTTCAATTGTCTATTTTTTTGTTGTGTTTTTTTGAGTTTTTTCTCACCTTTAACCGGTAAAAATCCAAGACCTATGTCAGTAAGAAGCTGTGTTAATTTATGTTGGAAACCATTCGTTTTATTGCCAAATGGAGCAAAAAGAGGAGAAACGCAGAGCATTCTATTAAACTGATGATTAATGAGATCTAGCCCGCTAAGAGCAATCAATCCACCTATACCATAGGTTAGCATGTAGTAAGGTGATGGACAATTAGGATAAACAACATTTTTAAGAAATCCATCTAAATCATTAATATCTTTGTTAATATCAAAATAATCATATCTGCTCTGTTTTTTTGTATTAGAAGGTAATTTTTTTTCACCAAACCAGTCAAATATTGCTGTATGAAAGCCGCGTTTAGAAATTTCATTCATTGGTAAAAAATATTCTTCTAAAGAATTCGTATAGCTTTCAAGAATAACAACTGTTCCTTTGGATTTTCTTATTTCAGGATATGTTGTTGCAAAACGAATTTCGCGATCAATAGCGATTTTAAGAGAGGCATTCCAAATATGAGGAGGAATAAAATTCCAGTCTGTGTGAAGTGTTTCCAATTGACAACTTTTATAGTGTATTTTGCGACTTAGTGCAAAGTGAGATAATGAAAAGATTGCACTTTATATAATGACGAAGAAGGGTTAAGAAATAGTTATGTTGCTTTTTTGTATTTTTGCGAATCCAAGCACAAAAGAGTTGACATAGGGCAGAGCAATTACCAGATAATTAGTGTGGTCGCCACTCTGGGGCCACTGGTTTACGAGCAGGTTTGCTTTTTGGAACTTTGTGAACCAATTTAATTATAGTCGCTCTAAAGGAGGGCAATGTTATGCGTCAAGTAGATTTTTCACCATTTTATCGTTCGACGGTAGGTTTTGATCATCTTTTAAACTGGTTTGATTCCAGAACAAAACCAGACGATATTTCTTCGTATCCACCATATAATATTGAGCGTTTAGCTGAAGATTCTTATAGAATTTCTATGGCTGTTGCTGGTTTTTCTCAAGATGAAATTGATATAGAAACGCATTGTAATCAGCTAATCGTTAAGGGTGAGAAAAAAACTGATAACGATGACGAAGAACGAGAATTCCTTTATCGAGGTATTGCTTCGCGTGCTTTTGAGCGGCGTTTTCATTTGGCTGATCATGTTAAGGTTATTGGAGCAGAGCTTTGTGATGGACTTCTTCATATTCAGCTTAAAAGAGAAATGCCGGCTGAGCTAAAGCCAAAAAAGATAGCTGTACAGACATTATCGTCTGCTACGAAAAATGATAATAATTAGCCCATAATATACGTAAAGCGAGTTTAGAAGCCGAAAAAACGGAATAATAATTAATTCTTTTGAGATAGTAGGCTAACGCGAGGCTTTTGTCTCGCGTTTTTCTTATCCTATTGTAAAAGCTGCGTAGTTTAAAACATAATTTCATCTCCTCGTCTTCAAAGGCGGGGAGGTAGCTAATAGCATGAAATATCTTTACATAATACACATTATACGTATAATACGTATTATTCATTAAGGATAGGATGTGCATATGAAAAAATATAGTTTTACAGATGTAAACCGCGGGGCAGGCGATATTTTAGACGAGGCTATGTCTACACCTGTAGCTTTAACAAAGCGAGGGCGTGAGAAAATCGTTATGCTTCCTGTCGGTTTATATCATGAATTAATAAAATCCCGTTCTAGTGTACAATCTTTTGTTTATGCAAATGCACCAAAGAATAATATTAGATGATTTAGATCGTGGTTTAGATGATATTTTAAATGGCGATGATCATGTTTAAAGCAGGTGATATCGTTAGATATTATTATTTGTGGCATGAACAAGCGCAAAACGGCGAACATTCGGGGCGCAAAGCGCGTCCTGCTTGTGTGATGGTTAAAACTGAAAGCCATTTCTTTTTGTTTCCTATTACTTCTCAGGAACCTATAAATTTGCAGTTTAGCTTAAAAATACCTGAGATAGAATGTAAGCGTGTGGGTTTACAGAAGTAGTCTTGAGTGCGTGTTGATGAATTTAATGTTGTTCCTTGCAAGGCTTTTTTTGACTTTGAAGATTTGAAACCACAAGGACGTTTTAGTCTTGCTTTCGTGCGTAAAATTGCACTTAAAATTAAAGAAGCCAAAGCAATAAAACCACTTGGAAAAGTCTCTAGACACTGATCACAAAGTCAAACAGCGTGGAGTTTAGGAACTTTGCTAACATCTGTTTCACGTTCAGCATGCCACGCATCATAATTGGCTTGCATACGTAACTATATGGCTGCTCTATTCCCAAACATTTTGCCAAGACAAGCCGAAAGAGAAGGGGAGATAGGTTTTTCTGCATTTAGAATATCATAAAGATGCTGGCGTGATATATCAAGCATCTGTGCAATTTCTGTCTTCGTTTTGCCTGTTTCAGGAATAATTTCCGCTAAAATTTCTCCTGGATGAGTAGGACAACGATTAGGATTACGTGTAGTCATAGATAGTCTTCTTTGCAATTAACTTAAAAATCATTACAATTTAAATAATATAATATCAATACTGTGTAATTTGAGAAATGAATATCAAACCAATTCGTACAGAGAGAGTACCAAGAAGCCTTAGAGATTGTGTCTGCGATGTTTGACAATCAGCCAGAAGTTAATACTCCAGAATTTGATAGAATGAAAACCCTTGTTTCGTTAATTGAAGCTTATGAAACAGAACACTATCTTGTTTCTCCACCTCATGCATAAAGAGAAGGACAGGTACATGGAGGGGATAAATTTGCACGTCAACATCAAGGATTTTACAACCGCACCAATCGCTGTCTGATCAAATGTTGCCAACGGCCTAGAGCTTTCACCAGCCTCAACAATGCGAATACCATGATTAAATTCTGTTGCCATCTTGCACTCCAAATCAATGAAGCAACAATAACAACAAGGAGTCAAACCTCATAAGACTGACACTGTCAGTCAAAAAATTCCTTTAAAAAGGCTTTGAAACCCCTTTGAGAAGGACTTTTAAAAAAGTTATACAGCTCAAGCTATCACACAATAAGCGTGCGTCAAACCATTCGATTGTTTTTGATAAGGACACAAAAGCATTTATTCTTTCCACAATCTTATAAGAACAGCGCCGTTGGCTCCAGCACCGCTTGAAGAAGAATCGGCATGGGCACCAGCTCCACCACCCAAAGCCACGCCCTGCTTTTCCTGAAGCATAAGAACCTTGTCCTATCCCTCCAGCGCCACCCCTTGATGTATCACCTCCAGCATCTCCTCCATTTCCACTTGTGCTGCTCGTGTTCCACCTGTCCCTGCATAACCATTTCCGCCTTTGGCAATTCCTGGGCGATTATTCGTTGCTAAACCAAAGTTTCTACCTTCTCCGCCAACACCCCCACTTCCTGAATAGTAGTAAGTAATACTACCACTAAGTCCTATGCTATTTCTAAAAGAGTAAGCACCCCCACCACCATGTCCTCCTGTAGCGGTAATAAAATTCTTGCCAATAACAGTTGTTCCTCCAGGATTGCCGTTCTCAAACCTTTTTGCAACAGCCACTCCCCCTTGACCAATTGTGATATCTTCATGCCCATTTAAACTGATTTTATAGTCATACCACACGGAACAACCGCCGCCGCCACCACCTCCTTCCTAACCTTGGTGTATCCGCTCCACCACCACTACCGCCGCCACCCCAGGCTTGGATTTCAACTTTGGTTCTATCCGTTACCCAATCGGGCCATTCAATTTTTCCATTTTGCGTATAGAGCAATTCAGCATCGGCAAGCGCCGGCCAATTAATGATCTGATCGGTCAAAGCTTTTTTAAGGTTTTTTATTTCTGCTAAAATAGCTGCATCCACTTGCGGTTTGGTATAGATAAGATCACCATCAACTTTGAGTGGTCCTTTAAGCTTGCTTCCTGTTGCATTTAAACTTGTAACCACTTCACCATTATGTCTGATACTCAATGACGAATTACCATCCTGCATGATACTCAATGGCGTATAAACAGTCCCCATGAAATCGGATAGCGAATGATGAAGGTGTATGAATTTTTCAGACGAATTGCTTATGAGTTCCAAGCCATCACTTATAGTGACTTTTTTTGTGAACTTGTTATAATCCTGCTATTCATTGGCTTGTTTTAAGCGACCATAGGCTGTGAGGTCTTTATTAATCTTGGCTCTAAAGTCATCAAGCCCCATAATATCTTCAATTTTGTGTTGGTGTGCTCCAAGAAGTGAAACAGCACTACCAAAGGTAAAGTGATTGTTGCTTGCTTTATAGAGAACATAATTGTTAGCGGCATTCTTAGCGCCCTCGATATCACCCAAATCAGCAAAAGAAAAGGTTTTATCCGCTGGCATCTTGCTTTTGAGTGTGGCTTCAAGATCTGCAACATCCCCTATGCTATGCGTGTGTTTTGCAGGGGCTTTGTCGTCTACCTTTTCCTCAACATCCCTGATGGCTTGATCAATTTTTGTTAAGTTCTCGCGCAAAATGAGGAATTCAGAACTGATAAAACGCCCTTCTTTGGGCAATTCCATGGCAAGCTTTTTGGTTTTTGTCATTTCCATTCTCCAAGTCTCTAAAGCAGCGCAAAATCCCATCTTTCATAGCAAAGTAGGTGTCACAAAATGCCGGCACCAAAATCACGCAGCATTGACCGCGCTGCTGGTCCACCGGTGAGTGTGAGTTTGAGGCGCGCTTGTTTGGCGCCTTTGTCATGACTTACAAATTTTCGCTCTGTCCAAAGCGGTTCAGAAAGTTGCTCTGTTTCCTCGAGTTCCAAAGGGGTAAAAGCACTATCATCCAGCTGTATTTCTAGGGAAAAGGTTGCTCTACCAGGCAAAAAGGTCTTGATATAGCTGGTCAATCTTGCTTTTTCGCCAAAGGCAAAAGCACGGGTGATATAGGTTGCTGTTTTATGAATCTTTCCCGCAATCAACTGAACAGGAGCAAATAAAACCGGTGAGAGTTTTTCTGTGCCTTTAAGAATGGTGCGGAGCTTAACTTTTTCACTGATATATTCGGTAAGACTGAGCAATTGAAAGGGTAAGAGTTGATAAATTGTGCTGTTGTTTCTTTCAATTTCAAAGATCACCGAACAATCACTTGAAGGCAATTCAACCGCGGCACGGATTTGCAAATCAGAACAATCAACAAGATCAAAACACCCAAGATCAATCGTTTTTGTTGTTTGTGTGTAGCGTGCTGCCAAGATACGAAAGGCTAAAGCTTCATCCTACCATAAAAATGGCAGGGGCTAGTCCTGATGGTTTGATTGGAGAAGACGGTTTAGTTGAAGTCAAGTGTCCACGAGCGAAGGCGCATTATGAAGAAAAACGCAATAAAATCAATAGATTAAGTGTATTTATTTTATTTGAATCCACTTTAGAATCCACACTTTTATGCACGATTCAATTGACCATTTTTTACAAACAATAGCCATCTATAAACAGAGCATAAAAAGCAAATCATGATGTGAATATTATAACGCATGTGAGCATTCAAATAAAATGCAAAGCTGTTATCAGCCATAAAAGTTCATAAATTGTGCAATACGTTTTTTATCACATAAATCGCATAGGTTTTAAATTATATCTTGTTTTGAAGGTTGATATCAAAACAAAGGTATAATCATTAAGCAAGTTGCGTTATGTTATCTCTTATGAAAAGAGCTACAGTAAAAAATGGCACCCTCAAAAACAAGAAGATTGATTTACTAGCCCCAAATTTGGGGGCAGCTCTTTAATATAACTATAGCGTCTTTAAATGCAAAGATTTGAAATATTCTCTTTTGAAATAGGTTAATCCAAATTTGGATTGAGTGATTAGGTCACCTCAAAAATGAGGGCACCCTCTTTATAAACAGAGAGAAGTTAGGTTATTTTGCTAATTCAAAAATGAGCTTAATACCTTTTAAAGAGGCGTTTTGATAGCATGCTTTCTTTCAAATTGACCGCCTCAAATAGGAGGGCGTTATTATTGATAGGTTTATAACCATCACAGAGCTAATAGGCTTTTTTCATTCAAATGTGATGATCTAAAAGAGCGCTTTCATAAGCATTCCTTTATATTATTTTGGATAAGTTTTTATAAAGAGACTAGAGAGCTTGCAATATGATACGTTTTGTATATATGCATTCACTACTCCTTATGGGATTGATTATAAGAGTCGAAAATATAAAAGCCGCGTCATATAAATTGGCACGGCTTTCTTTTTTTTGAGATGGCATTAAACATAAAAGCGCCCCCCGCGTTTGTTGCTTATTCTTCTGTCTCAATTCTTTCAATAATTTCCATAAGAATATCACTTTTAGAAACTTCTTTATTTGGGGGAACCTCCTTTACTTTACTTTGTCGATTGAGTTTTGCACGCCCACAAACACGCCCCCAGACCTTGACAGTATGAGCAACCTGAGCTTTTTCATAAACAGAGCCATAAATTTCAGCACAGCCACTCACTTTTGCATAGTCATAAACCTTGCCATAGATCCTTGCACGGTTGTTAATAACAGCATGACCATAAACCCTTGCATATTCAAAAACAAAACTATTATGAGAAAGGTGCGCATTGTTATAAATTAGTCAGCATTCTAAAGTTGATATGTTTTTAAACCCTTTTATGTGGTTTTTAATGAATTAAAATCTATAAGCTCTAAAGGCGAACGTCAGCCCTTCTTTCGGTCAAAATATTTGGGCCATTTATTCAGAAAATTACGAAATAGTTCACAATCTACAGTCGCCTAAACCTTCTAAAGGGGCATTCACTTTTGATATGCTAGTCCAATATTTTTTCAAAATTAAAAAATTTCAGTTACAATATGATTACAAAAATAACCAAATTTTTAAAGATAGATAAATAAGTTATATTTATTAAAAATACTGTAAAAAACTCTGTTATACATAGTAATTATTTGTAATTAAAGAATTTATTAAGAAAATAATTTATATAAATGCAAACAATGATAAATCATAAGGTATTATTGGCAGTTATTATTACTTGACAATATATTAATTCATTTTTATGTTGGCATTATAATACATAATTTAATTTTAAAAAAATGGGGGGGGACAATTGTTTAGATCTGCACTTACTTACTATGAAAGGTCTGCTTTAACAGAAGAAGCAAATCTTGCGGATGGTTACGCATATCATAATCTTCACGAAAGTTTTAATGATATCATTGTGGGATTAAAGGATAGTTGGGACTGGGCCAAATCACACAAAATACCCGAGATAGAGGCACGATTCATTCAAAAATGGGGTGAGTTGTCAAAATCACCAACGATGGCGAGACATGCAGAATATCTCATTTGTCCGACAGCCTCTAATTCTATTGATATCGTAGGTGCATACTTAGCTTGCTCTCGAAAAAGGACTGCTCTCTTATTACCATGTTTTGATAATCTCCCTCTACTAATGAGAAGGCGCAACGTAAACTTAGTACCGCTCCTAGAAGATGATTTATTTATTTTCTCTTCAGATAAAGATGCGCTTTCGAACTATTTTCTTGAAAATAGTTTAGACGCTTTATTTATAGTAAATCCAAACAATCCTACAGGGATGGTCTTTAATGAAAACCAGCTTTCAAATATCGCTGACGTGTGTCGCGAGCGTACTGTCATACTGATTATTGATGCTACATTTAGTTTTTATGATCGTAAAAAACCAGATTATCATAAGATATTGGATAGTTCAGGTGTTAAATATGTAATCATTGAAGATTCTGGTAAGACTTTTCCAACGCAAGATATGAAAGCTAGCTTAATGCTCTTTCATTCTGAGCTTAAAAGTGCAATACAATAAATTTATGAGGAGATATTTTTATGTGTATCTCCTTTTAGTTTAGAAACAATCACCAGAATTGTTGAGAGAGCATCCGAGGTTGGATTACGAAGAAGTATTATGGAAAGAAGTGGATGTTAGGCGCACTAATTTTCGTAATATATTAAATCAAACAAATTTAGAGATAGCAAAAAAATCTATTGAATCAGTTATGCCGGTAGAGTGGATTGATTGCTCGGCAACAGGGCTTAGTGATCTTAAACTTGTGCAGCACTGCAAAACATTTAGCTTGTGTCTTTTGCCTGGTAGATATTTCTATTGGAGTAAACCTGATGAATTAGGGCATCAATTTGTTAGGGCAAGTCTAATGAAGCATGACAGTGTATTTGAATTGGCATTACAGAGGTTACGTGAAGCTATGTCCAGTAGTTAGAGATATGGGGGGTGAATATGCAAACATTAGACCCTAAGGTTGCACAAGATATAAAAAGGTTTAAAATAGATTGGGCCTTCAGAAAGCCAGAATTACTTTGGATTCAATCTAAAGCACTATCTAGGTGGTCTTATACACGTAATATGCTAAAGTTAAAAGTGAGATCTGATAGCACTAGCCTGCGCATATGGAAGCTTCAGAGATTAGGAGAATTAGTCGATTGGGCTTTTACATCTGTACCTTTTTACCGTGATATATATAAAGAAGTGGGTTATAGTGTGGGGGAAATTCGATCATATGGTGATTTTGAACGGTTGCCAATAATTTCACGAGAACATTTACCTTTTGTAGGAGACCTTAATTCATATTATTTGTCAAGTCACTTGCCTCATGACGAGCTGCGAGGCCTTGAGACTACTGGATCTACAGGTAGACCGGTGCAAATAATGATGGATCAATCACTCACTGAAATTGATACAATCCATCGTATGAACATGTTCGAAGAAATGTCGGGTAATCAACTTAATCCTAAAGAATGGATCTATAACATTAATCATGCTCATTGGTGGCATACTAATTTATGTGAAAGTTATCGAGTTTTTACAATATCGCAACGTTGCCCGATAGAATCAATCAAACAGCATATTCAGTTGCTTAGCCCTAAATTTATTTCTTCAATATTTAGTGCCGCAGAAAAATTAGCAGATTCTAATATAGATTTAGGGGTGTTGGGTGTGACCTGTTTGAGTACTAATTCTGAAACTTCGACTAGAACCCAACGGGATAAGTTGGAGGTGTCATTAAATGTAAAAGTTCGAGATGAGTACAGTAGTGAGGAAATCGGTTTGATGGCCTATGAGTGTACAGAAGGAAACTACCATCTCTTGGAGCATGACACACATATTGAGTTGATTACTGATAGCAATAGTGATTTTGGCAGGATTGTTGGCACTTCACTATGGAATATAGCTATGCCTATAATCCGTTATGACCAAGGTGACTTTGGGCAGTGGCATGAGCAAACAGCTGGAAGTAATGGTTGGGCTGGAAAAAAGTGTCGCTGTGGATCATCCTATAGACGAATAAAAGCTATTCATGGAAGAATAGATGATGCATTTATGAGTATAAGTAATAAATTAGTACCTGCAGGTATGATGTTAGAACTTGCAGAAAAATGGTTAAGTCATGATGATGCTGGCATCCTTGAATTTAGAATAATACAAGAAGAAGTTAATAAGATACGGGTTTTAACGGTTTGGAAAAGTGGTGCGCCTACCAACAAAGCGATGCAATGCATTAAGAATTTTACGAATGAAATGTGCCATCTTTTTCACTCAAACATAGATATTGAACTAGTTACTGTGGATCATATTCCTCCTTTGAATAAACTCAAAAGACGGATATTCTTTAACAATATAAAAAAACAGCTTGAGTTTTAGGAAAAATTTAATGCATCCATATATGAGTATTGCGATTATCTATGACGAAATGCATCCTCTTTTAGAAAGAGTGTACGCTACACTTATTAAAAAAAACTTTAATACAGAGTTTATTCATTGGTCAGAAATCAGAATAGCAGCAGCCCCGAACGAAGTTACCTCAAATCTTGATAAATTTTCTGCTATTTTTATGGACCGCTTGGCAGAATTTAGGTGTTCTTATCACTCCCAATTTATACAGCTTGCAAATCTACCTTCAGTCAACGACGCGATAATTAACCAACCATTGTCTTATCAATTAGCTCGCGATAAAGCTCTTACAGCAATCTACTTGGGTAAGCTTGGTTTCCCAATCCCAGAGACTCATATATTCCAAAGCTTAAACCAATTCAACGAGTTTCTATTAAATAAGGATATAGCTTTAGTGGCTAAATCAACATTGGGTTTTTGCTCGAATGAAGTACAGATATTTGCAGCAAAAAATCCACCTCTGGATGAAATAAAAAAATGGTTAAACCGTGATGGACAATTTATAATTCAGTCTCTCATTGAAAATCCGGGTAGATTTATTTGGCGATGCGATATTGTCAGCGGCGAAGTTAAGGTTTGTAATAAAAGGTATGCTTTTAATTCCGGTGGATTATACCCAATTTGCAATGGTACACATGGAGGACACATTGAGATTTTGCCTCCAGAAAAATTTGATAATCTCGCTACTGCCTTGGCTATTGATGCCGTTAAGGCTCTTGGGCTTGATATTGCAGGCGTAGATATAATCGAAGAGGCTGGGAGGAATTTTTACCTTATTGAAGTTAACCCAGAGCCAGACATTTTAATGGATCGATTTGAGTTTCCAGATGCGATTGCGGAACTGTTAATAAATAAAGCTCGAAAGGTAGCTTGATGGTTAAGATGAATAATCAACAAACTCTAGTTGATGTAAGGGATATCTCAAAGGTTTACAAAAGTCAGAAAGCCTTCTGGGATTATTTTCTTCCCTCAAAGAGGCAAGAAAATAATGATAAATATGCATTAAAAAACGTAACGCTTCAGTTAAGAGCTGGAGAGTGTTTAGGACTTTTGGGCCCAAATGGAGCAGGAAAATCCACATTAGTCAAAACAATTTGCGGCTTACAAAAAGCTGATTGTGGCAAGGTTAGGGTGTTGGGTTCTTCCCCTTCACATCGCGATTATGATTTCTTAAGAAGAATCGGCGTTGTTTTTGGACATAAGTCTAGCCTATGGTGGGATCTGCCTGTTAAAGACAGTTATGCTGTATTACAGAAAATCTACGATATAGATCGCAAAAATTTCATGTTAAAGCTGGAAGAGCTTACGCAAGCTTTGGGTCTGTCTTCAATACTCAATAGGAAGGTTCGAAATTTAAGCCTTGGGGAAAGGGTTAAATGTGAAGTTGTTGCCGCCCTTATTCATGACCCCGACTTACTGATATTAGATGAGCCGACTGTTGGGCTGGATATCCTATCCAAATATGAGTTGCGCAAATATCTTCACAGTCTTGTTAAGCAGCAAAATAAAGGAATTATCATAACAAGCCATGATATGGCGGATATAGAACATTGTGCTTCGAGGATTGTTTTTCTCAAGGAAAGTGAAATTATTTTTGATGGTTCTGTTAGTACAGTATCAGAAAAAGTTGGCAATTTTGTAACAAGCTCACTTGTTGTACAAGAGTGCCCACTTTCGGATGATTTTATTGAACAAGTCAAGGCAGCTGTTGATTATATTTCAACTCAAGGTAAAATAATTTCAAAAGCTATGACGCAATCGAAAATGGAATGGCTGATTGACACAGATATCAAAGATAAAATGTTCGAATGTTTACAAAAACTTGTTATTGATCAGCCAAATATCGCAATTCAATTTTCTCCGCCTTCTCTTGAAGATATTTATTTAAAACAGTTTAAGGACGGGGGGTAAGCAAGAATGCGTTTAAAATCTTTCCTGATGCTAATGACAGTGAGGCGATATCTTGCTTGCGCAAAGTTGTTTGCTTTTATAGCTGTTAAGGAGATCCTAATTGACAAATATATGCTCGTAATTGATCTCTTACTAGCAACGAGCATTCCTTTTATCACGCAATATATTATTTGGCACTATATTTACGTAGGCAATGCAGAGGGCATTGTAAGCGGGTATAATTTTCAGCAATTAATGTTCTATTTTGCAATTTCTATAGCGTTCTGGCGGCTTAATAATTCTTACAGTGTGATTGAATATTTTGCACGAAATATCCAAGCTGGTGAACTCGAACCCCGTTTACTTTGGCCTATACCTATTCCGGTTCAAAGATTTTGGGATTTTTTGGGTGGCGCGGTTATTTATGCATGGCCAATTATTATCATTGTGGCTGTTTGTTTTTTTCTTTTTGAAGTGAAAACTGTAAGCCTCTTCTATTGGTTCTGGACGATTATCTATCTCATAGAGACACAAATATTGTGTTATTTAATTGGCCTTTTTATAGCTGTTAGCACATTTAAATTTATCCGGCCTGATTTTCTTTTAGTGCTGTTATCTGCGCTGCAAGGTATATTAGGTGGCACCATGTTACCTCCAAGCTTTTGGCCTGAAACTATAGCACCTATCATGTTTTATAATCCGTTCAGATTTATTATTGCCGCTCCTGCTGAATTGATTGTTGACCCAAATGTTAGTCATTTAATCTCATATTCTCTTCAATTAAATTTGTACTTGTTTATATTCATTGTTCTTTGCGCAATTTATTGGAAAGTTGTTATGAATAAATATGAAACAGCGGGAGGTTAAAATTATGGAAAAATTTCTAGCTTATGTTTCAAATAGTTTAAAAAACTCCAGCGCTTATAAAGCCAATCTCGTGGGGTACATTGGTTTAACATTTATCGTAACTCTTATTAGGTTATTCTATGCTGATTCCATCTATCAAAATACGAATTCATTAAAAGGATGGACACTGGAAGAATTTGATGGCCTTATTTTTTTTATGTTAGTGATATCCTTATTGCTAAACACTTTCGCTTCGTCGATAAATAACTTTTTTTACGCGCTTCTTTCAGGAAAATTAGAGCCACTCTTAATGCAACCAGTTCCACTCGTTTATCATATGCTATTGCGATGGGCGAATAATAATAATTTGCTAATACTTTTAGGTTTACTGGTTCTAGGTGCATTATATAACATACCTAAACTGGATTTCACTTTACTGTCTATAACGATTACCTTGTTGACAGTTCTTTTTGCAGTCATTTCTAATCTGGCTTTTGTGACGCTTCTGCATTCTATTTCACTTTTAAGCCAAAAATATCTTCCTGTTGAATATATACATAGCGAGATGTTCAAACTCAATCTATTGCCACCGCATCTATTTGGCACGATGAGTTTGATAGCTATAATCTCTTTTGTGCCCTCATTGGTAGGTGCGGGCGTAACTGTAACGGCATTATTAAACCCATATTCAAGTTTAATATATTATTATTGGCTTTCAACTGTAATCTGTGTCATTACTGCGTGGCAATTCTTTAGAGTTTTAATGAAAAAACGGGTTTCACTTGGAGGATGAGGGAACTATGGCAAAAACAAAAGGCTTGATTTTTCCAGTAATTCTCGTGACGAGCGCACGGATGAAAGCTGCAGTAGAAGATATCATAAAAAGACATATTCACCTAATCGGAGAATATCTTATAATTCAAGAACGTTACAATCAAACTTGTGGCGCTCCTCAAAAAAACTGTATCCAGATTAATGATATGGAAAATATTGAAGTTTTAAAGAGCTTAGCTGTTAAAATCGCTGATAGTTTTAGGCCTACACACATTGTTGCTATGGAGGAGTTTGCAGTTTCAAGTGCGCATTATCTTGAAAATTTTTTCAAATTAGAATCAAAGCTAAGCTTAGAGCAAACGCTAAGATTTAGAAATAAGGCGATGATGGCGGCACAAATCAGCAAAACTGGAAAACTTGTTCAACCTGTGCAATATACAAAAGAAGATGTATTCAAGAATCGTACTACGTACCCGATTGTAATAAAGCCCATAGATCAAGCAGCTTCAGTTGGAGTCAGGTTATGCAAAAATCGAAACGAAGCATTAAATGCTCTTGAAAAGATAGCAAACCCTATAATACAAGAATATATTAGTGGTGACCTATGTCATATTGATGTTTTGGTAGAAAGGACTAAGTGTATTTTCAAAACTGAGTATCAAGCAAAAAAATACAATTAAATCAATATATTAAGTGCATTTATTTTATATGAATCCACTTAAGAATCCACACTTTTATGCACGATTCAATTGACCATTTTTTATAAACAATAGCCATCTATAAACAGAGCATAAAAAGCAAATCATGATGCCAATATTATAACGCATGTGAGCATTCAAATGAAATGCAAAGCAATTATCATTCATAACAGGTCATAAATTTTACAAGACGTTTTTATCATAAAATAAATTGCATTGTTAAAACGCAATTGAATATGAGAGCTTGTTAAAATGCAAAGATTTGAAACGTTTTCTTTTGAAAGGGGGCAATCCAAATTTGGATTGAGTGATTAGGTTACCTCAAAAATGAGGGCACCTTCTTTATAAGCAGAGAGAAGTTAGATATATAACATCATTAAACGCCAATGTTTAAAGAGAGCTATAGAAAGAGAACGTCCCCAAAATTGGGGTGGTTAATTTTACTAACTCAAATATGGGCTTAATACCTTTTAAAGAGGCGTTTTGATAGCATGCTTTCTTTCAAATTGACCGCTTCAAATATGAGGGCGTTGTTATTGATAGGGTTTGAAATCATCACAGAGCTAATAGGCTTTTTTCATTCAAATGTGATGATCTAAAAGAACGCTTTCAGAAGCATTCATTTATCTTATTTTGGATAAGTTTTTATAAAGAGACTAGAGAGCTTGCAATATAATACGTTTTGTATATATGCATTCACTACTCCTTATGGGATTGATTAATAAGAGTCGAAAATATGAAAGCCGCGTCATATAAATTGGCACGGCTTTCTTTTTTGAGATGGCATTAAACATAAAAGCACCCCCGCGTTTGTTGATTATTCCTTTGTTTCAATTTTCTCAATAATTTCCATAAGAATATCACTTTTAGAAACCTCTTTATTTTGAGGAACCTCTCTTATCTTACTTTGTCGATTGAGTTTTGCACGCCCACAAACACGCCCCCAGACCTTGACAGTATGAGCAACCTGAGCTTTTCCATAAACAGAGCCATAAATTTCAGCACAGCCACTCACTTTTGCATAGTCATAAACCTTGCCATGGATTTGTGCACGGCTATTAACAACAGCATAGCCATAAACCCGTGCAGTGCTAAAAAGACAGGCAGCACCTGAAACCTTGGCATTGCCATAGACCCTTGCATATTCAAAAAGATAACTATTATGGGAAAGATGCGCATTGCCATAAACATGGGCTTCAATTGAAACACGGCTATTGCCATAAACACGAGCCTTGCCATAAACAGAGCCCGCCACATGCGCATTGTC
>NZ_JANHOI010000014.1 GCF_026930205.1 Bartonella sp. 220B | reverse complement strand
GGCAGCGCGTAAGGCGGTTCAGTTATCTGGTAATGAGCATGAGCCACTTTATTTTACAGTTTTCCCACAAGCTAAAGACTGGGAAGTAGAGTTAGGAGTAGCATTTTATCAGAAGCTTTTGGAAGGTAAACTTTTTTTTGGATTGACCAATTCGACAAAGAAGTTTCAGAATCTGCTCTATCTCTATGGCAATACAGGATTGCATTTTGAAATCCTATTCCCTCACTTTTATCCACGCATCCCTCACTTAAAAAAACATATGTGAAATCAATAAGTTATTTGGTATAAAAAAGAGAATGGTGCCCAAAAGAGGACTCGAACCTCCACGCCTCGCGGCACAGGTACCTGAAACCTGCGCGTCTACCAATTCCGCCATCTGGGCTATAAAATTCATCTAAGCTTGTGAAACAACTCTGTCAATAAAATTATAGAATTTATTCTATAGTGCAAAATGATTGAATTGGATTCTTTGGACTTACCACGATTTTAGACATTTAAGGTGTGAGTATCGTTTTTAAGGCAATTGTTGAATCGGAATGAAATCTATAGATAATAGGGATGCCGGTAGCTAATTCTTGAGAGGTAATTTCTTCACCATTTAGACCTTCAAGCGCCATTATAAGAGCACGAAGTGAATTGCCGTGTGCTGCAATCAAAACAGTTTGAGAGCGTAATATATACGGTTGAATATGATGAAGATAATAGGGTAAAACGCGAGCACAAGTATCGCGTAAGCTTTCCCCATTTGGTGGCGCAATAGCGTAGGAGCGACGCCATATTTGCACTTGCTTTTCTCCCCATTGTTGGCGCACTTCATCTTTATTCAAACCAGAGAGATCACCATAATCCCGCTCATTCAATGCCGAAGTTTTTATCAGTTCTAAATCTGATTGTCCCATTTGTACTAAAATGTGCCGAGCCGTTTTTTGTGCACGCTGTAAGGTAGATGTATAAGCGATATCAAATTTTAAACCAGCTTCTTTAAGTTTTTTTCCTGCTGTTTTTGCCTCTGTATTTCCTTTTTCTGTCAAATCGGGATCTTTCCAACCGGTAAAAAGATTTTTGAGGTTCCATTCACTTTGCCCATGACGAATGAGTACAAGCGTGCGTTCCATTATGAATTTCCTGCATTACGTTGATTGTTAACAATTATCGTCTAGTCCTAAAACATCAAGCATTGAATAAAGACCATTTTTATGGTTTTTTGCCCATAAGGCTGCTTTTAAGGCGCCATTGGCAAAAAGAGAACGTTCTTGCGCTATATGTGAAAGAACAATGCGTTCATTTGGACCGGAAAAAGTAACAGTGTGATCACCAACGACCGTTCCACCTCGTGAACAGGCAAATCCTATCGTACCTTTTTCGCGTTTACCTGTATGACCATTGCGTCCACTGACTCGCACATTTTGGAGCATAACATGACGACCTTCCGCGGCTGCTTGCCCAAGAAGAAGAGCTGTTCCAGAAGGTGCATCAACTTTACCAGAGTGATGCATTTCATAAATCTCAATATCAAAATCGTTAGATTCTAATGTTTGTGCAGCTTTCTTTACAAGATTTGCTAAAAGATTTATTCCAAGGCTCATGTTCCCAGATTTGACAATAGTCGTATATTTTGCAAAATCTGCAATTTTTGCTTCTTCTGTTTTACTAAATCCCGTTGTGCCAATAATATGGATAAGACCTTTTTGGGCCGCATAATTGGCATAGAGAAGACTGGCTTCTGGCTGAGAAAAATCTAAAATCCCTTCTGTATGAGAAAATGCGCTTTCGGGATTATCAGTAATGCGAATATCAAGAAAATCTGAACCAATGAGTGTGCTTGCATCTTTGTTTACAAAAGGTGATCCTTTACGCACGAGGACAGAACTCAGTTCTATGTCTTCTCTACGCTGGATAGCTGTAATGAGCTCGCGTCCCATTTTTCCATTCGCACCAACAACTGTAAGGCGCATATTTCTCTCCTTATGATATTTAACTTTTGTAGTATAGGCAAATTCCTATCTTCTTTCCAATGGTTCTTTTTCTCTATAAAAGAAAAATTTTGCTTTTTTATTTATGAGATTTCAGTTGATAGAAATACAGGATGAGAAATCTTTGTTCTCATTATAGAAGTCAAAAATGGGATATTACGCAATATGTTTTTTACATGTATTAGGTAGCATGGATGAACATGCCAGCTCTTCTCTTGACTAGCTTTCAATATTGTTACAGTTTTTGCATTTCAATGTTTTTTATCCATATACCAATTCTGCTTGTGATGTACAAGAAAACGCTTTCTGATTCATTATAAGACGGAATTAAATGAGGAAAAATTAAGGGAATATTTCTGTCTTTTTGGTTCTCATTTACGTTATAAATGATGCACTATCCTTATAAGTTAAGGCTCTAGTACGTGTGTATGACATCATTGAAGCCTTATTGATGAAGAAGCATTTCTCTATAATGTTAAGAGTGCTTCTCCTTGTCAAGGGAGGTGATTAGAAGTCAAGATCTGTATAATGAGGACTTGCTACAATTCCTCGAACGCGATCTGTTAAAAGAGAGCGAAAAGAAGGTCGGGATTTAATTCGCATATACCAGTCTTTGGCGGCTGGGGATTGTTCCCAGTCAATTTCTCCTAGAAAATCAAGTACAGAAACGGAAGCTGCAGCTGCGAGATCCGCATAGGATAATGCAGAGCCGACTAACCAGTCGCGAGATGCGCAGAGCCAATCGAGATAGTTCATATGTGGTAGAATATTGGCACGTGCATTGCGTAAAATTTGTGAATCAGGAGCGCCACCGCCAATGGCAAGAGGCATTTCACGTTTATAGATTCTTTCCCGTACAATATGGCGTATTGCTTCATTTTCAAATTTATTTAAAAACCAGTCATTAAGACGACGAACTTCGGCACGACCTAAAGGATTTTCTGGAAAGAACTTATTTTCTTGTCGTAAACTCCCGTGTGTTTCATCTAAATATTCATAGATAACAAAGGCTCCTGATAATGGCACTTCATGTTCATCAAGAAGAACAGGAACTTGACCTGCTGGATTAAGTGCAAGAAATTCGTGTCTTCTAGCCCATTCATGTTCTTCAATTAATTGAATGGTTGCACCATATTCTCCAAGAATGAGGCGTATGAAGCGGGAGGAAGAGGATAGGGGGGTGTGAAAAAGTGTCAGCATAATCTACACTATCAAATAGAGTTAATAAGAATTCTTTCAAGTAACAGGAATTTTTATAAAGATGCTTTACGAGAAGTACAAGATTATTAACAGAACCTCACAGTTATGTTTAATAAACCCTTAAGAACAAGAAGATTAACCTGTAATCGCTTGCAAAATTGCAGTACGCAACTCTTCCAAACCGAATGCCTTTTCCGAAGATGTCACGAGAAGTTCAGGATAAGCTGCTGGACGTTTGAGAAGCTGTGTTTTTGTGGTTATTGTTAATTTTTCAAGGACATTTGATTTTATTTTATCACTTTTTGTTAAAACAATCTGATAAGAAACGGCTGCTTTATCTAGGAGATCTAAAACATCAGAATCATTTTTCTTGATTCCATGACGTGAATCAATCAAGACATAAACACGTTTTAGGGTTGTACGTCCCCGTAAATAGCTAAAAATCAGTTGCGTCCATGCATCAACCAGGTTTTTAGGTGCTTTTGCAAAACCATAGCCTGGCATATCCACGAGCGCAACAGGGGGGAGATCTTCTGGTTGTCCGCTGAAACCATCGGGTACAAAATAATTAAGCTCCTGTGTACGTCCTGGTGTATTTGAGGTACGTGCCAAGCTTTTTTGTTGAACAAGTGCATTGATGAGGGAAGATTTCCCAACATTCGAACGTCCGGCAAATGCAATTTCTGGTGGCCCTTCTGGTGGAAGAAAGTGTATTGCAGGCACACCACGAATAAAAATCCAATTGCAAGAAAAAATTCTAGAAAGAGGAGAATGTTTTGTCATTCATGTATTTCTTTTTTGGGTGATTTTTTCCATATGGCTTTAAGATTATCGAAAAGTTCAATTTTGACTCCTTGACGTTTCATCATGATACTTTGTTGAATGATCGATAATATATTGTTCCATGCCCAGTAAATGACAAGACCAACTGGGAAGGATGCTAGCATAAAGGTAAAGATGACAGGCATCCAGGCAAAGATCATCGCCTGTGTTTGGTCTTGAGGCGTTGGGTTCATACGCATTTGTAAAAACATTGTTATTCCCATGATTAAAGGCCATGCACCAATCATAAGAAATGCTGGAGCTGCGTATGGCAGAAAGCCAAACAAGTTAAAAACAGAAGTTGGATCTGGTGCTGCTAAATCTTTAATCCAACCAAAGAAAGGCGCATGCCGCATTTCGATGGTAATATACAGAACTTTATAAAGGGCAAAAAATATTGGAAATTGAACCAACATTGGCCAACAACCGGCAAGAGGATTAATTTTTTGTGTTTTATACAATTCTATGATTGCTTGTTGTTGTTTGGTTCTGTCATCAGGATATTTTTCTTTTATTTCTAGCAATATTGGTTGTATAAGCCTCATGCGTGCCATAGATTTGTAGGATTTATTTGCTAGCGGGAAGAGAAGCGTTTTCAAGAGCACTGTGACAAGAAGAATAGCAATACCGAAATTGCCAGTTTGCTTGTAAAGAATATCAATGAGGGAGAACATGGGTTTGGTGATGAAATCAAACCAACCCCAATCGATTAAAAGAGCGAATTTCTTAATTTTCAGGTCATTTTGATAGTGGTTAATGATTTCAACTTGTTTTGCTCCAGCAAAAAGACGATTTGTAACAGTTTTTGTTTCATTGGGGGCAATTGTTAGAAGAGATCCAAGCAAGTCAGATTGATAATGCGTTTGTAAGCGATCAAAATAAATAAAGCGGCTGGTATATTCTTTATCTTGTTGAGGAATAACTGCTACAGCCCAATATTTATCAGTAATACCAATCCAGCCTCCTGTTACTTTAGAGAAAATCATACTTTTTTGACCATTCTCAGGATTGGGATCAAGTTCCGCTAGCGTTTTGTATTTCTCAGTTTTAAGTGCATCACCTGCAATACCAATCATACCTTCATGAAGTAAATAGGTTGCATTTGTGTGTTCTGGTGGAGCTGCACGTGCAACGCGGGCATAAGATGAAAGATATATCGGTTTATCTCCTTTGTTGCTGATAGAATCTTCAATAGTGAACATGTAATGATCATCAACAGAAAGGGTGCGACGAAAGATCTGCCCTTGTCCGTTATTATAAATTAAAGTGACGGGTGTTGAAGGAGTTAGTGTTGTGTTTTCTCCTTCTATTTGCCATTGGGTATCAGATTGGGGCAAAGCCTCTGCTGAAAAAGATGCGCTTGTAAAACCAAATTCGGCAAGATAGGTTGTTGTAAATCCTTTGGGGTTTAATAAAGCAATTTCTGGTGAGCTCTTCTCTACTGTCAGACGGTATTTTTTGAGGCGAAGGTCATCAAATTGTGCACCAACAAGATTAATGGAGCCTTCTAGTTCACTCGTTTTGATGGCAATACGGTTTGTTTGAGCCAACACAACCTTCCGTATTTCAGGAGTCATTTTGTGGTCACTGATAGATGCTGATCCATGCATTGGCGCTGCATCAGAGAAATTTGTCGCAGGAGTGGAAAGTACAGATTGTTGTTTGGACAATTGCTGTGCAATGACTTGTTGTTTTTGTAATTCAGCCTGTTTTGGAATAACGTGAAGAAACTGCCATGCGATAAGCACTATGAAAGACAATCCAATGGCGATAAAGAAATTGCGGTTATATTCCATTCGTACACCCATGTTGGCGTTGCTGATGTTTTGTTTTTGGTTTTATTCGTCGGTTTAATTCACTGATCAAAGATGTAAAAGGCGCATGAAGTGCATCAGGACGCGCTACAATGACATAATCTGTTCCTGCTTCCATGTTATCTGTTAGACCGACCCTCACGGCTTCGCGCAGACGTCTTTTAATACGATTGCGTTTGACCGCATTACCGTTTTTACGTGTAACCGTAAAACCTACACGTGCAACAAGAGGAGTTTTTATTTCTGCTGTTTGTTTATGAGACTTAACTTCCAGCAAAAATAAAGGACCACGTCGTTTTTCTCCTGTGCGTACAGACAAGAAATCTTCTCTTTTGCGAATGCGGCAGGGAGGTTTTTTCTTCATAAAAAGCGTTTCGCAATTTTACTAATGCCTGCAAAAGCAGGCACTGGAGGTTCATAATGAAAGTTTCACAACGAAGAAATAATAAACACTCTTCAACTTTTGTGAAAATTTAAATGGTCAAGTCAAATGCTTAAGCGGATAACCGCTTACGCCCACGAGCACGCCTTGCGGCGATAACTTTACGGCCACCGGTTGTCGCCATACGTGCACGAAACCCATGGCGGCGTTTACGGACCAATTTAGATGGTTGGTAAGTACGTTTCATTTATTTAAATACCGCGGAGTGCGGCCCTTCTTAAATTCTATGGGCAAAACTATGCGCTATGATGAACAGTCTTATCCTATCATACGATTGCTAACCCATAGGCAAAAACACAAAAAAAGTCAATCTCAGATTATTTTCTTTCTTTATAAAATAAAAAAAAATCCTTCGAGGAAGTGATTTTATTTGTAATATTTAAAAAAGCTAAGGAAAATCATTGCTGGTTACAATAGCGTATTCTACAATTATTTTTTTTCTAACACAAGTGGATACTCACGATGTTATATAAAGAGTAGAGCAAAAATCGTGATTTGTTATTGTATAATGATGATGTGTGCTTGTTATACATAAGGATTATGTGTGAGTTTTGTCTCTTAAAGGCTTTAGAACATTCATAAAGATAGCATATGATAACCATCATTTAAGAAGATTTTGTAGTCGAGTTTTTTATTTGAGGTTTCTTTAGTGTTTTAAAAGAGATAGAGTATAAGGTAGTTTACATTTCGTCATTTTCATAAAGTGAGAAGTTTCAGATGATTAAGTTGAAGTGTTGTCCGTTCTTATAGTTCTATTTTCTGAAATTTATATAGAGAGGAAAGAGTGTGAGTCCTATCACAAGCGAGGCTATTCGCAACGCGTTACATAAAATCAAAGGACCGGATTTTGAAAGTGATATTGTATCCTTGGGGCTTCTTTCAGAAATATTGATTGCTCAAGGAAAAGTTTTCTTCTCCATTACAGTTCCAGATGGGCGTGTACAAGAATGGGAGCCGTTGCGTCGTGCGGCTGAAGAAGTGGTGTGTGTTATGGATGGGGTTGAATCTGTTGTTGTCACACTGACGGCGGAAAAAAAACCAATAGTATCTTCTCAAGCTCATAAAGATACAGTTTTTTCTGCGCCAAAACGGAGAACACATGCATTGCTTGTAAAAATGCCAATAGAAGGTGTTCGGCATGTGATTGCGGTTGCTTCAGGAAAAGGAGGAGTTGGCAAGTCTACCATGGCAATCAATATCGCTCTTGCTTTACAAGATTTTGGTTTCAAAACGGGGTTGATGGATGCAGATATCTATGGTCCATCTTTACCGCGTTTGACAGGGCTTGTTAACCAAAAACCACAACATATCGAAGGAAAAAAACTTCAACCTCTTGAAAAGTTCGGTCTTAAATTGATGTCAATGGGATTTTTGGTTGAGGAGGAAAAGCCGGTGGTTTGGCGTGGTCCCATGGTGATGGCAGCTGTGACACAATTGCTCAGAGATGTTTTATGGGGACCTCTTGATGTTTTGGTGGTTGATATGCCGCCGGGAACAGGAGATGCACAATTAACTCTTGCTCAACAAGTGCAGTTGACGGGTGCATTGATTGTTTCTACTCCGCAGGATCTTGCTTTGGTTGATGCACGTAAAGCGATAGAAATGTTTATGAAGGTGGATGTTCCCATTTTAGGACTCATTGAGAATATGAGTTATTTTATTGCTCCTGATACACAAAAACGCTACGATATTTTTGGTTATGGTGGTACACGTGCAGAAGCCAAACGCCGAGGAGTACCTTTCTTAGCAGAAGTGCCGCTTGATGCAGCTTTACGGTCTTCTTCAGATGAGGGCATGCCAATCTTCATTGCTAAACCTGACGAGAAACACGCTAAGCTTTATCGTGCGATTGTTGATCAAGTGAAAAATAGATTTTTTTAAATTTACGTTTTGCTTAAGGGGGAAGGATACAATATTTAGCAAAACATAAGGTGCTGTTTTTTCTGAGGGAACGGAATTAGTTAAAGACTTTGTTCAGGTATTGTGAGGAAGTATTTTTTAATATGAAATTGTTGGATGTTGATCATATTGTTGCGAAAGCCGTGGAGAATATTCGAAAATAAGATGTTGTAGTGTGAAAAATCTATGTTTATCCAAAAATGGTGTGGGCTGAAGTTATAAAAAACAGGTCATATTTGCTTGGGGAATGGTTTTTATTGGTAAAGAGGCTGATTTTTAAATGCTGTCTATGAGATTATTGAGAACATTGCGCTCTTAAAAAAACGGAACAAGGCTATAATCTGGATGGATAGAAAAATTGCTCGTCACTTGAAGAAAAAGTTTTGTGGAGAGTTATAGAAGCTCGTGCTACTGTAAGATGAGAGAATTTATTCTACTAGAAGCTATCATGATGATTACAGACGCGTTATCACACCAAGAAACTTCGATATTGGTGTAAACTCTTTTGTTATGGTACGAGTGATTATTGGAGTCGTTGATCTTTTGGTAGTGGAAAAATGGTAGAAATGGATGATGTTCACGCATTTAAGATTTTCGTAAAATCTGATGGAGAGAGGTTCTCTTTGATGATAAAAGAACAGTATGTGTGAAAAAATATATTTTATAGGTGCTCATGCTTATCGCGCGCCAACCATAGAACCAGCGCTTTATCTCGTGTCAACACCTATTGGGAATCTTGGAGATATTACTCTTCGTGCTTTGCAAGTGCTTGCAAGTGTTGATGTCTTAGCTTGTGAGGATACGCGGGTGACACGTGTTCTCTTGGAACGCTATAGTATTCAGAAAAAATTATTTCTTTATCATGAACATAATGCACAAAAGGCAGGGACGAAATTATTAGCAGCTTTGGCAGAAAATAAAAGCGTGGCGCTTATCACAGATGCAGGAACACCACTTATTTCTGATCCCGGATTTCGATTGGTCGAAGAGACGCGTAAAGCTGGTTACAAAATCATTCCGATTCCTGGTGCTTCAGCACTTTTAGCGGCTCTTGTTGCTACGGGGCTTCCTACCGATAGCTTTTTTTTCGCAGGTTTTTTAAGTGCACGCAAGGCACAACGTCAAAAGCGTTTGGAACAATTAAAAGCTATTCCGGCAACGTTGGTTTTTTATGAATCACCCCATCGTCTTGTCGAGACTTTACAGGATATGGTCTCTGTTTTTTCGGCTGATCGCCCTGCTGCAATTTGTCGTGAATTAACAAAAAAGTTTGAAACAATAAATGTTTCCAATTTAGAGAATTTGTTTGAAAGCTATAGGAAACAACCCTATGTTCGTGGGGAAATTGTTGTACTTGTTGGGGAGGCTCTTTCTTCTTTGGAAGTGATGAGTCATCAAGAAATTGATGAAATGTTATTAGAATTGGCGCGTACACATTCTACAGCCCAAGCTGCTGCTTTGGCAGCTAAGAAAACGGGCTTTAAAAAGCAAGAACTTTTCCAGCGATTGATTTTTTTAAAGGATGCGTAAAACTTTAAAGGATATGTAAGTTTATGCAAAAAGAGCGCAGACAAAAGTCTTTTTATCGAGGCGTTCGCGCAGAAAAATGGGCCGCTTGGTGGTTGCGACTTAAAGGATTTCATATTGCTGAAATCCGTTTTAAAACAAAGTGTGGTGAAATTGATTTAATCGCGCGGCGTGGAAATCTTGTTTTAATTGTGGAGGTCAAAGCACGTTCAACTTTGGCTGAAGCAATGGCTGCGGTTTCTCGGATGAATGAAAAGAGAATTGAAGCAGCAGCCGATATTTGGCTTGCACGGCAAAAAGATCATGCTCTTTTATGTGTACGCTTTGACCTCATTGCAATTTTGCCGTGGCGTTGGCCGCAGCACATTCCTGCTTTTTTTACATCTGATAAATGAAGAGTTTCTATATCATTTTAACCATGGTAGATGAAAAACATTTTGTTTTTATAGACAGATGGGGTAGGAAACAGTGCGTCACAATTTGAGCATTATGAGGAGCGAAATATGGACGATTATGAAAAATTTGCAACGGGTTTGTTGATTGTTTTTGGAGCGCTGATCATTGGTGGTTTAATGGCGATGCATATTGTCCTTATGAATAAGCCAGGTTTTTTATGTGCACTAGCGGCTGCTGTCGTTGGTTGGTTTTCTGCTTTTGCAATTCTTTTTGATAAACCCAAAGTCTATTTGGCATTGATTATTCTTGCTATGTTGTGTGTTGCTTCTTCAATTACTATTTATGTGAGTTAATTCATTAAAATATATGAGTTATTGGTGGAATCTTCCTTTAGAATGATAAGAGAAACGAGTAAAAATGAAAATTGGTTTTTTGGGAACAGGTAAAATCAGCACTTCAATAATTGACGGTTTAATGAAGAGCGATTTTGACGTTCCTTCACTTATTATTTCACCCCGCAATGCGCAAATGGCAGAACGCCTTTCACTCAAATATGATAAAGTTATCATTGCTAAAAATAATCAGGCATTGCTTGATGTGAGTGATTGTGTCTTTCTTTGTTTGCCTAACCAAATTGCCAAAGAAGTCTTACGTTCTCTTCGCTTTTATTCCGAACAGCTTGTTGTTTCCGTACTTGCTATGGCAAAAACAGAAGAAGTTGAAGAGTGGATTAATCATAGGGTTTATCGTGCTGTTCCACTTCCTTTTGTCGCAGAATGTAAAAATTTAACGCCAATTTATCCTGATCATCCTTTTTTACGTCGTTTATTTGATGCGATGGGGGGAACATTGGTATTGAATGCAGAAGAACAGTTTAATCTTTTCATGACCGCTGGTTCACTCATGGGGGTATATTTTAATTTTATAGAAACAGCACATCAATGGTTTATAAAACAGGGATTAGAACAGCAACAATCAGCGGATTTTCTTGCTATGATGTTTGGAAATCTTACCGATGAAATACGCAAAATTATAGCAATGGATGGTCCTGCCTCTCTTGATTTTGCAACGTTGGAGAAAGAGTTTTCGACAAAGGGAGGAACAAATGAACTTTTGTCGAACTGTTTTTCTCACCAAGGGGGAAGAGATGCTTTAATAACAGCTCTTGAAACCACTTTACAAAAAATGAATGCTTCGTTTTCTCATTAAAATGTTGGTTCGTATTTTTTGATCTCGCTGAGAGAAATATTGATGTGTTTCTTGAAAGTTGCGTGAACACAGTTCTACCAAATTGTCTGTTATAGATATTTAAAGAGTAGGCAGATTGATCTTCATTTTTCTACAATCATAAGTTGATTTATAAAGGGAATTGATCCTTTTTAGCTTGAATGAGAATACTGAAGATAAAAAGCTTTTTTCATTCTAATCCTTCTCGTCATAGAATAAAAAATATTTCTTCGTGTTTCACGAGAGGCATCAACATATTGATAAAAAATGTTTAAGAAGGAATAAAATATACTTCTTATCAATCAGTTTAATCCTATAAAAATAAGTCCAACATTTTAAGTGTGTAAACCAAATGGGTGCGTTGGTTTGTATATTTCATAAATGTAAGAGATGGGGGGTTTCCCATGAATCTTACATGATATTCCTCATGGACAAGGGTAGGGCGGAAAGATTTCAGGCATCTTTAGTGCGTTTGTGAACAGGCAATGTAATGTTGGAGTGCTGTTCTTCATGAGAAAAAGAATGAGAAGTAAAAGCGTGTGGTATTGGGCAATTCTCATTTATAAAAGAGATTTTTGAGGATGTTTTGAAGGACGTAAAACTGAGTGAAAAAAGTACAGTGGCGAGGAGCGTTGATTTGTACCTTATAACAGAATAGTGAAAATATCTTCATTATTATTTTTTTGATAAATAAAAAGTTTTTAAGAACAGCATATTATAAATTCTTCTGATAAAAATGATGTGGTTGTTGAGAGTATTTTGTTGCGGGAGTGATAAGAGAATAGTCTTATAGCGTGAAAGAACGCATGCATTGAAGATTTTAAAAGGGATTCTGATTTAAGAGAAAATATTCTTTTGTGTGGAATGAACAATAATTACATGTTTAGATATAAGGGACCTTCACTGCCTTGTGGACAGATCCAATGAATATTTTGGTTGGGATCTTTGATATCGCACGTTTTACAGTGTATGCAATTTGAAGCGTTGATAACGTAAGTTGTCTGATCATGATGGTTTAGCCATTCATAGACAGCAGCAGGACAATAGCGGGTTGAAGGTCCTGCATAAATTGCGAATTCAGAGTTTTTTTGTTTCTCTAATGAAGATATTTTTAAATGACATGGTTGATTTTCCTCATGGTGCGTATTGGAAAGTGCAACACTGGAAAGGCGATCAAAAGTCACGATACCATCTGGTTTTGGATAAGCAATGGGTTTAAAATTTTCTGCTGGTTCAAGACATGCATAATCTGCTTTTCCGTGAGAGAGTGTTTTAAATAAAGAAAAGCCAAAAAGCTGTTGCCACCACATATCAAAGCCAGCAAGCTTAATACCGTATTTTGTGCCATATTTTGCCCAGAGTGGTTTGGCATTGCGTACTTTATAAAGATCTTTGCCAATGGGGACTTTTCGCCAATGTTCTTCGATTTCTTTGACTTCATCGTGGGTGCGGCCTTGTGCAAGAGCTATAGCGATTTTATCGGCTGCTAATATGCCAGATAAGATGGCGTTGTGTGAGCCTTTAATACGAGGAACATTAACAAACCCGGCAGAACAGCCAATAAGCGCGCCTCCAGGAAAGGTAAGCTTTGGTACAGATTGCCATCCTCCTTCACTAATAACACGTGCACCATAGGAAAGGCGTTTTGCACCCTTAAAGATCTCATAGAGTTTGGGATGTGTTTTAAAACGTTGAAATTCTTCAAAGGGGGAGAGATAAGGATTTTTATAATCTAAATGGACAATAAAGCCCACAGAAATAAGATTGTTTTCCTGATGATAAAGAAAACCTCCGCCTCCGGTATTATTATCTAAGGGCCAACCCGCGAAATGTTGAACTAAACCAGGCTGGTGTTTTTTGGGATCAACTTCCCAGAGTTCTTTAAATCCGAGACCAAACTTTTGTGGTTCACGGTTTTTACTAAGATCAAACTTTTGTATCAGTTGTTTGGCAATGGAACCACGCGCTCCTTCCGCAATTAAAGTATATTTTGCCAACAAAGCCATTCCAGGCATATAATTTTTTCCAAGTGTCCCATCTTTATTAACGCCCATATCACCTGTCAGAACACCAATGATGGCTCCGTTATCGTTCTGAATGGTTTCAGATACAGCAAAACCAGGATAGATTTCCACACCGAGTTCTTCGGCTTTTTTGCTGAGCCAACGGCAAACATTGCCAAGTGAAACAATATAGCAGCCGTTATTTGATAAGATTTTAGGGTAAAAAATATGAGGGAATAGTGTTGCGTGTTTTGGTTTTAGAAAAAAAAACTGATCGCTGGTGACAGGTGTGTTGAAGGGATGATCTTGTTCATTTCTCCATTCTGGTAGGAGCGTGTCAATGCCTATGGGATCAACAACTGCACCAGAGAGTATATGTGCACCAACTTCGCTCCCTTTTTCAACGACTGTGACAGAAAGTTCAGGGTTAATTTGTTTTAGACGAATTGCTGCGGAAAGTCCAGCAGGTCCTGCTCCGACAATGACGATGTCAAATTCCATACTTTCATGGTGTTGATGCAAAGATGCATTCATAGTTTATAAAGCTTTCTCCAGCTCAGGAATAATGTGGTGAAGATCACCTACAAGGGCGTAATCAGCAATTTGCATGATAGGGGCTTCTGCATCTTTATTGATGGCTACAATAATTTGTGCATCCATTATGCCAGCTAAATGCTGGATTGCACCGGAAATTCCGACAGCAATATAGAGTTCAGGGCCAACAACTTTGCCTGTTTGTCCAATTTGCCAATCATTAGGAGCATAGCCAGCATCAACGGCTGCACGGCTGGCACCTAAAGCTGCATCTAGCTTATTTGCAAGGGGGAGAAGGAGTGCCATAAATTGTTCTTGTGAACCAAGACCCCGCCCACCTGATATAATAACACGTGCTGAGGTAAGATCAGGGCGATCACTTTTGTTGGTTTCTGCTTTCACAAAAGAAGAAAGGTTTGGGTTGGGCGCTGGTGTTATTGTTTTAATAGAAGCAGCGTTATTTTGGAAAGCGGTTGAAGGGAAAGTTGCTGTACGAACTGTTATAACCTTTTTATGATCATTGCTGCGTACAGTTTCGAGAGCATTTCCTGCATAAATTGGTCGTTTAAAGGTATCGGGTGCAAGAACTGCGATAATGTCTGAAATTTGCATAAGATCAAGAAGAGCAGCTACGCGCGGCATGATATTTTTTCCAATGCTGGTAGAGGCAGCCATGATCACATCATAATCTTTTGCTAATTTGACAATTGTATTTGTCATAGGTTCAGCCAGTTGATGGGCTAAATAATCAGCTTTGGCGATAAGCACTTGCCGCACACCAGTCAGTTTCGCATGGCTTTCGGCGATTGCTTGGACGTTTTTTCCACAAACCAAAATATCGATTTCTTTATTGATTGCGTGAGCGGCGGTGAGCACTTTTGCGGTTTGTTCTGTATTTTGTTCGGCCAATAAAAGAATTGCCATATGTTTTTACCTTTTTATGCAGTGTTGCTTTTGATCACTTTTTTATAGAATATTAAATACACTTTTTTTGTTTTAGCGCATTTACAAGTTCTGCTACATTAGCCATTTTAACACCAGATGGACGGGGAGATGGCTCTTCAACGCTAAGGACCGTTAAGCGTGCTTGTGTATCTATGTCAAAATCAGCAAGTGCCTTTTGTTCGATGGGTTTCTTTTTCGCTTTCATGATATTAGGCAGAGAAGTATAACGCGGTTCGTTTAAGCGTAGATCAGCAGTCATAATGATGGGAAGGGGAAGGCGAATGGTTTGAGTACCGTTATCAACTTCGCGGATGACCGTTGCGTGGCCGTTTTCTATGTCTAAATGTGAGGCAAAAGTTGCTTGTCCCCAGCCAAGAAGAGCTGCAAGCATTTGTCCGGTTTGGTTGTTATCGTCGTCAATAGCTTGTTTTCCCAAGAAAACCATATCTGGTTTTTCTTTATCAACAATAGCCTTAAGAATTTTAGAAACGGCTAAGGGTTCAAGTGTTTTTTCGGTTGTTACAAGGATGCCACGATCAGCACCCATTGCGAGTCCTGTTCGCAAAGTTTCCTGTGCTGCTTCGGGTCCGATTGAAACAAGAACAATTTCGGAAATTTTTCCAGCTTCTTTTTGACGAATTGCTTCTTCCACGGCTATTTCGTCAAAAGGGTTCATAGACATTTTTACATGGGAGAGATCAACACCTGTACCATCGTGTTTGACGCGTATTTTGATATTATAATCAACAACACGCTTGACGGCGACAATTATCTTCATGGTAATCCTCTTCATTTGTATGATTACAAGTTTATCGTAATCTTCACAAGAAACCAAATTTTTTAGAATGAAATCTCATACAATCATTATAGAAGTTTTCTAAAATTTTCTTGTTTATCATTATTATTCGTCTCTCGTTTGTTTTTACTCACTTTAATCATTATCATCTTCGTTTAAATAAAAAATTCATTCATTAAAAATGGATATTCTCATCATAATTAAAAAAAATTTACAATAAAAGAGATACAGAATGGTAAATGGTATGAGAGTAACGCATAAGAAGGTTCACATGTACAGTTCATTACAAATCAAAAGGATCTTAAGACAATGGTAAAAGAGAAAATGGGAAATGGTTTTTCAATTTGAACCTTGAAAGTGTTATCCTTAAAGATCACTCATAAATATTTTGAGCAAGTTATTAAAGCTCTATTTACGAACATAGAGCATTCTTTCCAATTATCGATACGATTCTTTGCAGAAAATGAATGAGACACAACATTTTTTGCAAGACAATGAGGGGTAGCGTTTTTGAATAGCAAGATTCATACGGTAAAGCAGATTGAGCAAGATAATCCTTCCTTTCATGTTGTGGGGAAAAAGGAAAGGGAAGCTACGCTTACTGAGATAACAATGTCGGACATTGCTAAAAAATTACGCTCTGTTTATGCACAAATGCAGAGGAAGAATTCGCCGCATTCTTTGATATCGCAAAGTTTTGTGGAAGATGATTTAAAATCTTATTTGGATGACATCAGTCGGGCAATTTTGGCTGAGCACTATATTCGTCGCCAAAGGGAAAAAAAGCTTTTTGAACATTTGGAGCAGATTAAATCGCTTGTTCAGAATTTGCAGAATGAAAAGACAAATCTAGCAGAAGCAGTAATAAAACAACGTATGTCTCATTCAAAATCTTTTGATTCTGTTGTGCAGAAGCTTGCTGATATGGCGTGTGGAGAAAACCAAGAACGTTCGTTGCTCCAAGAGGTACCAAACTTTTCAAGACAAAAGTGTATAACTGAGAAACAAACAAATATTGAAAACCTGTTGCAAAAAGAGCATAAGAGCTTTTTACCAAGTGATGCCACGAAGCCTTCTTCAAAAGAGACTGTGAAGTTTGTAGGGCATTCTGCAAGAGAAGAAATGCACTCGGACATTCAAGAATCTGCTCATTGCATTGAGAGTGAATCTTTTCCCTCCTTAAAGATAGAGACTCAGAGGCATTTTTCTTTTTTGCGTTTTTTTGTAAAAAAAATACTTCCTTGTTTTTTAGTCGTTGCATTTATGGTTGCGATAACGGTATGCTTTTATGACTTTTTAAGAGGCGCTCTTTTAAATTTTATGATTTAGGGTCATTGATATAAGATGTTTTGTGCACATAATTTTGCAAAAGTATGAATGGCATCTCAAATTATTTTTTAAAATATGCGACAAAGAGTATTGAAGAAGGGGATTGTTGGAGAGGGGCTCTCTATCTAAAAACCTCAAAAGATCTTGAAGGTTCTATAAGTGAGTATTTATTTACCAATTGCTGAAATGTCACTCAACATGCTAATCTTGATTGGTATGGGGGTGGTTGCCGGTTTTTTTTCAGGTCTTTTTGGTATTGGCGGCGGATTTCTCATCACGCCTTTATTGATTTTCTATAATATTCCTCCTGCTATTGCTGTTGGAACAGGAGCCAATCAGATGATTGCATCATCTGTGACAGGAGCCATTACACATTTTAGAAGACGCACTCTTGATATCAAACTTGGTCTTCTTTTAGCGATGGGAGGGGGAATAGGCTCTGTCATCGGGATACAGATTTTTTCTGTTTTGAAAAAACTGGGGCAATTAGATCTCATGATTTCGCTTCTTTATGTAATTCTTCTTGGAAGCATAGGAAGTTTGATGATTATTGAAAGTTGGTGCGATATGCTGCGCCAGCGCAAGGCAGCAAAAGTCAATATGCGTCTTGCTAAGAGGCATAATTGGATTCATCGTTTGCCATTCAAAATGCGTTTTCGGACATCTATGATATATGTCAGCATTATTCCAGTTTTAGGGATTGGTCTTATTGTCGGGTTATTGTCTTCTATTATGGGAATTGGCGGGGGATTTTTTATGATACCAGCGTTGATTTACCTTTTGCGTGTTCCAACCAGTGTGGTGATTGGAACTTCACTTTTTCAGATTACATTTGTGTCCTCTTTCACGACCGTTTTACAAAGTGTGAGTAATCAGTCCGTTGATATTGTTTTGGCTTTTCTATTGATGCTTGGGGGAAGTATTGGGGCACAATATGGAACAAGGGCTGGACGTAAGTTGAAGGCAGAACAATTGCGTATGGCACTTGCATTTTTGGTGTTGATTGTCTGTATGCGTCTTGCTTTTCAATTATTTGTACGCCCCGATAATCTTTTCTCTCTGGATATTCTGATGAGATAAAAATGGGTAGATTATTTTCTTTATGCATTTTGACCAGTTGCTTTTTTGTAGTTCCTTTTTCTATGTGGGCAAATGTTGGGACAAAAGCTGCATTTGTTGATCAAGTTGATCACGAAACTATCCAAATTATCGTAACAACTAAGACAATTACGGTTGATGCACATTTTGATGGTCGAGATCTTTATATTGCCGGTGTTTTGGAAAATAGCGATCCATTATACTCTCAACAGAGTCGTTATGATGTTGTGGTTAGCCTAGAGGGACCGGCTCGGACTATGGTGATGCGGGAAAAAAAACGGAATGCTGGTGTTTGGGTTAACGCAGATTCCCTCACTTTTAAAAATGTTCCTCTTTTTTATTCTATGGTCACAACGCGTGAGATTGATGATATTACTGGCGTTGAAGATTATAAACGCTTGGGGCTAGGATTATCCTATTTGTTGTTGCAGACTGATGAACAAGATTTGGGGAAAGTACAAATTTTTCGTGATGAACTTATAAAATTGCAAAAAACCAAAAATCTTTATCAGGAGGAAGTGGGAGGCGTTCGTTTTGGTTCTGGTGCACTTTTTACAGCGCATTTTCGTTTGCCAGCTAATACGCCTGTTGGACATTATCAGGTTCGTGCTTATCTTTTTCGTAATGGGCAATTTATTGATAGTGCAACCACAACTCTTGAAATTGTTAAAGCACATATTGCTTATACAATTTTTAACGCTGCTCACAAATATAGTTTCTTATATGGTATCGTTGCTGTGATTGTAGCTGTTAGTACAGGCTTTTTATGCCGTTTGATTTTTCGAAAAGACTAGAAAAAGAGAAAAGCGAAAGCATTTATTTTTTATGAAAAATGCGTAAAAGAAGAAAAATAGGTACAACAACAACAGCCCCCATCATTGTCATGTGGAAAAAGTTTGTAAGAGTTATAAACCCTGTTTCCCACAAAGATTTAAAAAATTCTGTTATTGTTCGCACGAGACTTTGAGGTGTCCATCCAAGAAAATTTAGCACGATACCTACAAGAAGTGAAATGGTGAGTAGCTTTATAGCAGCACGTCCTAATGTTCCTCCAAGAAACGCGTGAAAAGAATTGGACATATTTTTCCTTTTGTTCATTTATACATCTTTCAATATATTGCGTCTTCATCGCATCATACAATGGTATCGTCATTCTCAATAAGAAATATTTCTTTTGTTTCTCCTTACTTTCTTTTCTAGCTCACCACCTTTTAATACTGGTGTAACCTCTGTGCTAGTTTCTGAAACCCGCTCGTGTTCTGTTGGCATTTTTCGAAATATTTTCATAGTATTCCTTTCATTAAGTTGATGGATATTCTTTAATTTCTACAGATTCACAGGGGAATTTTGTACTGTTTTATATTGACGTTAAAAAATTCAGTGTGAAAATGAATATATCACGTATAGAATGTAAGTTTAAAACAACTTATCTTATAATCTTATAAAGAGACTATCTATCTTAATAAAGATGTTATGTAGGTATTAAGATTGGATATTTCAATCTATATAAGAAAGTTATTTCAATTTGCATAAAAAAGTAATAAATTTGTTTTCTGCAAAAGATGAAGGTAACGAAGAAAACAAAATTCAGTGTTGCTAAAAAAGTGGGGGGCTTTAAAATGTTTTGATGAAAGAATTATTATGTGCCGATATGTAGAAAATATCAGGCTCCTCTTTTCGTATTGT
>NZ_JANHOI010000013.1 GCF_026930205.1 Bartonella sp. 220B | reverse complement strand
TACATATTCTATATTCACCATTGCACAAATATCTTATACGCTTTATGCTTACCCATAGAATAAAAGGCCTATAGAGCAAAAGAAAGGTGTTAATGTCATCTAAACTTACGCGTAACCAAACATTGGTTCTAAACACTTTAAAGAATGCGCAAGGACCTTTAAGTGCTTATGCGATTCTCGATCATTTACGCGAAGAAGGATTCCGTGCGCCTCTCCAAGTTTATCGTGCATTAGAAAAACTTGTCCAATTAAAGTGTATTCATCGTCTTGAAAGCGTAAATGCTTTTATGGCCTGTTTGCATCCTGAAAATTGCCAACACGAACTTACAACTTTTATCATTTGTGAAAACTGTGGCAAGGTCAATGAAATACAAAACCAAACTATTGTATCCAATCTTAAACAAATGGTTCAAGCAGTTGATTTTCAAGCACGCAGAAGCACTTTAGAAGTACGGGGCATTTGCAAACAATGCGCAACAGAGTAAGATCTCAATACTTGCAAGTTTGTATATTTAACGTTATGTTTTTAAAGTCGTCTTATTGCTTGAAAAGCTCTTATCGTCTTTGCCTCTATATTATTCTCTTCTCACAGCGGTGAGCTTGTTTTACGCATTACATAAAATCGAAAGTATAAAATCATGTCTACATCTGAGACAACTGTTTCAACAAAAAAGAAGAAAATAATTCATGCTCTTCTTATTATCTTTGCGCTTTTTGTGCTTTGGTTCGGCTATAAATGGATAACAGATTGGCGTTATATGCTCGCAACAGACGATGCTTATGTACAAGGAGATATAGCAGCTATTGCTCCTAAATTAAATGGGTATATTGAAAAGGTCGCTATTAAAGCCAACCAAATGGTTAAGAAAGATGATGTCTTATTTCACTTAAACGATGGCGATTATCAAATAGCCTTGGAACAGACAGAAGCCCGTCTCAGCACACAGCAAAAAACGCTTCTACGGATTGATGCACAAATTATCGCTGCACGCAGTGCTTTGGATGATGCGCAAGCACAAAAAGCAGCTGCTTCAGCCATAGCAACGAATGCACAACTCACCTTAAAACGCGTCACAGAACTTAAAGAGAGTCGTTATGCGCCTCAATCGAATGTTGATGATGCCAAATCCGCTTATGAACAAGCCATTGCCAATGTTAACCGTGCGCAAGCACAAATAGCTGCGGCACGTGCAAATATTCAAGTTCTGGAAGCGCAACGAAGTGAAACGGAAAGCCAAACAAAGAGTTTAGAACTCACACGTGAAAAAGCACAACGTGATCTTGATTCAACCATTATCCGCGCTCCATTTGATGGTATTATTGGAAATCTAACAGCAAAAACGGGGGATTTTGTGGTAAATGGCCAACGCCTTGCTGCATTAGTCCCTCTCCATGCACTTTATATTGAAGCGAACTATAAAGAAACACAGTTACAAAATATTCATTCTGGACAAACTGCTTATATTGTTGTTGATGCCTTCAAAGGAGATGTATTTACAGGTACAGTACTTTCCATTTCCCCTGCAACAGGAGCTGTTTTCTCTCTCTTGCCACCACAAAATGCTACCGGAAACTTTACTAAAATTGTTCAACGTATTCCTGTCCGCATCTCTATTCCAGAAGACGTCTTAAAAACAGGGCGTATTCGAGCAGGAATGAGTGTTTCAGTAGAAATTGACACACGTACAAAGCCGCAAGATAAAGACCTCTTATAACAAACAATCAATGCTCCTAACGAGACATCTCCATGCCCGAATCAACACACTCTCAAGAACACGTAGGAATCCAAAAAATCTTGGTTTTCATAGCTATGTCTTTTGGCATGTTCATGGCTATTTTGGATATTCAAATTGTCTCCTCCTCTTTAGCTGAAATTCAGGCTGGTCTTTCAGCAAGTTCTGAAGAGATTTCATGGGTTCAAACCTCCTATCTTATTGCTGAAGTTATCATGTTGCCTCTTTCTGGCTTCTTAGGAAGATTGCTTTCAACGCGTGTTTTCTTTAGTGTATCGGCTATCGGATTTACGATTACCTCTATTCTTTGCGCAACAGCAACATCTATTGAAGAAATGATTGTGTACCGAGCGCTCCAAGGCTTTATTGGTGGAGGCATTATTCCGAGCGTTTTTGTCGCTTCCTATGTGCTTTTTCCACCTTCAAAACGCCCCATTGTGACCCCTATCGTCGGACTGATAGCAACATTAGCGCCCACCATTGGTCCAACAGTAGGCGGCTATCTCTGTCACATCTCATCATGGCATTGGCTCTTTCTCATTAATGTCCCCTGCGGGGTTATTATTTCAATTCTCGCTTGGAAATTAATTGATTTTGATAAAGCTGATCCTTCTTTGATAAAGAAATTTGATTGGTTAGGCCTCATTTTTATGGCTACTTTCTTGGGAACTTTAGAGTATGTTCTAGAAGAAGGAGCACGTCATGATTGGCTGAATGATAGGCTAATTCGGGATTTGTTCATTATCATGATTCTTGCTGCAGCCTTATTCTTCTGGCGTGCTTTTACAGCAAAAGAACCCATTGTAGATCTTTCTACTTTTTCTAATTTTAATTTTTCAGCTGCATCCATTTTTTCCTTTGCACTAGGAATAGGTCTTTATGGACTCACATATCTTTATCCTGTCTATTTAAGCCAAATCCGCCATTATGATGCCCTCATGATTGGAGAAACATTGTTTCTTTCAGGATTTGTCATGTTATTAGCAGCTCCGCTTGCTGGATTTCTTTCAGCACGAATGGATGCGCGTTTAATGATGGCAATAGGACTTTTTGGTTTTGCAATAGGCACTTGGATGGCAAGCTATATCACAGATAACTGGGACTTTTGGCAACTCTTTTGGCCGCAAGTCTTCCGTGGTGCTTCTGTAATGTTATGTATGGTTCCTGTTAATAATATTGCCTTGGGGACACTTCCACCAGAACGAATGCAAAACGCTTCTGGACTCTTTAATCTCACACGGAATCTAGGTGGTGCCGTAGGGCTTGCCATTATCAGCACTCTCATGACAAAACGTACAGACTTTCATTATGAAAGAATAGCCGAAACGCTTAATTACGCAAACAGACAAGCAACTGAAATGCTTTCAAAGCTTACTCTATACTTCAAAACTGCAACTTTTGATTCACATACTCTTGCTCTGTTTCAACTTTTTAATATGGCACATACACAAGCAATGACTATGGCCATTAGCGATATTTTCTTTATAATAACCATCATTTTTATCATCTTAACATTCATAACCGTTTTTCTCAAAAAAACACCACCCCTCACCAGCACCCCTTCAGGTCACTAAGCTTAGCCTTAAAAACATTGTCAAAATCTTGTAAAATACCTGATATTTGCATATCCTACTCCTTACATGATCAGATAAACATACTTAAACATAGCCTTTCCCCTCTTAAGAAATAATCATTTTATTCACAAACCCTGAAAGGATAAACTTACCTAGATATTTATAGAGGCATCGATAATCATCGCAAAAAATTTATCTTCTTACCCACTGTCATTTATGAAACAGACCAATGACACCAAAAACCAAATTTTTATAGTATTTCCATAAAGCTTGGCTTTAAATCCTGACTTCAATGAAGGATTTTCAGCATCCATCAACTGGAAAAACTCTGTAAAATATCGATAAAAAACAACGCAAATGTTTTTCTACAGCCATCTAAAACAGCGCAAAAGAAACAAGTCCCCTAATAAACAACTGCCATTATCATAAACTCTAGAAATGCAAATGAAGAAAAAACTGATATGCAAATCTATCTTCAAACTTTGCATCTCATAAAGATATTTTCACAAAAAAATGATCTCCACAGCCATTGCTGTTGGCAAATAAAATCCTCTAAGCGACTTTATGGTGCTGAAAACGGTTTAATTTTTCTCGTTCTCCACTGGAAACCAAAGTGCCGTAACATCCAGAAAGATATTCTGGTATCAATTCCAACGCTTGAAAACGGTGCTTTTCATAAGGTCTGGGCATTGCTAAATTTTTTGTTAAACTGTTTGAGAATCCAAAACGTTGATAAAATGCACAATCACCCACAAGTAAAATAGCCCCATAACCTAATTCTTTTGCCTTTTTAATTGCATGCTGCATAAGAACCGACCCTATTCCCATACCAGAATATTCCCCAGAAACAGCTAGAGGTCCCAAAAGCAAAGCATGTTGCGTATCATTTTGCCCTTTGTTAAACTGAACATGCCAAAGACGTACACTCCCCACAAGCTCTCCAAGTGCATTTTTGACAACAAAAGACAATCCACACGCCGCCAAACGTCCACGACGTAAAGCTTCTGACGACTTACGCTTACGCCCCTTTCCCAAAGCTAAATCAAGCAAGTTTTCCCGGTATGGCTTATCTGCTTCTTGCTCACGGGCAAGTGTAAAAAACGCACCATTTTTTGTTTGAAAATGTATCATATTCATCTTTGACACACTCCTCACTATACCTTTGTTATCATGGATAAGAAACTCAAATCACATAAGACCGCAAAGGTTCAAAACCATTAAAGGCAACAGAAGCATAAGTTGCCGTGTAAGCACCTGTTCCATGAATCAACAACGCATCGCCTACCGTCAGAGATAAAGGTAAGAGATAAGGTGTTTTCTCATAGAGAACATCTGCCGAATCGCATGTTGGCCCTGCCAAAATGCAAGGCTCCATTTCCGTATCATCATGGGGTGTTTCAATAGGATAGCGAATAGCTTCATCCATCGTTTCAGCAAGACCATTAAATTTCCCAATATCAAGATAAACCCATCGGACATTATCATTGTCCGCTTTTTTAGATATAAGCACAACTTCTGTGCGAATAACACCAGCATTACCAACCATTCCACGCCCTGGCTCGATAATCGTTTCCGGAATACGATTGCCAAAATATTTTTTTAAGGAATCAAAAACAGCCATACCATAGGCTTGTTCGGTAGGAACATCTTTCAAATAACGTGTTGGAAAACCACCACCCATATTAACCAACTTCAACGAAATTCCTTCTTGCTCCAAATGCCTAAAAACTGCAGCTGCATCCGATAAAGCACGATCCCATGCGCTAAGATCTGTCTGCTGAGAACCTACATGAAAAGAAACACCATATGCTTGTAAACCTAATTGATGTGCCCGACGCAAAACATCAACCGCCATAGCAGGAACACAACCAAACTTACGAGACAATGGCCACTCAGCCCCTATTCCATCAGTCAGAACACGGCAAAAAACGCGAACACCTGGAGCAGCACGCGCAATTTTTTCTACTTCTTCGACACAATCAACCGCATAAAGCGAAACACCCAATGCATAGGCACGCGCAATATCACGCTCTTTTTTAATGGTATTTCCAAAAGAAATACGATCAGGTGTCGCACCTGCTTTTAACGCCATTTCAATTTCTGCCACAGAAGCGGCATCAAAAGACGATCCTAAAGAAGCAAGCAAACTCAAAATTTCAGGAGCAGGATTCGCCTTTATCGCATAAAAAATGCGAGACTGAGGAAGAGCTTTTTCAAAATTTAAATAATTTTCGCGGACAACATCCAGGTCAACAACTAAACATGGTCCTTCAGAATGATGTTTTGCAAGAAAATCACGAATACGTTGCGTTGCCATTTGCAATTCTCCTCAGGGGAAGGCATCCCTTCCTCTTTATTTGGACAGCATAGAGCCGCCAATAACCAAAAGACAAAAAGTATACAACCGCCTCCTCTACCCTGATGATAAAGAACAGGAAGAAAACAGAATTGTATACAGCGAAAGAACAGCGCGAAAACCGCGTTATTCCACTTTATCTGCCTTTTTGATTGGAGTTGAAGAAAACCACTTCCGCACTGAAGGCAATGAGGTGTGCCTCTATAGTTATCTCAGCATTTGGACAGCTGAAAGACACCAGAAAGGCCCGCACCGTCGTTGCTTCAAGATGTCCTCATTCTTCCGGTTGGCCAAAAGAATGACTGGAGCGGTTAGTTCCAGGTACCGTACCGGTTAATCTCACCATTTGAGAACCAGCGGACACCCACAGGCACGTGCGACTTTGGGCAAGATTGCATATAAGACCAATTTTTATGCATTTCAATCATTTTTTTTATTTTAAACATTTTTTAATTTTTAAAGACAAAATGATGCAAAAAAGTAACACCCCTCACAAGCAGACAAACAACCTTATCTCCTTTAAGTGCATTACAGTTTTCAAGAAAAAACACGTCCTTTGGCTGCCAATTCATAATCTTGCCCTTCAGAGAGCCTCTTTGCTTTGGATTTCTCATTCTTTCTTCCCTGATCATCTCTGGAAAAGAAACACAAAATCCGTTAGACAACATCCTTGTTCTGTTTATGAAATCATAAAGCCAATTATCATTCTATTTCCCCCTTTACACCCATGCTCATATTAACAGTTCATTAACCATATATTATAGCATTCTAAAACCGCTTTTTAAAACGCACTCCCTCGATTAAACTGTCTCCTTCTCATTGCATAAATTTTTTTGTTTTAGAATGTAAGATATTTGCAACAAACCAAATATTATAAGATCAAGGATATCTGGAAAATATAGTGTTGATTTATATTTATCAATCAACCTCTTCGTTTTATACACCAAACAAAAAGCGAGGAAACGACTCAGCCTTATAAAATGTTTTTGCATTCATATTGGAAACCTTCTCTTTTTACGACAAAAAAGTGAAAGTTTTAAGTGTTAAAGAATGATATTTTTATGAGCCTTAATGCGACTGAACTGCACGCAATTTTGTAAGTTGGAATTGCCTATGACGCTCCCGAAAGCGCTGCCTATCAGCTTCATTTCGCGTGTTATAACAAGAATCACACGAGACACCTTCCTCATAATGAGGCGATAATTTGCTTTCAGCATTAAGAGGGGAACGGCATGCTCGACATAATTCACGCCCACATTCTTCAAGACCATGCCCAACAGAAACACGCTCATCAAAAACAAAGCATTCACCCCACCACAAACTTTTTTCTTTTGGAATTGTTTCCAAATATTTAAGAATACCACCTTTGAGATGATAAACCTGATCATAACCAAGCTCACGGACATAAGCTGTTGATTTTTCGCAACGAATACCACCTGTGCAAAACATGGCCACTTTCTTTTTCTTTTTCAAATCAGCTTCATGTTTGCGCACCCATTCAGGAAATTCCCGAAATGTCTTAATCCGTGGGTCAACGGCTCCTTGAAAACTTCCAAGTGCATATTCATAATCATTGCGTGTATCAATCAAGATTGTTTCTTCATCTTGGATCAGAGCATTCCAGTCTTCAGGGTCAACATAAGTACCAACAACCTTTAACGGATCAATACCTTCAACCCCCATGGTTACAATTTCTTTTTTCAATCGCACTTTTAGTCGATGAAAAGGCATTTTTGACGCCCATGAATATTTAATTTCCGGCGTTTGAAATGCTGGTTCCGCGGTAATAAAATTGACTAATGCCTCAATTGCAGCACAAGACCCCGCAACTGTTCCATTAATACCCTCTTGTGCTAAAAGCAGAGTCCCTTTGATAGCATTTGCTTGGCATAAATCCTGCAAAGGCTTCTGTAATTGACGATAATGCTTCAAATCAGCGAAGCAATAAAGTGCAGCAACTTTAAAATTCTTTTCCATAAGTCTTGCCATAACGCGCGTTTCATTCAATTTCAAGATCTATTCATCGACTCTTTAACATATTGTGCTTAATCAAATGATAGCAACAATATTATCTCTTAGAGAAAGAATACCATGTGCCAAAAAATAAATCATCTTTTATCACTGCTACAAGAACAAACCGTCATACCTGTTTTGCGCATTGACGATTTACAAAATGCAATACCCCTCGCACGTGCTCTTGTCAAAGGCGGATTGAAAACAATAGAGATTGCATTGCGAACAGCAAATGCATGCGATGCAATAAAAGCAATTGTACAAGAAGTGCCTGAAGCTATTGTTGGAGCAGGAACAATCCTCAACAATGCGCACTACAAACAAGCTGAATGTGCAGGAGCAAAATTTATCGTAAGCCCTGGCCTCTCAAATGAATTGATTGATTGCGCAAAAAACAGTGAAATTCCCTTTCTCCCAGGCGTAGTAACACCAAGTGAATGTATAAAAGCACTGGAAAAAGGCTATTCATATCTTAAATTTTTTCCTTCTCAAGCAGCGGGGGGTCTTGCCTTTGTGCAAGCTTTAGCATCCCCTTTTTCTGAAATTCAGTTCTGTCCTACAGGCGGCATTACACAAAAAAATGCTGCACAATGGCTCCAACTTTCTAACGTCTTCTGTGTTGGGGGATCTTGGATAGCTCCTCAACAACTTATCAAAGCAGGGGATTGGGATGCTATCAGTACATTAGCACAAACAGCAGCACAACAGCTCTCTCATCCTACGAAAGCGCATTCAACGACATAAGTGGCGGGCGCATTATTTGCCCCTTCAACAACACCAAAGGATTCACACATCCTTGCATAATCTTGTAGCATTGCCATGGAACCGCAAATCATTACGCGATCTTCATCAGGATTGATTTTTGGCAAACCTGTCATTTCAAAAAATATCACTTTCCAAGAAGCGGTATCACAACGCTTCTCTCATCCTACGAAAGCGCGTTCAACAACATAAGTGGCGGGCGCATTATTTGCCCCTTCAACAAGACCAAAGGATTCACACATCCTTGCACAATCTTTTAGCATTGCCATGGAACCGCAAATCATTATGCGATCTTCATCAGGGTTTATTTTTGGCAAACCTGTCGTTTCAAAAAAAGCACCGCTCTCCATAACAGTCGTAATACGCCCCATATGCTCAGAAGGTTCACGCGTAGTCATGGGATAAAATTTCAACTGTTGCGCATAGTCACCAATAAGCGGATCTTTTTGTAAAGAAGCAACAAGTTCTTTTACATAGGCAAGCTCATTGCACTCCCGGGTTGTTTGAATAAGAACCACTTGGGAAAATTTTTCATAAGTTTCAGGATCACGGATAAGACTTGCAAAGGGTGCAACCCCCGTCCCCGTTGAAAGAAGATAAAGACGCTTTCCAGGAACCAGAGCATCAAGAACCAATGTTCCCGTAGATTTTTTACGCATGAGAACTGTATCACCAATTTTAATTTTTTGGAGATGTTCAGTCAGCGGACCACCTGGGACTTTAATGGAAAAAAATTCAAGCTGCTCATCCCAAAATGGGCTTGCAATCGAATAAGCACGATAAATTGGCTTTTCTGCATTTGGCAAACCAATCATCACAAATTCACCTGAACGAAAACGAAAACTTTCCGGACGATTCAAACGAAATTTAAACAAACGGTCTGTATAATGATGAACCTCTTGAACGCTAAGCGCGAACACATTTTCAGGAATTGGAAAGTCTGATGCAACGCCGCTGATATTTGATTGAAGATTGGTCGCAGACGTACTCATAAAACTCTTCCTTATCTCTTTGATTGAACATAAACTTAAGATTCTAAAAATGATATAATGCTTATGCAATCATCTGCCAACATTTCTCTTAAAACATAAATCATGCATTCAACATTTTTATATTTTAAATAACTGAAAGAGAAAATTTTTTAAACCTTGTCGTCAAAGACTATAAAAAATATTTCTCTTAAATATTATATCCGAGTCATGAATCAAAAAATAAAGGTACAATCTTAACAAAAACCAAAGGAAAACCATGCACAAAGCGTGAGGTTGCATCATCTTTGTTGATGAAAAAGCAATTTGCTTCTATTTAACACTCTCCATTCAACACAACGCATAATACACCCTGTCATTCGTGTCTTTATCAAGGAGAAGACTGAAAAAAGATAATTTGTTAAATTCTGAATAAGTAAGACATGCATGTTGGACAGAAACAATTCTACCGGCAACAACGGCATAGTTTGGCGAGCTGACGAAAAACAATATAAAAATGTATAATATTTTTCTGATTTTATGATACACAATGAATTCCCCCTCTTAATTTATCATAGGACTGATTCTATCAAAACTGCCTTCTACAATCAATCTTCCTAAAAGGATTTAGTTTCATTATGAAATAATGAGAAAATGCACAAAGTATTTTTATCTTTAAATAAACAGCAACCCAGGAAAAAAATAAAAATCCTTCCTTCACTCATGATCAGAGGATCATCTGTCCACAACATCACCAACAAAATCAAATGTTTTTTGTCATAAGAGTAAGCATTTTAAATCAAAAATTGCGGTACCTCACCCACTATGAACTGCTCATTGATTTTAACAAGAACAAACCGTATCACGCCCTTTCCATATATCATAAAACCTTATATACAATAACCAAAGGGAACTCTATGTGTCACTAACACAAGTAGGATTTTAAAATGAACAAATCCGTTAATGATGAAGCAAACGCATTCCTTACCTTTACAGCTGTAGCAACCATCAATGTACGTGCCATTGTTGAAAATTATAGAACTTTAGCCCAACATGTTTTTCCAACTGAATGTTCTGCAGTTGTAAAAGCAGATGCCTATGGGCTAGGGGTTAGCAAAATTGCTCCTGCACTTTATCAAGCTGGTTGCCGCGCTTTTTTTGTAGCCCAACTCGAAGAAGCACTACAATTAAAAAGCATTTTACCAGCAAATGTAATGATTGCTGTTCTTAACGGACTTCCACATAACACAGAAGAACTTGCCGCTGAGACAGGAATAGTCCCTGTTTTGAATTCCTGGAATGCTCTTAAAGAGTGGCAAACACTTTGTCAAAAAAAGGATAAAAGATTTCCCGCAATTGTTCAAATCGATACCCATATGAACCGATTAGGGCTTGATAAACAAGAAGTACAAAAACTCATCAAACAACCCGCGATTTTCGAGACAGCGGAGATAAAATATATTCTCAGTCATCTCGCTAATGGAGAGGAAAGCACACATCCATCCAATGATGCACAATTAGCTGTTTTTAAAACCATCCTTGCACAACTACCTGTTTGCAAGGTTTCTTTTGCTAATTCTGGAGGTATTTTTCTTGGAAATGATTTTTATTTTGACCTTGTTCGCCCCGGCATTGCACTTTATGGAAGTGATCCCCGTGGCAAACAGTCAACACCTCTTAAACCTGTTTTAAAGCTTGAAGCCCAAGTTTCTCAAATCCGCTCTGTTGAAGACGGAGTCCCTGTCGGTTATGGAGAAAGTTTCATTACCCAAAGACCAAGTACCCTTGCAACCATTTCCATTGGCTATGCAGATGGGTGGTTGCGTGCTCTTTCTAATAAAGGTGCAGTTTATTTCAACGGTAATAGACTTCCCATTGTTGGACGTATTTCTATGGATTCCATCATTGTTGATGCTACCGATCTTGATAAAAAACCTCAAAGAGGTGATTGGGTAGAGCTTATTGGGACACATCAAACACTTGAAAAAGTATCGACAGATGCTGGTACCATCCCCAATGAAATTCTGACATCTCTAGGTCCCCGCTATAAACGCATTTACATTTAAAACTTTTTTAAAGAATGTGACAAAAATCATTATTTTAGAAAATGCTATTATACGCCGTTCTGAAAAACATCTCAGAAAAACCAAATATATTCTTTCCATGCCTCTCATTTTCTTTATCAACATTATCATTATCTAGAAAAATTCTTAAAAATAATGGGTAAGAACAAAAAGGAAGCGCATAATATCCATTTGTTTTGAAGAGTATAGACCTTAAGATAAAGGCAAATGCACAAGAAATAAATAACAGCCAAGAAAAAAGCCCACAGAGAATGTGTAGGCTTTTCTCGTTATTAAAAACTAAATTTAATAGCTATTTCCCAATGGCGGACAAGAACAAATAAGCATTCGATCTCCCGCAACATTGTCAATACGGGAAACAGGAGGCCAATATTTATGTGCTGGATCAAGAGAGCAATTGGGGAAAGCAGCCTCTTGTCGTGAATACGGCCGTTCCCAAGCATCGTCGAGCGTATCTACCAATGTGTGTGGTGCATTAACCAATGGATTATCCTCTTTTGGCCAAACCCCTGCACCAACTTTCTTGGCTTCTTCAGCAATCAAAAGCAAAGCATCACAAAAACGATCAATCTCTGCTTTTGGCTCTGATTCCGTTGGCTCAATCATCAAAGTTCCAGGAACAGGAAAAGACATCGTCGGCGCATGAAAGCCATAATCAATCAAACGTTTTGCAATATCATCAACACTAACCCCATACTGATCTTTCAACACGCGAGTATCGACAATACATTCGTGTGCAACGCGCCCATGCTTGCCTCGATAAAGAATAGAATAAGCCTTTGAAAGGCGCGCAGCAATATAATTAGCATTCAAAATTGCTGTTTGTGTTGCATATTTCAATCCATCAGCCCCCATCATTCGAATATACATCCAGGTGATCACAAGAATAGAGGCACTTCCATAAGGAGCAGCCGAAACAGCATGCGTTGTCCCTTCTTGTTCATGGCCTGGTAAAAATGGTTTGAGATGTTCTGCCACTCCAATCGGCCCCACACCAGGACCACCACCACCATGGGGAATAGCAAAGGTTTTATGAAGGTTCATATGACAAACATCCGCGCCAATATCCGCTGGACGAGCAAGCCCAACAAGTGCATTCAGATTAGCACCATCAAAATAAACTTGTCCGCCATTTTCATGGATAACAGAACAAATGTCCTTAATACTTTCCTCATAAACGCCATGAGTTGAAGGATAAGTGATCATCAAAGCTGCTAAACGATCTTTATGCAACTGTGCTTTCATTTTGAGATCATCAACATCAACATTACCATCACTCAAACATTTCACCACAATGACTTCCATACCCGCCATATGAGCAGAAGCCGGATTTGTCCCATGTGCGGATGCGGGAATAAGACAAACTGTACGTTGATGTTCTCCTCGTGATTGGTGATATCTACGGATAGCTAAAAGCCCTGCATACTCACCCTGAGCCCCAGAATTTGGCTGGAAAGAAACTTGCGAAAACCCTGTAATTTCACACAACCACGCATTCAGTTGATGAATCATCTCCCTATAACCCATCACATCCTCTTTAGGAGAGAAGGGGTGTATATGAGCAACCGTAGGCCAACTGACAGGCATTAATTCCGCTGCTGCATTAAGCTTCATGGTACAAGAGCCAAGTGGAATCATTGCCCTATCTAATGCCAAATCCTTATCTGACAAACGACGCAAAAAGCGCATCATATCTGTTTCTGAATGCACCGCGTGAAAAAAGGGCTGTGAAAGAAAAGCTGCATCACGTCCTTTCCCCCAAAGTCTTGAAGAAACCTGATCAATCAATTGTGCACCAAAAAGCTCTGCCAAAGCACAAGCATCTTCCTCTGTTGATAACTCATCAAAATTAATGACAATTCTGTCATCATCCAGAAGACGAATAAGACGTCCACCAGCTTTTGCTTGACGCATTATCTCTTGGGCTTTTCCTTTAATAAAAATACTAACACAATCAAAAAAGCTCTCCCCTTCAACATGAACGCCTGCTGCTTCTAAACCAGCAACAAAACGGCATGTTAAATGATGAATCCGTTGGGCAATTTCCTGTAAGCCTTGTGGACCATGCCAAACAGCATAAGCCGTTGCCATATTTGCCAAGAGAGCCTGTGCTGTACAAATATTTGATGTTGCTTTATCGCGTCGAATATGTTGTTCGCGTGTTTGCAAAGCTAAGCGAAAACCAACGCGCCCTTTTGTATCAACGGATTGACCAACAATACGCCCTGGAATGAGACGCGTTAGCGCATCACTGACCGCAAGATAACCAGCATGAGGTCCTCCAAATCCCATTGGAACCCCATAACGCTGCATAGAACCAACAACAATATCAGCTCCCCATTGCGCTGGTGGTTCCATAAGGGTAAGTGCTAAAGGATCGGCCACAACAATCACCAGTGCTCCTTTTGCCTTTGCCTCCTTAATCACTTCATCATAATTGTTAAAAAAGCCTTTTGTATCTGGCCAAGACAAAACAATCGCAGCTGTATCAGAACAAATTTCGCCATTTTGGCTAATCTGAATCCCTTGTGTTTCAGCACGTGTTTGTACAACACTCAAAGTTTGAGGATGCAAAAGACTTTGAAGAGAAATTTTTGTTTTTTTCTCACGGGAAAAACGTACAGCTACCGCGGTTGCTTCAGCTAACGCCGTTGCTTCATCAAGAAGGGAAGCAGCCGCAACAGGCAAACCAGTAAGTTCACTCACCAATGTCTGAAAATAAAATAGAAGCTCCAAACGACCTTGGCTAATTTCTGCTTGATAGGGTGTATAGGCAGTATACCAAGCTGGATTTTCAAAAAGATTCCGCAAAATAACCGGAGGCACAGAGGTTCCGTGGTATCCTTGCCCAATAAAGCTTTTATGCACATGGTTACACCCCATCATCTGAGAGAGTTCTTCCAAAGCTTGCCCTTCACTTGCTGCTTTTGGGAGGTTAAGCGGACGTCCGAAATGGATAGAATGGGGAACAGCTTGAGAAACGAGTGTATCAACACAATCAAGCCCTAAAACATCAAGCATTTTTTGTGTTTCATCAGAACGAAGCCCAATATGACGAGAATAAAAATGACGCTCTGACATAGCACTCATCCAATCAGTGCTTTATAAGCAGCCTCATCCAGCAACCCTTCAAGTTGCGTTGCATCCTGCAATGTCATTTTCCAGAGCCAACCTTCTTTTTCAGCTTTTTGATTCACCAATTCAGGATTATTTGCCAAAGCCTCATTTGTTTCAACCACTTCACCATCAAGAGGTGCATAAACATCTGAAGCCGCTTTCACCGATTCCACAACAGCAGCAGAATCCCCCTTGGAAAGGGATGTCCCCTCTTTTGGTAAATCAACAAAAACCAAATCTCCTAACTGTTCTTGCGCATAATGTGTGATCCCAACGGTCACCACTTGCCCCTCAACACGAAGCCATTCATGATCTTGTGTAAAATAAGTTTTAGACATAAAAATTTATCCTTTAAAATAACGTTGTTCAACAAAAGGAAGAGAATGAACAGACAGTGCAATTTTTTTGCCACGCAGCTCTGTAAAAACTTCCGTTCCCTCAACTTTCCACTCAACAGGAACGTAACCCATTGCTACAGGACCATCAAAAGAAGGACCAAAACCACCTGAGGTTACCACCCCGATCTGCTTGCCTTCATGATCGAAAAGCATCGCACCGGCACGAACAGGTTGACGCGTTTGCGGTTTTAATCCAACGCGACAACGAGAAGGTCCTTTCTGAAGCGCTTCAAGAAAAGCCTTTGCCCCATAAAATTGCGCTTTTTCTCGAACATTTTTGGGAACAGCCCATGTCAGTGCTGCCTCAATGGGTGTTGTATCAGGCGTAATATCATTTCCGTGCAAACACAGCCCTGCTTCTAACCGCAGGCTATCGCGTGCAGCAAGACCAACCCACTCAACACGAGCATCACTCAGTAATTTTTCAGCTACTGTACGCGCTTGCCCTATGGGAAGAGCAATTTCAAAACCATCCTCTCCGGTATAGCCAGAGCGCGTTATAAACCAATCTTGTTGTGGTTCGAATCCTTGCATAAACAACAGTTCATTACCAGGAAACTCAGCATCAGCCATCACAGCTGCTGCTTCTGGTCCTTGCAAAGCAAGCAAGACTCTTTCAAGAGCAATAACTTGACACTCAAAACCAACCGCTCGCTTCTGAAGCTCTTCAAAATCAGCTTGTGCATTACCAGCATTGGCAACCAGCATAAAGCGGCACTCTGCCAAACGGGTAATGATGAGATCATCAAGAATACCAGCCTGCTCATTAAGCAAATAATTATAGCGTGATTGGCCAATCTTTAACAATGCAGCATCAATAGGAAAAGCATAGGATAAAAACTCTACTGCTTGTGGTCCTTCAATGGCAATTAATTTCATATGAGAAATATCAAAAAGCCCTGCCTGCGCACGTGTGTGAAGATGCTCTTTCAAAACCCCAAGAGGATAAGTCAAAGGCATTTGCCAACCCGCAAAAGCACCAAATTTTGCTCCTGCTTTTTCATGCAATTCATGTAAAGGAAGTATTTTTAAAGAAGATGTTTCAAATTCTTGTGCTGTACCCATAATATCTCCAAAGTTGCGCTCACGCCCACACAATATGGCCGCCTCTGCACCCTTCTGTTACAAACCTGAGAGACTCGCGAAAAGACCTTTCGCTTACACCTTCGGCGCGGATCTTCCCGACTTTCCAGATCTGTCTTGGTTCTTTTACGGTCCTTAGAGCCTGAGAGATTATGGGCTGTTTTCCCCTTCGGCGGCAGGTGCGAAAGTTTGCAGACTGCACTCTCCCGCAAAAGAATGAAAGAAACGACAACGCTCTTTCCGACATATTTTCATCTATAGCCTATCTTTATCACACTGTCATTAGTAAAGTGATGAGTGTCTTCTCATTTTTAAACTTGCATAGGCTGTTTTAAAAGACGTATAATGGGAGTCTTTTGAGTATTATGAAATCCTATATGGCCAGTTTTCAGAAAATTAGGAAAAAATTGCAAAGGCCATCACAAAAATATAACTTAAATAAAGCACAATATTTCACGCACTCAAAAGAGCTACAAAACAATAACCCTCTCTTTGTGTATCTCAACCCTAACCGCGGAGTTTCATATTTTTTAAAACTAAAGGCTTTAGATATCAATAACCTTAACACACCAAAGGATTGGTTTTCTTCTCTCTAACTTTTTTATCTCTAGTGTCATAAATTGCAACTATTACATACCAAACTTAAACAAATAAGGGTTACAACACACTCATGAAAGCGGGCAATGTCTATTATAATTGTGAAGACGATCTACCAAAAAAAATTGCTCTTTTTCCCGTAGAAGGAGCACTCTTATTACCAGGTGGTTTTTTATCACTGAACATTTTTGAGCCAGAAATGCTTGAAATGGTTGAAAATGTTATGTTATCCAATCGTTTATTAGGAATCATTCAGCCGCTTCCATCTGAGACAGACCGTTTCTCCACACCCCTTTACAAAATAGGCTGTATAGGGCGCATTACCAACTACAATGAAATGGGAAACGGACAGCTTTTTATTATATTACAAGGGATTTGCCGCTTTACCTTAGAACAAGAATTGGTGAACAAAAAGTCCTATCGAACGGCTCTCATCCGATCGAATATAAAAGACTTAGAAGAATCCAACATTGCAGAAAATATTAACCGAGAAAACCTCCTCGACATTGTTGAGAAATATCTTACCATCCATGAAATAGAATATAATTGGAACAGTATCATGCAAGCTCCCACATCTCTCTTGGTTAATGCTTTTTCAGCCCTCATCCCCTTTACACCGGCAGAAAAGCAAGCTCTATTAGAGGCTCCAGATATTGACATTCGCGCCCAAACTCTTCTTGCTTTAACAGAGCGCTCCCTTATGAAACAAACAGGGCTACAATACCATTTAAACTAATGAATGCGAAAACATGAAAAAAATGATCACCGACCCTAAAATGCTCGAATTACTGGTTTGCCCAATCACAGGTGGAACACTCTCTTTAGACCGAGAAGCACAAGAATTAATCTCACTCAAAGCAAATCTTGCCTATCCTATTCGTGATGGCATTCCCATTATGCTTGCCTCAGAAGCGCGCCCTTTAAACGATCGTGAAAAAGCAACATATAAAAAATAGATAATCTTTTTTAAGCAATCTGTTATCATTGATTACTTCATCAAGCTAAATTCTTTTTTAACGTCCTTGTCTCAATCGTTGTGCATTCTAAAAAAGGCATTTGACTAAAAAATGATTTAGTAACACGCCAATTTCATCATTCTCTTTACTAACGCCCAACGTCTCATCCACTCTAGATGCTTTCACGAGCAACATATTAACACCTCATAGGGAAACTTTTCTCCTATGAGGACAAAATAAAATCCTCTTAGCCAAAAGAGAGCATAAAAAAACGCATGGGAATTAAAATTTATAATATAATCAATAACATTGATACCCATAGAAAATCAATTTATCGATCAAAAAGAGATTAAATTGATAGAAAAACCGTTAGCAAACAAAATCAAATTAACGATAGCTTTTTTACCCATATCGTCATCTCATAATATTTTTGAAGGTGCAATAATCGGCTTATTTTAGCAAACCATTTCTCATCAAAAAACAAGTGAAGAAAATTGACCAAAATCCCTTCACAATAGCGAACCTGCCTTACAACGATTGCACTTTAATGTGAGAAAGACCAACAAGTAAACATATCTTCATTGCGCTTGTCTTCATTGTAATTGACGATCTCAAGAAATTGCCCTATGAATTAAATCAGTGGTTTTGGTCGTATACGCAGCGATCAATAGGGCCTGGAAGCCTGAAAAACCTAAACACAAAAAATAAACCCGTTTAGCGGGTATCCCGGGATTCCGGGGACTCTTGTTATGTCCAAGTGCGCTTAGCACTAAAAGCAAGAGGCTGTTTAGGTTCAGCACTTCCAGTCCCCGGAATACAAATGCGAGGGCGCTCGCAGCCGGTGGGGGATAAAGTGCAAACGAAAAATCCACGTTTTAATGATATTTCTATAGGCAAAAAAATTCGCTTCAGAAGAAGCGTCATGGGGCTTTCTCAAAAACAATTAGGCAATCATTTAGGTGTAACATTTCAACAAATCCAAAAATATGAAAAAGGTTTAAACCGCGTGGGTGCAGGACGCTTACAAGACATTGCTCATATACTGGAGGTTCCCATTTCCTTCTTTTACGCAGATATCGCAACAAAAGAAGAAGATAGCACATACAACCATGATGAAAAAATAACGAATAAAGACGAATATCAGCTTTTAAAAACTTTCAGAGTTCTCAAACCCGAAAAACAAAAAGCAATCTTGCGATTGGTTTCTGATCTAACGTAAAAGAACCATATTTTTTATAATTTCAGTGAGCATTTCTTAAGTGAACGCCTTTATAACTGAAACTATTACATGAAAATTACAAAGTAAAAAGCCGAAACAATACTAAAAAAGAGTGCTGTTCCTTTATAGTGCTTTACGAACAGATACTTAAATGAATAAAAAAAACTTCCCCGATACAATGCGTAATACAATCATTATAAATTGTAAAATGGAAACAGCGCAAGAGAAACAATTGACAGGAGATAAGCACTTCACTAGATTGAAGCGCTGTTGAGGAAATATTCATATGGCTTAACGTAAAATATTCAAGCTTTTTGAACCCTTAACAACCAACAGAATAACAAATGAAAAAATCAATCAATTCCGTATTACTTATAGACAAAAATAAGTGTATACGAAAGTGAGACTTTTGAAACCAACAATATGCTTTAATATTCCTGGACAACTCGCTCTCTCATAAGGGTTGCCTAAGGAAAGATGGAGAAGGACAGGAGTATGGAAAAATGAGTTTTAAAGTTGCAATTGTTGGCGCAACTGGAAATGTTGGTCGTGAAATGCTTACAATTCTAGAAGAGCGTGGTTTTCCTGCTCATGAAATTGTTCCTTTGGCATCACGACGTTCCTTAGGGCAAGATGTTTCTTATGGTGATAAAACTTTAAAAGTAAAAGCACTTGATAGTTATGATTTTTCTGATACGGATCTTTGCCTCATGTCTGCGGGTGGAAGTATTTCTAAAGAATATGCCCCTAAAATTGCTGCAGCCGGATGTGTGGTTATCGACAATTCATCCACTTGGCGCTATGATACCAACGTCCCATTAATTGTGCCTGAAGTGAATGCACAAGCCATTGATGCATTTTCCAAACGCAATATTATTGCCAATCCCAATTGTTCAACAATTCAACTTGTTTTAGCATTAAAACCTCTCCACGATGCAGCAATCATTAAACGTGTTGTTGTATCCACTTATCAATCAGTTTCTGGCGCTGGTAAAGAAGGAATGGATGAACTCTTCGAGCAATCACGAGCCGTTTTCGTTGCAGATCCCATCACATCAAAAAAATTCACTAAACGTATTGCCTTTAATGTCATTCCTCATATCGATGTTTTCATGGAAGACGGTTATACAAAAGAAGAATGGAAAATGACGGTTGAGACGAAGAAAATTCTTGACCCTAAAATCAAATTAACAGCGACAGCTGTTCGCGTTCCTGTCTTTATTGGTCACGCGGAAGCTGTTCATGTTGAATTTGAAAAACCGCTTAGCGCCCATGAAGCACAAGCGCTTCTCCGTGATGCACCTGGTTGCCAAGTGATTGATAAACATGAAGATGGTGGTTATACAACACCCTATGAAGGCACTGGTGAAGATGATACCTTTATTAGCCGTATTCGTGAAGATATTACCGTTGAAAATGGTTTAGCTTTCTGGGTTGTCGCAGACAATCTACGAAAGGGAGCAGCACTAAATGCAATTCAAATTGCTGAATTACTCATTTCTCGTAATTTGATAAAACCCAAATCAGCAGCCTAAACAAAAAAGCAGCATGAAGAAAAAATGCTTCATGCTGTTATGTTTTTTCTGTCTCACCAATAACAGTGGAATTTGCTTTATCTTTGTGGAGCAGGATAAGTTACAATACGGTAACGTGTTTCATTGCGTTCAAAATTTTTGAAATTGACGTTATCTGGAAAAAAAGGATTATACGCATTTACGTGCTCTACTGATACACCTTGTGCTTTTGGTGATGGATTCAAAATTGTTCGTTCATCCCTTTTTTTGACACCTGTTGAGTCAAGAATCACATCTGTTCTGTATAATTCTTGTATATTTTTTCGTATTTTCTGAGGCAATGTAAGAGTTTTAGATTCCGAAACAGTCTGCTTTCCTTTGTTCTTTTGTGCTTTTATCGTAGAATGTGCTTTTACAGGCATCTTTGTAAAAGAAATCATCGGAACATTGTTGACATTGACATAACGTGCAGGCGCCCAACCAACCCTCCCATTATAACGAACTGAACACCAAGTTTTATTGGATAAACAGCCATTCACTTGCACTTTTGCACCCACTGGAACGGTTGTGATAGTTTTATAAGTTGTCGCTGGTCCTGTGTGTAAAACAACATGATCCGTTGTTACATGACTAACCGTGGCAGCATCCGCACGAGAAACAGTCATTCCCAGCCCCAATCCACTTAAAGCTAATAAAATGACTGTACTTGATAAAAAATTCTTTTTTAACATTCTTTTTTCCTCTCCAGAATATAAAAAGCAAAATATTCACCTTTGCAAAATGTGCCGTGTTTCAGTCAAGTTGTGGTCAATTTTTGTCTCCTTAAAGGTCCACTTCATTTTGAGAAAAACCTTCTTAACTTTTTCCTCTATCACTTTATGCACACGGACTCTTGTCTTGATTGCGCAATATTTTCCTCATGAATTTACTACTAAAATACCATCTGATCGCTTGACTATTCAGTCACACGTCACTTAAAGAAGTTTTGAAATTGCTATTGGTTCCCCAAACAAATGATGAGAACATAAGAATTTTTCCTTGAATTTTGCAGAAATGCCCAGAAATGTTTTGAGCGAATAGTGTTGTTTTGCAAAAATGCTTACAATATAGAAAAAATAATATTCTCTTTGCATAAAAATGATTGAATATTCTATGAAGCTTTTATAGTCTTAAACTTCTATAAAAGTGTAGTATATTAAAACTTTTTTCAAAAAAAGCTTGGAAAGAAAGGCAAAAGCATATGATATTAAAGAAATTATCTCGGAGTACCACACTTGGATTACTCCTCTCTCTCTTTGCGCTCTTTTTGTCTCCTTGTCTTTCCATGGCAGCAGACAAATCAAAAATCAAACTTGGTGTTATGGAAGGACATGAAGCAACTGTTTGGAAAGTTGCTGCCGAGCAAGCAAAAAAAGCAGGTTTAGATATTGAACTTGTTTATTTTTCCGATTACACTCTGCCAAACGACGCGGTCAATGCAGGCGATATCGATGCGAATGCTTTTCAACATACACCTTATCTGAATAATCAGATTGAACAGCGTGGTTACAAACTTTCAGTAGTTGGATATACATTCATTGCCCCAATTGGTGTCTATTCCCACAAAATAAAAGAGTTAAAGGAACTTCCTGATGGAGCACATGTTGGCATTCCTAACGACCCATCAAATGGTGGAAGAGCCTTACTTCTTCTCAATTCTCTAGGTCTTATTAAGTTAAAAGATCCTCATGATATTCTTGCAACACCACTTGATATTGTTGAAAACCCTAAAAATTTGCAAATTCGTGAATTAGATGCCGGTATGTTAGGACGAGCACTTAATGATTTTGACATTGCGGTTATCAACACAAATTGGGCTTTGGTCTCTGGATTAAATTTAGAAAAAGATGCTCTTGCATGGGAAAAAGCAGAAAATAACCCCTACAATAATATCATCGTCGTACGAACTGCCGAAAAAGATGAACCATGGGTTAAAAAATTAGTTGCTGCTTACAATAGTGAGCCTGTTCGTGCAAAAATCAAAGAAATTTTCGGACCAGCCGCACAAACATCTTGGTAATTCTGCCAAATATCCTGGTAATTTTACCCAATAGCTTGGTAATTATGAATGGAAAAACCCTCTTTGATTTCCTTAAAAAATATCAGCCGTTGTTATAATAAAACGGCTGGTTTTCCAGCAATTGATAATTTATCTCTGAATATTCATGCCGGTGAAATTCTTGGCATTATCGGACGCAGCGGAGCTGGAAAATCCACACTTATTCGTTGTTTAAATGGATTAGAAAAAACTGATGCAGGGTCAATCTTTTTTGAAGACGTTAATGTTTCAAATTTGACAGAGACACAATGGGCACCTTACCGTCAACGTATTGGCATGATTTTTCAACATTTCAATCTTTTATCATCACAAACTATTCTTGATAACATTGCATTACCCCTTAAATTAGCAGGTATAAATAAAAAACAACGCCATCAACGTGCCCTTGAACTGATTGAATTGGTAGGACTATGTGGGAAAGAACATTGTTATCCAGCAGAACTTTCAGGGGGACAAAAACAACGTGTTGGGATTGCACGTTCTCTAGCTGCTCATCCCAAAATATTGTTATCAGATGAAGCAACTTCTGCTCTTGACCCTGAAACAACACAATCCATTCTAGAACTTCTCGCCGATATTAATAAACGCCTCAATCTTACGATTGTACTCATTACCCACGAAATGGAAGTTGTGCGCACCATTGCCCATCGCGTTGTTGTCCTCAATAAAGGACGTATTGTGGAAGAAGGACGTGTGAAAGATATTTTCACATCACCACAAGAAGAAACAACTATTGCCATGCTCAAACTTGTTACTCCACAACTTCCTGAAAAATTTGCAAAAAATCTGAAACCAATAGGTCAAGAAGCTGTCATTGAAATAAATATTGCAGGTGAAATTGCCCAACAACCTTTCCTCCATTTACTAGAAGATGCAATCGGTTTAAGAGCACGTATTCTCCATGGTGGCATTGATACAGTCCAAGGCGAAACCATCGGTCGTTTATTCTTAGCTGTTCCTAGCCAAGATAAAGAAGCTTTAGAAAAAGCCGTGAAATGGTTGACTGAAAAAGCGCGATATTGCGAGGTTCTAGGTTATGTTTAATATTCTCTCTCACGAATTTGTCAGGGCCATTTTTGATACGATATTGATGACAATAAGCGCTTCTTTTATGGCCCTCATTATCGGGCTTCCCCTTGGTCTTCTCCTTTATACAACAGCACGTGGAGGGATTTTTGCCTCATGCCTCATCAATCGCCCTTTGAGTATTATCATTGATAGTATTCGTGCCATTCCTTTTATTATTCTTGCCTTTTACCTTCTTCCCCTTACGCGTATCGTTGTAGGGAAAGGTATCGGAATGCCTGCTGTCATCTTTGTATTGACCATTTCAGCTATTCCTTTTTATGCACGCATGGCCGAACTCTCCTTTAAAACAGTTGAGAATGGTCTCATTGAAGCTGTTCGTTCTATGGGAGCAAGTCGTCTTCAAATTATTAGGCATGTTCTTATTCCTGAAGCGCTTCCTAGCCTGATCACGGGTTTTACCGTCATGATTATTTCTCTTATTGGAGCTACTTCACTTGCTGGTTATCTTGGTGGCGGCGGTTTAGGTGATATGGCGATCCGCTATGGCTATCAACGTTATAACACCCCCATCATGACAAGTGTTATCATTCTTTTGATCATTCTTAATGTCATTACCCAATGGTCTTCTGATAAAATTGTGCAAAAACTTGATAAAACAAAACACTAACACCATTCCAAAATTTGCATCCCAATCATAATGAACTGATGAAGATTGTGCATGCAAATTGATGTTTAATGGACCACGTCCCCTACAAAGCCCACACCATCATTGTGCTACACAGTCATGTGCTTTTTAAGAAACATCATTGGTTGTTCTCACCGCCATTTCATGACGCTGTCCATAAAGAGTATGATGGAAAATCCATCGAGCATCTCCATCTTTATACTTGTGAAAGTGTACTATTATAATACAGCTCTCAATGTTGCGAAAGCTTGTAGATTGAAGTGGTTCATAAGAGACACATTCCCCCCTTTCTTCAAGAGTTTGTATCCACACACCACCCCCGCTTGTGGCATGCAAAAAGCACTTTATTCGCCATGAACTCTATCACGACAAGCCTTATGTTCGCCTGCTCTCTTAAGGAAAAAGCGCAAAAATTTAGAGAAACAAAGTATTACAAGAATTTAGAAATTCGTATATTTCTCACCAACCATAGCAACAATAAGCCACTGAGCCGTGAGAGCAGGCTTTTTTAACTGTTCAACTTCCACCGTCACTCCATAATAAAAAACAACGCGGCCAGAAGGACGAATTTCAGCATCATTTAAAACAAAACGCGCGCGCACCCGTGCACCTGTTTTCACAGGGCTCATAAAGCGGACTTTATCAAAACCGTAATTAATCCCCATGGTTGCCCCTTCCAACTCTGGAAGTGCCTGATAAGCTAATGCAGACAAGAGTGATAATGTTAAAAAACCATGAGCAATCGTACCACCAAAAGGGGTTTTCTTAGCTCTTTCCTCATCCACATGTATCCATTGATGATCATCTGTTGCGCATGCAAATTGATTAATCATATCCTGCGTGACAAGGCGCCATGGAGATATTCCAATTTCTTTTCCAATAAAATTAACGACATCTTGTACGGCTATTTTTTGCTGCATAACGCCCTTCCTGTTTTATTTGATAAAAATACCCCTAACCTCTTGCTTTTATAAAACTCATTGATTAGAGCATCAAGAATAAAAGAGGAACTCTTTTAAAGAGTAAATGTACTTTATGAATAAGAAAATACTCTTTCTGTAAGGTAATTTTCAAATGAGAAAAAATGATGGCAAGTAATGTAAGTCTCACAGGTTTAGCGCGTGATTTGAAGCAGCGCGCAGAAAACCACCCACCCATCCGCATTGGACTCATCGGTTGTGGTGAAATGGGAACAGATTTACTCTCAACTGTTGCACAGATGGATGGCATAACAGTTGCAGCCGTTGCCACACGAACGCCGTCACGTATTTTTGATGCCGCTCTGTTAGCCTATGGTGAAGATGGCCATGTATGTGAAGTTGAAAATGCCAATGCTTTAACACAAACCATTGAAAAAGGTTTAATTGCCGCCACAGATGATATTGATCTTATTTTACGTCATGAACAAATCGATATTATCGTTGATGCAACGGGCTATCCTGAAGTGGGTGCAGAAATTGGCCTTAAAGCCCTTGAAAACAATAAACACCTTGTCACAATGAATGTTGAAGCAGATGTTACGATTGGTGCTTATCTCAAACATGAAGCAGAAAAACGAGGTCTTATTTATACACTTGGTGCCGGTGATGAACCTACTTCTTGCATGGAACTTATCGAATTTGTTTCAGCCCTTGGACACAAAATTGTTGCGGCTGGTAAAGGAAAAAACAATCCCCTAATCTTTGATGCCACCCCTGATGCTTATGAAGAAGAAGCAATACAACGCAATATGAATGTGCGCATGTTGGTTGAATTTATTGATGGTTCCAAAACAATGGTTGAAATGGCAGCCATTGCCAATGCAACTGGACTTCTCCCCGATTGCCCAGGAATGCATGGTCCACAAGCAGCACTCCAAGATTTAAGCAAAGTGCTTATTCCCAAACAAGACGGAGGTCTTTTAGAGAGATATGGTGTTGTGGACTATTCAATAGGTCAAGGAATTGCTCCAGGTGTTTTCGTGATTGCAGAAATAGCACATCCACGTTTACGCGAACGTATGGAAGACTTAAAAATTGGTCAAGGACCTTATTTTACTTTCCATCGCCCTTATCATTTAACAGCAATGGAAGTCCCCCTAACCTGCGCTCGCATAATGCTTTATGGTAAAAAAGACATGGTACCGCTTAGCCCTCCAGTAGCAGAAGTGTGTGCTGTTGCGAAGAAAGACTTACATCCTGGTGATCAATTAGACTTCATTGGTCTTTATAGTTATCGTGCTTGGATCATGAGCAGTGCAGAAGCACGCGCGCATCACGCCATTCCTTGTGGTCTTTTAGAAAAAGCAACAGTGACAGCAGAAATCAAAAAAAATGAACTTATCACTCTGCATAACACGGCCATTCGAAAAGATCAGTGGATTGCCCAACTTCGTACAAAACAAGACCTTTTGTTTGATGGCTTTTCTTCCACAGGTGTATAAACAAACTTTTATCGCCCTTTTTACTTATAAAGAGCGATAAGCTTTAAAAAATCAAACTCTATCCTTAAAGGGAAAGATCACTCCTGAATGGTTTCATACCTTCTCGTGATACATATAAAGAAATACTGCCTTTTCTCCTCATCCCCTCTCTGAAGCCGCATAAAGGCGGCTTCAGAGATATTGTTTCTTCAAAAATTATGGAAAAAACGTGTCGGAAAAAGAGAGGAATTTCGATGAGATTTAAAGAAATAACCCTAAAAGAGATGCTACAACACCAATAAGATCCGATGAGAGTAAAGAAGACAAAACGGATATAAAACCTACACCACCCCAAAAGGCGGCAAATAAAGACACTTTTTCAATCTTTCCAAACGCGAGTCCATCTTGCTCCTCAGCATCACGGATAACAGCCATATCTATAGCCTTAACAACTTCTACAGCCTCAAGAGCTGTATTTTTACCTGTTGCTGCTATAGCAGCAACAGGCGCTCCTTCTTGTGCTTGAAAATGATTCTTTGTGATGTTCCCATAACTTTCTATCGTTTGCAGTAAACAAAGAATAAACGCGGTAAAAATATACAAACGCGTACGATTTTTAAATACTTTAAACATAGCTTTCTTTGCTCCTCTTTTTCTTCACTGAAAAAGTAAAATAATATTTACAATTGTCAAAACAAAAATTCGCAATAATACTTATACCACAATATGATATATTGCATAAGTAATTTTAAGGATACTATAATACATTGTGTATTTCATGTAAAGAGATAAAAAATTATTTTAATTTGCAAAATAAGAAAGAATTTATAAAAGAAATATATAAAAAATAATGAGAAAAACTTCCCAAAAACTGGATAAACTCATACTCTTTTAAGCAAGAGTGAATAAAAATGAGATTTCTATAAAAAGTATATTGGTAAACTCTTAACAAAGATAGTAGTATTATCTTTTAAAGAACTATAGCGAATCAAAAGAAATATATTTCTTGTCTGTATTACAGCATCAAAAAAATTTGAGAATGTTTATTTGAGCATAAAGATAAAAAACATTCATTAAGTATATTTAAATATAAATCCAGAAATATTATATGTTATAAGGCAACAAAAACTGTTATAAATCGAAACAGAAGAAAACGATACTTGTTTTCTCTTTACTTTCTCTAACTGCTCTCTTTACTTCACTCTCAATTAAATATAACACTAAAAAATGAGAGATCTCTTCTATTCTAAAATAAACGGTAGCATGCTTTCTTTATAAAAGAACCAATCAACCTATACTCTTAAGCGTTACTTTGCAAAGAGCCAATTTATACGCGTCTTAACCATCCAAATGCGTGTATCTTTTAGTAAACAAATGCATATTTTTAACCACATCACATGAAGTAAAATTTCTTCAAGAGCACTACTCATCCATGCACTTTTTTTCTCACAAATATTCAAATGATAGAGACATTTTTAAAGTCATATTGATCAAAAAGTAGTTCCTAAATTTAATACATTACGTACAAAATATAACGCAAAACTTCTCAAAATATTGGTTTAAAAACTAAGTTCCAACTCTCTTTTTTGCATTAACAGCCCCATATTTCTCCCTACTCTTCAGCAGTAAAACGCACCCTCTATAATAAAAGAAGTTTTTTGCGCACGGCTTAAACTTGAGCCCTAAACTTAAACGTTGCATGGACAAGGAGAGAATTTATCTAAACCATAGGATGGAGAGTGAATCATTCTAAGACCTTTATTTTCCAAAAAATAACCGCCAGATTAAAACATTTTACAAAACTATATTTCACTCTTGAAAATTGAGAATATAAAATAGAGGGATCTTTTTTAAACGGCATCTCCACCGTTTTTAATAAAGCACACTTTTTATTCCCTCTATTTGACGCACAAAACACTCTTGTTTGCGTTTTTCCTGTAGATGGATTAAAATCAAGAGAAATAACTTCACCATTTGTGATGACTTCACATCTCTTGACTTCTCTTTTTGGCAATAAATTATGGGACTCAACACACCTTTCCTCGCTCTTTTGCCCTTGGGTGCACATGAATATCACGGAAGTCACCTCCCCTTTGAAACCGACTGGATTATTGCTGAAGCTTTTGCAAAAGCACTCACGTCACAAACAAAAGAGCAATTCCCTATCATGCTCTTACCTGTTGAAAAAATTGGCTATTCCGTTGAACATATGGATGTTGTTGGTTCACAAACTCTCACCTTTTCTGACGCTATTGAGCGCTGGATAAAAATCGGTGAGAGCTGTTATCATCAAGGTATCAAGCGTTTTCTTCTTCTCAATGCTCACGGCGGCAATTCCCCTTTAATAAGTATTGTTATCACCGAATTACGAAGACGTTTTTCCATGCTTGCGGTAGCAACAAGCTGGAGTCGTTTTGGTCTACCGCAAGGCTTAATGGCCCCCTCTCAACAGCATCTTGATATTCATGGAGGATTTATAGAAACCTCCTTAATGCTTTATTTAGCACCAGAAAAAGTGCATATGGAAAAGGCACAAAATTTTCATAACAAACAAGCAGATATGATCGCCAATTATCGATATTTACGTGCTTATGGCCCCCACGCCTTTGGATGGACAATGCGTGATCTTAATAAACAAGGAGCAGCAGGAAATGCAAGCGAAGCAACAGCACAAGCAGGTGAAGCAATTTTCTCTCATGTTCTTTGTGGGCTCCGTGATTTACTCGATGATATCAGTCGATTTAAACTAGACGCATTATGATAAAAGGTATGAACCATGGAAAAGAAACAAAATATGCCCCATAAAATTCCCGTTACGGTTCTCACAGGCTATCTTGGTTCAGGAAAAACCACTCTTCTCAATCGTATTCTCAGCGAAAATCATGGCAAGCGTTATGCCGTTATCGTCAATGAATTTGGTGAAATTGGTATCGATAACGACCTTATTGTTGAATCAGACGAAGAAATTTATGAAATGAATAATGGCTGTGTTTGCTGCACCGTACGCGGCGACCTTATTCGTATTCTAGAAAGCCTGATGCAACGCTCACATCGATTTGATGCAATTATTATAGAAACGACAGGACTTGCTGATCCTATTCCCGTTGCACAAACTTTTTTCATGGATGATACTGTCCATGAGAAAACGGCTCTTGATAGTGTCATAGCAGTTGTTGATGCAAAACATTTGCCGTCTCAACTAAAAAAGAGCCGTGAAGCTGAAGATCAGATTGCTTTCTCTGATATCATTCTTTTAAATAAGATTGATCTTGTGAATACACAAGAACGAGCACATGCTGAATCGCTCATTTTGGCGATTAATCCTCGCGCCGTACTTTATGCAACAGAGCGTGCCAATATTCCTCTTGAAAAACTTCTCAATCTTGGTTCTTTTGACCTCCAACGAACTTTAGAGAATGATCCCCATTTTCTTGATCACCAACATACAGACCATAACCAACATGCAGACCATGTTTGTGGTCCCGATTGTCATCATGATCATCAACATCATCACACCTCCCCCATTCATGACATTACAGTGACTTCTGTAAGTTTAAAAACAGGTGCTCTTCAACCAGAAAAGTTTTTTCCATGGATTCAACAGGTTACGCAACAACAAGGTCCTGATATTTTGCGTTTAAAAGGGATTATTGCCTTTCAAGGAGACAATGATCGTTATGTTATTCAAGGCATACACATGATGCTTGAAGGACAACATCAACTTCCATGGCGTGAAGAAGAAAAACGTGAAAGCCGACTTGTTTTTATCGGCCGCTCCCTTGATGCAGAAAAACTTAAAACTGGTTTTGAAAATTGCGCATAAGTGAATAGAATGCCAAATATTACCCCTTATAATCTTCAAAGTTATTGCCTTTCCTGCGGTTTTATTGACAACAAACCAGCTTTCGTTTCAGTAGAAGGTTTCATTGCTTTTTTAACCCCAATCCCGAAAGTTGTTGAAGTTCATCAAGGGATCATTTCAAGCCATTTTGCCCTTGATAATACAACGATTATCACTGGTGGAGAAGACGGAAAAGCCTGTCAAACAACAGCAGATGGACAAACAAAAGTGCTGGGACAACAGAAAGGTAAATGGATAAACAAAGTTACTTTTGGACCACAGAAAGTTTTTGCCTTTTCCTCCTCACGCTTAACATTGGCAAATGTCGGTCAAGGGTTACAAGAGCTAACGCATGAACGCAGTGTAGAAGGTCTTGCTTTCGCTCCCAAAGGTTTACGACTCGCCGTTGCGCATTACAATGGGGTTACCCTTCATTGGTTATCAACGCAAACACCTCCAACAACACTGATCTGGAAAGGAGCGCATTTTGATGTCACTTTCTCACCAGACAATCGCTATGTTATTTCTACCATGCAAGAAAACGCCTTACATGGCTGGCGCCTCACTGATAAGCAACATTTACGCATGAGTGGCTACCCAAGCAAAGTCAAAAGCTGGTCTTGGAGTTCAAAAGGAAAATGGTTAGCGACATCAGGCGCCTCAGCAGCCATTGTTTGGCCTTTTCATACGAAAGATGGCCCCATGGGTAAAACACCACTGGAACTAGGCACACGCGCAAATGTGCTTGTCAGTGCCGTTTCATGTCATCCAAGTGAAGACATTGTAGCAATAGGTTTTAATGATGGAATGATTTTGTGTGCACATTTTCACAGTGGAAAAGAAGTCCTTCTAAAAGATTGTGGGAAAAGCGCCATTTCAACGTTAAACTGGGATCAAACCGGGCACAACCTTGCTTTCGGCAGTCAAAATGGTGAATGTGGTATTATCAATATGACTGCTTAAGAAAGACAATAAATTGATTGAGAATGGTCATTCTATCTTTTCGCAACTTGAATGTCTTCCTAATATCAAAGCATTCTCTCATTTCAAATCTATTTACATTGAATAAAACAAGACTATTTATTCCCTTGCACATCATAAATGAGAGGGGTGTATAAATAAAACCATTTAAGAAAAGAATAAAACTACCTCTTGTGAAATCTCTTAATACAAGAGCTGTCGCAACACGGAGAACTGGAACAAAAAAACAATCATTGCAGATAACAGAGTCGCACAGCGCTCTAAAGGCAATGAGAAAAAAATACCACGAATCTCAAGCACCATACTTCAAACACAAGTGTCACTCCTCAAGAACCGATTATTCTCATGCAGTGTATCATAAACCTTCTTCACACACTTATTCTTGAAAACCACCAGCACAATTACAATATGCAGCATCTTAATATCTTGTGATAACGAGAATAATTCATTGAGATCTACTTTTTTAATTCACATTCACACCTATAATTTACAAAAAAGAAAAAACACACACTATCTCTT
>NZ_JANHOI010000012.1 GCF_026930205.1 Bartonella sp. 220B | reverse complement strand
TTGGTCTGAATATCAGGCTTCACAGGAACAGGTGCAACGGGTGAAGGCGTTGGTGAAACAGATATAGAGGAAGGAGGTGTAGGATCTGCAGATTGAAGATCTACTGGTTCAGAGGGGGCAACTGGAGAAGGTGTAGATGCCTCAGACGTCGGATCTTCAGATGAAGATGGCACAGACGTTTCAGACGAAGAAAGTTCAACTGGAGACAACGGAACAGGTAACTCAGGCACAGGAGCAGGTGCGACTGAATCAGACGGGGCGGCTGAAGATGACGCTGGAGGAATAGGTGTAGATGGAGCCGAAGGAACAGGTAATTCAGGCGCAGGAGAAGGTGTTGGTGAAATAGGTATAGAGGAAGGTGGTGTAGGATCTGTAGGTTGAAGATCTACTGGTTCAGAGGGGGCAACTGGAGAAGGTGTAGATGCCTCAAACGTCGGATCTTCAGATGAAGATGGCTTAGATGAGGAAGGTGTAGCTGGAGTCAACGGAACAGACGAAGAAGTAGAACCATCAGAGGTAAATGGTACAGAGGGTTCGGATAAAGGAAGTGGAGGTGAAGAAGACGGAATAGGCAACTCAGGCTCAGGTGTCACAGAAGAAGATTCAACTGAAGAAGCAGGAGTAAGGATAGAATCTGGAAGGGAAGGTTTAATCGGAACAGATGCCTCAAACGTAGGTTTCATAGATGAAATTTCAACTGGATCATCAGAAGGAAATGATGCTGATGTGGAATCGGCAGGAGTAGAAGACGGCGCAGACGGCTCATCCGAAGAAGGCATAGACGGCTCATCCGAAGAAGGCATAGATGGAACATCCGAAACAGAAAGAGGTACTTCCCCCGATGAAGAAGGCTCATTTGGAGAAGAAGGCATAGATGAAGTGGCCGTTAGATCCGTAGAAACAGTCTCAGTTTCAGAAGAATCATCTTTGGGACTTATATAGATACTTTCAAGACGAAAATCCCAAAAATCTCCTTTACCTGCAAGTAATCTATTTTGGGGATCTGCGTCCCCCAAAGAAGATCCTGGACCATAACCACGAAGATGATATTGATAAGGAAAGCTATTTATGGTAGCATAATTACCGATAAGTTGAAAAGAACTTTCATGCGCATATCCAGCAACTTGAATGATTGAAACACTTTGATCTTTCCCATTACTCACCTTTTTTTTTGAATTTTTTGGAAGATCTTCCATCTGTATGAGAGTGTTTCCTGAAGCATTACCATAAATCAAAACACGATCAATTTTTTGTGTATCAAATGAACCATCATCATTCAAAAATGCCCTAAGATGAATCCGAGAATTACCTTCTGCCAGATACACTGGGGATTGTGAGCGATAGAACTCATTCTCTTCTGTCTTATCCATATTTCTTTCTAATATATCCGTTTCTTTTCCAATGCGCAGCGTCTGATAATTATTGGATATGGCTTTAAAAATAATAGTACTATCTGTAATACTTACAGATGAGAGAACTGAATCTGTAGAATTCTCTTCCTCTAAACCCTTATCTTTACTTTGAGTGAGATACCATGTCGAGCTATGCATTAACTCTAAATTAACAGTAGAGAAATCCTCAGTTCGAATACCTCCTGTAAGTGTAGAGTTATTAGCTTTTACGGTTATAAAAGAATCATGTTCAGCTTTTAATAACAAATCACCAGAGATTTTAGTTCCTTCCGATAATTCAAGAGTAGCTTTAGCTCCATAGCCATCAGGTCCAGTACTATAAATGGCAATACCATCAGGAACTGCAAAAGTTGTCCTTAATAAAGAAACAGATGCTGTTCCCATAATGATTTCTGTTTTGAAACGTTTTTCATCTTCTATATCCAACATATTAGCCCATACTTTTGCATCTAACACATCAAAATATAGACCATATACCTCCTTTCCATGAACCAAAATATTTGCATCATCAATCTTAATACTTGTTTTTTTAAACTCATCTGATGAATCGTATTCCTGAATTAGCTTGCCACTTTTATTGGCTAAACCTGAAAAATTTGTAATCAAAAAGCCATGCATATCGGTAAGTTGAATAGAATTATTCCTCAAATGAACTTTTCCACCTTGAGATACGTTAAAAGCCTCTGGTAACCTATCGATACTTTCATCATCAACTACAACAGTGTATTTTTTTCCTTTTCCCTTAATATCCATTGCATCAAGAAGATATTCTCCTCCAAGCTGTGTTGTAAACGCGCCAGTTTCATTAAAAGTAACACTACTGCCAGACATCCTAACCATTGCCCCCAATTCACTAACAATAGCCATACCTTTCGTATTCACATCACCTGATACAATATCAACATTTACACGAACTAAAGCAATATCCGCTTTTTTTCCCGATGCATAAATAGCATGAGAAATTCCCCCAATTTTCCCGTCTGTTACCTTAATTGCTCCATTTTGAGCACGAAGAGCGGGTATATTCTTAAAAACTGAATCCGTTAGATCAAGCTTTCCATTCTCTGCAACATACGCACCATATGCAGAATATGCATCATATGAAGTTTTTTTACCTGACATATTATCCAAGAACCTCACCTGAGACGCATTAATAACTGTACCTTCCTTTTCTACATATACAGATGCAATGGGAATAGAACTTTGAGAATATTTATGGGAATAGTCTTGAACACTTTTTAAATAATAGTCTCTACCTTTAATTGTATGCTTTTTACCATCACGACATATATAAGAGCCCTCTGTATCATTACAGGGAATTCTTGAATCGCCAGACTTGGCATGAACACTCATTATTGTTATTGGCAAAAAAGAAAAAACAGCCGTTGTGAGAGTATATAAAAACTTATAATTTTTAACTATCATTCTATTGTAACCCCTCTCCCCCCTAATATATAAAATCCCCCCCCCTTTATAATAAAAACAACTAATAACTCCGATATCGCTAAATTAAACATTTGAAGGTAAGAAATAAAAAGCTAAAGGATTACTTTTAGTACTTTCATATAACACCCTATACTCATTAAAACTTACCTTCTATTTTATGTGTAACTAAAAACGGTAGCGAAGACCTCCAGAGAAATACATTCCAGAAAAACCAGCTTTGCTAAGCTGATGCTGATAGGCTACGTTTCCATGTACTGAAAATTTTGGCGATAATTGTGCATTAAAACCCAATCCAGCGTCTAAAGAAGAACCAAAAGCACCTAACTGAAACGCATCTTTAAAATGCACAAATTGTTTCTTTCCAAAACTATGAACAAGATGAAGCTTTCCATTGAAAGAAAAAACATGCCCCTTCTCAGATGCAGCAAGCGTCTTAGTTAAACGTCCACCAACACGCACCACCCACTGATCAGGTTTGCCCATCTCAATATCAAAACCATCGATATCAGATGCCTTATCAAATTGTAGATTTTGATAAATAACCTGAACCTGCGGATCAAAAATAAGACTTTTATCCCCTGTCATAAACGCCTTACCGCCAATCAATGAAGCACTCAGAGGATTGCCTTTCAATGTTGTTGTTTTTCCCCTTGCAAGAGTCAGAACATCACCTTGAAACAAACCATAAGAAAGGAGACCATCCAGATAAAAGCCGGTATCATGCTGCATGCTGCTGCCATACGCTGTAACCGCCCATTTATCAAATGCAGTTTTTTTGCTCTCTACAATATCCCGAGGCTGTAGAGACATTTTCCCATAAGTTCCCATAATTCCAAAGGTTGTGGTACGATGTGCACCCTCAAGTGCTGTGAGTAAAAATCCTGCCTCTACAGCATTATAATGAAGATTGCCTCCAAAGCCATATTCAAGTGCAGAAAGATCTGAAACATAACGTTGACTTCCACCATAACCCCGCACAAAAAAAGCAGAATTTTCGCTCTTTTCCAACAGCCCTCCACCAGCAGTACGCAGTGTTCCCATCTGCGCGTTCTGACTATTGACATCCATCAAACCAGCCTGAAACAAAGCATTTGGTAAAAGCAGATATGTTGGAACTTGTGGCACAACGGCTCTAACATCTCCATCAGAATGAAGAACAGAAGCCTCAGAATTGGCGACAAGAGAATTACGCCCAACACTAGACCCAATGGAACGAGGTGTACGGCGAAGAGAAACCTGTTTTTTCAACGAAGCAGAAGAGCGATTCACATATTCAGCTTCAAGGCGGAAATCCCAAAAATTCCCATTACTATTATCTAGATTTTGTTTAACCAATTTGTTCTTATCTTTTGCTGTTCCTAGAGAAGAACTTGGACCATAAGCACGAAGACGATACACATAAGGTGCCCCTCTTAGGGCTACATAATCATTTACTAATTTAAAGGAATCTTCCTCTGCTTTTCCATAAACCTGAACGATGGAAACACTCTGAATATCTTTTTGCTCATCTTGGCTATGGCTACGGCTCTTGCTTTTCTTTGAATTTGTAGAAGCGTCTACGATATGAACCTTAGTTTTTCCCTTAACATCACCATAGATTAAAAGCTTATCTGCTTCTATCCCCTTGTTTGAAGAACTCATATCCAGATGCGCATTTATCTGAAGGCGTGAAGCATCTTCCGCAATATAATAAACACTATCATATATATTATAACCATCCGTGTCTCCAATATGAAGCGTCTGGTAATTACCATTTTGTGGTTTTTTAAAAACGATGGAGCTGTTAACAAGCTTTACAAAGGAAATTGATGAAACTGTAGATTCTGAGTCTTTATGTTTTCTTGGTGTCACAGTCCATTGCGATCCATTAGACAACACCAATTCGGCATAAGAATCACGATTAACACGTGCTCCACCTACAAGAAAAGAATCATCAGCTTCAATCCCCACTACTGAGTGATTCTTAGCCTCTACTAACAAGTCAGCGAAAACACGTGATTTTTCTGTTATCTTGATATAAGGATACCTTCGAGCATTATCAATATAAACCGCTGTACCATCTGGAACTTTAAAAGTGGTTTTCTTCAAGTAAAAATTCCCTAACGGAACAAACACCTCTCCTTCTATATATCTGCGCTCTGCGTATCCACCCAAAAAATACAAACCAACAGATCCATATCCCGCAATCTTTATGTCTGAATCCTCAACAACAACCTGAGACGTATTTTGCGGATCTCGCAAAGGATCACTAGAAAAAACAGCTGGTGCACTCTCACCCACGAGACCATACGCATTGCCGACATCCACATCACTATTCTTAACAAGAAGAAAGCCCCCTTGTTTCACACCCAAAACGGCATGAGGGAAACTACCAGTTCCTATCTTTTTACTACTCCCAGTAACGGAAACTTTATCTAAAATGGTTACCGCCTTTGGATCTGCAACCACCTCTGATACAATCTTTTTAGATTTTCTAAATTGTAAAACCTCACCAGATCTTGATTTGTTCTCTTTTTTCGTCTTAAGAATTATTTTTTCACAATTTCTTACGATCACAGCCCCAAGAGAACCTTCCTTGAAAAAATCTGTATAAGACGGATTAATACTTCCATATCCTTTGCTCGTTCCATATGTATTACACGAAGAAACATCCGCTACCTTAGCCTTTACATCTATATGATGCGCAAAGAAAAAAACAGATGTTGTAAGGGCACACCAACAGACGTGGCGTTTTAAAATTTTAATCATCATTCACTATAAACTTTCTTCTCTCACCCTCATTAAAAACGAAAGAGACATATCTACCGATTGCTCCATTGCGGAGCGATCAAGTAATTCATTTTGAATTATATGTAAAGCTAAAATCAAAAAAATAACACAATAAAGTCATGTTGTGCCTGTGAATTTCACAGAGAATGTGTCAAAGAAAGAGTACCATTAAAAATGATACTTGAATCCACCAGAGAAATGTGTCCCAGAAAAACCAGCCTTGGTAAGTTTATGCTGATAATTCACATCTCCATGAACTGTAAATTTGGGCGATAATTGTGCATTAAAACCCAATCCAGCTTCTAAAGAAGAACCAAAAGCTCCTAACTGAAAGGCATCTCCAAAATGCACAAATTGTTTATCACTAAAATCACGAACAAAATAAAGTTTGCCATAGAAAGAAACGAAATGTGCTTTTTCAGCCAAAGCAAATGTTTTAGTCAAACGTCCACCAACACGTACCACCCATTGATCAAGTTTACCCATCTCTATGTTAAAGTTATCAATATCATGTGCCTTATAAAACTGGAGATTTTGATAAATAACCTGAACCTGTGGATCAAAAATAAAACTTTTACCCTCCATCATAAATGCTTTGCCAGCAGTTAAGAAACCACTCAGTGATTTACCTTTTAATGTTGTTGTCTTGCCTCGTGCAAGAGTGAAGACATTCCCATTAAAGAGACCATAAGATAACAGTCCATTCATATAAAAACCTATGTCATGCTGCATGCTGCCATAGGTTGTAACAGTCCATTTATCAAATGTGCTTTCTTGGCTTTGCTTAATATCTCGAGGATGCAAAGAAACTTTTCCATAAGTTCCCATAACCCCAAAAGATATAGTACTGTCTGTCGTTTCGATATTTTTCAGCAAAGTTCCAGCTTCTATAGCATTATACGCAATCTCGCCTCCAAAGCCATATTCAAGCGTAGACAGATCTGAAACATAACGATAATTACTGCCATAACTCTGTAGAAACAAAGCAGAATTTTTATCGACTTTCAACGATGGAAGAGAAACTGTTCGCAGTATTTCCAACTGCTTATTTAGATGACTCATATCCATCAAACCAGCATGAAATAAGCTATTTGGCAAAAGGAGATATGTTGCAACTTGTGGGACAACAGCCCTTACTTTTTTCTGAAAACGAGGAGAAAGCTCAGAAGCAAAAACAGCCTTAGATATAACGGAAACACGACCTCGCTCAGATACACCGGCCTTCTCCTCAAGCGTAATAGGAAAAAACGCAAGAGCAGAAGGATTTTTCATCAAAGCATCAGTATCAACAGATCTCACGAATGTAGGAAAAGTAGCACCAGATTCAGCAGAAATAGGGCGAGAAGCAGACCGGCGAGTTAAAATCCTCGCCTCATCGACAGTGGTTCCAACGGATGTAACAAGAGAAGAAGAGCTTAGGCATTCAGAACTTTTCCCCATTTCAACGCAAGCAGCCTCATCTCTAACAAAACTAGGAAGCTGCCCTGAAAAAGAAGAAGAAGTATTATAACGCGACACAGGAAAATAAGAAATAAAAAACAAATCCGAGTAATCAGAAGAAGGAGATTGTATCACTTCACTTTCGAGGCGGAAATCCCAAAATTCTCCTTCCCCCTTAAGCACTCTTTGAGATAAATCCGCTTGCCCTAAAGAAGAACTGGGTCCATAAGCATAGAGACGATACTTATAAGGTGAACCTTCCGGCGTAACATAATCACCATTTAGCTGAAAAGAGTCTTTATTTGCTGTTCCATAAACTTGAATAATGGAAATTCCTTTGTTATTTCCGCGCTCCCCCGTATAATCCCCTCGACTCCCAAAAGCATCTTGCACATGTACTATCGTTGTTCCCTCAACATCACCATGAATCAAAAGTCGATCTGTCTTTTGCTTTTGAAGATCCCCCCCTTTATCCAAATATGTATTAAGATAAAGATGCACATTACCTTGCACATGATAAGCCTTGCCTCCCCCTTTTCCAACGAGAAGTGTTTTGTAAATATCACCTGTTTTTAGTTCTTTAAAAAAAAGAGAACTATCAACAAGATTTAGGGATGAAAGAGATGAATAATGACCCAATTGAGAACCAGAAAAGGCAGAGTTTTGCAATTTTTCATATTTTGGTTGCGATAAAGTCCATTTTGAATTATTTTTTAATTCTAGGGTAGCCGTAGAATTTTCATCAACATGTGTTCCCCCTATAAGCGTAGAAGCATCAGCTATAACCTTTACAGTAGAATTTCCCTCAGCCTTCAACAATAGATCTCCCAAAACTGTTGAACCTTGTGAGAGTTTAAGAAAACTCTCGAATTGTCGACTATAAATAGCCGTACTTTCGGGAGTCATAAAAAACGTCCTAGACAAATAGACCGCTCCCCGTCCAGATAAAACTGTTTCTTTGTCTTCATCAAATGCTACTTCCCAAAGAAAACGTATACCATTAAATGACTTATTTCTTATCATAATAGTAGAGTTTTCAATATGGGCAGTATTATTATCATTTCCCTGTAATGAAAGACCATGAGCATTGGTAACATTAACTCTTCCTCTTTGAACAGTAATAGACCCCGCACCTTGAAGCATCTGAAAAGCAGAATTTTCACTATGCCTGCCTATATTCCTCATGTACCTTCCCCTTTCAGTAATAGAAACACCATCTAAAATAACCTTGCCACCTCCTGCTGTTTGAACCCCAATACCGTTTGTAAAATCAATCTTTCCTGCTTTCATCTCAATTTTTGCACTGTCTTGGCTAAAAAGACTTACCGCACCAGCACTTGTCCTAATTTCTGCATGATTTAAAAAAATAAAAGAATCTTTACCAACTACGCTGCCCCCCATTCGCGTTGCATTAATCACCCCATTTTGCATCTCAAAAGCTCCTCCCTCATCAACATCTACACCTATTGACACATTATTTAAGATGGAATTGAATAGAGTAACACCTCCCTCCATCGAGGTTTTTACACCTGTTGTCCAAAATCTTTTTCCTGAATGATTGTTTGCATTTGCAATGCCGTTAATAATTATAGCGTCTGCTTCAATGACTGTCCCCTCCCCCAAAGCCTCTATAGCTGGCTCAAAGCTTTGACCCGTGAGTGTATAAATTTTGTTGGAAATTTCATGTTCTTTAGCATCGTTACATCGATAAAATGAAGCGCTTTGACTACATGAAAATTGCTTCTTCTCAAAAAATTGATCAGCAGCATCAGCATTCTGTACAAAGAAAAGAATAATCGCCGTAAAACCACATAAAGAGAGGTGATTTTTAATTTTTTTAATCATATTTCTACTACAAACTTTCTTCCCCTTCCTCTGAAAAAACCGTGTTCTGCTTCATTGCCATTATTGCGTGCAGTAAATAAAAACATTATGTATTCTATGTAGAGCAAAAATAAAAAATATTACAACCTAAAATTGTGAAATTCAAAAAAACATGTAAAAATATAGACAACGATATAAGAACTGCCAAAACCCCTTATTTAAAAACAGCTTATCAATGTGCACGTTAGAAAAAACCACCATAAAAAGCAAAAAAGCACTTTAGTATTTTTAAGACCTATCCAGAAGTGATTTTTAAAATTACTAGCAAAACAACCGACAAAAAAAGACCTACAAGCATAGCTTGTAGGTCTTTAAAGAAATGATCAAAAGACAATCAAACTAAAAATGGTAGCGCAATCCACCAGAAAAACTAATTCCGGAAAAACCAGCCTTATTAAGCTGATGCTGATAACTCAGATCAGCGTGAAGCGCAAATTTTTGAGACAATTGGGCATTAAAGCCTAACCCAGCTTCGAGAGAAGAGCCAAAAGCTCCTAACTGGAAAGCATCTTTGAAATGCACAGTTTGTTTTTCTTCAAAAGCATGGGTAAAATAAAGTTTTCCGTACATAGAAATGTCACGTTCCTTTTCAGATGCAGAAAACATCTTGGTCAAACGCCCACCAACACGTGCTACCCATTTCCCTAGTTTTCCCATCTCAATATCAAAGTCGTCAACATCATGCGCCTTATCAAAGTGGAGATGTTGATAAACAACCTGAACCTGCGGATCAACAACAAAACCTTCATATCCCGTTGCAAATGCTTTACCACCAGTCAAAGAAACACTGAAAGGATTTGCTTTTAATGTTGCCGTCTTACCACGTGCAAGGGTGAGAACATCACCTTTGAACACACCATAAGAGAGAAGACCATCTACATAGAAGCCCGCATCATGCTGCATGCTTCCATATGCTGTAGCCGTCCATTTATCAAACGCACTCTTTTGACTTTGTTCAACATCCAAAGGTTGTAGAGAAAGCTTTCCATAAGTTCCCATAACCCCAAAGGATACGGCACTATCAGCATTTTCGATTGTGTGCAATAAAACACCTGCTTCTACAGCGTTATAGGTGAGATCACCACCATAGCCATATTCAAGCGCAGACAGATCTGAAGCATAATGGTAACTCCCACCATAACCACGCAAAAATGAAGCAGGCTTTTCATGGGATTCTACCATTCCACTGGAAGACGTCCGCAGTCCCTCTAAATACTTGCTTTGATTACTAATATCCATCAAACCGGCATGGAATACGCTATTTGGTAAAAGTAGATAAGTTGGAACTTGTGGAACAACAGCCTTATAATGAAAAGGACGAGTTTCCGAAATAGGCTTAGACACAAAACCAACATACCTATTCTCGAGGCGAAAGTCCCAAAACTCTCCTTCACCCTCAACTAATCTTTGAGTAGGATTCGCTTTCCCCAAAGGAGATTCCGGACCATAAGCATAAAGCCTATACTGATAAGGCAAACCATCCAGTGCAACATAATCATTATTTAGCCGAAAAGAATCTTTTTCTGCCTTTCCAGAAACTTGAATAAGTGAGATCCCCTGGTCATTTCCACCTCTCCCCGTGCTTCCTCCTGGGCTTCCGGAAACGCTTTGCACATGCACTGTTGTTTTCCCCTCAATATCACCATAGATTAAAACACGATCTGTCTTTTGACCTTGAAGAGCTCCTCCCTTATTTAAGTATGTATTGAGGTACAGATGTGCATCACCTTGCGCTTTATAAACAACACCTAATCCTTTTCCAATGCGAAGTGTTTGATAATCATTAACTGTATGACCTTTTGGTTGTTCAAAAGTGACAGAACTATCACTAAGATGTATTAATGAAATTGATGAAACACCCACAGAGTCCGAACTCTGTAATTTTTCATATTGAGGTTGCGATAAAATCCACGTTGAATTATCCGTTAATTTCACTGTAATAATAGAATTTCCATCTACAATTCGAGCTCCTCCTTTAAGTGTAGAGGCATCAGTTGACAATGATATATGCGAATTACGATCAGCTTTCACCAATACATCACCAGAAAGTATTGATCCTTTTGAGGCTCTAACGAAACTATTCCATTTGGTGCTATAAACAGCTACACTGTTTGGAACTATAAAAGAAGTTCCCGTTAACTCAACACCATTCATCCCCAAACGCCTCCTGTCAGCGGGTATAGCGTCTTGATCAAACGAAAAGTATATACCATGAAATATATCACTCCCCCTCACTGCAATAGAGGAGTTCTTCAAATAGATCATATGATCTATCCCCCGTGATAAAATACCATGGGCATTAGTCACATCAACTTTACTTTTACTAAAGTCTATATATGCATCAGCATGAAACATATAAAAAGCTGAATTTTCACTATCCGTCGACTGATCACCCTGCCCTGTAATAGAAACGTCGCTCAAAAAAACAGTTCCACCTCTCACTGTTTTAACTGCAACACCATTTGTAAAATCAATCGCTCCTTGTTTTATCTGAACATTCCCCGAATCACTTGCCACTACACTGTACTTCCAAAAGTTCTTTCTCGAACCATCAGTACTTGGAGCACTGCTAATAGTTATATTCTCACCATGAATAGAAGTACCTTTTTTAGATGCTTCCACCGCGATAGTTTCATCTGCATTTTGATCAGATTTCTTATAATTTTTATTGGAAATTTTACGCCACTTACCATCATTACACCGATAAGATGAAGCATTTTCATCACATGTAAATGGACTACTGCTTTTTTGTACCTGAGTATCAACAACAGTACGAGCTTTCGTCTCATTGGTATTACTTTGTACCTTAGCACTTACATTGGGTACAAAAAAAAGGACCGCTGTTGTGGCAGCATATAAAGACAGATGATTCTTAAAGAGTTTAATCATAATTTTACCGTAATTTCTTTTCAATGGCTTTATAAAAAGGGTATATTATGCGAATTGCCTCTATATAAATACATTTTGTTCACATATTTTGTTCGAAAATAGTATATTTTGTGTTTTATGTAAATAATAAATCAAAAAATCAACAAGGCGTCACAAACTAAATCTTGTCGTTTTTATAAAAAATTACGAAAAGACAACTAAAAAACGATGTGATGTGAAATTCGTTAAAAAATTGAAGCAAAAATGGCCTTTACAAATTTTCTCTATAAGTAAGGTAAATCGCCGTAAAAGAGAAAATTTGAGCACCATTAGGAATAAATTTGTCCTCATATCTTCAAGAAAAATTTAAAAATTAAACTAAAAATACAATTTAAAATATAAGAAATATCTCATTTTGGAAAAAACTTACCAAAAATATCAGAAAATAAAACAAAAGAAAAAAGCAGCACAGTGTGCTGCTTTTTTTATAAAGATACGTATTGTACTTATCCTAGAACTGATAACGCACTCCCCCAGAAAAACTAGCTCCAGAAAAACCAGCTTTGGTCAGTTTATGTTGATAACTCACATCACCATGAAGAGCAAATTTTTGAGATAACTTGGCATTAAAGCCCAGTCCCGCTTCTAGGGAAGAACCAAAAGCTCCTAACTGGAAAGCATCTTTAAAGTGCACAAATTTCTTATCTGCCAATCCATGCGAAAGGTAAAGCTTACTATAAAAGGAAACAACACCTGCCTCATCGGTTGCGCTAAGCGTCTTGGTTAACTGCCCACCAACACGCACTACCCATTGATCAAGTTTTCCCATATCGATATCAAAGTCATCAATATCACGGGTCTTATCAAAGTGGAGATGTTGATAAACAACCTGAACCTGCGGATCAACAACAAAGCCTTCATCCCCTATCATAAATATTTTACCAGCAGTCACAGAAGCACTGAGAGGTTTTCCCTTTAATGTTGCTGTCTTCCCTCGTGCAAGAGTAAGAACATCCCCTTTAAACAAACCATAGGAGAGAAGAGTATCCACATAACAGCCTGCATCATGCTGTATACCACCATACGCTATAACGGACCATTTATCAAACGCACTCTTTTGGCTTTGTTCAACATCTAAAGGTTGTAGAGAAAATCTTTCATAAGACCCTATAACCCCTAAAGATGCATTACTATGTGCATTCTCAATTGTTTGCAGCAAAGCACCCGCCTCTACTGCATGATAATCAAGCTCACCACCATAACCATATTCAAACGTAGACAGATTTGAAGCATAACGATAACTCCCACCATAGCCGCGCACAAAAAAGGCAGGCTGTTCATCATTTTTCAATAATCCTCCAGAAGCAATTCGCAAAGCTTCTAAGCGATTGTTTTGACTATTAATATTCATCAAACCTACTTGAAACAAGGCATTGGGCAAAAGCAAATAAGTTGGAACTTGTGGAACAACAGCCTTAATTTCTGGCTTAGGACGAGGTTCTGGAGAAGGTGTTGGTCTAGGCCCAGGTTCTGGAGGAGGCGTTGGGCTCGGTGTAGGCGCTGGACTTGGGGCCGGTGCTGGATCAGGTTTAGGCTCAACATATCTATTTTGGAGACGAAAATCCCAAAAGTCTCCACTCCCTTTCACCAATCTTTGCCCCACACTCGCTTTCCCTAAAGGAGATTGCGGACCATAAGCATAAAGCTGATACTGATAAGGAGAATAGTCTGCTGTTACATAACCACCTTCCAACAGAAAAGAATCTTTCTCTGCTGTTCCAGAAACCTGAATAATGGAAATCCCTTGTTCATTTCCACCATTCCCCGTGAACGCTCCTGGACTTCCTGAAACACCACGCACATGCACCGTTGTTTTTCCAGAAACGTCGCCATGTATCAAAACACGATCGGTCTGTTGATTACCAAGAGCGCCCCCAAAATTCAAATATGTATTAAGATAAATATGCGCACCCTCCTGTGCCTTGTAAACCTCACCTGTTCCTTTTCCGATGTGAAGTGTTTGATAAATATAATTCTCATTAGGTTTTGATAGTGTAAACTTAATGGAACTACCACTTATAAGATTTACGAGTGAAACAGACGAAACATCTTTCAAAGCAGAGTCATCCTGCTCTCTCTTTTGCTTTGATTGTAAAATCCATGTCGAACTATCGCCTAAATAAAATTTGGCAGTAGAATCCTCATCAACATACGCCCCCCCCTCAAGAGTAGAAGCAACAGCTAAAACTGCCACAGAAGCCCCATCCTCAGCTTTTAAGAGGAGACTGTCTGAACTCAAGGTACTTTGCGTTAAACTAACAACACCAAAAGTTTTGTTGGTACTGTAAATTGCATGATCCTGAGCTGAAAACACCGTTCTCTGCAAATTGACAACCTCCAATCTGCGTGGAGTCTTCTCCTCCTCTGAAGCTTCTTCGTTAGCAAGCCCTTGCAATGATTTCTCTCCCTTAAAATATATACCATAGGCTCTGTTTCCACTCACCTTAACATCAGAAGATTCAAGATTGACCTCTGTTGCCCCAACATTATCCGATAAGTCTTCAAATGACAAAATTGAATTAGAAGTAGCTACAGTGTTTTCTGATAATATGCCATGGACATTTACCGCTTTAATAATACCCTTAAAATTAATAGGACCACCTAGATCAGTATGTAAAACTGCATGGTTCTTGTTTTCACTATCTTTCCCAGTGATCGTAACATCATCAAGATGTATCTTCCCACCTAACGTCGAAGAAACTCCGTGACTGTTTATAAAGTCAACTGATCCTCTCTCCATCCAAACTTCTGAATTCTCATAACTTAAAAGACTTGCGATTCCATTATCGGTCTTAATTTTTGTATCTTCTAAAAGAACAAACGAATTCTCTGCTGCCTCAACACCCTCATAACTTTCCTCAATCTTTCCATTTTTTACCTCAATCACTCCATTACTCGCACGAAGAGCTATAATTGTGTCTTTAAGAATCGGATCTTCCAAAACAATCTTACCGTTCTCTAATACATACGCACCCACTAAAAAGGTTTCACCAGAAACTTCACTACCAACAGTTATATTTTCCCCAACGACTATTGTATCTTTCCCCTTTACTGTTATAGCAGTAGCATTAGAAGGATATTGGGAAAGGTTGCTCTGTGTGATCTTATAAGACGACCGACTATCAATTAGGCGGCTTCCACAATCGTCACATATATAATATAATCCATCATATAACGTAAGTTTCTCAGCATTATATTCTCTACGTCCGTTTTCGCCACTCTCCCCCCTAAGACTCTGCTGCATAATACCACTAAGTCTGTTATAGCCATCACTAATTGGAACATCCTTTCTTTCAGGAAACACACTAACACTTATACCATGTATCTTAGGGGGAGAGCTACTAGGAGGCACAGTGATATCATCACGCCTGACTGGAACTTCACCCCCATTTATATACTCATTGAGCGGAGTGACAATGATATCTACATCGCTGGCACGATATCCTCCAACATTTGCCCCAACGCCTACCCCATGTTGAAGCAAAGAAAGAAGAGCCGTTGTGACAGTATATAAATACACACGATTTTTAAAAACTTTAATCATAGTTCCCTCGAAACTTTTCTTCCCCTCTCATTGAAAACAAAAGCTCTGATAAAAACATTCCGGTAAGCACCTCAAAATATGAAAAAGGTGGAACCTAAAGAATGCATCTACCGCTCATCGGAACCGTGCAATGAATTATCTCAACAAACGTGATGGAAGGCCTAAGCACAACACAACAAACTACCTATAAGAGAATAATTCTTTTAAGCACAATTTACACGTGTATAACGCATTCTGTATTTCGTGTAAAGAGAAAATAAAACTATAACGTGTAATTAATTAATTCACTATCTATCATTGTGAAATTAAAAAACTAACAAAAGATACACATGAAAAGGATTGTTCAAACCCGTAAAAACGTCAAAACAAGATTGAAAAAACATAAATATCATAGCGGATAAATAAGATCAGACAGGATATTAGCCACTATTCACACTTGTGAACTCTTCATCATGAAAGGACTCCTTAAAAGCCTGTCGCCATAGCGTATTTTATCACAAAAAAAATTTCAGAAACTTATTTGCCCCTAGAAAAGAATGATACAACCATGAGGTACTCTCATGTAAAACAAAAAACATAACTTCTTGAATTTGTAGTAAAAAAACAAGAACTTTTTACTGAAGCAAAACAGATTGTTAGAAAGAAAAAGGCAGCACATTGTGCTGCCTTTATTAAAGTACGTATTGTACCTTATCTTAGAATTGATAGCGGACTCCTCCGGAAAAACTAGCTCCAGAAAAACCAGCCTTATTGAGCTGATGTTGATAGACAATATCACCGTGAAGTGCAAACCTTTGAGACAATTTGGCATTAAAGCCTAATCCTGCTTCTAAGGAAGAACCAAAAGCTCCTAACTGGAAAGCATCTTTAAAGTGCACGGATTGTTTTTCTCCAAAACCATGAGCAAGATAAAGCTTACTATAGAAGGAAACAGCACGCACTCCTTCAGGACCTGTAGGCGTCTTGATCAAACGTCCACCAACACGTGCCACCCATTGGTCAAGTTTACCCATCTCAATGTCAAAGTGATCAATATCACGAGTCTTATCAAAGTGGAGATGTTGATAAACAACCTGAACTTGCGGATCAACAACAAAACCTTCATATCCCGTTGCAAATGCTTTACCACCAGTCAAAGAAACACCGAAAGGATTTGCTTTTAATGTTGCCGTCTTACCACGTGCAAGGGTGAGAACATCACCTTTGAACACACCATAAGAGAGAAGACCATCCACATAGAAGCCCGCATCATGCTGCATGCTTCCATATGCTGTAGCCGTCCATTTATCAAACGCACTCTTTTGACTTTGTTCAACATCCAAAGGTTGTAGAGAAAGCTTTCCATAAGTTCCCATAACCCCAAAGGATACGGCACTATCAGCATTTTCGATTGTGTGCAACAAAGCACCAGCCTCTACGCCATTATAGTTAAGATCACCTTTGTAACCATATTCAAGCGCAGAGAGATCTGAAGCATAACTGTAACTTCCACCATAGCCACGCAAATACAAGCCAGGATTTTCACGAGCTTCTATCTTTCCACTGAAAGTCTTACGCAATAAGTCAAACTGCTTGTTTTGATTGTTGATATCCATCAAACCGGCATGGAATACACTATTTGGTAAAAGCAGATAAGTTGGAACTTGTGGAACAACAGATCTTACAACACGTTCACCATATGAAGCAAACCCTACCTTAGAAATCGTAGAAGTATATGCAAACCTACTCGGTTTAACATATTGATTTTCTAAACGGAAATTCCAAAAATTCCCACCATTGTTCATAAATTTCTGTTGTACATGCTCTTGTGCCGAAGTTGCTTCTGGACCATAAGAACGAAGTGTATACTTATAAGGTGAATTTCCCAACGTAACATAATCACTACTCAGTTGGAAAGAATCTTTCTGCGCATTACCATAAACCTGAATAATCGATACACTATGAGCGCGATCCTTTTCAGTTATATTTCCCGAAACACCTCGTACATGCACTACAGTCTTTCCAGAAACGTTACCATGTATTAAAAGCCGATCAGTTACTTGATTGACATTCGAATCACTAGGATTCAAATGTGCATTGAGATAAATTTCAGCATTGCCTCGAGCTTCATAAACAACGCCTTCTCCTCTACCAATACGAAGAGTCTGATATTTTAACTCTTCAGCTTCCGAAGGCGCAAAATCTATACGGCTATTGACAAGACTTACCGAAGAAACACACGAATCCACACACTCCGGATCTGAAGCACTTAAATTCTTCTGTGCACTTCTTCTCAGATGCCACTCTGACCCATTGGTTAAATCTAATTTGGCATAAGAGCCTTTATCAATGCGCGCACCACCTACAACAATAGAGCGATCAGCCGAAATCAATATGTTAGAATTATTCTCAGCTTTCAACAGCAAGTCACCAGAAAGAGTTGTTTCATTCTCTAAAGAAATACGACCACCAGAATGATTACCATAAATAGCTATACTCTTTGAAACTTCGAAATCAGTCTTTTTCAATGAAACTGTCCCCATTATACCTATAGGTGTTTTTTCCTGTAAAGGTACAGCATTTCGCTTAACAACACTTACTTTCTCAACAGGACTTTTTTCTTCAGAACGCTTCATTGACGATTCTGAAATGGTTTTCTCTATATCCTTATTTCGATTCTGTTGATCTACGCCTTTCCATCCCGTCCCATCAAAATATATACCATAGGATTTATCACCTTCCACTCTAACAGTAGAAGATTCAATACTAGCGTGATTCATAGAAGAGCGAACATCCGCGGATCTTTTTCTCCTAGAAGGACTTGTCTCAACAATGTCATCATTCCTCTTAATCCACAAAGCATTAACATTAGTAACAACATTCCCATTCGTAAAATCAACAGAACCATTATTATTCAACAGAAAAGCTGCACTCCCAAACCTTTCAGCGGAACCTAGCTTATTCTTTTCTTTTCTTGCCGTAATATCAACCTTGTCTAATTTAATACGTCCCCCCGATTCCGACCTAACTGCCACTCCACTTGTTAGAGTAATCGCCCCAGACTTCATGGTTATCTCACCAGCATCACTAGCCAGAGCAGCTACAGCCAAATCCCCTGACACGTTAATTTTTGTATTACTCAATTCAACAGAAGATCTAGAACCCGCCAAAGCACCCACATAACCAACATCAACCGTTCCATCATCCATCTTAACCTTTCCACCTTTTTGCGCCTCAAGGCCAATCAGAGAAGAATTAACTGTTGACTTCTTTTCTAAAACAACTTCCGCACCTTCTTCCGCAAGCACAGCACTCACAGCCTGTAATTTAGTAAGATCAACATTATTTGTATAATCCGAAGAATGCCCACCACTAATAGTAGCACCTTCTAGTTTGATAACTGTATTCTGATTTTTTGCATGCATAGGATGCTGAGCCTTATCACTTGCCTTAAGTGTAAGATTTTTCATTGTATATGACTTACCATCACTGCAAGAATAAGCAACTCGCGATTTCCCAGCAGCATCTCGACCTGTATCATTACACTGAGAAGAAACATTTTCAGTACCAACATTGCCCAAACGCGCAACTGATCCAATAGAAGGTACCTTAGGCTGAGCAGAAGGAGGCATTACAACTGCAGATGAAGCATTAGGCACTACTAATTCGGAGTTTGTAAGTGAATCAACTTGATATACAAAAACCGAAGAAGCAGGCACTATAGGAATATCACCTGTATCAGATCTTGCAAGTGAAGAAGGTGAAGTAGATGTTACAGACACATCCCCCCTAGATGGAAGAGAAGGAGTTGCAAGAGATAAAGAAGCTAATTCTGGAGAAGGCTCGGAGTTAACTAATAAAACACGCGCGACGGGTAAACCAGAAGAAGCGTTTTCAGGAGAAGCACTTCTAGGATCGGTACTTTCAAGTCCCTCAGATTCCTTGCCCTCTTCCTCAGCATCTTCAGCAGAAATAACATCCAGGACCTCCACGATATCCTCAGCATCTTCTTCATCTTCTGCTGTATCCTCAATACTTTTTATAACTACGGAAATTTTATCACGTGTAGGAGGTGTACTACTCGCAGCTGCGGACACATAGGGAGGAGAAGAAAAAAAACCCCCATGTTTATTTTTTGAATCTTTATTTTCTAAACGGAAATCCCAAAATTGCGTTGCATATGGCAATAATTGTTTATCAAAAAATACCTGCTTTGCAGGAATGTATGGACCATAAGCGTGAAGAGTATATTGATAAGGTAAACCATTTAACGTAATATATTGACCGTTTAACTGAAAAGAATTTTTTTGCGCCGTTCCATAAACTTGAATAAGTGAAATACTATCAACACCTTCTTGTGATGCCGTTGATACACCTTCTGCATTTTTTAAAACTCCATTTTCCGCAATTATATGCACCGTAGTTGTTCCAGAAACATTACCATGAATTATAAGCCTATCAGATAGCGGCCTTTTATTATTAGTAGCAACACTGGCACGATCTCTTCCCAACCCCACATTAAAGTGAATCCAAGAGTTACCTTCTGCACTATAAACCACACTCTGTTGACTCTGTGTATTCTGACCATTCTTTTTATCGCTAAGAACATGCTCTCCAATAAAAAGAGTTCGGTAATTTCCACTATTAGCTTTCGAACCTCGCGGGTTCATAAACTTAAGAGTACTATCTTTAAGATTTAGAGATGTAATACACACATCTGCACAGTTGCGTTCTTCCACCAATTTCGGTCGTGTTGATGTAGTTAAATGCCATGCTGATTTCTCAGATAAAAAGAATTTTGCAGTAGAACTATTATCCAAAAAAACGTCACCTGCAATTACTGAATCACGTGCAACAACCGAAAGATGAGAAGAAGATTTAGCTTCCAACAATCGACCGCCTGCAATTTTTGAATTTTCTTTTAGAAAAACAGTACCTTGCAAACCATAACCATAAATGGCCACACCTTTTGGGACACTAAGAATAGCTTTTTCTAAAACAACCGTACGTCCCCATCCGCTATTACCCTTACCTTCTTGCCCCTTTCTCTGTTTATCATCTTCACCCTTGTTAAACTCTATACCAACCCCTTCTGCACCGCTTACATTAATAATTGAAGATTGAATAGAAGCTCCAACTTTCAAATCACTCGCATTAGTAGAATTTACAATCTTCTGCATAGCCAAGAGAGCCTCTTCTGTAGCTTTCTTTTTAGCGTCACGAGCCCCATAAATACCATTATATATCTTTCTCGCTGCCTTCATCTCTTCAGCGCTATATAAACTATTGAAATCATCCTTTCCAGGATCAACATAAGCTTTGAGAATCTCAGCAACAGGCTCATTGGAAACATCTTTTATAGCTCCTTTACCACTATCAACTTCAGAAGAACCACTACCATCAGACTGACCAACTGAAAAGGCAACAACATCAGAAACATCAAGCTGTCCATTATCAAAAGAGATAAAACCATCTTGTGACGCAAAAACAGCAGTACCAGCTTGGTCTACGTCTTCTTCGTTTTCCTTGCCTTCAACTTTAATAGCAACATTTTGAAGTTTAATAGACGCCCCATCATCAGCAGAAACCCCTATATTCCCACGTGAAAAAGAAAGTTTTCCAGATTTCACTGTTACACTAGCCCTATCCCTAGCATATATAGCTTGTCCACTTACAGTAATATCCGGTTTATCTAAAAAAATAAATGACTCTCCGTCTCCTCGAACACCAAGCCCAGTCTCGGTGATGATCCCCCGCCTCATTATAACTACCGCACCATTATCTGTCTCAACCGCAGAATCTAACGTCCTAATATCCACATCATCCAACTCGACAAATGCATCATCTTGTGCATATACAGCACTCCTGACATGATCTACCTTCTCTTCTTCCCCTTCTCTTTCTGATTCCTGTGCACCCCATATAGACGTACCTTCAATCTTAACATTTGCTTTACTACCTTCTACATCAACCCCATCCGCATCATCTTCTCCGGTTCCTACAACAATCATACCTCCTTTCACTGTAAGCGTTTGATCAAGGCACTTAATAGGGCTATATGTAGAACTATCATCATCAGAACTAGGACTAAGAACACATTCATTCGTAGATGATATTACCTGCGCTGAAGCGGGGGCGGGAACACTTGTAGCCTTATCGTCTCCCATAGAAACATCCACACCTTGTAAAAAGAAGAGAACGCTTGTTGTTACAGCGCACAAACGCGTACGATTTTTAAATACATTAATCATATGTTAAACTTTCCAAATATGTTGTAAAAGCACTAGATAATAAAAAGAGATAAATGTCCATCTTGTAACATACGTTAATCTATTTTACAACATAATGTAATAAACAAATTTATCATTTTGTACATAAAAATGCCTAAGTTATGTTTTCAAAATGGACGATTTCTTTATAATTTTGAGAAAAGGATGAAATAATGATAACCAAATATTTAAAATGGGCAGTTGCCATCTTAATTGTTGTAATGAACTGTACAACATTTTCATGGGCAAATACGAGCACCAATGCCAATATAACCATCAATCATGTTTCAGGCACAACCTCTGTTCCCATCTCTCCTAAAAAGGTTGTTGTATTTGATCTTGCAACGCTTGATAATATGAATCACCTTGGGATCAAAGCCGTTGCCGGTGTTCCTGAAGGAAAAAAACCTGTGTATCTGCAGCAGTTTGATGGTGCAGAATATGAAAAAATTGGCTCCCTTTTTGAACCGGACTATGAAAAAATTGCTACTCTTAAACCCGATTTGATTATTATTTCCTCTCGGACTCAAGCCAAATATAAAGATTTATCCAAAATCGCTCCAACGATTGACCTCACAGTAGGGAATGAAAACTCTCTTGAGGATATTAAACGGAATGTGTCCATCCTTGGAAAAGTTTTTGGCAAAGAAAAGGAGGCAGAAAAAGAAATTGCCAAACTTAATGAAAATTTAGCAGAAGTTCGTAAAGAAACACAAGGAAAAGGTACAGCGCTTATACTTATGACCTCTGGTGGAAAAATCAGCGCCTTGGGTCCAAAGTCACGTTTTGATATTTTCCATTCTGCATTTGGAATTGCCCCTGCAACAGATAAACTGACCGTGCAAAAACATGGGCAACTCATTTCCCCTGAATTTATCCTTGAAACCAATCCTGATTGGTTGTTGGTCATTGACCGAGATGCAGCAATTGGGCGAGAAGGACAATCTGCAGCACAATTGCTCGACAATGAGCTTGTTCAACGTACAAAAGCTGGAAAACAAAACCAAATTATTTATCTGGATTCTTGGAGCTGGTATCGTGCTAGTGGCGGTCTAACGGGACTGAACGAAGCAGCACAACAAATCAACGAAGCCTTTACAAAAGGCAAAGAAGCACAAAAATAACTTGCTTGTCATAAAAATAAAATTTAAGAGCGAAGACTATCTTTAAGGAGTCTTCGCTTTTTTGTTGGAAAATGATTGAACGTGAAAAATTATTGGATAGCCATAACAGTTCTCGCCTCACTGTCTATCCTCAGTATTTTTGTTGGCTATTCAGATGTAACGCCTTCTGATTTATTATCAAATGATTCACATGCTTGGCTTATTTTCTGGCAAACCCGCTTTCCCCGTACAATTGCAGTCCTTTTGGTAGGTGCAGCACTTGCTCTTTCAGGCACAATTATGCAATTGCTTGCACGCAATCGTTTTGTTGAACCATCGACTGCTGGAACTGTTGAATCTGCTTCCCTTGGCATTCTTTTTGTGATGATTTTCTTGCCCGATATCCCTGTGCTTGGGAAAATGATCATCGCTACAATTTTTGCCATGATTGGAGCACTCCTTTTTATGTTTTTATTGCGCCAAATTCCTTTAAAATCAGCTCTCATTGTACCACTTACAGGAATTATGCTGGGATATGTGATTGGTTCCTTAACCAATGCGATTGCTGACCATGAAATGCTTCTTCCTTCTCTTCAAGCCTATTTATTTGGCAGCTTTGCAATGATTCTTGAGGGAAAATATGAAATTTTATGGTTTTCTCTTCCTCTTTGCATTCTTGCTTATGTCACCGCAGACCGCTTTACAGTCGCTGGTCTGGGAGAAGATTTAACCAACAATCTTGGACTAAATTATCGTACTGTCATGTTCTTTGGTCTTTTTATTGTTGCATCCATTACCGCAGTTGTTGTCTGTACAGTTGGCCGAATTCCTTTTGTTGGACTGATTATTCCCAATCTTGTTGCAAATTTCATGGGTGACAATATGCGCTATACAGCTCCTTGGGTAGCAATCAGCGGAGCAGGATTGGTTTTGATCTGTGATCTTTTGGGACGAATCATTCATCCTTCTCTTGAAATACCCATCAGCACCATGATGGGAATTATTGGGAGTTTTATTTTTATTATACTGCTTTTACGCTGGAGAAAGCGTCTTGGATAAAAAGAAGGCAACAACCCTTATCCTCACAACGCTTATCGTAATAGCGTGTAGCGTAGTCATTCTTTATATGACATGGAATGTCAACATTTATACATGGACATTTCGTCTTACAAAACTTGTTTCTCTTGTTGTTATTGCGTATGCAATTACTGTTTCTACTGTTTTGTTTCAAACAGTTGTTAACAATCGCCTTCTGACACCTTCTATTATGGGATTTGATCAACTTTATATTTTAATCAAAACTATCATAATGTATTTTTTAGGCTCTCTTTCTTTGCCGTTTTTAAATGAAGAAGGACAACTCATTTTTGAAGCATTCATTCTTATTCTCTTTTCAATAAGCCTTTTTCGCTGGCTCTTTTCAGACAGCCTAAAAGGCCTTCATTTAACCCTTTTGATTGGTGTTATTTTAGGTGGATTTTTTTTCAGTCTACGCATGTTCATGCAATTACAGTTAAATCCAGATCAAATGATGAATTTAACTGATATTATGTTTGCAAATTTTAATAAGTTTAATACATCACTCATAAGCTTTGCCTTAATCATTGTCTTCATTGTAAGTCTGATTGGCTGGCGTTCACGTCATCTACTTGATATTCTTGCTTTGGGACGCGAAAACGCAATTAATCTCGGCGTTGATTATCACAAAAGCGCCACAGCTATTTTGATATTAGTTTCTACTCTTGTCTCCATTTCCACAGCACTGGTAGGCCCTGTCACCTTTTTTGGACTGTTAGTTGCCAACCTTTCCTATGAAATTTCTCCTCAAGCAAAACATGGTATCGTTGTGCCAATTGCAATATTATTGGCTATCATTTGTTTGGTTGGTGGACAATTTATTTTAGAACAAATTTTTCATATGGCAGGACGGTTGAGTTTCATTATTGAATTTTGTGGTGGAACTGTTTTCTTAATGTTATTGATGAAGGGAAAACTAAAATGATTGAAATCAATCATCTTTCCAAGTCTTACGGAGCGAGATTGATTGTTGATGATTTATGTCTTCATCTCCCCAAAGGGGGGATTATTTCTCTTATTGGTCCCAATGGTTCTGGAAAATCAACTCTTTTAATGTTGATAAGGCGCCTTTTACCGCGTCACAAAGGGTCAATTCATATTGACGGCTTTAATATTGATAAAATGCCCCACGATGTTTTGGCGCAAAAACTTTCAATCCTGCGTCAAGATAATCCTCTGTCCTTTCGTTTAACCGTGTACGATTTAGTAAGTTTTGGACGCTACCCTTACTCAAAAGGCTGGTATAATCATGAAGATAAACAATTTATTGACAGCGCCATTCGATATTTCGGCTTACAAGATCTCAAAGACCGCTTTTTGGATGAACTTTCAGGTGGACAACGCCAACGCGCTTTTATTGCAATGGTTATCTGTCAAAATACCGATTATCTTTTGTTAGATGAACCCTTAAACAATTTGGATATGAAACATTCTGTTTCCATGATGAAACAATTGCGCCGTACAGCTGATGAACTGAAAAAAACCATTCTTATTGTTATGCATGATATTAATTTTGCATCATCTTATTCAGATATGATCGTAGCACTTAAAAATGGGAAAGCAGCTTATTGTGGAACACCCAAAGAAATTATGCAGCCAGAAATTCTTAAAGATATTTATGATATGAATATTAAGATTGAAACAATTGAGGATATACCTATCGCCTTTTATTATCGGTAGACGCCTCTTTTCTCAATAACCGTAAAGATCCTTTTTACCCTTGCCTACGCTCTAAAATATGCTAAAAGTAGCGCTATTCACCTGATGGGGAATAGTTTAATGGTAGAACAGCGGACTCTGACTCCGTCAATCTTGGTTCGAATCCAGGTTCCCCAGCCAAATTTTCACTGTTGTAGCTTTGTAGCTTGTTGTAGCTTGCCAGCAGGTTTTGTATAATTTGACAGTAGGTTTTGTACCAATTTATTTTTTTCAAAGGGATTTTGAAGGATCATTTAGAGCTGCTTTTATGAGTCTTATTTTGCTCTGCTCAGGAATCGCAATTTGAGATGCTTCATCTTTTCCATCAATCCCATTATTTGACAGCTAAAATCTGTAAGATATGCATGCAGAGACCAGCAAATTTTGTCTAATTCGCATCATATTTTGTAAAAATGACCTCCTTTTCAAAGGATTTTCATTTTTTCAAAGGGTTCTCAAAGGGTCTTCAAAGACCTTTAAAAGGTCATTTAAAGCCCCCTTTCATGAATCTTTTTTTCTTTTCCTAAAGATCGCAATTTGAGATGATCAGCTCCTTCGCCGGCATCGGATTATTTGAACCACATGTATAAGATGTATTCACCTCTTTTAGTTTAAATTGGCTAAAGGTTTTTCGGATCTCTGGCACATCATTAAGAGACAGAACAAACTTTCCCTTTAATTGGGCAAGTAGTGTGGACATTTTCTGGTAATCCTCTCGCTTAAACAAATCCTTGCCATAGCAATTCTCAACGCCAAAGTAAGGTGGATCAAGGTAAAACAAGGTCGTTGGCCGGTCATAGCTCCTGATAAAATCAGACCAATCTAAATGTTCAATGGTCACGCTTGATAAACGCCGATAAACAAGCTTTAATAAGCCTTCAAGTTTCAAACTATTAAACCGTGCACCACGGTGGGGATCAGCTCCAAACGTACGCTTTGCCACCTGACCACCAAAACTCAACCGCTGTAGATATAAAAATCGCAAAGCCCGCTCTAAATCTGTAAGCGTCTTTGGGTCTTGCAAAGTAAAACGTTGAAACGCTTCACGGCTACTAATCTGGAACTCCAATAGATCCATAAAAGGATGATAATGGCGTTGCAATACCCGAAAAAAATTCACCACATCACCTGAACGATCATTGATGACTTCATATAAAGGTATCAATTTCCGCCTAAAGAATATTCCTCCCATGCCAACAAAAGGTTCGGCATAAGTGCGATGAGGAATGCCTTCTATGATTTTGATAATGGTTTTTGCCAACTTGATTTTGCCACCAACATAAGCGGCAGCTGGTTCTATAGGATCAATAGATTTTAATGTTTCCTTGTAAAGTGTATCCATAATTTTTTAACACTCTTTCATCTATAGTAGCCATCTTCTCATTGCTTCAAGTGATAAGAAGTGGCTGCGATGTTAAGTTGTGTTACATCGGACGGGTGTGTACCAAACTAGTCCCGTTGGCTGGGCAACCAGCCCAGCCTCTATTCTTCTTTGTTGCTTTCCTTTCCCTTGTCTGGTGCCTCTAAGGTAATTTCTGTGGTGTATCCGCTTTGTTTCTCATAGCGATGGGTGACGATTTCAGCTTTCCATGGTCCACTGATTTCACTACGGAACCCTTGAAGAAGCAGCGGTTGATCGGCCATGATTTCGGGGCGCCCTTCAAGACACAAAGAACCACTGCCTATGCTACGGCACAGCCGGTCTGATTCTGAGGCGGCAGCAGCTAATGCCTCTTCCCTGCTGGTGTAGCAACAACGCAAACGACGCACGGGACCGCTAAAACCTGTCTGATGTTTGACATGGCATTGCTGCCCTTGTGAGCGATCAAAATATATAGCTTCAATGGTGCCATATTGGGTGCGTGGCTCTAACATGAATTCCCAACTGGAGCAGTCATGCTTATGGATGTCGAGGACCGGTAAATTGTTTCCGCTTAAAAATAAAAACTTATTGTCCTTGATTAAAAAACGCGCCTGCATGCGCTCAGCAAGGCGGGTTAAAAAATCAACAGCCGATTGATCTGTACGAATCACATAAGGCAAAATTTGTTTAGTGAACTGGGGGCTTATCTTTGCTTGATAGCCATGGCGTTTGGCGAGGGTTTCAACAATCTCGCCAACGGTTTTATGATCAAAATGTTCGCTTGTTTGTTCTTTGAGTTCTTTACACATCGAGGCGCTTTTGCCACAAAGGCGCAAGATCTCACCATCACTGCCACCACAACTTACAACCGATTCGACAACAAAACGCCCCATAAAAGCACTGATACTGTTCTCATAGCCAAAGATCACCTGTAGCGCACTGCCTGTTTGCGGAACCTTTAAATCATTGTCCCTATCGTCAAATTCTGCTTCAAATCTATCGGCTTCATTGCCGGCATGGTCGGTGATGGTCGCATTTAAAAGACGCTGGTAAAAAACCTCATGCACGGGTTTGTCTTCCACCTTGACCACAATAAAAGGATATGTGCGCATTAATCCCATAACCGCTTCACCATGCTTTGGGGATTGTGAAGTGCGAATTCAGGCAAAGTAACCTTTAAACCCCGCGGCAAAAGCACACCATATTTGGCAATCTCTGGATTGGCTTCCAGTGTGGCTTCAAGATAGCCTTTTAATGCTCCAACTTGCGCACGATCCCCTAATACAGCCATAGCATGTTGAAAGCAGATGAGATCAAGACTCATATCCTCTAGCTCTACAACCACATGCTTTTCTGGTAGCTTCATAGTGTATATCCCATCTGATATTGCCCCACCTGATATTGACCTTGGGGTTTTCCCCCATCGAAAAACGGCAATAAACTGATGGAATAGCGAATGCGCTGCGATTGACCAGAGCGGCTAATATAGTCGTGGTCTTTCGTGAGAGTGGTGATCACCACAGGACCATGGAGAAGGGCACTATAGCTCATATCATTCATCCAACGAAGCATCTGCACGGGTTTGGCTCTTCGAATAGTTGTGGTGATGGCATCTATCGCTGCACGGTCACCAAATTCTTCTGGAAACCAAACCCCATGAATGGTTTTTGCATCATTGCCATAGCCGGTAAATTGCAAGCTGGAGGATCTACCAAAACGCTCCATAGAGACCCATGAGGCGGAAAACTCTTCTTCAAAGGATTGGAAATTTAGCCAGTCCACGTAAAATTGATGCGGACCTAACATCATCAAAGGATCTCTCATTGCCTCCCTCCCCTCATTTTGTTCTTTCCCTTATTCTGTTCCACCATGCAGAGCATTGGCACGTGCGCGTTGAAGTGCGTGACTTACTGCACGCCCTGTGGCAACGGGATCACGAGCACCATTGACATACACCGTGATATTTTGATTGTGGGTGGTGGTGGAATGCTCTTTTTCTCTTTGCTGCATACCAGAGTGATTGGCATGATCAACACCCACAATTGAAAAAGCAAATGGAGAATTTTCAATATATGAGCTACGAGTTATTTAAGTATAAACGCACCATCCTAATCAAGATAACAAAAAACCCATAGATGCATTACAGCATCTCCATTTAGGCATAAGAGAAGAAAGAAAAGGATGGTACTTCCTACAAAAAGAGTTAAACAACAAAATGTCCATTTCTTTTAGTGCAATGCTGAACAATATTGAGACATGCCCCTTACCTTTCAAATTTGTGACAGAGCACACTCTTTCCTTATATTTTAAATAAAAAATCTCATTATAACTGGCTGCAACTTTCGGAAAACTCTGTATCTTTTCCTATAAGTCCGAGATCTTTAATTAAAAGAGGTTTTCCTATCTCTCCATTATAGGCTTTAACATGAATGTTCTGTCCCTTTACATCTATAAGATAATAATCTCCATTAAAGAGCGCACCAGCTGTATAGACAGGAATATTTCCAAAAACCTTATCATTTTTTGCACGACAATAGGATTGATAATGTGTGTGTCCCACGAAGATTGCTTTGACATTATGAGAAGTGATAATTGACTTAAAGACAGACAAATCTTTAGCATTCTTTTTACGAATAAAAAAGGATTCTCCATCAATGGAAGCTGCACGGGCATCATGAAAATTGATGATAGTCACTTTACCTCTCGCATCAGCAGCAGCAAGATCTTTTTTGAGCCAATCCAAAGACTTATCGATTTGCACTTCCATAGATGTCCCCTTCAGATGCACGGTATAACTTGGGTAATTGTGAAGCTGTACATAGTGAACATCTCCATAATCCCAAGAATAACTCAAACTCCCCTTGATTTTGTGAATATTCCCACCCGAAACAGTAAGCAAACTTTCAGTAACATCTGCACTAAAATAAGAGAATTGATTACGGTATTTTTTAATTTCCGATACCATTCTTGAAACGGCACTTATAGCACATGCATCTTTATAAAAATTGAATGTTTCAGGAATTGTACATCTACCAACATTGTTAGCATAATCGTGGTTACCTAACCCCTCATAAACAGGGGACCCAAGGTTTTTATAAACAGTTTTATAATCGTCATAGTTTTTTTGTTGACCAAATTCTGTCAAATCACCATTAACAATATGAAAAGCGGCCTTCTGTGCTTTTATAACATTGGCAACTTGCTCATTTATCTTTAACCATGGCTCCCTATTTGATAGTCCATTGGCATCACCAGAGTTTAAACGCCACGGTTGTGGATCTGCCATAATGATTGCAGTATAATTTTTCGCAAGAGACTTTTCTTTTATGGCCCAATCCATGAGTGCGCTCTGAAGCCTCTCATCTCTTTTTGTCTTTTCAGCACTAAGATTTAAACAACCAGAGAGAGCAAAAGCCATCATTGTAATTATTACATATTCAACCTTATATCGCATAAACCCACTACCCTAAAACGTGATATATACTAAGCTTCTACAAAACAATTTTTAGATTTTTTGTCAAAAATATGTCAAAAATTCAAAACAATGAAAGCCATACCCCTTCAATACAAAAGCGGATTTGACAATAAAACTTTCTACTTGAAGCAGTTTATTGGTTGAGATCTTTAGCTGGAGCAATATCTATGCCTAATAGATCACTATTCTACCAGAAACCAAACTCTTATTAAAAAGCGAACAGATGTTGATATGCTAACATAAAAACCAATAAATGAGGATATACTTGAATACTCCCCGCTTTTAGGAATCAAGTACAAACCCATTCAAGAATCTGCTTATAAATAACGTTATTTTACATTATTATTATATCATCTTAAAAAAGAAAAAGATCTCAATTAATGTATAAATTTTACAGTATATTGTAATTTTATATTAAAATAATAACATAAGTTGCAATAAATATGCATGATATTTTAATATTGATTATTTTTTATCTCTGACAAGGCAAAAAAAAAATAAATTACCAAAATGATACGTCATCAATATTAATAGGTATAATTATCCATTTTCATTTCTTCTTATGAAGTTCGCCGAGAAAATGAATATTGGGGGCTTTTATAAGGAGAATCCTGATATATAACAACGCTTTATAAAGACAGCAGCTATTCTTTTGTTCAACATCCAGTTCAATACATATTGACGTTCCTCAGGCAAAATAACCAGACATATCCGAAAAAACCTATGAAATGATTCAGTTAAAAGACGGTATCAAATTATCGGCGAATATTGAAACGTTGTTGGAAATAAAAAACAAACTCAAAAAGAACACAAATCCTTATCTTTATATTGTAACAGCTGAAGGCACTCACAGTACGATTACGTTACAGGATGGTACAACGATTAAAGGAACAGATTTTATCATTTTTTTAGGTTTTGAAGCAAAAAATAGTGCTACATTTCAAATAACAGGAGGCATTATCACTGTTTCCGACACTGGTGTTCTCTTTCCGAACAAGAATAACATAACAAAGAAAGCAAACTAAAAAATGTAGTTACGCAAGAAAAAGCACCATAGTCGCAGACAATTCTTTCACAGTAACAGCCTCCAGAGGATCTTAAGGAAAGAGAGAGCCGTATATGCTCTAAAGGGCAGCACCATTACCTTAACCGATGATGCACAAATTGCATCATTCAATAGCTATGGCTCCATGTCGAAGGCTTAAATTCTACCATCACAATGACAGGAGAAACCATAAATAGGAAAAAAATCTGCATTATTTGTAGAAAAAGATGGACATATTATGGACATATTGATGTTACGAATGTTTCTGTAACAGCAGGAAACAGCGGCTTGCAGTTTTTAGGTCTCTCTGAGATCAAATCCAGTGAATTAATACATCAAACTATTGAAATCAATTTAACCAATACAAACCCCTCCGTTGAAAATGGTACTGGAATTTTTGTTGGCGCTTTTACGAACGGGAATATTAAAGATATTCTAGGTTTATCAGTTGGTAGAACTAATCTTAAAAATACAGAAATCCACGCCGACATGTTGTTAGCAGATGGAATGTTCGAAGATTCAAAATTTTTGAAAAAGAGCACTTATTGGAATGATAAAAATGTTAAGGCGATTTCCAATAGCACCTTCACATTAACCGCAAATCAATCTACTCTAGAGGGTAGAGCGAATATCGCTAAAGGCAGAAATATGCGCTTTGATTTGAACACCACCACTTTGAACACCACCACATGGCTCTTAAAAACCAGTACAAAAGAATAAGGATAGCAATCTCGTTGATATCGTTCAAAGAGCGCATTCTGATCTTTCTGTTCTTAATCTCAACAACAGTAAGATTGTTTTTCAAGGACCAACAGAAGAGCATTATCACACATTGCATATAGGTTCTGGTAAACCAGAAAATACCGCAGTCTATAATGCTACAGAAGACGCAGAAATTTACTTCAACGCCGAATGGAGTGATGGTGTTGCAATAGCCGATCAAAAAACCGATAGACTCCCCATTCATGCCGCTGTTAATTATCAACAGAAACTTCAAAAAGCTGGTCTGTCTGGAATAAATGTTTCCGCTGGATTACGCTATCAGTTTTA
>NZ_JANHOI010000011.1 GCF_026930205.1 Bartonella sp. 220B | reverse complement strand
TGAAATCCTATTCCCTCACTTTTATCCACGCATCCCTCACCTTAAAAAAACATATGTGAAATCAATAAGTTATTTGGTATAAAAAAGAGAATGGTGCCCCCAGAGAGACTCGAACTCCCGACCCCCTGATTACAAATCAGGTGCTCTACCAACTGAGCTATAAGGGCATAATCACATACGAGGTAGCACAAACTCACAAAAAGGAAAATAGAAAATTATCAGTTTTTGTGCATATTTTTAAAAATTATACGTCAAATTATAAAATAATGAGACTCTTTATTTTCTCATCATCCTTTATCACAATGTCAAAAATTATTTCCACATTGATACTTTATAAAAGCGATGAGAAAAAATGCTTTTTGCTACCAGTTCACGAATCTGCAGAATTCGATTGGCTAGAAAGATATTTTTCTAGCCAATGAATATTATAATTTCCATCTGCAACATCTTTATTGTTAATGAGATCGCGAAAGAGAGGTAACGTGGTTTTGATTCCATCGACCACAAATTCATCCAAAGCATGCCGTAACCGCATCATACATTCTAAACGTGTACGTCCATGAACAATCAACTTTCCAATCATGCTGTCATAATAAGGAGGAATACGATAACCTGAATAAGCACCTGAATCAACGCGAATTCCTAAACCTCCTGGTGTATGAAAATGTGTAATAGTTCCTGGAGATGGCGTAAAGTTAATAGGGTCTTCCGCATTAATACGACATTCAATAGCATGACCAGAGAAGCAAATGTCATCTTGTGCAACTGAAAGTTTGCAGCCTGATGCAATGCGAATTTGTTCGTGAACTAAATCTATGCCTGTAATTGCTTCAGTTACAGGATGTTCGACTTGTAAACGTGTATTCATCTCAATAAAATAGAATTCTCCATTTTCATAAAGAAACTCAATAGTACCTGCTCCGCGGTATCCAAGTTGTGCACAGGCATTGGCGACAATACCACCAATTTTTTTCCGTTCAGTTTCATTAAGCGCAGGTGATGTAGCTTCTTCCCATATTTTTTGATGACGCCGTTGAAGTGAACAATCACGTTCTCCTAAATGAACAGCATTCCCCACTCCATCACCAATTATTTGAATTTCAATATGACGGGGCTTTTCTAGATATTTTTCGATATAAACTGCGTCATCTCCAAAAGCTGCTGCTGCTTCTGAACGAGTTGTTTTAAGAGCTATAGCAAATTCTTTTTCAGAATGGACCACTTTCATACCGCGTCCCCCACCACCGGCAGAAGCCTTAATAATAATTGGATAACCAATTTCACGAGCGGTACGCAGAGCTTCAGATTCTTCAGTAACAGCTCCGTCTGAACCAGGGACTACAGGAATTCCAAGTTTTTTAGCGGTTTTTTTTGCTTCAATTTTATCGCCCATGATTCGAATATGTGCAGCTGTTGGGCCAATAAATGTGATGTCATGGGCCTCTAAAACATCTGCAAATTTTGCATTTTCAGAAAGAAAGCCATAGCCTGGATGAACAGCATCAGCTCCTGTAATTTCGCATGCAGCAATAATTTGCTGAATACTTAAATAAGAATCGCGTGCTGGGGGAGGGCCAATACAGACACTCTCGTCAGCAAGACGAACATGCATCGCATCAGCATCAGCAGTGGAGTGAACGGCTACAGTCTTTATTCCAAGTTCTTTGCAGGCTCGTAGTACGCGAAGAGCAATTTCTCCTCGATTAGCAATAAGAATTTTTCGAATCATAGTTGCCCCTCGCTTTACTCAACAACAATAAGTGCTTCACCAAATTCAACGGGTTGGGCATCCTGAACCAAAATAGCAGTTACCGTTCCTGAACGTGGTGATGGAATTTGATTCATTGTTTTCATCGCTTCAATGATAAGTAAAGTCTGTCCTTCAGAAACATTTTGTCCTACTTCTACAAAAGGCTGTGCACCTGGTGAAGGTGCAAGATAGGCTGTCCCAACCATTGGAGATGTTATTGTATTTTTTGATTTATCTTCTTGTAGAGGAGCTTCAATTGTTGAGATAGGAGGAGAATTTACGGTAACAGGAGAGGGCGAAATAGGGGCATAAATTGTTTGTTCGGAAGTGACTGGAGTGTTTTGACGTGATACGCGAATACGAAGTTCACCTTGTTCAAGTTCAATATTTGTTAAATTTGTATCATTTAAAATTTCAGCAAGGTCTCGGATAATGTTCGTATCAATTGCGGTATATTTTCCCGCATCCATTTTTTTTGTTGCCATTTTATTTTTCACTCCTTGATCAATGAAGATCGTCACTATTTAATTGTTATGATCGAATATCTCTAGACTACGGATGACCTTTTTTGAGGATTCTGTTAAAAGCTATTTGCTTTATGAAGTCACATTTATAAGCCTGTTACCCAAAAAGAGAAAGCATAAAATTATTTCATGTATGGTATTCTTCATAAAGTTGACGAGATGAAGAAAAGATATTTAATGCATATTTTTGATGGATTCTTTTAAAACATCTTGGCTCACGGCCCCAATGAGTATTTTATCACCAATAATATAAGAAGGTGTTCCTGTAATATTGAGAGCAGAGGCAATTTGAATATTTTCTTTAAAGGAATTTTGAAGATTAAAATCCCTTATTGCACTGCGCAGTTTTTTTTCATTTGCCCCTAATGAAACTGCTATTTTTATAGCTTTAGACTCATTCGCACGACTTTTATTAGTTAAAAGCGCTCTATGAAACTGAGGATATTTTTCTGGAAATTCTTTTCGAAAAGCGTAGGCAACAGTATGTGCTGCTATGGAATCAGCTCCCAAAATTGGTAGATCTTTGACAATAACCCGTAGATCTGGATTCTCTTTTATTAAGTTTTCTATGTATGAATAGGACATTTTGCAATATCCACAGTTGTAATCAAAAAAATCGACAAGCACTTTCTTACCATTTGGATTTCCCAAAACAGCATCATGAGGAGACTGATAAATTTCCTTTTTAAACAAATTGATAATGGAAGCTTGTTTTTGAGCCCTTTGTTCGCTGTTCTTTTCCAGCTTTTCTTGGAGGATAAGCTGCATTTCGATCATAATCTCTGGATGAGTGAGTAAATAATCTCTTACAATATTTTGAATATCGTGATCATTGATAAATGGTATAAGCTTTTTTTTAAGCTTAGATAAGAAAGCAGGATCTTCTAAAAGCTGTGTCTTAAGTTTTTCTGAACTGAAATGATTTTCTGTTTTCTCGTGTGCAATCGCGTTTAATGAAAAAAAAGAAAAAGTCAAAATACTTAAAAAAGCTGTTATGAAAAATTTTGAAATGAGCGTTGTTTTTGAGTGTTGGGGCTGATAGGTCATCATTTATGGTTTCATATTCCTCTTGTAATGTTGAGTAAATTTATATGAAAGCTATTGTCTATGTGCAATAAGGTATTTAACTACAATGTAAATCTAATAGGTTGTAAAGAAAATATCAATTTTTTTTCTAAGGAGCTTTCATGTAAAGCATATTTTACGATAATACTGTTTTTTACAGTAATTGAATTTTCCGTTTTTTTATCAGATGTTGTCTTTATTATGTAATATCAAAAATATTTTATGCGTATTTATTAGAATATAACAATTTGATTAAGAACATTGGCATTATCTCTCAGCGGTTATCTCATTGAGTATAGTAGAGTAAAATTAGATAAATGATAGAAAATAAAATGATAAAAACCACGACGCATTACGACCTGTTTATCATTGGTGGAGGCATAAATGGATGTGGATTAGCTAGGGATGCAGCTGGACGCGGATTTAAAGTAGGATTGGCGGAGATGAATGATCTTGCATCCGGGACCTCAAGTGCATCGACAAAGCTTATTCATGGTGGTCTTCGCTATCTCGAACACTATGAGTTTAAACTTGTGCGTGAAGCGCTAAAAGAGCGCGAGATTATTTTGCGGATGGCTCCACATATTGTGCGTCCTTTACGTTTTATTCTGCCTTATCATAAAGAGTTACGTTCTGCTTGGATGTTGCGTATGGGGCTTTTCATTTATGATTATTTAGGAAACTGGAACCAAAAACTGTGGCGCAGTAAAAAGGTTAATTTTTCAAAAGATTTTTGTTCTACACTTAAGGAAGAGTACCAAAAAGGTTTTGAATATTCTGATGCAAGAGTAGATGATGCGCGTTTGGTAGTTGCTAATGCTCGTGATGCAAAAAAGCAGGGCGCTGATATAAAAGTGCGCACAGAAATTCTCTCTTTAAAGAGAGAAGAAAAAAAATGGCTTATAATTCTTCAAAATAAGTTAAACAACAAGGAATATTGCGTTACTGCTTCTTATGTTGCGAATATGACAGGCCCTTGGATTAAACATATTCTAGAAAACGTATTAGGCTGTAAGGAGAAACCGCCTGTCCGGCTTGTCAGAGGATCTCATATTCTGGTACCTAGGCTTTATACCCATGACCGTGCATATATTTTTCAGAACGGTGACGGACGTATTATATTTTCTATTCCATATCAGGAAAAATTTACACTGCTTGGAACGACGGATTGTGACTATCAGGGTGATCCTGCTAATGTTCATATTACGGATGCAGAGATTGATTATATTTGTACAGCAGCGAGTGAATATTTTATACAACCAGTATTGCGTGAAAATATTGTCTGGACTTATTCGGGACTTCGTCCACTCTATGATGATGGAGCTTCAAAAGCACAAGAAATTACACGTGATTACGTTTTAAAAGAAATGGGTACAGACGATATGCCACGACTTCTTAATCTTTATGGTGGTAAGATTACGACCTATCGTAAGCTGGCTGAAGATGCTATGAAATTTGTTGAAAAAGCGCTTGGGATAAAAGGAGCTCCATGGACAGAAAATTCGACACTTCCCGGAGGTAATTTTCCATATAATAAGCTAAATACACTTGAAAATAAGATCGCTCTTTTGATTCCAGATTTAGATGATTTTACATATCGCAGACTTGCACGCTCTTATGGTTCGGAGGCTCTGATGATATTTGCAAATGGGAAGGCAGATACAGGAAAAAATTTTGGTCATGGGCTTTATGAAGTAGAAGTCAAATGGTTAATGGAAAAAGAGTGGGCTAAAACATGTGAAGATGTCTTATGGCGTCGTTCAAAGCTTGGACTTTTATTTAAGAAGAAAGAGATTGATGCTCTTTCCGCTTATATGCAAAGCCAAAAAGAGAGCGAACAAGATGTATATTAATTCAGCTTTACGCAAGCACCTTATTGTAAAATCTATTTGCACAATAAACTGAAAAAAGTTGAAGGGAAATAAGCTATAATGATGTATGTAAGAAGCTTTCGTTTATTATTTTGTTAAACTCAAAATATCTTCGATACTGTACTTTATAATGCTGTTATGTTCTTCAAGGACTATTTGAGTGACAGGAAATACTATTCAAATCAGTTTTTAGCTACAATTTTATCTCTTATAATATCGGTTGCATGGCTATGATATTTGGAAGTTTTTTTCTATTCGTAACGTTCTGTTGTCTTTTTTTGATTTTTGGAAAATTTAGGTTATTTGAGGAAGAGAATTGGATAGAGAGTGTATTGTTCTCTCTAAGTAATGATAAAGAAAATAACATTTTAGGTGAAGTGAAAAAGAGCGGAGATCTAGTATGAATGGAAAACACTTAATAGAGATGAGAGACTAAGCTCTTATGATATCTTATAGTTCTCCATCATCAGTGAGATTTGCGGTAGCACCAATGTTGGGCTGGACAGATCAACACTGTAGATTCTTTTATCGCCTTTTAACAAAAAAGGCTCTTCTTTACACCGAAATGATTGTAGCTGATGCTATAATTCATGGTGTTCGTGAACAACTATTGACTTTGAATGATAAAGAACATCCGATTGCTTTGCAGCTAGGAGGGGCAAATCCGAAGAAATTGGCAGAGGCTGCTCGAATTGCTGAAGAATTTGGTTATGATGAAATAAATCTCAATGTTGGTTGCCCTTCAAATCGGGTTCAAGCAGGTGTATTCGGTGCTTGTTTGATGTTACATCCTAATATTGTAGCAAGTGCTGTAGAAGCGATGAAACAAGTCGTTACGATACCTGTAACAGTCAAATGTCGTATTAGTGTGGATGAGCAGGATGAAGAGTTAGCTTTAGATCTTTTGGCCGATCAGGTTTGGAATGCTGGGTGTGATGCCCTTTGGGTCCATGCACGAAAAGCTTGGTTACAAGGATTAAGTCCAAAAGAAAATCGCAATATTCCTCCACTTAAGTATGAGAGAGTTTATAAATTAAAACATAAATATCCTTATAAATTTATTGGGATAAATGGTGGAATTAAATCTATTGATGAGATCAAAAAACATTTGACTTTGTGTGATGCTGCCATGGTTGGTCGACAAATTTATCATGATCCAGCTTTGTTAAAACATATTGATTTTGAAATATATGGTGAGCTGCAGAGTGAAATGAGTGATAGTGATCTTATTGAAGCTATATGTGATTATGCAGCTCGACATATTGCATTAGGAGGGCGGCTTTCCCATGTAACTCGTCATATGATTGGTTTATTTCATGGGCGGGATGGAGCACGCCGATGGCGGCAAATATTATCTAGTGATGCAACAAAAATCGATGCAGGTGTGCATATTTTGAAAGAGGCGTTTTCTGCCCTCATTTAACAACAGTTTACAGATTGGTTTCTCTTAAAGTTTAGATTTCCTACAGTTTTATTTTTTTACAAATTTTAAGCAGTTCAGATTGGTAAACTTCATAAAGCTCTCAATCTTTATTACGAAGAGGATGTTAGTATTGCATATCAAACAGTATACTGATGAAGCTTACACAATGTGGAAATAAATGAATAATATAATTTAAAAAAATACAATAAGTTATTGATAATTCTAGTTATTAATTATTAAAAAAGTCATTTTATTGGAAGATGTCATGCAAAAAATAATTTTACTAACAAGATTTCAATGTTCTTAAAAAGCGATTTTTAAAAAACCAATAAATTATTCATATCCTGTATATATGACCAGATTCTCATTAAACATTTTAGATTTGAAAAGGTATCTTCATGACCGTTAGTCCATTTAATGATTTTCGTGCTTTACTCACAAATTTACCTATTGCTGATGCATTTTCTGTAACTTTGGCAAAAAAACGGCAAACAGAATTAACAAAAAATCAAGGATCACTAGGAAAATTAGGAGATATTGCGATTTGGTATGCAGGATGGAGAGCAACAGAAAAGCCTGTCATAAAGCGCCCTTTAGTTGCTATTTTTTCTGGAAATCATGGTGTTACAGAAGAAAATGTAACACCATTTCCACAATCTATGACCCAAAAGATGGTACAAAATTTTTCAACTGGTGGGGGGGCTATTAATCAAATTTGTATAGCTTATAATCTCGGATTAAAGATTTTTGATTTAGCGTTAGAATATCCCACAATGAATATTACCAAGGATGCCGCAATGGATGAGCGTAGTGCAGCAGCTACAATGGCATTTGGAATGGAATCCATTGCTGGTGGAACAGATCTCCTGTGTATAGGTGAAATGGGCATTGGAAACACAACAATAGCTTTAGCTTTATGTTTAGCGTTATTTGGTGGAGAAGTTGAGGAATGGTCAGAAAGTGGAATAAAACCTGAAGGAGAATTCTATCAGCGTAAAATAGCAGCAGTTAAAGCAGCAATTTCTTTACATAAGGATTATTTTAATGATCCTTTTGAAATAATGCGTCGTTTAGGAGGCCGTGAAATTGCTGCCATAGTTGGTGCTATTTTAGCAGCAAGAATGGAAAAAATACCGGTTGTTTTAGATGGTTTTGTAGTAACAGCAGCAGCAGCGTTACTTTATAAAATGCATCCTAATGCTCTTGATCATACTCTGATTGGGCATGTTTCTTCTGAATCAGCACATCGTAAACTTTTAGAAAAAATTGGCAAAGAACCGCTTTTAGATCTAGAGATAGGTCTTGGTGAAGGGACTGGGGCGGCTGTGGCAGCGGGTATTGTTAAGGCTGCTATTTTGATGCATACACAAATGGTGGCTGTTAAATAAGGAAAGATAGTGTATTAAAAGAATTTTTAAGAATTTTATTCGCTCGTTTTCTCTTGTAATTTTATATAACTGAGTGGAAGTTCTGTTGTATATTTAATTTGCTCCATTGCAAAAGAAGATGAAACATCACGAATATCAATTTTAGTAGTTAATTTTTTATAAAAAAGATCATAAGCTTCGATATTTGGAACAACCACACGTAATAAATAGTCAATATCTCCACTCATTCGATAAAACTCGATGACTTCACGGAATTCTCGGACAATTTTTGAAAAACGCTTAAACCATTCATGACTGTGCGTATTTGTACGAATAGAAACAAAAACAGTAACGTGTGCGTTTACTTTCTCTGGAGAAAGAACAGCAACACGACGTTGAATAACACCATCTTCTTCAAGTTTTTGGATTCTACGCCAGCAAGGAGTAGTTGAAAGTCCAACTCTTTTAGCGATATCTGCAACAGAAAGTGTTGCATTTTCTTGTAAAAGATATAAAATTTTTCGATCAAGACGATCCATATTTTTCTCGATTCAGTTTATAAAAATTCACGTATTAAGCTCTGTAGATACACAATAAGCTCCTCGTTAAACCATGAGTTTTTCTGTAACCAATAAGTGTTTCGCCATGATGGGTGAGGTAAAGGCATGACATGATAGCCTCGAGGTTGACGGATGGAAAGAATATTTTTCCAATCACTCACGGTTGCTGAAACGGTTTTATGTCTTAACTTAGTAATATGCCACTTTTGTGCATAACTTCCAATAGCAATGACAAGCTTTATTTGTGGCATAGCGCGAAAGATTTTTTCATGCCATATTTCACGACATTCACGTCTTGGAGGCAAATCAGATTTATTTTGGTCATAGCCTGGAAAACAAAAGCCCATAGGGACAATAGCAAAATGGGATCTATTATAAAATTCCTCCTTTGTTACGTTGAGCCAATTGCGCAATCTTCCACCAGAACGATCATTAAAAGGGATAGAAGTTTCATGGACACGCAACCCTGGTGCTTGCCCTGCGATTGCAATCGAAGCTCTATCAGATAAATAAACAACCGGTTTTGGTTCATGAGGAAGAGGAGGAAGATAATGGGGATGTTGGATACAAGCGCGACAGGAATAAATTTCCTTTTCAAGTTCAATAATTGAGTTATAGTGTGGTTTTTTCATTTGCAGACAGAGGGTTAAAGAATATTTTTTTTATTCTGGTCGAGGATGTGCTTTTCGCCATTCTTTTGGTCGTTGGAAATTTGATTGCCATATCCCTTTTTTTGTCTTTTTGGCTTTTTGCTCTTCTTCAGGATAGTCATAGTAACTTACTGCCCAACCATTTCGTACAAGTGTTGCGTTGATGTTGCTGATTTCTTTTGTTTTACATGTTGCAAGGATACGGCGATATTTATCTTTTTTATGCCAGTGACATCTAACAGGTTGATTTGCTGTGAGTTGTTCTAGGTATTTTTTTGCCTCGAGTCCACAAGGATAGCGTGCATCTTTTTTACCACAAAATTGGTGGAGTTCAGGAGCATCAATTCCTGCAAGCCGGATTGTAACAGAAGAAATCATGATTGAATCGCCATCAATAACAGAGGCAAGACCTTCGACAAATGCTTTAGAAGAAGAATGTTCTTTTTGAGAGAGCGTTTGAGTATGCTTAAAATAGATCATTATAAAGATGGAAAAAATAGCAGCGACAAGAAAGCTAAAACCAATAAATCTTAAATTAAAATTTCTTGAATTAAAATGGTAACTTTTTTTCATGAAATAAAGAGACTGCCATTATCACATATTTGATTGAATGATAAACACTCATAATTTTTATAAAATTTTCCATTTCCTCGATAGTATCTCATAATAATAAGAAAATCTTGTAATATATAATCCTTGTATTTCGATTACATAAGTAAATCAAATACAATATCGTGATACGATATACGGCTATAATAAAAGTAAGCAACTAGAAAATTAAGTCAACCTATCCAAGTCCATATAAAACGTGTAAATGACGGATATAATATTTCTTTAACTTAAAAAAACAAAAACACTCTTCAAAAGGATGATCTTGAAGAGGAATAAAACTATATTGACCTTCAGTTGCAGAACACACCAGTTAAGTGGTGCAATCCATTATTTAATTTTTGTTTCTTTAAATTCGACGTGTTTTTTTACAACTGGATCATATTTACGTTTACTCATTTTGTCAGTCATTGTACGGCTGTTTTTCTTTGTGACATAGAAAAAACCAGTATCTGCAGTTGATAAAAGCTTGATCTTAATGGTTGCTGCCTTAGCCATAATTTAAGAATCCTATTTGTACTGAAAACGATATTATCTTGCTATCAAAATCTATTTCTTATGTGATTAGATTTTTTGCCAACACTACGGATGTTCTAAAAAAAGTCAAGAGCTGATTAATTTCCTTATGTGTTGTGCAAACTCTAAAATAATATATAAGCGAAAAAACTAATCACTGCTTCTAGAAAAATCAACTGGTTTAAAGATATCTCATACTCTGTTGGAATGTTTGATCCATAAGTATATTGGTTTCATAACAAAAAAGCAGAATAAGCAGGAGTGGGATATACCCGATAAGCAAGTCCGATTGTATAAAGACTTGAAATTACCTCAGAAAGAAAGAGAGCAAATATCAAAAGCCATTGATGTTTTATTATCTATAGAACCATAAAAGTTTCATCAAATCCTAAAGAGAGTGCAACCCATTAGTGGAGAGCGATGATCTTTGTCATGGATTGCTTATAAGTCCGGATAGGGATTAGTGAAAATATTACCAAGGGTGTATATTGCCAATAAAATTGGCCGATAGAACTGATTTTGGTGAAACCTTTTCTTTGGCTATACGCAGTTTCGGGATGGAGAATGCATCCTCTATCTCAAATTTATATCTGAAGATTCCGAATATTAGGCTAAGCAATTTTATGAATTTTTCTGTAAATGAATTATGGAATATTCTGGAAAAATGACGATACAAACCAAAGATGCAACAGAAATTTTAAAAAACTTAGCTGGAAACCCCCATCGAGATGAAGTAGGAGATATATTGCTTATTATCACTTCTGATTATATAGTACGTATTCACTAGGGTATCAATAGATTATGAACAAGATAGCGGTAGATTTTGAGTTTCTGCCAGTCTCACGACTTCTATCTATTGTCTTGGCTCTGAATATACTCGTGGTAAAAAATCGTGCTATTCAATTTGCTGAAGAATATCTTCCAACTTTGAAGAAGATACAGATATTGATGTACAATTTGTGGCTTTTCTTAATACCGTTTCTGCAAAATTAAAAATGATGGGCTGGACAGTTTATTGCGACAAAAATTACAATCGCAATGCTTATTTTAGCAGCAAAGACCGTCTCATCAACATAGTTTATAAGCTTGGGATAGAAGAAGAAACCTCCACTGTTGCCTTAAAAGATTCACTTTCAACACTTGGCTTTTCTATTGCTCATCGAGATATTTTTTTTATTACTTCAATATATAGCTCTCAAAGAGGCAAAAGAAGTTTATACAGTTTCTAGTGTTGAAGTTGAAGAAGGCAAATTGCAACAGATTTGTGCGGATATCCTTGAATGTGCAGATCAAATAAAATGTTAATCAAATTATCTGTGATTATGCCGCTTTGCCAACAGATAGTGAATTTTGCCTTGCAGAATGTCATCTTATTGCGCTTATTTTAATTGGCAATGTCAAAAAACTTGAATTTTATAAAGAGAGTTTTCAAAGAAAGAGCTGTTTGAGTTTTGTAGAAACTATCACAGAATATGATATTGATAACGCTCTTGCTTTTGCGCAAGAATATCGAAAAGGTTTTCCAAAAAATGCTCAGATTATATCCCTTAATCCGCAAACAACGGTACTTATCTCCAAAACAGTATCTGTTTCTGAGAGTGAGGAGGCGGGTGAAATGGATAACAATGATAATCGTCTTACCGTGGAGAGTGCAACAGCACTTTTAAAAAGCTTGAATTGGTCAGTTAAGAAAATCAATGAAGACGATCATATGGCGAGCCATCAATTGGCGAATCACGAAGTTGATATTCTTTATAACGATGAAATTACTAGAGATTACCTGCAATTTGATAGCGCTTTTTTGAGTAGTGCTGGCATACTTGCCGCTGCTTGCAAGGTTATTGATCCTATTCACTCTGAAGATTTACCGGATTTAGACTTTAATTTTGAAGCCAAGGGATTGGAAATTTTTGAAGCAGAGGTGAGTGCGGATCACGTAAAGCAAGCACTTGATGATGCATTAGAGTGGGTAGTAAGTGCCATTGGTCTTCATGAAGAGCTCCACTCTCACTACGGTACCGCGCTTTGGGAAATAAGTACAACATTTAAAGCAGCCGATACACATTATGGTTTGCTTCATATTGGTGTCCTTGCTTTATTGGGTGATGTTAAAAGCTTGCAATCTTATCAACAAAGCTTTGTGATGGGGGATTGGTGATTTAAGCAAGGTAAGTTTGGATGTTTATGTTGCGGAAAGTAAGCAGGTGGATATTTTCTGCTGCGTTTTAAAGCATTTGTTTGGGCGACAGAGGCATTTTGACTGTGGGATAAGATTTTGAATGAAGATGGCTTGTTGCTGTTGCAAAGGGATGAGGTGCGGTTGGCAGAAATAGCTCAGGCTTTATCAGGAACAACCGGAGATTGCGGCGCAATTGAAAGCTATGCGTGCAACGCCTGTAAGAATTAGACGAGGGCAGCTATGAAGGAGTGGTTTATTATTGCTGAATTGGCTTAGGTTGCTTTGCTTGAGTTGTCGAAAGCAAAAATCGGTCTCAATAATCTGGCACTTAAGAGATGGCGTTTGAATACACAACTTTTTCGCCAAACATTAAGCAAAACCGGTGCAGATGTTTTGTTGGATGAATGATATGAGCTATAGTTGCCATTCTCCATGGTCCCGTGGTGATCACCACTCTCACGAAAGACCATGATTATATCAGTCGCTCTGGTCAATCGCAGCGCATCCGCTATTCCATCAGTTTGTTGCCGTTTTTCGATGGGGAAAACCTCAAGGACAATATCAGGTGAGTCCATATCAAGAGAAACAATTCCCATGGAGCTACCAGAAAAGCATATTGTTGTAGAGCTAGAAGATATGAGTCTCGATCTCATTTGTTATCAACATGCCATGGCTGTATTAAAGGACCGTGCGCAAGTTGGAGCATTAAAAGGCTATCTCGAAGCCACTTTGAGAGCCAATCCAGAGATTGCCAAATATGGTGTGCTTTTACCACGCGGTTTAAAGGTTACTTTGCCTGAATTTGTGTTGTCTAATCCCCAAAGCATGGTGAAGCGGTTATGGGATTAATGCGCACATATCCTTTTATTGTGGTCAAGGTGGAAGACAAACCCGTGCATGAGGTTTTTTACCAGCGTCTTTTAAATGCGACCATCACCGACCATGCCGGCAATGAAGCCGATAGATTTGAAGCAGAATTTGATGATAGGGACAATGATTTAGAGGTTCCACAAACGGGCAGTGCGCTGCAGGTGATCTTTGGCTATAAGAATAGCATCAGTGCTTTTATGGGGTGTTTTGTTGTCGAATCGGTTGTGAGTTGTGGGGGCAGTGATGGTGAGATCTTGCGCCTTTGTGGCAAAAGCGCCTCGATGCGTAAAGAACTCAAAGAACAAATAAGTGAACATTTTGATCACAAAACCGTTGGCGAGATTGTTGAAACCCTCGCTAAACGCCATGGTTATCAAGCAAAGATCAGTCCAGAATTCACGCACAAAACTTTGCTCTATGTGGTGCGCACTGATCAATCTACGATTGATTTTTTAACCCGCCTTGCGGAGCGCATGCAGGCACGTTTTTTAATCAAAGACAATAAGTTTTTGTTTTTAAGCGGAAACAATTTACCGGTCCTCGAGATTCATAAGCATAATTGTTCCAGTTGGGAATTTACCTTCGAGCCACGCACCCAATATGAGATCATTGAAGCCTGTTATTTTGATCGTTCGCAAGGAAAACAGCTGTCTATCAAACATCGCACAAATCTCCAAGGTCCCGTGCGTCGTTTGCGTTGTTGCTACACCAGCAGGGAAGAGGCATTAGTTGCTGCCGCTTCAGAATCAGACCGGCTGTGTCGTGCTGTGGGCAGTGGTTCTTTGTCCCTTGAAGGGCGTCCCGAAATCATGGCGGATCAACCGCTGCTGTTGCAAGGGTTCCGTAGTGAAATCAATGGACCATGGAAAGCCAAAACCGTCACCCATCGCTATGAGAAACAAAGCGGATACACCACAGAAATCACTCTAGAAGCACCAGAGAAGGGAAACCAACATAGAGGCTGGGCTGGTTGCCCAACCAACGGGACAAGTTTGAGACACACCCATCTGATGTAACACAACTTAACATCGCAGCCACTTCTTATCACTTGAAGCAATGAGAAGATGGTTAATAGTGATGAAAGAGTGTTTAAAAACTATGGATATACTTTACAAGGAAACATTAAAATCAGTTGATCCCATCGCACCAGCTGTTGCTTATGTTGGTGGCAAAATCAAGTTGGCAAAAACCATTATCAAAATCATAGAAGACATTCCTCATAGCATTTATGCTGAACTTTTTGTTAGTATGGGGGAATATTTTTTAGAAGAAAATTGATCCCATCCACTGAAATTACAATGATCGTTCAGGTGATGTGGTGAATTTTTTTCGGGTTTTGCAACGCCATTATCATCCTTTTATGGATTTGTTGAAGTTCCAAATCACCAGCCGTGAAGAGTTTCAACGCTTGGGCATGCAAGACCCAAACACTCTCATGGATTTAAAGCAGGCTTTGCGATTTTGATATTTGCAGCGGTTCAATTTTAGTGGTCAGGTGGACAAACGTACATTTAGAGTCGATCCTAATCGTAGTACACAGTTTAATCTTTTCAAACTTGAATTATTATTAGAGCTTATTTATCGCCGATTATCCAATGTTACAATTGAATATTTAGATTGATCTGATTTTATTCTGCGTTATGATAGGCCAAAGACTTTGTTTTACCTCGATCCGCCTTATTGGGGTGTTGGGGATACTTATGGGGAGGATTTGTTTAAGCGAGAGAATTATCAGATAATGTCCACACTGCATGCACAATTACAAGGAAAGTTTGTTCTGTCTCTCAATGATGTGCCTGAAGACCAAAAACTTTTAGCCAATTTAAACTAAAAGAAGTGAATACATTTTATACATGTGGTTCAAATAATGCGATTTCCGGTAAGGAGCTGATCATTTCAAATTGCGATCTTTAGAAAAGAAAAAAGATTCATTAAAACGGAGCTTTAAATGACTTTTGAAAGGTCTTTGAAGACTCTTTAAGCCCCCCTTAAAAACCCTTTGAAAAAAATAAATTGGTACAAAACCTGCTGTCAAATTATACAAAACTTGGTGGCAAACTGCACACATTTTGTGTTTGCTGATATTTTTTCTGGGAAAAATGGTCGGAGCGGCGGGATTCGAACCCACGACCCCTTGACCCCCAGTCAAGTGCGCTACCAGGCTGCGCTACGCTCCGAATTGTATAGAACGACTAAACGACTGTTTCTTTAAAGGCAAGAGAAAAATAAAGCGAATAAAATTTAAAATGCTTTTGCACTTTTAAAGAAAACTTAAGGAATAAAGAACTTCTCGCTCCAATGTTTCTTTATTTAGTGAGAGATAATTAAGATTGTTGAGCTCTTGGTTTCGTTGATTTTATAGTTAGTTCTGTGCATATGTTTATTTAATTATTTTATACAGATTGTAAAGTGCGAAGTGAGAGCTTTGTGTTGCTAAGTTTGTTTATGTTTTCTTTTTTTTTACAGAATAAGAATGCCACATGCATTTTGTGCATTCGTAGTTGCTTTATTTATGATTTTTGTAAAAATGCTTTTTTGCATAATGTCACAAGGACAATGAAAGAGGACTTTTAAGATTGACAGTGATAAATTAAAGTCATTGGATATGAGGATTTGATCTCGATAAGAAAAGATCAAAACATTTTAATTTATATTTTGTTGTTTTATTTTTAAGTTACCAGATAAAATATCATAAATAAAACACATTTCGAAATGTTTGTTGAGTAAGAAAAGAGTAAGTGATGAGCCGTTTTTCGGTAATAAATTTGACAGAATCTGCAGTAAATCGTGTTAAGGCGATTATGGATGCGAAAGGCGCACATGGCATTCTTATTGGTATTAAAAAAGGCGGGTGTGCGGGGATGGAATATACAATTACTCTTGTAAAGGAAGAGGGGGTGGATGCAGATGTTGTTGAAGTTAATGGCGCGCGTGTTTTTATAGCGCATGATGCAATATTATTTTTGTTAGGGACTGAGGTAGATTACGAAGTAACGACGCTTCATTCCGGTTTTGTCTTTAAAAATCCTAATCAAGTTTCAGCATGTGGATGTGGTGAATCGGTAGAACTCCGTCCTGCCTCACAAAATCAGTCAAATAAAACAGATAAAGCCAGTTGAGCTTAATAGGATTTCTATTGGATAATTTGATGATTTCTTGATTTTGGTGGTTAGTGAAATCTGATGTTTTTCCTATTTCTCACTTTTTGCTTGATTCCAAAGAGCTTCCATTTCCTCTAAAGATATATCAGCTAGTGTTTTAGATTGAGTGGAGAGACTTTCTTCAATATAGGTAAAACGATTTCGAAATTTTGTGTTTGTTTTTTTTAATGCTTTTTGTGCATCAATATTCAAGTGGCGTGCAAGGTTAAGCAAGGTAAAATAAAGGTCACCGAACTCTGCTTCTATATCTGACGTTTTATGATCTTTAATGGCTTCTGTGAGTTCATTGAATTCTTCTTCAATTTTTGCAAAAAATTCATGATTTTTATGCCAATCAAACCCCACTTTAGCTGCTGTTTTTTGTAAAGCGAGTGCTTCTTGTTCTGCTGGCTGGATTTTTTTTACTTTTGCAAGAATGCTTGTTGTGGGATTATTTGTTAAGCTTGCTTCTTTGCACCAGTTTCTCTGTTCAGCTTGTTCTCTTTTTTTGATATTTTCCCATTCTTCTGCTACAAAGCCACGTTTTTTTTGCTCTGTATTTCCAAAAACATGAGGATGGCGGCGAATCATTTTTGCGGTAATTGCGTGAACAACATCCTCAAAAGAAAAACGACCTTCTTCTTGCGCAATTGTAGCATGATAGACGATTTGTAAAAGAAGATCACCGAGTTCGTCGCAAATATCTGTCCAGTTTTTTCGTTCAATGGCATCGATAACTTCGTAAACTTCTTCAAGCATATAGGGTATGAGAGATTCAAAGGTTTGTTTTATATTCCAAACACATCCGCTCTCACGGTTTCGTAATGCTGAAACGATTGCGATAAGATCATTGATCTCTTTTGACGCGTTCATTTATGCCTTTCCTAATAAATGTTATGAATATGTCAATTATCCCAACGTCTGTGTAACCACGTCCATTGTCCGGGATATTCACGTACCCAACTTTCGACAATATCATTTAATTTTTGCGTGGAAGCAGCTATATCAATCTCATTTTTTTCATCAAGTGGAAGTTTTATAGATTCATACAACTCTAAACGATGACGCCTTCCAGCTAGCCGGATACAGCGTGCTGGATAGATATCACAATTATATTGTCGCGCGAGTTTTATAATTAAGGGATTTGTTTTAAGTGATCTGTTGAAAAATGTTCCTAAAACACCTCGACGAAACTTTTGATCAACGAGCATGCCAACATTTTCACCTTCTGCTAGCTTGGCTGCTAGTGCCCAAGCTGCCCCAGCTTTAGATGGCACGAGATGCCCCATAGAAGTTTGTCTGGCTTTAAGGACTCGTTTTGCTATATAGGGATTATTGGGAGGCCGAAAAAGCACTGTAACATTCAGGCCAAAACTTTGTGCGCATATAGGAAGAAGTTCGAAATTTCCGGTATGCGCTGTGAAAAAAATATGCGGTTTTTTTTCATTTTTTAGTCGCTGAAATATCTCAGCGCCTTTAACTTCAATAAGACCTGGTTGGTCCGCATGAGGATCAAAATCAAAAATTTTATCAAGAAAAATATATTCGGCTAGGAATAGCCCTATATTTTCCCACATTTCTATTGCAATTGCATGCAGCTCTTCTTCTGTTTTTTCTGGATACGCAGCTTTAAGGTTTGCAAGCGCGATTTGATGACGATGGATAAGAGGACCAAATGTCTTTGCTAACCAAGAAAAGAAAGAAAATCCAATGTTGGTAGGAAAATATTTTAAAATAAATAATGAACCAATGAGAAAATATCCCCATAACAAATAAAATAATTTTTTTGCTATAATTTTAATATGATACATAAAAATTTTAATATAAAACTTCATCATAAATTAATCGATTTTAAGAATAATTTTACCGAAAATATCACGGCTTTCCATGCGTTTTAAAGCTGTATCAATTTCATCAAATTCAACAATTGTATCAATGACAGGATGAACAAAACCTTTTGCCATTTTCCGCATGGCGTTTTGCATATTTTCTATACGACAACCAAATGAACCAAATATCTTAAGTTGTTGTTGAAATAACTGCATAAGATTTAATGGTGCTGTCACTCCAGAAGTTGAACCACAAGTTACTAAGCGTGCTCCTCGTTTCATACACAACAGAGAACCGCTCCATGTGTCGGCTCCTACGTGCTCAAAGACAACATCAACACCTTTTTTTTGCGTTAATTTGCGGACAACGCCTTCAAATCGATCTTTGCGGTAATTAATAACATGATCTGCCCCAAGAGATTGTGCTTTTGCAATTTTTTCATCTGAACCTACAGTTGTAATAACTGTGCACCCCATGTGTTTTGCAAGTTGAATGGCTGCTGAACCGATACCAGAACCACCTGCCTGTATCAGTATTGTTTCTCTTGCTTGTAGTTTTGCATTATCAAAAAGCATATGTTCTACAGTGCCGAAAGTAATGGGAGCAACAGCTGCTTGCAGTTCATCACATTCTGGTGGAGCAGGGACCAAAAGACGTGCTGGTAAATTGACAAGTTCACAGGCAAATCCATCAAGATGAAAACCGTAGACGCCTTTTACTTGACTGCAGAGATTATCGCACCCTTCACGACAAGCTTGGCATATTCCACAGGTTTGTGCACCGTAAATGGAAACAATTTGTCCGAGGTGTAAATTTTTAACATGACTCCCTAGTTGCGTAACTTCACCGGAAGCTTCTGCGCCAATGATGAGTGGCATTTTTCTTTTAGCAAAGGCCATACCACGCCAGCCCCATACATCAATATGATTGAGAGCGACGGCTTTTATACGTACCGTTACTTCATCGGGGTTAGGTGGTGGTGGTGTGGCAATATCAGTGATTTTAAGTTGGCGGTCATTTAATAGTTGCAGAGCACGCATTATTATCCCCCTTAATGTATATGGCCGTTAAGTTAAATGTTACAAAGTTTGATCAATATTAAAAGGATTATCTTTTATATGCAGTGATAACGAGACTTGTATTTTGACCTCCAAATCCAAATGAGTTTGACAAAACCGCATTGACATGTGCTTTACGGCTATGGTTAGGAACAACGTCTAAAGGTATAGCAGGATCAGGATTATCATAATTGATTGTAGGAGGAAGTATCCCCGATTGGATAGTTAAAAGCGAAAAAACAGCCTCAATGGCGCCAGCAGCAGTTAATGTGTGTCCAATCATTGATTTATTAGAAGACACAGGAATATGTTCTAAAATATTACCGAAGACTGTTGATAATGCGAGATATTCCATCTTTTCATTTTCAGGTGTTGAGGTTCCATGGGCATTAATGTAGTCAATTTCATTGATGGTTATTTTTGCGTCATCTAAGGCTTTGCGGACTGATCCAATTGCTGGGGATGCATCGGGCTTTGAACGCGTACGATGAAAATCATCGGCGGTCTCTCCACAGCCAGCCAAAATTCCTAAAACTATAGCATTACGATCTAATGCGCTTTTAAGAGATTCAAGAACAAGAGCACCTGATCCTTCTGCCATAACAAAACCATCTCTATCACGGCTAAAGGGTTTGGCTGCTTTTTCTGCAGGATCATTATGGGTTGAAAGAGCAGATAATAACGAAAAGCGGATGAGAGATTCTGCCGAAACAGAACCATCTGTAGCAATTGTGAGTGCACGATTTGTTTCTTCTCGTCGAATAGCTTCAACACCTAATTGAATTGCTGTTGCACCAGATGCGCAAGCGGTTGAAAGTGTAATTGGAAGTCCCTTTGTCCCGAATTTTTTTTGAAGATTTTCTGCAATTGCACCAAATTGTGTGCTTTCAAAGAATGTTTCGTGAAGATTATGGCTGCAGATTTCAAGAAGACGCGCATAGGAAGGCTCACCAATACATGTTTCCTTTTGATCAAGAGTAAAACGTGCTGACCACTCCAGCTCAACAGGAGGAGCTGCTAAAAAGAGTGGTCCATTAAAATTCGTTTTATCAAGAGCTGCTTGCGTTAAAGCTTCTTCTGCTGCCAGATCTGCAAGTTTTTCAGAAAGAGCTGAAGCACCAAGCGTGCTTTCTTTAAGAAAATCAACGGTGCCAGCGATACGTGTATTTAATCCTTCAACAGGAAAGCGTGTGATTTTATGAATGCCGCTCACACCGCTTGTTAATTTTTGCCAATTTTCATTTTTCCCTTTTCCCAGTGATGTCACAACTCCTGCTCCAGTGATTGCGACAAGCGGACGCCCAAAATGATCATGATATTTCACTATGGCAATCTCCCTCAAACAGCAGTTAGGCGGACCACACCTTCAGCTCTTTTTATACCAATGGTTGTAACAAATGCTTCACGTACTTCTTTTAAAAAAGGCTTTTCAGGAGCACTTAATGCTGGAAAACAGTGTTTTTTTTCAATAGAAAGAGCAGCAAGTGCAAGTGCTAAAGGAAGTTGGACTTCCCGCATATAACCAAATAATGTTGTAATTCCACGGTAAAAAATATCAGAATCTTCAAGAGCGTTTTGTTCTGCTTCTGTCACCTCATGAAATCCTGAAGCAGCTGAAATAGCTAAAGCAGATTTTGCTTTGATTGTTTTCAACATTGATACAATCGATTCTTGAAGTGAGATTTTTGTTCTGTCTATTTGATCTGTGATAATCTGCTTAATTTCAGCATAAGCACGTGCATTACGTTTTTTTGCATGTGCTTCACTTTCAAGAACTAGAAAGACACCACCAGAGCCAGTTATAACACCGCCACCAAGATAATTTTTACGTTCCCACACTGGTGCCCACCCACCTTGCGTTAAGAGGTTTCCAAGTTCATAGGCTAACAACATATCATAGCCCTGTGCATTATAGGAGCCTCCTACCAATACATGTGTACTTTGCCCTGATCGAATACGCGCTGCAGCAATTTGAAGTGCAGAAAGTCCACTGCCTTCTTCGCCCATAAAGGTGCGAGAAGAGCCGGTAACTTTATGAACAATTGAAATATTGCCAGCCAAAAGATTTGACAGTTGTGCTAAAAACAAAGTGGGACGAAGTTCTGCCGAAAGGACCGAATTTAATATAGAAGCAGGATCGGCTGCTGTACGTGCTTTAGAAAGAATTTCTGTATCAACAACAATATCACGTTCCCCTCCACTTGCTGCGACAATCATATCCATTGTTGAGGTTAATTGTTCATTATTTTTCATGCCTGCATCATCTAGAGCAAGACCTGCTGCATAGGTACCAAGGCGTTGCCACGTGCCCATTTGCCGTTGATCACTTTTTTTGGGAATTTGTAAACTCCAATCAATTTCAGGCAATTTATGAACAGTGTAGGGTGAGAAAGTTGTACAATCAAGATTTGGTGTAACTGTAGAATTGTTCAAGAGATCCCAATGATGATTAACGCCTTCACCAAGAGAGCTTATAAGTCCTATACCAGTGATGAACACAGCTTGGTTATGCATGATAAAAAATTATTCCGCCTGTTTTATGGCGACGAGTTCATCAATTTTTGCACAAAGATTTTTCAGAACAAAATATTCTTCAGTAGCAATTGTACCTTCATTGACTTCTTGGGTCCACTGCTCTAGCGGAACTTTAATTCCAAAAGCTTTATCAATAGCAAAAACAATATCAAGAAAATCAAGGCTATCGATTCCTAAATCGTCAATTGTATGGCTTTCAGGTGTGATTGTGCTGCGATCAATTTCACTAATTTCTGCGATAATATCAGCAACTTTCTCAAACGTAGAGGGCAATGTGCGGTTCCTTATTATGAGTTATAAATTCAAAATACACTTGTTTGCCTTCTTTTAGCCTTTTTTTCCTTAAAAAAAAAGACTCAAAGCAAAATATAGTTGTCTTTTCTATAGAGAAAACGCGTTTACAGTGTTTGAAATATTACGCTTCAAAGTTATAAAAATTTGATACTTTGTTTGTGTTTACTTACGTTCAGTTATTTTATTAAGGTTTTTTTTCTATTGGCAGCAAGAACAGCAAGAGCTGTCATATTAACGACTCCTCGTGAAGTTACTGAAGGTGTCAAGATGTGTACAGGACGCGAGGCCCCAATTAAAATAGGTCCAACATGAAGGGCATTGGTAAGATTTTTTACGAGATTGAGTGTTATATTCGCTGCATCAAGTGTTGGAAAGACAAGCAAATTAGCTTCACCTTTGAGGCGTGAATCAGGAAAAACACGATCACGAAAAACTTTAGAAAGTGCTGCATCACCGTGCATTTCTCCATCAGCTTCTAAATTTGGATATAATTTGGCAAGAATTTCGGTTGCACGGCGCATTTTACGCGCACTTTCTGTATTTTTTGAGCCAAAGTTTGAGTGTGATAATAATGCTGCTTTTGGAGTTATACCAAATGCTTCAATTTCTTGTGCTGCCAGTGCCGTCATTTCTGCTATTTCTTCTGCAGAAGGATCTTCATTAACGTAAGTATCTGTTAGAAAAAGGGTGCGACGTGAAGAAATCAGCAAACTCACAGCAGAAAAATGACGAACATTTGAATCAAGTCCGATGACCTGCTCAATCAATTCAAGATGACGTTCAAAGCGCCCTTCTAAACCACAAATCATTGCATCAGCTTCTTCACGCATTACAGCGAGGGCTGCAATTGCTGTTGTTGATGTTCGTACAATTGTTTTTGCTACATCGGGTGAAACACCACGTCTTCCTGTGTAACGAAGAAATAAATGAACATAATCGCGAAAACGTGGATCATCTTCTGGATTTGTAAGTTCAAAATCTATGCCAGGACGAATTCTTAAACCAAAGCGCTTTAGTCTTGCCTCCACGACATGGGGACGCCCAATGAGGAGTGGTATTGCAGTTTGTTCTTCAAGAACAATTTGTGCTGCGCGAAGTACGCGTTCATCTTCACCATTTGCATAAATGACACGTTTACGTTTTGCTGTTTTTGCAGCAGCAAAAACGGGTTTCATCATTAAACCAGAACGGAACACAAATCGGTTAAGAATATCATGATAGGCTTCCATATCTTCGATTGGCCGCAGTGCGACACCAGTTTCCATTGCTGCTTTCGCAACAGCAGGAGCTATGCGCAGTATTAACCGTGGATCAAAGGGGGAGGGGATCAGATACTCTGGACCAAAACTGGGTGGTTTTTTGGAGTATGCACGTGCTGCAATATCTGAAGTTTCTTCGCGGGCGAGAGCTGCAATCGCATAAACTGCGGCCATTTTCATTTCTTCATTAATCGCGGTGGCACCAACATCTAATGCACCACGAAAGATATAGGGAAAACAAAGCACATTATTGACCTGATTAGGATAATCAGAACGTCCTGTGCAAATCATTGCATCTGTCCGCACGGAATGTGCTTCTTCTGGCATAATTTCTGGTGTTGGATTAGCGAGTGCTAAAATTAATGGATTTGAAGCCATTTTTTTCAGATATTCAGGTTTTAAAACCCCCCCTGCTGAAACACCTAGAAAAACATCGGCATTATCAATAATTTCGGATAAAGTTCGTGCATCAGTTTCCTGGGCATAATTGATTTTCCAACGATCCATAAGAGTCGTACGGCCTTTATAAACCACTCCCTCTAAGTCGCTAAGCCAAATATTTTCAACTTTTGCTCCAAGGCGAACTAAAAGGTTAAGACAAGCTAAAGCCGCGGCACCGGCACCTGAGGTAACTATTTTTGCATTTTCAATTTTTTTTCCAGCAAGATTTAAAGCATTTAATACAGCTGCAGAAACAATAATAGCAGTCCCATGTTGGTCATCATGGAAAACTGGAATATTCATTCGAGAACGAAGTTTTTCTTCGATTTCAAAACATTCAGGAGCTTTAATATCTTCAAGATTAATACCACCAAATGTAGGTTCTAAGGCAGATACAGTGTCTACCATTTGGTCAATATTGGGCGCATTAATTTCAATATCAAAAACATCAATATTCGCAAATTTTTTAAATAAAACGGCTTTTCCTTCCATAACTGGCTTTGAGGCGAGGGGACCAATATTTCCTAGTCCAAGAACAGCAGTTCCATTTGATATAACAGCAACTAAATTAGAACGAGAAGTATATTGCGCAGCAAGATTGGGATCTTTATGAATTGCAAGACATGGTGCAGCGACACCTGGAGAATAAGCAAGAGCTAGGTCACGCTGATTATCAAGAGGTGTTGTCGCTTGTATTTCCAACTTTCCGGGTTTGGGATGTTGGTGATAAAAAAGTGCGGCACTGTCAAGTTCAACTTTTTGTGAACTGAAATTACTCTTTTGTTCTATAGACATTTTTATGATATCCAAGTTAGTATATGTTTATGTGAGATATTCCATTTATAATAAATTGTATCCACTGGTAGCTCTCTTTTCTCTGAATAAAAAATGCGAGAAAACTCTTTTGGAGCATTAAAACAGTTTGATATTTTTTTATTTGCGCCCCTTAACAATTGCATTGATATCAGCACGATTAATCTTTTTTCCTTAACAAAAATTTGCGGAAGTAAGTTATTTAAAAAGATAAGTATAATATTATTGATGCTTACATTACCAAGCAGTTATTTTTTTTGCAATGCTGACAAAAAAGCAGAAGAGAATTTATTCATTTAACCTAGTTTTTATAAACTCCAGCTTTATTCATATTTATAGTGAGTGTGTAATTCATAAACCATTATTTTAAAATTCTAAACTGTTTTGTATCATTTTAATGAACATTGATGGAATGAGTCTATGCACGTAGGTAGAAAAATATGTGTATTTTAATGAATAAAGCTTTGGTTGGAAAATTCATCAATTGAGTGCTTTATATAGAGAGTTTTTTTCTACAATAGGTCTAAATTCGTATAAGAAGTGTAAAATAGGGGAATACTTATCCTTATTTTGGGGGACGTTGTTGGTAATTAATATTGTTTAGAATATCAAAGAAAACAGAATACCAATCATCTATCCAAGGTTTACATAACGCTACACTTGCAAGCAGTGCATTATATGACAACAGATCCACAAATACAAAAAGTGGAAAAATATTTTTTCCACTTTTATTGTTGTCTATTGGATACGACCACTCGCATGAGCAAGCATAGTGTAAACTTTTCCAGTATCCGATATCAGATATTTTCGAACTGAGTTCGAAGAAGCTGAATCGTGGGATACATCACGTAATAGTTTTTCAAAATCTGCAATATATTGATTAACTGAGTGTTTAAAGTCAACATCGTTCATATATTTTTTCTTAATCATTTCAAATATGGTTTTTCCATTCAAAGTATAAAGGTGTTCGGTCACGATGTTTTTTTGTCCACGCCTATAATGAGCCCATAGCTCAACGACCGCATTGTGGTTAATAGCCCGCACTATACTTGCTGCTAATGTGTTAAGAGACTCACTTACAGGTCGCGATTTTGTTTGTACAGGGACAAAAACCGCATCATCAGGCATTTCATCATACCAAGTTTCTTCACGTGAAGCTCGTTCTAAAAGATTCGATACCCATTTATTTTGCCTTTTTTTGCTTTGGTCTTGTTGCAAAATAGGTTTAGGGGGTATTATCTTTTTAATGAATTCAGGAGAACTTCTATCCTTTCTTTGAAGTGTTGATGTTGTAGGAATTGTCGATATTAGCTGCTCATTTGCATTATTTTGATCAACTTTTTGTACAACACTTGCTAAGTCCTTTAAGGCTGTAATTTGTTCATTGAGAGCGCTGCGAATTGTTTGCGTTGTTTCTTTTGTCGTTGCAGGGAGTTTTTGAACACTCTCATGAATATCATGATTAATTTTTGAAAGTTCTAAACGAACTTCATCAGCTGAGCGACGTATATCTTCTGTTGCTCCTGAAAAACGCGTTGAAGCTTCATTAATGAGCTGGTTAAGTGATTGTTGGAGTGAATGTGTGGAATTACGCGCATTTTTGTTAGTGCGCTCGAGTGCTGTGCTGAGAACATTTTCATAATGTTCAATCAGTTGATTAATTTCATTAGATTTTGAAACAAGAGCATTGCTTAATGCAGAGAGTGTGTTGTGTTTTTCTTCAAGTGTTGCATTAAACGAATTTTCAGATTTTTCTAAAACTTGAATAGCTTCAGCAAGTGTTTCAGCATGTTTACTGAAACTACTTGTTATGTGAGCAATTTGTTTAAATGTGTTTTGTGAAAGTCCTTGCAAAATCTCAATATTGCTATTGAGTGCTTGATTCGAAGCTGATAAATGCTCTGCTACTTGGTTAGTGTTGCGGAAAAAGCTATTTGCAGTCTCGCTGAATTGACCATCAATATTCTGAACAGCTGATAATAAAACATTGCTATTTTCATGAAAGTTGTAAATTGACTGATTTAATTGTGCAATGATAGATGAGACATTATTGACAAGATCTTCCTTCATAGCAGTCACTGTTTGAAGTGTTTCAGAGTTTGTTTGTGCTAAGCTATTTACGAGAGATTCACTGTGTGCATAAATCCTTTGTTCGGCATCTTGTGTTGAAAGGGAGAGTTGTTCACCAATATGCTGTGTTAAATAACCAATTGACTCCGTTGTACTTTGCGCAGCTTGGTTTAAATGGTTTGTCAACTCTGTAATTTTTCCAACATGTTCTGAAATTTGAGTAGCTGTTTGATTTTTTGCTTCTTCCAAGCGGCTACTTACATCAGAAAGCTGATATCCTAAATTATTTTTAAGATTCTGCATGGAATGATGAAGAACATTGCATCTTTCGTTAAGGACTTGTTCAATTGTTATTGTTGAAGTGTGAATTGTTTCATTCAATAATGCTTGTGCATTATGACTGGCTGTTGCGAAAGCTTCGATAGTATGGGCTGTTTGTTCAGAAAAAACAGACAAAACTTTTTCACTAGTATCATAAACCGTTTGTTTAACGTTTGATACAATGCGATTTCCAGATTCCGAGAGAATATTTTCTGCTTGTACAGCAACATTTGTAACAGATGAAAGTATCTGTTCGCTTGTAGAAGAAAGAATATCAGAGGCCTTTATAATCTTGTTATGCAAGTTATCTGTGACCGTATTCACAGAATCTTCTAATGTGATTCGCATATTATCAATGTTTGATTCCAGCGTTTGTTGAATCATCTGACTTTGTTCATTATTAAGCATGATAGATGTTTTTAATGTGTCAGAGCGTTCTTCAAAAGCAGATGTTTGCATCTCAATAGTTTCACATACTTGATCAAGCTTTTCTGACAAGCTTTCTTCTAATGTTATTGCACGTTCAAAAATTTTGTGTGCACCAACTTCCAGCTTTGTATCAAACGATTCCATGCTTGTTTCAAGAGTTTCAAAAAATGTACCACTCGATTGAGAGAGGGTATTTTTTAAAATTTCGGCATGGTTTTCGAGGTTTTTAATATGTCCTTGAACAGTTTCTGTAATATTCTTATTGTTGGCAGCAATTGCATTCTCAACTAAATCTATCTGTTGTTTTAACGCAACATCCACATGTATATCACTTTTTGTAATGAGATTATGGATTGTTTCCATCCGCTGTTCGAGTGTACGTGCTTGATCTGCAAGAACTTCGTTAAGAGAAAAACTATTAATCGCTAAAGAGTCACGCAGAGCGTCAGCACGTATGTCAATATTTCTAGCTTGTGCTTCTAGGGCCTCTTTTGTTGTATTGCTACTTTGTACAATGACTTCTTGTAGTTTTTCTGTGCATTGAACTATATTTGCAACGTGATTTTCAGCATATTGATCAACGATTTGAACATTATCAACCAAAATCTGTTCAAGATTTGAGGTGTTTTCAGCTAAAACATCAATTTGATTTTTTAGTGTCTCAGCGATTTTATTTTTTTCATTATCAAGCATATCTGCCATGAGAGTTCTTTGATCAGAAAGTTGTAATTTGAAGTCTTTTGAGCGTTCTTGTATGATATCAATAATAGCACTATCAATATGCTGAACTTCTTCTCTTAGCTTTTCTTTGCTTTTGTCGATTGCAGAAAGGATAGTTTCATGTCCATTTGTAAATGCTTCGGTAATATCAGCTGTTTTTTCTTGGAGATTTGCATTAATTTGTGAAACGTGGGCTTCTAAGAAATTACCAAGCTTTTCAGCATTATCTTCTAGAGTTTGACTACGAGCAATAAAGGATTCAATTATGGAATTGCTGTGTTCTTTAAGAGAAAGATCAACCGTTGCTAAACGGTTTTCAAAAGCTTCTATCGCTTCTGAAGTTACGTTATCAAACTTGGAAGAGAGTTTATATGCTTTTTCATCGAGTTGAATGATTTTTTCATCAAAACTCTGTAGAAATTGATGATTGCGATCAATAATGGATTCATCCAGTGTTTTAAATTTTTCATCAACATTCTGTAAGGTCTGGTCTGTTGCTGTTTGTATATGGGTTGCAATTTTAGCGATATGCATTTCAGCTTTAGCTGCTGTTTCATTAAAGGCTTTTTCTATTTGTTTTTCATTATTATCAAAACGTTCTGAAAAACCATCAAAGTTTTTCCCTAATTCGTGAAAGAATGCTGTATTTTTTTGCTGAATCTGGGTTGTGGTTTCATTAAATTTTTCAACAAGCTGATTTGTTACATCATCACCTGCATAGGAAAGTTTTGCAACAAGATCTTCCCCTTGTTTTTGTAAGGTTTGGGAAAGAGTTTGTGCAAGCTTTTCAACATTGGTGACAATTTTGGAAGTCACTAAGCCGAATTCATCACTTAGTTGTTCCTGTGTTCCTTTAATTGTTGACTGTACGCGATCAGCATGATTCAAAATGGCTATGCGTTCATTGCTTAATTCTTTGATTAATGTGTGTATGCGTGATTCGTTTTCAGCATAGGCTTGTTCCAGATTATGGACTTCCCCTTGTATGATTGCTTCAAGTTCAACAGCACGCCCAAGGGTGCGTTCAATTCCTTCGTTCATAGCTGCGACTTCTTCACGAATGGTTTGCCCTATAGCGATAGCTTGCTTTTCAGAGATATGTTGTGGCTCACTGAGGCGTTGTGCAGCATTTGTCATAAGAAGAGCAATATTATGCAATTCGTTTGAACGCTTTGTTAATTGAGCAAATCCCCAAGAGAGAAGGATAGGGATTACTGTTCCGGCCGCTACTGCTAATCCCGTTGAGGATGTAACAAAGGTGGTGATATTTGATAAGGAATTGAGTCCAGCAGGAGCAAGCTTATGAGCAATAAAAGCACCCCCTGTTGCCCATAGAGCACTAAGCGCTGTTGTACACCAATAGATTCGTGAAGTGGAACGCTGTTTTAATAAGCCAAAATTTAAAGGAGTTGTTATATCATCATTGGCAGGAAAAAGCTGTGTAGATAACAATGTATTATGAACAGTTCCACCTGAAAGGTCAGGATTAGGTTTTGAAGAAAAAAGCTGTTCAACAACCGATTCATCAATAACAGCATTATCATGAATATTTGAAACAAGTGTTGAAGTATCATTTTCAGCAAAAATTTCTTCTTCCGCCATTGCAATCTTTTGAATTAATTCGTCTACATTAATGACATTTTCAGAATTATTGGCTGATATTGTCTCCATTGCCGCATCATTATTAAAATCAAAGTTCATAGCTTTCGAAAGAGCTTCTTCAACTTCAATTTCAAATGTTTGTAACTTCGTTCTGCGTGCCATACTCGCCTCGTACTCTTACAGATGGAAAAGGGATACGTCCTCCTCCAGATATCCCGACATACTAGCTGTTAATTATTTAGAAAGGAATATGTTTTGGAAAAAATTTTAAAAACTTATCAAGATAAAGTTAACGGGGTTCTTTTGACCTGTTCATAAATGGTGTAAAATATAATAAAAACAATATAGTGTTTGATTACAATAAAGACAAAAACACTGTTTACAATTTTCATTTATAGGTAGAATGACGAGTTTGCTACATTCATTTTTATTGATTCTAAATGAGAGAAGTTAGCTATATACCCCTAAGATGTTATAATTTTAAAAAAGTATCCACATTATAAAATGGTTATTCATAGCAGTTCGTAAAAAGTGAGGGTGCGGAGTTTTTTATATTTGATGATAAGTTTTTTACAAGTTATGATATTCATCATTGTAGAGAGCTTTTTTTCTTGATATTAAACTGTCTTTTGCTAATTTTTGAAGCTCCTACGTTGACAATTGGTTATTTTTCAGTCGATATGCGTGCACGAGTGTTTTATGCAATTTGAGATGAAGGTGTAAGAATAATGGCAGAACGATCACAGCACCTGCAAGATGTATTTCTAAATACAGTACGCAAGCAAAAAATTTCTCTTACAATTTTTCTTGTAAATGGGGTTAAACTAACGGGTATTGTAACCTCATTTGACAGTTTTTGTGTCCTTTTGCGTCGTGATGGACATGCGCAATTGGTTTATAAACATGCTATTTCTACAATTATGCCTGGGCAACCTGTACAGATGTTTGAAGGTGAAAATTCTGAATAAACAAGATATATTTCATTGTAAACCTCTTATCCCATTTATAAAGTGCTTTAGATTGCCATGTTAAATGAAAATGAGAGATTTGGAGGATTTCCTTCACAAGTTGTAAGACAAGTGCCCACTGTTGTTTTGGTTCCGATTTGTCAAGAAAATAAAAGTGAAAATGCCTCAGGTAGTTGTTCAGTATCTTCTCGAATTCAAGAGGCGTTAGGGCTAGCCCGCGCTATAAGGTTGGAGGTTGTTTATTATGAAGCAATTAATATAACCACTCTCCGTCCTGCAACTTTATTTGGAAAGGGTAAAGTAGATGCGTTTGCTCATTATATAAGTGAATATTACGTTGAGCTTGTCATTATAGATTATTTTTTAACACCCGTGCAGCAAAGAAATTTGGAGAAATTATGGAAGTGTAAAGTTATCGACAGAACAGCTTTAATTCTTGAAATTTTTGGGGATCGTGCGCGTACAAAAGAAGGGGTTTTGCAAGTCGAATTAGCGCATCTATCTTATCAGAAAAGCAGACTTGTGCGTAGTTGGACACACTTGGAAAGGCAACGTGGTGGACATGGTTTTTTAGGAGGGCCTGGTGAAACTCAGGTTGAAGCGGACAGGCGTCTTTTGCAAGGAAAGATTACTCGTATCCGACGCGAATTGGAAACAGTTACAAAAACACGTGCTCTTCATAGAGCGAAAAGAAAAAAAACATCCTATCCTGTTGTTGCTTTAGTAGGATATACTAATACAGGAAAATCAACGCTCTTTAATCGTTTGAGCGGTGCGGATGTCCTTGCTAAAGATATGTTGTTTGCAACGCTTGATCCGACTTTGCGCAAGGTTATTCTACCCCATGGAAAACCTATTCTTTTATCTGATACTGTAGGTTTTATCTCTAACTTACCAACGCATTTGATTGCAGCTTTTAGAGCAACTCTTGAAGAAGTGATTGAAGCTGATCTCATTCTCCATGTGAGAGATATGTCAGATTTTGATCATCGTGCCCATGCCAAAGATGTTTTAGAAGTTCTTTCAAGTCTTGGTATTGATATTGACGATACAGAACATATCATGGAAGTTTGGAATAAGATTGATATATTAGATGAGCATGCATTGAATGTTTTGCAAACAAGCGCAAAAACACGGTTAAATCCTGCAGTTATGGTTTCAGCACTCATGAGTGATGGACTTGGTCAATTATTAACAGCTATTGAAAAGCGAATTTTTGGAGAAATGCAAAACGTTGAATGTCTCTTAAAACCTCATGAAATGCCACTTATTAATTGGTTTTATAAAAATTCTAGTGCAATAACGCAGGAAGGGCATGGGGACGGTTCTGTTACCATTAAAGCCGTACTTACCTCTGAAGCAAAAAAACAACTCGATCATATCAAGCAAAATATGAATTAAAGTTTTTTGAGATATTTCTGTACTTTATTTCTGCATTTTCACATTTTTTTCTCTCAAAATAATATGATTTCAAGTTAAGAGGATAGTTACTACTTTCTCTTAATAAAAAAATACGAAGTATTTTACTGGTTGAAATAAAGATGAGTCTTGAATATAACAAAAGGGTTTTTGTACGCACGGTTCCGCGAAATATTTTAGTTATTTTGCTGTTCACAATTCTGTGTGCATTTTCGATTTGGTTGTTATATGACTTTAGTCGTCCGCGGACATACAGGGCAACTTTGACATTTTCCTTGTCTGATTCTGCAGGAAAGCCATTATCAATTCATAAACAAAATAATATTCTTGCATCTTTATTTTCACAGCCTATACCTCTGAATGATCCACTCTTACAGAGTTTTTCTTCAAATGCTTCTCAGAAAAAAGATTTTCATGAGAATATTCGTTTGTCTCGTAATGGTGATTTCATTGATCTTACTTTTGAAGCAGGAAGCTTTGAAGCTGCTCGACGTGGATTAGAAACGTGGTTTTCTGCATTTTCACAAGCAATCATAAAACAGAAAAAAAAATTATTGTTAACAGAGCAGAACGTTGGTCAACAATATGATAAGACTGAGATACTCAATATCGTGCGAGGATTTCGTTCATCTGTTGATTCTTTCATTTATCACAATGTAAAACAATCAGAACTTAATGATCTCTCTGTGCAATTAACACAAGCAACTTTAAAGCGCATTCATTTAACGAGTTTGAATTCCACGATTAACATGATACGGGAAAATGGACAGTCTTTATTGTCTCTGTCCTTTATTGCAAACAATCCAATGATTTCTGCACTAGAATCTAAGCGTGATCTTTTAGAGACACAAAGAGCGCATATGGTTGCACAATTAGGATGGACACATCCTCAAATTAAAGCGATGACTGCCGAATTAGAGGTGATTTCTCATCAATTAGAGAAGAAAATTTTGCAAATTATTGATCAAGTTCATTCAGATGAGGCTCTTGCAACAGAATTTGAACAACAACTCAAAAAAAGGATTAGCTTTTTTGTAAAAGAGCAATCCCAGTCTTTGAAACAAATATTTAACGAGCTTGAAAATAAAATAAGAACAGTGGTGGATGCACAAAATAAAGAGATGAGTAAGAATTCTCTTCTGTTGCAAAATACAAAAATTCATGTGGTTGTGCCAACAACATTGGTGCCTTTTTCTTTTATGGCTCTTTACGGAAAAAATGTTATTATCAGTGTGTTTGCAGGCTTAGTTGCTCTTTTGCTAGGACTATTCTTGTTTCGCCAATGCTCTGGAATAACAAAAGATCAACGGAAAGAAGATGACTTTAAAAATGATGAGAGCACTTTAGACATTAAGGAAATAAAAAGTCATGATGAATCTTTTATTACAATAGGGGAATTATCCGATTTTTTGAAATGTCGTGCTTCAACAGTTGTTTCAATAATTGGGCCAGAGGCTGCAAGAACGGCAGCAAAGCTCTCTTTACTTCTGATAAAAGAGCATAAAACAATTCTTTTGGTGGATATTTCTGGTCAACAAATAGAGAAAGTCATTGGTCCACATAGAGGAATGAGCGATATTTTGACGGGTAATGCCCAGTTTCAAGATGTTATTTATCGTGATTATGATACGGGAGTTGATATTCTTCCCCAAGGGTTAACAAGTGCCGTTTGTGCGCAAGATTTTTCAAATGATATCCCAAATCTCTTACAAGAATTTAAAAAGGATTATGATTTTATCATTTTAGAAATGGCAAGCGAACCCAAATATGGATTTGACCAATTTGCAAAGCTCACAGACTATTATATTTGTAGTACTGCTTTTCATGAACAAAATTGGATGATGAAAATGATGAAGAGGTTTCCGAAAACTATTTACCGTGTGGTTGCATCATAAATATCGTAGAAAGCTCATCACATATGATAATACTCTGCTTGTCTTCTAATAAAATTGTAGTACATATTAAAAAAATAGCTAGGATTTACTAGGGTTTATAAGTTTAGGTTTTAAAATAAATTGTGGTTGGAGAATGACGTGGGGCAATTAGAAATGACAGTAAAGAGATTGAACGATACCGTTTTAACACCATTGCAAAAGAAAAATCGAAAACAAATTCAAATGTGGCTTTATTCTATTTTATTGCTTTGTTTGGCAATAGTTTTGGTGGGGGGAGCTACCCGCTTGACGGGATCAGGATTGTCGATAACTGAATGGAAGCCTATACATGGTGTCATTCCACCGATTGGTGTGGATCAATGGCAGGAAGAATTTTTAAAATATCAACAGATAGCGCAATATAAGCTGCTTAATCGTGATATGACGTTAAGCGCGTTTAAGGTTATTTTCTGGTGGGAATGGGCGCACCGTATTCTCGGGCGTCTTGTTGGTCTTGTCGCCTTAATAGGTCTCATTTGGTTTTGGGCGACAAAACGTATTGAAAAAAATATTTTGTTTCAGCTTACCGTTGTACCAATCCTTATAGCCTTTCAAGGGTTTATTGGTTGGTGGATGGTGGCTTCTGGTATTGGTCAAAGTGATTTAACAAGTGTGAGCCAATATCGTTTAGCTTTTCATCTTATCACAGCATGTTTTGTTATTATTTTTGTTACTTATTTATCTAGAGGACTTACGGAATATTCAGAAAAACCAGCAAATCGAAAGATTCAGTATTTTGCAGGATGGTTTGTTGTTTTTATTTTGATTGAGATTTATTTGGGTGCTTTGGTTGCAGGCCTTCATGCTGGAAAAGTCTATAATACATGGCCGCTTATGGATGGTCAGATCATACCCGATGGATTATTGCAGCATAATCCTGTTTGGCTTAATTTATTTGAGAATCCTTTAACTGTTCAATTTATCCATCGTTTTTTTGCTTATTTTTTGTTTATTGCAGCAGTTGTTCATGCCTTATATGTACGGAGCAATGTTCCACAGTCAACGCATTCTCGTCGTGCATTTTTTATGTGTATTATGATCATTCTTCAAGCAATCTTAGGTGTTTTCACATTGTTACATGAGGTTCCTATCAGTTTGGGGCTTATTCATCAAACTGTTGCATTAGTCATATTGTGCTTTTCGGTTGCGCATTGGCGAGCAACAAAGGGAGCGTATCATGTTGTTAAATAACATTTCAGAGAAGTTAATTTCCTGAAAGCATTAAGTCGAGATTTTGAATAACAGCTGCGGATGCACCTTTTCCTAAATTATCTAATAGAGCACAGAGATTGAAAATTCCTTCGCGCTCGTTGCCAAAGACGAATAACTTTATTCCATCTTTGTGTGCGAAGCATTCTGGATTGAGTTTAGTAAGGGCATCTGTTTCGTCTTGTGATGCAACTGATATGATATTCTGTCCTTTATAATGGTTTTCGAGAATTTCACGTAGATCAGAACAGTTCGCTGATTTTGTAAATAAGTGGCGATGGAGTGGAATATTTACAATCATTCCTTGAGGAAAACGACCAACGCTTGGGACAAAAACAGGTGTTTGGTTTATTTGCCCATAGATTTTAATTTCTGGCACATGTTTATGTTCAAGATTAAGACCATAGATAAAATAATTTTCTCGCGCATCATTTTCGTGAGATTGGTTTTCCATTTGTGCAATCAATTGTTTTCCCCCTCCCGTATAGCCAGATATTGCATTAATTGATATTGGATAATGAGCGTCAAGCAGGCCTGCTTCACGGAGTGGACGAATCAAGCTAATTGCACCGGTAGGATAACATCCAGGATTGGATACGTAATGAGCTGCTTGGATACGTTTTTTTTGTCCTATCGTCATTTCAGGAAAACCATAGACCCAGTCTGGTGCCACACGGTGAGCTGTTGAGCTATCAATAATTCTAATTTTTTTATTATTTTTAAGCCAGTTAACTGTTTTGCGTGCAGCATCATCTGGAAGACATAAAATAGCAATGTCAGTTTGGCTAAGACAGTCTCGTCGCATATCAATATTATGTCTCTCTGTATGAGTAAGAGAGAGTAATTGAAAATCCGAACGCTCGGCTAGTCGTTTTTGTATTTGTAATCCGGTTGTTCCGTGTTCACCATCAATAAAAACTTTCGTTGTCATCCTATTGGCCTTGAATTAATTTTTTCTACTGTATTGAGCTTGTCATGTTAAAATTATTTTAAATTATTAACAATTTTAATGGTAGTTATTAAATGATTGAATTTCTTAAGATTATAGATCTTTTTATTTGTAGAAAGTGTGATAAATAGACGTGTGAGAAGAGAAACTTCATACTTATTTTACCTCATTTTTATGAGGGAAGGGTTTTCTATTTTATATGGCAAAGAAATAAGATAAATGTTTATACCATTTTTGAGTGAAAGTGGTTTAAAATGTTTGGTTTGCACAGTTTGCTGTGTTATCGTCCCATTACTTTATTTTTTATATGTTAGGAATGTGTTTTATGACTCAGCAAGAAAATGACACACAAAAGCGCTTTTTTAATGATAGTTTACAAACCGTTGATAGGGCAATTTTTGATGCAATTAAGGGAGAGTTTGAGCGTCAACAACAAGAAATTGAGCTGATTGCGTCAGAGAATATTGTTTCAAGAGCAGTTCTTGAAGCACAGGGATCAGTCTTAACCAATAAATATGCAGAAGGTTATCCAAGAAAGCGCTATTATGGGGGATGTCAGTTTGTTGATGTTGTTGAGGATTTAGCAATTGAACGCGCAAAACAGCTTTTTGGTGCTGCTTTTGCAAATGTTCAGTCTCATTCTGGTAGCCAAATGAATCAAGCTGTATTTTTAGCTTTACTTCAGCCTGGTGATACATTTATGGGGTTGGATTTAAATGCTGGTGGTCATCTCACACACGGTTCATCCGTTAATATGTCAGGAAAATGGTTTGATGTTGTTAGCTATGGTGTGCGTCAAGAAGATCAGATTCTTGATATGGAAGAAGTTGAACGGCTCGCAAAAGAACGCAAACCAAAGCTTATTATAGCAGGTGGTTCGTCTTATCCTCGCCTATGGGATTGGAAACGGTTCCGTGAAATTGCAGATGAAATCGGTGCTTATTTTCTCGTTGATATGTCTCATATTGCTGGTTTAGTTGCTGGTGGTGTTCATCCTTCACCTGTTCCACATGCGCATATTGTAACAACAACGACGCATAAATCGTTGCGAGGTCCTCGTGGTGGATTGATATTAACAAATGATGAAGTTTTAGCCAAAAAAATTAACTCAGCAATTTTTCCTGGTCTTCAAGGTGGTCCTTTAATGCATGTGATTGCGGCTAAGGCTGTTGCATTCGAAGAGGCCCTACAGCCTTCTTTCAAGAGTTACATCACTCATGTTGTTGCGAATGCAAAAATTTTAGCAAAAACATTACAGAGTAATGGTTTTGATATTGTTTCTGGTGGTACAGATAACCACTTATTGTTGGTTGATTTGCGTTCTAAAAATGTGACAGGAAAACGCGCTGAATTGGCTTTGGGACGAGCAAATATTACCTGTAATAAAAATGGTATTCCTTTTGACCCTGAAACGCCATCTATAACGTCAGGAATTCGTTTGGGATCGCCAGCTGCAACGACGCGTGGTTTGGCAGAAAAAGAATTTATTCAAATTGGTGAGCTGATTTCAGAAGTGCTTGATGGTCTTAAAGCAGCAAAAAGCGATGAGGACAATAGTGCCGTTGAAATGGCTGTTAAGAAAAAAGTAAAAGATATAACGGATAAGTTTCCTCTTTACTCTTATCTTAGCACTTGTTAAGGGTGTACAGGAGATGCGTTGTCCTTACTGCCAGTATGAGGATACACAGGTTAAAGATTCTCGTCCTGCAGAGGAGGGGGCGGTTATTCGCCGCCGCCGTATCTGTGCTGTTTGTGGTGGTCGTTTTACGACTTTTGAACGTGTTCAGTTGCGTGAGCTTTTAGTCTTAAAAAAAAGTGGTCGAAGTGAGCTCTTTGATCGTGATAAATTAATGCGATCAGTTGATATAGCAGTGCGTAAACGCAATATTGATCCGGACTATATTGAACGGGCAATTTCTGGCATTGTACGACAACTCGAGAGTTTGGGGGAACCAGAGATTCCTTCAGAAAAAATTGGTTGTCTTGTGATGGAAGCATTAAAAAGTATTGATGATATTGCCTATATCCGTTTTGCTTCTGTTTATCGAGATTTTCGCAATGCAAGCGATTTTCATGATGTTATAGACGAGTTGTCAAAGGATATAGCGGATACAGAATCTCATTTTGATGAATAAAAAAATGCAAGATAAGCGGTTTATGGCTGCAGCTATCCGTTTAGCAGAGCGTCATGTTGGTCTTACCGGTGAGAATCCTTCAGTTGGTGCGTTAATTGTGCGAAACGATGAGGGGGCAGGGACATCTATTGTAGGATATGGTGTAACAGCCATTCATGGGAGGCCTCATGCTGAAGTACAAGCATTACAAATGGCTGGAACTTTAGCTCATGGTGCAACAGCTTATGTGACTTTAGAGCCTTGTTCGCATTATGGAAAAACTTCACCATGTGTGAATGCTCTCATTGATTCAGGTGTTTCGCGGGTTGTTATTGCTCTTACTGATTTAGATAAGCGGGTTGATGGTCGTGGGATTGCTCTTTTACGGGCAGCTGGTATTGAAGTGGTTGAGGGCATTCTTGCTGAAGAAGCTTTTGAAGCATTGTGTACGCATTGGTGTATAAAAAAGTTGCAACGTTGTGCTGTCACTTTAAAAATGGCAATATCTGCTGATAATGGTGTGGGAAAAAAGGGGCAGGGGGGAATAAAAATAAGTGGAATGATTTCTCATACCTATACGCATATTTTACGCGCTCAAAATAATGCTATTCTCGTTGGTATTGGCACTATATTAGCCGATGATCCACAATTGAATTGTCGTTTGCCAGGGATGGAAAGGCGTTCGCCAATACGTGTCATTTTGGATGCAGATTTATGTATCCCTCTTGATGCAAAAGTTATTCAAACAGCAACAAAAATTCCTACGTGGATTATTTGTGATAAAAACCTTGCAAAGAAAAGCAAAAAAAATGCGCTAGAGCAGTATGGTGTTTCTGTGTATTCGGTAAAAATGGATGATGGCTGCATGCAGCCCCTTGCTATTTTACAGCTGCTTTATCAACGTGGAATCAATAGTGTTTTACTTGAGGGAGGAGTGAAGACAGGAGAAAAGTTTTTAAATTCTGGTTGTGTGGATCATTTGATATGCTTTTATGCTCCCATTATTTTAGGCGAAAACCGTATTGAAGCTCCTCATTTTGAAAATTATCTCTCACAATTTCATAAAATTGAAGCAAGAATGTTTGGAAATGACCGTTTTTATAAATGGAGGCGTAAGACGTTATGTTCACAGGGATTATAACGGATATCGGTTGTATTAAAGATGTTCAATCTTTAAAAAAAGGGCTGCGTTTCAATATTTCTACGCGTTATGCTGTTGAAAGCTTAGAGATTGGTTCGTCCATTGCGTGTTCAGGAATTTGTTTGACAATCGTTGAACGAGGATCAAAACAGGAAAATATGAGTTGGTTTGCTGTGGAGGCGTGGGAAGAGGCATTGCGTTTGACTAATCTTGCCCAATGGACAAAAGGAACATGTATTAACTTAGAGCGTTCTCTCCGATTGGGTGATGAAATGGGGGGGCATTTGGTTTCTGGTCATATTGATGGTTTGGCTGAGATCATTGATCAAAAAAATGAAGGTGATGCAGTTCGTTTTTTCCTACAGGTTCCAACACAATTTACGCCCTTTATTGTAAGCAAAGGTTCTATTGCACTTAATGGGACGTCTTTGACCGTGAATTGTGTTGAGGACTGTATTTTTGATATTCTTATTATTCGTCATACACTTGAAATGACAACTTGGGGACAAGCTAAAATTGGAGACCAAGTCAATTTAGAGATCGATCCGTTGGCTCGTTATGTTGCAAAGCTTTCTGGTTTTAAAATAACAGATATGTGAGTTGAAGGTTATTGTAATTTTCAAAATTTTGTACTCTATAAGCCTAATTTTTTTGGTTAATTTTTATGGGATCTTGTTATGATAAAAGAGAAGCATAAAAAGTTGCATCTATTGATCGTTGAAGCGCGTTTTTATGAGGGGATTTCTGATGCTCTTCTTGCAGGCGCAGTAAATGCTTTGCAGAAAGCTGAAGCAAGCTATGATATCGTGACAGTTCCAGGGGCATTAGAAATACCAGCTGCAATAGCTTTTGCCGAAAAAAAGAGTAAGTATGATGGTTATATCGCACTTGGCTGTGTTATTCGAGGTGAAACATATCATTTTGAAATTGTTGCGAATGATTCTTGTCGTGCATTGATGGATTTAACTGTTCATAAACATTTAGCTATTGGAAATGGTATTTTGACTGTTGAAGATGAAAAACAAGCATGGGAGCGTGCAAAACAGGATAAAAAAAATAAAGGTAGTTTTGCTGCTAAAGCTGCTTTATGTATGATCGCTCTAAAAAAGAGATTTGGAGATAATCATTAAATATGGCTGATATAAAAGGAAAATATTCTCCGCGTTCAGCCAATAAACGTGGAGCAGCAAGACTTGCTGCAGTTCAAGCCCTCTATCAAATGGATATAGTTGGTTCTGGTGTAATGGAAACGGCAGCTGAATATGAGGCTTACCGTTTAGGAAAAAATATTGATGGAGATCAGTATCTTGATGCTGATTTTCAATGGTTTTTAGCTATTATTACGGGTGTTGTAAAGAATCAAAAACAGCTTGATCCTATGATTCATCAACAGCTTTCCACAGAGTGGTCACTCTCACGTCTTGATTCCATATTACGGGCAATTTTGCGTGCAGGTTTATGGGAATTGATGAATCGTCAAGATGTGCCTGTTGCTGTTGTCATGAATGAATATGTGGATATAGCAAAAGCATTTTTTGATGGTGATGAACCAAAGCTCGTTAATGCCGTTCTTGACAGTATGGCAAAAAAAATTCGCCTTTAAGAATGTTTTCTTAGTCTCAACATTGTCGGGACTGATAGTTATCAGTCCCGAGATTATCAGTCCTATACAGATTGTTATAATCTAGTTATGTGTTGGCAAATTCGCAGGACCTTTAATAATCTGGATTAAGAAAGGCTGTTCTTTTGTAGCGGTTGGAGTTGTTTGTGTGATGAAATCGAATACTTGTCCATTTTGTAGACCATAATGCGCTACTTTAGTAACTTGGTTGTTTTTATTGAAATAAATAGCCAAAACTTTACGGTCAATAATTTTTGTTTTCATAAATTGCATCGCACGATAGCGCGTTTGTGAGATATAATAGAAGACCTCATTATCATATTTTGTCTTAAGTGAGGGGGTTCCTAAACTTAAAATAACTTGCTCCTGACTTGATCCAACAGAAACAGAACTAAGAGCATTATTATCAAGAACATAACCTTCTTGATATATTTGGCTTGAACCTGAAGAATCAAGAATACTACAACCAGAAACTACTACCATGCTTGCTATTGACAGACCAATCAATGACTTACGTTTGATTAAGGCTGCTATGTGAGGCATTTGAAACAATGATATCTCCCTTTTATACTTAAATACATGACAAGAAGGTAACCTCAAATTTTTTTTATCATTTTAGCTTAATCTGCCATAGCTTACATTGAGTTTCCCTGTTATAAAGTAGTTATGCCATATAGAATTTCTTTAGAAAAGAAAAAAATGAGTGAAATGTACTTTGGCTAAACAAAAGTGCAATACATTACATCCTATATTCGGGAGTCGTTAATGAATCTTCAAAATGTTTCTCAAATAACATTTGCTTTGGCTTATCCTATATCAGTACGTTCTCTACCAGCTAAGGGCATAAAGGTTTCTATTTGTGCAAACCAGCAAGAGTGCGCTCACTTGGCTCAGAATCATAATTTGGTTGAAGTAAAATCTTGTGAAGGAAAATTCCATATTTTCCCGTGGAAAAAACGCGGAGTACGTGTAAAAGGTCTATTGCGGGCACGTATAATACAGTTATGTGTTGTTACACTAGAACCAGTAGAAAATATTCTCCGTGAAAATATTGAGGTTGTTTTGGTCCCTGAAGACTCAAATTTAATAAAGCCAAAAACAGCGGAAGATACAGGAGAATTATTTTTAGATGTGGAAGGACTAGATACACCAGAAGTATTTTATGGCGATAAAATTGATATTGGTGCAATTATGGAAGAATTCTTTGAGTTGTCCATTAATCATTATCCGCGCAAAGAGGGGGTAAAGGCGTGTGTAATTGAAAATTTAGAAGAAACTGAGCAAAAATCATCGCCATTTTCTGTTTTGGAAAGTTGGAAGCGACTGTAAAAACATAAAAAAATTATCTATTGTGTTGCATTATAAAAACAGTATTTTCTGCGGAGCTATTTTCGCAGAAGGTGTTTTGTGGTTATTCAGTAGAAAAAATCGTAATATGCTTTTAAAAGAGTAAATGAAAAGATGTGGGATATGCAAGCGTGATTAGAATTTCTGTGGATGTCATGGGCGGTGATTATGGTCCAGAAGCAACTATTGCAGGAGCAGCAATTGTACAAAAATATTTGTCAAATATTTATTTTCTGTTTTATGGGATAGAGGAAGCTGTTACGCCGGTTTTAAAAAAATACCCTTGTTTGGCTTCTGTATCCCGCTTTTATCCTACAGAAAGCTATACCCGTATGGATGAAAAGCCAAGCCAAGCCCTTCGCAATGGTCGTGGTAAATCATCTATGTGGTATGCAATTGAAGCGGTAAAAAATGGAAAGGCTGATGCTTGTATTTCTGCGGGCAATACGGGGGCACTCATGGCGATGTCTTATTTTTGTTTAAAAATGATGGCAGAGGCTGAACGCCCTGGAATTGCAGGTATTTGGCCAACGCTTCGCAGTGAAAGCATTGTTTTGGATATTGGAGCAACGATTGGTGCGTCTGCGAGCCAGTTGGTTGATTTGGCCGTTATGGGGGCAGGTATGTTTCGTGCTCTCTATCATACTGAAAGGCCGAGTGTTGGTCTTTTAAATGTGGGTGTTGAAGAGGTTAAAGGTCTTTATGAAATTAAAAAAGCGGGAATGATATTACGCGAAGTGCATTTAGAAGGACTAGAATATAAAGGATTTGTTGAAGGGAACGACATTGGAAAGGGAACAGTAGATGTTGTTGTAACAGAAGGATTTTCCGGTAATATTGCTTTAAAAACTGCAGAGGGCACTGCGCGACAGATAGCAGAGATTCTAAACTCCGCTATGCGCAGTTCTTTTTTAACATCTCTTGGTTATTTTTTATCGCGGAGTGCTTTTCGTGCATTGAAACACAAAATGGATCCCGATAGGGTGAATGGTGGGGTGCTTTTAGGTTTAAACGGTGTTGTCATAAAAAGCCATGGAAGTGCTAATGCTAATGGCTTTGCGTCTGCTATCCGCGTTGGTTATGAGATGGTTAACAACGGACTTCTGAAAAAAATAACTGCTGATTTGCGGAGGTTTCATGAAAATAAAGCAACACTTTTAAATCAAGAAGATGAAGCGACCATAAATGAGAAGAACTTATGATAAGTTTTTGTAATATAATTAAAAAATTTGAAGAAAAGGTTAGGGCGTAATGATTCGATCCGTTATACGTGGTGTAGGAAGCGCCTTGCCTCAAAAAAGCTTATCGAATGATGAGATTGCAACATTTGTTGAAACATCGGACTCATGGATTGTTCAACGTACAGGAATACGTCAGCGTTATATTGCCAATAAAAATGAAACAACGGTTTCTTTAGGCGTTGAGGCTGCACAAAAAGCACTTATAAATGCTAGTTTAACAATAAAAGATATTGATTGTATTATTTTAGCAACTTCAACACCAAATCGTACTTTTCCTGCTTCTGCTGTTGAAATTCAACATGCTTTGGGAATGACACATGGATTTGCTTTTGATATTCAAGCTGTTTGTTCTGGTTTTATTTTTGCTTTAACAACAGGAGATGCCTATTTACGCTGTGGAGCAGCCAAAAGAATTTTAGTTATTGGGTCTGACACATTTTCTCGAATTTTGGATTGGAAAGATCGCACGACATGTGTTTTATTTGGCGATGGTGCGGGTGCTGCTATTTTAGAAGCACAGGAATGTAAAAGCAATCTTGCTTTTGATTGTGGCATATTGGCTACAAAATTACGCTCTAATGGCGCATATATGGATAAGCTGTATGTTGATGGTGGCCCTTCAACAACGCAAACAACGGGCTATTTACGCATGGAGGGACGAGAAGTTTTTAAATATGCAGTTGGTATGATAACCGATGTGGTTGATGATTGTTTTGCAGCAGCAGGTATGAATTCTTCACAATTAGATTGGTTTGTTCCTCATCAAGCTAATAAACGTATTATTGAAGCATCAGCTAAAAAATTAGGAATTGCTTTAGATAAGGTTGTGATTACTGTTGATCAGCATGGTAATACGTCTGCAGCATCAGTGCCATTGGCTTTAACAACAGCTGTTTGCCAAGGGAAAATTAAAAAAGGAGATCTTATTATGTTAGAAGCTATGGGAGGTGGATTTACGTGGGGAGCAATTCTTATTCGTTGGTAAATTATAGTCTCTTGACCATATTTGAATAAAACGTATAAGTCATTTTGTAATTTTTAATATTTTAAATAGGTGGTTATAATGACAAGTAAAACAGTAACGCGTGCAGATTTAGCGAGCGTAGTTTGTAGAAGGGTAGGCTTGTCACATACTGAATCAGCAGCTTTGGTTGAGTTAGTTTTGGATGAAATTTGCAATTCCCTTGTGAGAGGTGAGTCCGTTAAGCTTTCTTCTTTTGCAACCTTTCAAGTTCGTAGTAAAAATGAACGCGTTGGACGGAATCCAAAAACCGGCATTGAAGCGCCGATTCCACCGCGACGTGTCGTGACATTTAAGGCTGCAAATGTCCTTAAACAAAAAATCTTAGATTCGCATCGTGCAAAACAAAAAAGTAATATCACATAAATAAATACTGTTACGATGTTTGGCGTTTGTTAAAAAATTGTATTATAAATTGAGTTTTGCATTTTATTTCGAGAAAAGGCTTTTGAGTTTAAAAATTGTCAAGTATGGTCCTATTTTTGACCGGTTTTGTTGAAAAATTAGAACTTTATGGGTTGTTGTGTAACCAAGAGTGTTTTAGATAAGGTGTTACAAATGGATAAGAGCTCTGATGCTTTTCGCACCATTAGCGAAGTAGCCGAGTTATTGGAGCTTCCGCAACATGTGTTGAGATTCTGGGAAACGCGTTTTAGGCAAATTAAACCAATGAAACGTGGGGGAGGAAGGCGCTATTATCGCCCAACCGATATTGAGTTGCTCAATGGCATTAAGCAGTTGCTGTATGATCAGGGGTATACGATAAAGGGTGTACAGCGCCTTTTGAAAGAGAATGGTATCGCTTTTGTTACTGCATTTGGTAATGGTGATCTTGAAGCTATGAATGTCGTAATAGAAAAGAAGCATGCAGGACAAACTTTTGAAACTTCTAGTAGTGAGCCTAAAAAGTCTTCTTTTGGGCTTTTGAGTTTCATGAGGAGCGGAGGGGACGCATCTATTGGTTCTGTTAATATTCACAAAGATAAAACAGATAAAGCATTGTTACAAGAGACGCTGTTTGAACTTATTGAATGTAAACGTGCGCTTGATAGAGCGCGATAATTTTATCGATTCTTTTGTCTTTTAGTGTATTTTTAAGCATTTATTAAACGGCGTAAATCTGGTGGTGTTGCTTCATTGATAAGTTGTTCAATCGATTCTTCTATAGACAAGAAGAGCTGTTCTGTACTTCCTAAGCGGCGCATACTCACACTATTGGTTTCAGATTCACGTTTACCGCATACCAAAATTACCGGAATTTTTTGTAAAGAGTGTTCACGTATTTTATAATTAATTTTTTCATTACGAAGATCTGATGTTGCAGAAAGTCCAGCAGCTTTAAGTTTTGCCGTTATTTTTTTTGCATATTCATTTGCTTCAGATGTAATGGTCGCTACAACGATTTGTTCAGGAGCAAGCCAAAGAGGCATATGTCCAGCAAAATTTTCGATTAAAATACCAAGAAAACGTTCCATTGATCCAAAAATGGCGCGATGGATCATGACAGGTTGACGTTTTTCTGAATCTTTATCAATATAAAATGCACCAAAACGTTCAGGAAGATTAAAGTCTATTTGTGTTGTTCCACATTGCCATTCACGACCGATAGCATCTTTTAATGTATATTCAAATTTTGGACCATAAAATGCACCTTCACCTGGGAGGATACTTGTTTTGATTTGTCCTGCAAATTTTGTCTCAATAGTTTTAAGAACGGATTCCATGATATTTTCTGCATGATCCCATAATGCATCAGTTCCAACTCGCTTTTCTGGACGTGTTGAAAGTTTAAGGCTGATTTCTTTAAAACCAAAGTCAGCATAAGTTGATAAAATTAAATCATTAATATTGAGGCATTCATCAGCTAACTGCTCATCGGTACAGAATATATGTGCATCATCTTGTGTAAAGCTTCGCACACGCATAAGACCGTGTAAAGAGCCTGAGGGTTCATAACGATGGACAAGACCAAATTCAGCAAGCCTTATAGGCAAATCGCGATAAGATTTTAAACCATGTTTGAAAATTTGCACGTGACCAGGGCAATTCATTGGTTTAAGAGCATAAATATTTTCATGATTCCAATCTTCTGCCGCTGGAATTGCTTTGAACATATTCTCTTTATACCATCCCCAATGACCAGATATTTCCCAAAGTGATCTATCGAGAACTTGCGGTGCATTAACTTCCGCATATTGATGATCATCAAGACGTCTACGCATATAGTTGATCAAATTTTGGAACATTTTCCAGCCTTTTTTATGCCAAAAAATCATTCCTGGCCCTTCTTCTTGAAAATGAAATAAATCCATTTCACGTCCTAAGCGGCGATGATCACGCTTTTCAGCTTCTTCTAGTATGTGCAAGTAGGCTTTTAAGTCATTTTCATTGGCAAACGCCGTGCCATAAATTCTTGTGAGCATTGGATTATTGGAATCACCACGCCAATAAGCTCCTGCGACTTTCATCAGTTTGAAAGCATTGCCTATTTGTCCAGTAGATTGCATGTGTGGACCACGGCAAAGATCAAACCAATTACCTTGATAATAAATTTTTAAATCTTGATTTTCAGGAATGCTTTCAATAAGCTCTACCTTATAAAGTTCGCCCTTTTCAGAAAAAATCTCTTTTGCTTTTTTACGAGACCAAATTTCTTTTTTGAAAGGTTTATTGCGTTGAATAATTTCACGCATTTTTTTTTCAATGATAGTGAGATCATCCAATGTAAAAGGTTGTTGGCGTGCAAAATCGTAATAAAAACCATTTTCAATAACAGGACCAATTGTCACTTGTGTGTCAGGAAAGAGTTCTTGTACTGCTTCAGCTAACACATGTGCACAATCATGACGGATGAGTTCAAGAGCACGTGGATCTTCTCGGGTAATGATTTCTATTTGACCAGATTGTTCTAATGGATCTGATAGATCTCGAGTGATTCCGTTAAGGCTATAGGCGACTGCTTTTTTCACAAGTGATTTAGAAATGGTTTCAGCCAACTCTAAGCCAGTCATTTTGCTAGGATAATCACGTTTTGAACCATCAGGAAAGGAAAGAGAAACAGAACAAGACATAAAACAACCTTTTACTCCAATTCCGCTAACGGTTGCGGATGATTTCCTGAAAACTGAGTTATATTTAATTTAAAGTTTATAGACTTTTTTTATCAATAGGCATGGAAAAAGAAAAGAATTATTTATCGTGTTTTGTAGAAATTTTCCAGTAACGCCAAGGTTTATAAAAACAACAACTCTTTTCAGGAGAGGTTGGGACTGGATCAAATCCATATGTTCCAAATGGACCACAACGTAGGATACGAAAAAATCCCATCCATGCACCAGCCCATAGTCCGTGGCGTGCAATTGCTTCATAAATATATTCTGAACAGGTTGGTGCATGACGACACTGATTTCCTATAAAGCTAGAAAGCGTTATTTGATAAAAACGTATCAAGAAAATGCCAAGTAATCGTCCAGGTGTTTTTCGCCAAGGTCCCACATAATTTCGCGTTTTTCTGTTTTTTTGTTGGAACTGCAATATGAACATTTATTTTTCCTCAATTTGTTCAATACAATCTATGACGGCATCAAAGGGAAGCATTACTGATGTATGACGTGCTTGATAATTTTTAATCGGTTGCAAACAAGAGAATGCTTCAAATGGAGCTTGGGGAGGTGGACCATCTTTTGTGAGCATGTGATAGATAATTTCACGTAACATTTTAAGATTTTGTGTTGTCTGTCCTATAATATGAGATGCTAAAAGGGAAGTTGAAGCTTGTCCTAGTACACATGCATGTCCTTCGTGAGCAAAATCTATAATGATATTGTTTTTTATTTTTAGATCTACAGTAATTGTTGAACCGCAAAGGTGTGCGTGTTTTTTTGATGTTGCATCAGGATTATTAAGACGTCCAATTTTGCTTATATGGGCGGCGTGTTCAAGTATTTTATTACTATAGAGATTGTCAATCATGAGCTCTTACCTGAAATTTTAAGAGTTTTTATTGCTTAACCTTTTCATTCGCTTATATAGAGATTATACAAAATGAAATAGATATGAAGCAAATCCTTTGCTAGGGGATAAAATTGGAGTTTTAAAATGCAAGATGTTGTTAAAGGAGGTTCGGTAGATCCATTTTTATCTGGAAAGCGTCCTAGTTTTAGAGAGGTAGAAGAAGCGATTCGTACATTGTTGTTATGGATAGGAGAAAATCCAAATCGAGAAGGACTTGTCGACACTCCAAGACGTGTAGCTAAAGCGTATCGCGAGCTTTTTATTGGTTATAGCAAATCCGTTGAAGAGATCTTAGATACAGTTTTTGAAGAAGTTTCAGGATACAATGATGCAATAATCATGAAAAATATTCCTTTTTATTCGCATTGTGAGCACCATATGATCCCCATCGTTGGGAAAGCTCATATTGGCTATTTTCCTGATACAAAAGTTGTTGGCCTTTCAAAAATTGCACGTGTTGTAGACATTTTTTCCCGTCGTTTACAAACGCAAGAGGCTATGACCGCTCAAATAGCTGGTGCTTTGGTGGTTCATTTACAGCCTCGTGGTGTTGCAGTGTTGATTGAGGCTGAACACATGTGTATGGCTATGAGAGGAATTCAAAAGCAAGGTACGACAACGATTACAACAAGTTTTCGTGGTTGTTATGAAGAAGACCAAGGTGCACAGGATAACTTTATGAAGATGGTGCAAAGATTATAATTAACCAACGTATGTTCTATTGCGCTATCATCATTTAGGAAAAATAAATCATAGGAAAGAAAAAATAGGCTTGTACCTGGCTTTATGATTTGTTAAAGCCAGAAATCAATGTATTTCACTTCACCATGTGCGGTCGTGGCGGAATTGGTAGACGCGCAGCGTTGAGGTCGCTGTGGGGCAACCCGTGGAAGTTCGAGTCTTCTCGACCGCACCAGTTATGGATTTTCTACAATATCACGTGATGTTGTTTTTTATCTTATTTTATTGTTTTTATTTAATTAATTGTCTTTTATACACGACCTTGATATCTGATGAATCTGTCAAAAGCGCAATTCAAAAGGTGGTTCAAAAGGTGGTTTAAAAAGTGATTAGGAAAACAAGAACACGTGATAAATTATCCGCCTTATCTGTAAAAAATTTACCTAAAGGTAAATATGCGGATGGAGCTGGACTATGGCTTATTAAAACGACGCAGAATCAAGGACGTTGGGTTTTTCGATTCGATTTCAATAAAAAACGTCGTGAAATGGGATTAGGCTCTTGTAGCGTTGTATCTTTAAAAGAAGCAAGGCTTAAGGCTACAGCTTGCCGTGATCTTTTAAACCAAGGTATTGACCCGATTCGTGAAAGGAAAAATGAAAAATTACGGCGGGCGGTTGATGATATTTCTTTAAGAGAAATTGTTTTAAGCGCTTTTGAAGCCAAGAAAAGTGAATTGAAGAACGAAGGAACAGCAGCAAGGTGGTTAACACCTCTTACATTGCATGTTTTTCCTAAGCTTGGAGATATAGCAATTACTGAATTGACGCAGATTGATATAAAAGAGTGCTTATCCCCTATTTGGAAAACCAAAAATGAAACAGCAAGCAAGGCTTTATCGCGTTTGAATATTGCTATAAAGCATGCCGCAGCACGTGGTATAGATGTGGATATGCAATTGGTACCAAAAGCAAAAGCTTTATTGGGAAAATTTATTCAAAATGTTCAAAATATTCCGGCTATGCCATGGAAAGAAGTTCCGGCTTTTTATCAATCCTTAGATGATAATATTGTATCAAATTTAGCCTTAAAACTTTTAATTTTAACGGGGGTTCGTTCAATGCCAATTAGGCATATACGGTTGGAGGAGATTCATCAATCAATATGGATAATTCCAAAAGAAAATATGAAGGGGATAGTTGGAAAGGTTTTTGATTTTCGTGTACCTCTTACAGATGAAGCGATTGCTATCATTGAAAAAGCAAAAAGAATCGAAAAAAATGGATTTTTGTTTGTTGGAAATTCTGGAAAGCCTATATCTGATATGACGCTTTCTAAATTTATGAAAGATAGAGGGATTGCTTATCGACCTCACGGATTTAGATCTAGTCTTCGTGATTGGATAGCAGAGACAACATCAACACCATTTGAAATTGCGGAATTTACTTTGTCTCATTCAGTGGGGAATTCAGTCACAAAAGCCTATATGAGGACTGATTTTTTAGAACAGCGCCGTGTTCTTTTAGAACAGTGGGCGTCTTTTGTGACTGGATGTTGATTGTTACGATAGTGGTGGTAATTCTATAGAGTCTCTTTCTGCTTTTTTGCTTTCAATATAGTGATCAACTTCAACGATATCCCATTTTAAGTATCGCCCTTCTTGTATTGGTTTAGGGAAAGCACCAGATTTTACAAGCTCTCTAATATAGGTCATAGACATTCCAAGATAAATTGAGAGGTCTTGTATATTGACGAGCCTTTGCAAGCGCATTGATAGTAAAGCTTGTTCAAATAAACTTACTTTTTCTATTGAGGCTTTTAATTTTTCTTCATTCATCTAAATTGATCCTTCTTATTATAATTATGAGAGGGTAGGGGTGCAAAGAAGACTTTAAAAAACGCACCCCCATATGGGATTAAGCAGCTTTTGTTGAGATCTTTTGTATCTCTTGTTCTATCTGAGTTAAAAAAGCTTCGACTGCTTTATTAATTTCTTCAATT
>NZ_JANHOI010000010.1 GCF_026930205.1 Bartonella sp. 220B | reverse complement strand
GCGTGGAAAAATATATTTCTATGGTGTTGAAGATTATCTCACAAGAGAAGAAAAGCTTAAGTCAATTACGGAGTTTGGTAGCATTGACGGTGTTACACGTGAACACGGTTGGAAAATCATTACACCAGACGAGCATGGTGATTGGATAAATCAACGTGATGACAGTTTTGAAGCATTTTTAGCTATGGGTGTTAAGAAAGTCCATGGTAAAAAAATCTTTGAGATTTATTCTCTTGGTGTTTCAACCAATCGTGATGCATGGGCTTATAACTCAAGTCGTAAGATTTTAGCAAAAAATATGCACAATACGATTGCCTTCTATAATAGCGAAGTGGAACGTTTTAATGAATCCTATTCACTTGCGAACCGTAAAACACGTGAAAATGCTGTAAATGATTTTGTTAGTTCAGATGAGAAAAAAATAAGTTGGAGTAGTACTCTCAAAAAAGAATTTGTAAGAGGCCAATGTTCTGAATTTGAAGAAACTTGTCTTGTGCAAAGTTTGTACCGTCCTTTTACAAAACAATGGCTCTATTATAATCGCACTTTCAATGAAGCTCTCTATCAAATACCATATATGTTTCCTATGAAAAACATTACCGAAAATAGAGTAATACAAGTTACAGGTATAGGAGCAATGAAAGATTTTTCTGTGTTGATGAGTAATGCTTTACCTAACCATGATGCAATAGAGAAAAGCCAATGCTTTCCATTGTACCTTTACGAAGATGCTGCTGCTTCAAAAGGTAAAAATGCTGACCAATCTCATTTATTTATAAATTCTACAGAAGAAACTAAAGCCGCTGGTTTACAGAGGCGTGATGCCATCACTGATGAAGGATTAGCACATTTTAAAGCTGCTTATCCTTATGAAACCATAACAAAAGATGATATCTTCTATTATGTTTACGGTTTGCTTCATTCAGAAGATTATAGGGCTCTTTATGCTGATAACCTCTCTAAAGAATTGCCTCGCATCCCTTGCGTAAAGAGTGCTGAAGATTTTTGGATGTTTGTTACAGCAGGGCGTGAATTAGGCAATTTGCACGTCAATTATGAAACTGTAGAACCTTATCCCGTAACCTTTAAAAAAGGTGACCCTAAACTTACAGACATTCCTAATCCTGAAAAGTTTTATTACGTTACAGAAATGAAATTTGCTGGGAATGGTAAGGAAAAGGATAAATCTATAGTTATTTACAACAGCAATATCACAATAACAGATATTCCTAAGGAAGCTTATGAGTATATCGTGAATGGTAAACCTGCCCTTGAATGGGTTATGGAACGTCAATGTGTAAAGACCGATAAAAAGAGTGGCATTGTTAATGATGCCAATTGCTATGCTGTTGAGACCATTGGCAACCCTGCTTATCCATTGGAATTGTTTCAAAGGGTTATTACAGTAAGTTTAGAAACAATGAAGATTGTTAAAAACCTCCCCAAATTGGAATTAAGAGAAACTGAATAGACTTATAAAGCATGCTCACATTTCACATGATAGGCATGCTAATTACAAGGGGTATAGAGTCTATATCTATACTCTCTTGTTAAGGATGATTGTGTACACTCTTAAAAGGAGTGATTTACCATGCGCTATTCTAAAAAGAGAAGCCTTGCACTTTTAAACACTTTCATATTGCCTTTAAAAGATTATATCGCAATCTCAAATGATGCCTTTCATATCTTTCAAAAGCTCTCTTTAAAGAGAATTATGCGTATTGATAAGTTGTATTTATCAATAGAGATTATTTTTTGAAGCATTGATAAGACTTAATATATTGAAAAATAATGTTTTTTGTCTTTTTAGTGTTTTTTATCTAAAAACACGAACCTTCAAAACTCAACCCCCCCCTTCAAATTGAATAAGTTACTCTTTATAACATGCCTCATAATCACGAGCTGTCTTTTTAAAAGCTTTAAAGGATTATATACCCTCTCATAAAACATGGTTTAAACATGCACTCTAATCATAATAATTGTCTATATTACTCACATTGCTTTTATACGTGATGTTTCAAAATTTTGAAAAACACTAACATATTGAAATATAATGTTTTTATTTTATCTCAATTTTTTTAAATGGAAGGGGGGGTAAATCAACTGACAAAACTAACAAAAGAGACAAAAGCCCATTAAAAGGTATTTTGATAAGGATATAAGAATTCAAAATGTTTTATAACAAATCAAAACCGCATGATCATATTATCCTTTTGTAAGAATGATGCGGTGCTTATAGAGAATGAATCAAAACAATAGATTTGAATGAAAAGCGCTGCTTATAAAGGCGTGTTTAGTGAACTGATTATAACAAAAATTCACAAAAAATATTCACAAGGCATCTCATAAAAATAATCATGCTTTATAAAGTTAAAAATACGCATCATAAGAAGCGTTTTTAGTTCTTATGAAGTTTAAAAGAGAAAAATAACGCCATTGCGTAATATAGAGTCAAATAGACGCAATAAAATAGAAAATATTGATAGGCATATGACGCATATTTATACACAATATGATAAAAAATAATCATAAAAAAAATACAAAAAATAGCAAAATATAATTGACAATAAATACGTATTTTGATATATAAATACTCAAGTGATCAAAAACACTTAATGATAAGCGGATAGGTTACGATACAACCTTTCCAAAACTTTAAAAAACTGACTGTCTTTTATGCTCTTGTTAGTATATGAAGATTCTGTCGGGTGTGCTTACACCATACAATACCCTTGTGGGAAAAGTGTAAGCAACGGACTTATCACCGTGTTTTTGAACACCCGATGCCCTTATAGGGTTGTCAAATTCAAAAACAATATTGATAAAGAGACACTAGCATGGTTGCTACTGTTAATAAACAAACATCATCCAAAAAATATGAATTAACAACTGAAAACTTTACTTTTGAAGGAATTACTTTGCACCGCATTCGTGCTTTAAGGGATTTCGATGATGTAAAGGCGGGTGACCTTGGTGTTTTATCGAAAATGAAGAGAACCTCTCTCATGATGGCAACTGCTGGGTTTATGGGGATGCTCTGGTTTTAAACCCTGGTCATGTTTCTCAAGATGCCAAGGTTTTTAATAACTCTATTATCGCTGGTTTTGTTTATGGAAAGGCATGCGTTTTTGGAAAAGCTATCATTTTTGATCATGCTCATGTCTATGGTAATGCAAAAATTTATGATCATGCCCGTGTGATAAATCATCTCCATGTTTTTGAAAATGCCAATCTTCACGGCATGATTATGATTTTAGAAAAGACACGTGATGATATTGAAACAAGAGCTTATATCGAACAGTTTTCCCATAATGAATTAAGAATTTTCTGGCTGCGTAATAAAGCCCTTTTAAACATCTAGGGTAATGCGGGGCGCCCCTTTCTCTCAAATTTTCTATTCAAATTTTAACACAATCGAAATTGTGAGGCGTTTGTGATGTCTAAAAAATACCAATTAACCAATGAAATAAAACAATTTAAAAATAAAGTTACTAATAAAGTTACAATACTTTATCGCATACGTGCTTTAAGGAATTTTGATGATGTCAAGGCTGGTGACCTTGGTGGCTTTATTGAAAAGGAAATCAACCTTTCTCATGAGGGCAATTGTTGGGTTTATGATGATGCATGGGTTTATGGACATGCCCGTGTTTCTGAGAATGCAAAAATACGTCATCAGTCTCAAGTGTGTGGTCAAGTCTATGGTAATGCGCAAATTTGTGATCAAGCGTTCATTTCTCAATATGCAAAGATATATGACAATGCGCGTGTTTCTAAAAATGCTTATGCCTATGGCTCTGTTTATGGAAAGGCTCAGGTTTCTCATACTGTCAAGGTCTGGGGTCGTGTTTGTGGGCGTGCTAAACTCAATCGACAAAGTAAGATAAGAGAGGTTCCTCAAAATAAAGAAGTTTCTAAAAGTGATATTCTTATGGAAATTATTGAGAAAATTGAAACAAAGGAATAATCAACAAACGCGGGGGTGCTTTTATGTTTAATGCCATCTCAAAAAAGAAAGCAGTACCAATTTATAGGACGCGGCTTTAAATGGAGGTATTAATATGATTTAGTACAAAAGAAGTTAATAGCAAATGCATATATACAGAACGTATTATATTGCAAGCTCTCTAGTCTCTTTATAAAAACTTATCCAAGATAATATAAATGAATGCTTCTGAAAGCGCTCTTTTAGATCATCACATTTGAATGAAAAAAGCCTATTAGCTCTGTGATGATTTCAAACTATCAATAACAATGCCCTCATTTTTGAGGTGACTAAAATTAGCCAATCCAAATTTGGATTAACCCCTTTCAAAAGAAAACATTTCAAATCTTTGCATTTTAACAAGCTCTCATATTCAATTGCATTTTAACAATGCGATTTATTATGATGAAAAACGTCTTATAAAATTTATGAGATGTTATAAATGATATCTGCTTTTCATTTCATTTGAATGCTCCCATGTGTTATAACATTGGCATCATGATTTGCTTTTTATGCTCTGTTTATAGATGGCTATTGTTTATAAAAAATGGTCAATTGAATCGTGCATAAAAGTGTGGATTCTTAAGTGGATTCAAATAAAATAAATACACTCAAACTATTGACTTTATTGTGTTTTTATCTACAATATCTTATTCTGCATTAAAGGGTCACGAGCAACACGCCCTATCCGCCCCTCCTGCTCGGCTGCCAACATCTCTTTCTGATAGTAAGCACCCTGAACTGCTTTGAGATAATCCCCTTCCCAAATATGCTTATAGCTCTCGGGACGATTTCTTAGATCATCCAAACGCGCTTCATTCAAAATCTTTGGAAACTTCGGATTATCTGACCAGTTGATCTCAACACGCTTGATTGCCTCATTATCAGAAAAGCGAAACCGCTTCTCAACCGGCGCATTCTCACGCAATGGATTCCACGTAACCCATAATTCTGCACGCCATCCCTCACCCTCCTCACGTAAAGTCGGTATCAACGTTTGCCAAGCCGTCTCAGTCACCGGTTCCGCCTCATCAACCCAACAAAGCAAAATACGCCCCATCGACTTAATGCTTGCTATATTACGGTCTAGACCAGAAAACTGAAAGGCGATACGACCATTACGAGATTTAATTGAAGACTCCCCAACCTTATAATAATCCTTTAAGAAATCATGACCTTCAATGGCGCGCTTAATCTCCTCCAAAGAGCTCTCTGCTAGAGAATTCTGAAATTGACGTGCACAAAGGATAGTCCCTGATATCCCTGCCATACCAAATTGATAGCCCTTTAAAGCTGCCATCAAGGCAAATGATCTTGTCTTACCTGAACCCCGTCCTCCCCAAGCCGCACGAACCGCTGCCTTGCCCAAAAAGATTGGTATCAGTTTTGGTACTATATTAATCTGTGCTTTTGTCATCAACCAAAGGTGCAATCTCTACACGCGTTATCGTTTTTATCGCTCCACCATCCTCACCAGTAACCTGCAAAGGCAACACCTTACCAAGCAATGCTAAATAAGCAGCGGGGCATTTGATTGCCTGCTTTTCGAGGTAAGAGATCAAACCATCATCACCATATTTCTTACCAGCACGCTCTGCAGCTTTAAGCACTGCCTCTTTCAGAATGCGTGTCGTTTTGTTTGGCACGCCTTTTATCCGCCCTTGACCAGCCTTTGGTGGCGTTCTTTTTGCGATTTTCTCAGTAGTGTTCATGAGGATTTCTTTTTGTGAAAAGGATAACAAAAAACCCCGCGAATGCAGGGCTCTGAACAATCATATAATAATTCTTAAGAGAAGTTATATCTCCTTCCCTGTAATTTTAGACGCAACTCGACCAACTACAGCAGTGCCATTAAATACGACTTTTGACACATTGTCAACAAAAAAAATCACGATATTGTATATTTTTTCATTTTTTACCTAAATCTGGTATCTTGACTAACCAACAATTCATAATTGTATCATCTAATCGAATCAATTATAAGACCGAAAACTGTTAAGGGGGGGATTAAGAAGAATTTAAATAATATAAAGCATTTAAGAAAGAAAATGATACTGACATGACAGCCAAAAAACCACAAATATCAGAGACATTTCTTAAAGAACGGGGTGATACATATTCTCGATGGAAGGAAGTGCTCAATCTACAAAAAGAAATTCATGAGACAAGAAACGCTGGGGTTGTTTCAAAAAAAGAGATTATATTAATAGCCCTTATAAGCGTATGTTTGGGTCTTATTCTTTCAGTATTAGGCAATGCAGATAAAGACCAGATGGATGCCATAACCGCAATAGGGCTGGTGTGCGTGTTGCTCATATACGTTTCCTTACCAATCTCTTTGGTACTGTACATTGTGATCAAGAGAAAACTGAAAAAAGCTATTGAGCAACTAGACGAAGAAATTGCTAACCAAACCGCAGAAACAAGAAGGGAAAAATGACTATGGCAATACTTGCAATAATATTTTCTATTTTTCTTCCTTACTCTATTATTAAGCACCTAAAGCTGTACCGCAAAGTGACTAAAGCACGGAATTTATTGTTTCAGGAGAAAAATCTGCAGCACAACTGATCATATGTCTTGTCAATTTATGTCTGATTTGAAAGACTGAATCTCATACGTAATTGGTTAACTAAAGATCGTAACGACCTTTGCCAATACCTCATCCATAATAGCTGTTGGCAAAGTTTCTACTTTACGCCCATTGCGCACCACCAAATCGAGAACACGGGGTTGATCGCAACGAATAACACCTCTTGTTCTTGTACCCATAAGCGGCACCGCAAATCCAATACGGCGTGCAAAATTTCCACCGCTTGTGATCGGCAAAATAACGGGTAAACCTGTTGCTTGATTAAAATCATCAGGAGAAACAATGACGACAGGACGATACCCTCGCTGTTCTCGTCCTTGGATTGGTTCCAAATCTACCATATAGATGTCACCACGCCTCATATAAGCTCGCCCCCAATAGCAGGGGCATCAACCCACTCACGGTCTTCAGGTGATTGCGGCTGCGAATAATCAGAAGCAGCTAATAACTCAGCCATCGTGTAGCGCGGCTGGACTGATGGTTCAACAACAAGACGACCATTATCAATAGCCAAACCAACTTCAGTATTTTCAGTCAAGTGAAGAACATCAAGCAATGCAGGCGGAATAGAAAGCATCACTGATCCTCCAACTTTACGTAATTTTGTTGTGTGCATAAAACACCCTCTCTAATATTATATAGAAATATAACATTCTAAAGACTATTTTTCAATGATTTGTTATGCTTTTGCATAAAATATTTCTGTAGCGCATTAAGAACAATACGCAATGAATTTACAAGATGTGGTAACTCTTGATCTTCTATAACAAGATATTGTATTGCTGCATGAAGATTAAGCTGTCGATTTGAAGCTTGTACTTCTTTTATCACTGCTTGCATGCTTAAAAACTGTTTGGTTGCAAATTCGACCCATTTCTCTCTTGCTTTGTCATCAGAAGAGGTTGGCATCTCATCATAAACAGCGCTTGGCAAACCTTTTGCACACGAATAGTCATTTCTCACTTCAAGATATTTTTGCGCGGCATCATACTGGTCTTGAGTAAGCACGCCTTGCAAACAAAGCCGCCCAATATAGGTACTAGCAAGCGGATTTTTAGCCTCTTCTATGGACAAGCCAAAGCGTTTAGCACGCATTTCAATTGCCAATTGATCAACAGGATCTTGACGTACTTTCACCTGTGAAATGTAAGCATTTTTCTCTCTCATACATCCCCTAATCTGTGGAGCCCACATTTTCCCTTTTGTCACATGTTTTCAATCAAAATGGCATGCTGTCACTAAGAGATATACCATAATCAGAAGCACCTGAAGCAGTGGCATAACTTTGAAAAGTGACAGGTGAAGAAGATTGCTCTTTCTTTGCATCAAGCAAATACAATTCGCCTTTGAATTGTGGTAAGATAATCTCTGTTGAGTAACGATCATGACCGTTTTTATCTTGCCATTTGCGTGTCTGTAATTTGCCTTCTACATAAACCTTTGAACCTTTATTCAAATATTGAAGCGCTATTTTTGCCAAATGTGGATTGAAAACTACAACGGAATGCCATTCTGTTTTTTCTATTTTTTGATTGGTCTTTTTATCAGTATAGCTCTCAGAAGTCGCCATACGAAAATTGACCACCTCAGTACCATTATTCATTGTTTTGCTTTCGGGATTAGTCCCCAAATGCCCGATTAGCATCACTTTGTTCAGCATGTTTTTTACCTTAAATTTGTGCTTTAATACGTGCTAAATCTTAGCATAATTTTTATACTTATTCAATTATTTCAATTATTAATAACAGTTTTTTAAAGTGTTGCATTATATTAATTGTGCAAAAAAACATCAATAGTTCAGTTTATTTAAAACTCTTGATATACATACAAAAATGTATTAACATAAGATATGAGTGGGATAAAAATAAAGCAAAAAGTAATCTTAGAAAACACCATGTGAGTTTTGAAATAGCCGCACGTGTTTTTGCAGACCCATTCGCCATGGTTAGACAAGACCGTATTGAAAACGGAGAATATCGTTGGCAAACTTTGGGACTTGTGGATGGTTTTTTACTGCTGCTCGTAGCGCATACTGTCCATGACGATAAAGAGGGCATAGAGGTAATCCGTATTATTTCAGCGCGGCGAGCCAATTCGAAAGAAAGGAAACGTTATGAAGAAGAAAGTTCGTTATGAAATTGATGTAGGTAACTTATCACCTTTGACAGATGAACAGAGAGTTGAAATTGATAAACTGGCTGTAATGCCGGATAGTGCAATTGATCATAGTGATATTCCACCACTCAATGATGCATTCTGGAAAAACGCCGTTCGCAATCCATTTTATAAACCAACGAAAACTGTTACAACAGTACGTGTGGATTCAGACGTGTTAGCATGGCTTAAAAGTCAAGGAAAAGGCTACCAAACACGGATCAATGCTATCTTACGTGATGCTATGATGCGTTCAATACGTTAATATCCACTCCATCTTTTAAGCTTTTCAAAAGACAAAACTTCTATATAGGTTTTGTAGTTCTTATTGTAACCAAAATATCGCATGCCATCGTTTGTTTTAGTTAGATCAAAAAACTTGCAAGATCTTCTCATACTTTCAGTTAAATCGCAGACAATATAGCAGAATCCAGGAATATTTTGAGATGGCGGTATTGGACATCCATTCATCGTAAAAGCTTCACCTTTACGAACTTTTTCTAAATAATCAAAAACATGCGTAACTGGGCTTTTATCCATTGGGTCTATTTCATTTTCTGTTGGTTGTTCGATATTTACGATTATAATGGATTCAAGTGGAAAAGACTTGGTCTCAGAAACTAAAAAAGGACCGTTGTATATATGCTTAAAGTCATAAAAATCAGTTTTTATAAAACTATTATTTTTTTTCAGATAAGCTTTGGAAATGCATTTCGATATGCTTGTAACGCGGTTGGAATAAAAAAATCAGCACACGGTTTGAGAAAATTGGCGGCAACGCGCGCAGCAAATGCTGGTGCTACAGTTTCACAAACGAAAGCGCTTTTTGGCTGGACAGAAGATAAAATGGCTTCACTCTATACCAAAACAGCAGATAGAAAACGGCTAGCAATAGAAGCAATAAAAAAGCTTCAAAAAAATTATTGATGAAATCAAAGCGGCGTTCGAACAGAATCAGAAACCAGAGGACAAATGGGTGGTTGTACCCGTTGCATTGTTTGCCATAAATTATAGTTTGTTTGCATATCTAACCAAAATTTTGCTTTACTAAAACCAGCTAATTCTAATTTAACTGCAAGCTCAGTGCTTATAGAAGCACGACCGTTAATAACTCTTGATAGAGAAGCCCTTGTCATATGGAGATGGTCAGCTAATTTCTGTATTGTTAGCCCCATTTCTTCCAAGAAAGCTACTTTTAGAACTTCACCTGGGTGGGCGGGGTTATGCATCATCCTTTTAATTCCTTTCATCAATGGTAATCTTGATAATCAACAAGCTCAACATCTGTTCCAATAAAGCGAAAGGTAACACGCCAATTGCCATTTACCCATATAGAATAATATCCAGTAAGTTCACCTTTAAGAGAGTGCATTTTAAAAGCAGGTGCATTTAACATTTCAGGGCATGTAGCACTTGTCAAAGCCGTTAAAATAACACGTAACTTTTTTGTGTGGGCTGGTTGAATAGCTTTTGTAGAACCAGTCGTATAAAATAGTTTCAACCCTTTATGTTTAAAACTCACAATCGCCATTACCATTCCTATTCGTATACTATTACTATACGGAAAATGATAATAAGTGTCAAACAGAAAACTGAAAATTCTGATTCCATATTTGAATAAAATGGATACAGATAAGCGATAAAAAGGTTCGGGATAGACAGGAAAAAAGTTAAAAGAATCAATGGAATCAAAATTCCCGAACTTTTATATAACCTATTGATTACATATAAATATAACGCTCCCACCCCCTCCGCCACTTAGTTTTTTCTAACCAATAACTTATTGATTTCACATATGTTTTTTGTAGCTTGCCACTAGGTTTTGTATAATTTGACAGTAGGTTTTGTACCAATTTATTTTTTTTCAAAGGTCTTTTTAAACGTCTCTCAGAGCCGCTTTCGTGAGTCTTATTTTGCCCTGCCCAGAATCATAATTTAAGATGATTCATTTCTTCCAGCAATCTCCTTATTTGACAGCTAAAATAGATAAAATATGCATGCAGAGACCAACAAATTTTGTCTAATTCGCATCATATTTTGTAAAAATAACCTTCTTTTCAAAGGATTTTCATTTTTTCAAAGGGCTCTCAAAGGGTCTTCAAAGGCCTTTCAAAGGTCATTTAAAGCCCCCTTTCATGAATCTTTTTTTCTTTTCCTAAAGATCGCAATTTGAGATGATCAGTTCCTTACCGGGAATCGCATTATTGGAAGAACAGCATGAATAAACTATTCTCACTTCTTTTAATGTAAAGTGACTAAAAGTTTTTCGGATCTCTGGCACATCATTAAGAGACAGAACAAACTTTCCCTTTAATTGGGCAAGTAGTGTGGACATTTTCTGGTAATCCTCTCGCTTAAACAAATCTTTTCCGTAGTAATCTTCAATACCCCAATAAGGTGGATCAAGATAAAACAAGGTCGTTGGCCGGTCATAACGCCTGATAAAATCAAACCAGTCTAAATGTTCAATGGTCACGCCTGATAAACGCCGATAAACAAGCTTTAATAAGCCTTCAAGTTTCAAACTATTAAACCGTGCACCACGGTGGGGATCAGCTCCAAACGTACGCTCTGCAACCTTCCCACTAAAACTCAAACGTTGTAGATATAAAAACCGCAAAGCCAGCTCTAAATCCGTGAGCGTCTTTGGATCTTGCAACGTAAAATGTTGAAACGCCTCACGGCTGGTGATTTGGAACTTCAATAGATCCATAAAAGGATGATAATGGCGTTGTAATACCCGAAAAAAATTCACTACATCACCTGAACGATCATTGATAACTTCAATCGGTGGAATCAATTTCCGTCTAAAGAATATTCCTCCCATGCCAACAAAAGGCTCGGCATAAATGCTATGGGGAATGCCTTCTATAATTTTGGTAATGGTTTTTGCCAACCTGCTTTTGCCACCAATATAAGCAGCAGCTGGTATAATGGGATCAACTGATTTTAATGTTTCCTTGGAAAGTGTATCCATAATTTTTTAATACTCTTTCATCTATACCAGCCCTCTTCTCATTGCTTCAAGTGATAAGAAGTGGCTGCGATGTTAAGAGCTCTTACATCGGACGGGTGTGAATCAAACTAGTCCCGTTGGCTGGGCAAACCAGCCCAGCCTCTATTCTTCTTTGTTGCTTTCCTTTCCCTTCTCTGGTGCCTCTAAGGTAATTTCTGTGGTATAGCCGCTTTGTTTTTCATAGCGGTGAGTCACGGTTGCGGCTTTCCATGGTCCATTGATTTGCTCCCGGAACCCTTGCAAAATGAGAGGTTGATCGGCCATGATTTCTGGACACCCCTCTAAAACCAAAGAACCACTGCCCATGCTACGGCACAGCCGGTCTGATTCTGAGGCGGCAGCGGCTAAAGCTCCCTCTTTACAAGGATAGCAACCACGCAAACGCCGTGTGGGACCTTTGAGATTCGTTTGATATTTGACAGACAGCTGCTTTCCTTGCGAGCGATCAAAGTAGGTTGATTCAACGCAGCCATATTGGGTGCGTGGCTCGAGGGTAAATTCTCAACTGGAACAATCATGCTTGGCAAGAGTGATTGCCGGTAAATTGTTGCCGCTTAAAAATAAAAACTTATTGTCCTTGATTAAAAAACGTGCCTGCATACGCTCTGCAAGGCGGGTTAAAAAATCAATTGTAGATTGATCAGTACGCACCACATAAGGCAAAGCTTGCTTATAAAATTCTTGGTCGACTTTGGCTTGATAACCATGGCGCTTGGCTAAGCTTTCAACAATCTCACCAATGGTTTTATTGTCAAAATGCTCACTTGTCTGTTCTTTGAGTTCCCCACGCATGGCACTTTTGCCACAAAGGCGCAAAATCTCTCCATCACTGCCCCCGATACTGACAACAGATTCGACAACAAAACGCCCCATAACCGCACTGATGCTGTCCTGATAACCAAACATCACCTGCAGGGTGCTGTTCTTTTGCGGAACCTGTAAATCATTGCCACGATCGTCAAACTCTGCTTCAAATCTATCGGCTTCATTGCCAGCATGATCAGTAATGGTCGCATTTAAAAGACGCTGGTAAAAAACCTCATGCACGGGTTTGTCTCCAACCTTAACCACAATAAAAGGATAGGTCCGCCTTAATCCCATAACCGCTTCACTCTGCTTTGAGGAGGAACAAAGACAAATTCAGGCAAGGTGATCTCTAACCCCCGTGGCAAAACAGCACCATATTGGGCAATCCCTGGATTGGCTATCAAGGTGGCTTCGAGATAGCCGTTGAATGCCCAAACTTGAGAACGGTTCTCTAACAAAGCCATGGCATGTTGATAATAAATGAGATCGAGAATCATATCCTCTAGCTCTACAACAACATGCTTTTCTAGTAGCTTCATGGTGTATATCCCACCTGATGTTTTCCTTGCGGTCTTACCCCATCAAAAAGTGGCAACAAACTGATGGAATAGCGAATGTACTGTGATTGACCAGAGCGGCTAAATAATTACCCTAAACTGGCAAATCTGATTCCATAGATGAGCAAAATAAGTGAGAATAAATGATTAAAAAAAACCGCGAGAAAGATCAAAATCAATAAAAATAAATCCACTGAAGAAAGAAATTAAGATTCCCGCACTATAACATAACCCATTGATTTCATTTGAAAGTGGTGAGCGCGCAGGGATTCGAACCCTGGACCTACTGATTAAAAGTCAGTTGCTCTACCAGCTGAGCTACGCGCTCCCACACAAGCTATTTCACTTGCAGAAATTGAGTGAAACATACGGTCGACTTTTCATTTGGTCAACACCTTTCGGAAAAAAATATTATTTTCGGTTCAGTTATCAATACTTTTCTGTTTTTTTTCCTTTCATCAACAGTGTAATATATAATTTTTCTCTTTTTTGAGTTTCAATAAAAAGAATATTTAAGCATAAAAATGATTCATAATTTCTAAAACACAAAAGAGTGAATATCTTAAAATTATGAGAGATCTAGGAATATATGTAAAATAGGAAACTTGGTTTTATAAATAATAAAAAAAATAATGGATTTACTGTCGTTGAGTATATAGATATCAATCAGAAGTCCAACATAATTGAAATGATATTAAAAATATCACTCATGACGATAAAAAACACAGCTAATATTTTAGCTATAAATAAGTGCACTGAAAATAAAAGGATAAAGATAATATATGAAATGATTTCGAATATATAATGAGGCTAGCATCTTTTTTAAATCAGCGGAATTCGTTTAACTAAGCTCCTTATAACAGAGATTACAAAATTATCTTTCCAGAGGAAGTAGATAATTCTTCTCCAAAGCGAATTTATAAATTTATCTTAAGAAAATTCATCACATTAAAAAAATAAATCATAATTTAAATATATTTTAAAAATAAAAAATTTATATTATAAAATACTTATTATTATTTTTAATTATAATTAAAAATAAATTATTTTTTATCTATAAAATTGTAAAATATTTTCAGATAAAATACATTTTATATCATGTTTTTAATTGGAATATTGAATGCTGACATGTAAACAATATGAGCTCCTCTTGTTTATTCACAATCATATGAAAGAAACAGGTATTTCTCCTTCCTTTGAGGAAATGAAAATTGCATTAGAGCTTTCTTCAAAGTCTGGCATTCATAAACTCATTATCGCATTAGAACAAAGAGGTTTTATACGCCGTTTGCCAAATCGTGCCCGTGCAGTAGAAGTGATTCGACTTCCTGAAAAAATAACCTTTAATCTTTCTTTAGCGCGTAAAATTTCTCCTAGTATGATAGAAAAAAATAAAAGAAGAATATCAAAAAGCTTTAACGCTCTTGATAATTTTGAAGTAGAAGAGAAAAAAAGTGTCATTATCCCTATTATGGGGCGCATTGCTGCAAGTGTGCCTGTCTCCGCTGTATCACAGCAAATAAATACGCTTTCTTTACCAGAAGATATGATTCATTCCGGTGAGCACTATGCTTTAGAAGTCAAAGATGATTCTATGATTGAAGCTGGTATTCTTGATAAAGATATTATAATTGTTAAACGTCAAACGACAGCAATATCAGGTGAAATTATTGTTGCATTTATTGATAAAGAAGAAGCAACTTTAAAACGTTATCGACGAAACGGAGCCTCTATTTCTCTAGAAGCTGCAAATCATCACTATGAAACACGAATATATGGATCAGAGCATGTACAGATACAAGGTAAACTTATCGGACTTATTCGCAAATACTAAATAATAAAAATATTTTCCTAACTATAATTCACACATTCAGTAAAAAATTATTTGGTATTCTTTCGTATTATACTACACTCCTTGATATAAATATTGCACGCATAAAACATTATAAAACCAAATGACGTCGTAAAAAATTGTCTTGCATATCTATCAAAGATAAAGCACATTTTTATTCTTAATGAAGTGAAAATAGCCAACAAAATTTATTGTTATAAAGTTGCAGGATTTATCATGGCAGCACCCCGTATTAGTTTTGTTTCTCTTGGATGCCCAAAAGCACTGGTAGATTCTGAGCGAATTATTACCAGACTCCGATCTGAAGGTTATGAAATTTCACGTAAACATCAAGGTGCTGATCTCGTTATTGTGAATACTTGTGGTTTTCTTGATTCTGCACGCAATGAATCATTAGCCAATATCGATGAAGCTCTCAAAGAAAATGGAAAAGTTATCGTAACTGGGTGTCTTGGTGCTGATCCTGATGTTATTCGTCAAACACACCCTAATGTGTTAGCCATTACGGGTCCACAGGCCTATGAAAGTGTTATACAAGCTGTTCATACAGCAATTCCTCCAGTTCACGATCCCTTTATTGATTTAGTTCCTCCACAAGGTATTCGCTTAACACCTCGCCATTATGCTTACTTAAAAATTTCTGAAGGATGTTCTAATCGATGTAGTTTTTGTATTATCCCTATTCTACGCGGTAATCTTACTTCACGCCCCATCAAGGATGTTCTTCACGAAGCTGAAAAACTTGTGCAGGCTGGTGTAAAAGAGCTTTTGGTTATCTCACAAGATACGAGTGCTTATGGCGTTGATATTAAATATCTCGAAAGTTCTTGGAAAAAACGCACAGTAAAAACCAAATTTTTCGATCTTTGTCGCGAATTAGGTAATATGGGCATTTGGATACGCATGCATTATGTTTATCCTTATCCTCATGTTGATGAAGTTATTGAGCTTATGGCGGCAAAAAAAATTCTTCCTTATCTGGATATCCCTTTTCAACATGCATCACCAACAGTTTTACGTAACATGAGACGTCCTGCTCTTATGGAAAAAACAAATCGTAGAATTGAAAAGTGGAGAAAAATTTGTCCAGATCTCACCTTACGATCAACATTTATTGTAGGTTTTCCAGGTGAAACGAATGAAGATTTTAATATGCTTCTCGAATGGCTAGAAGAAGCAAAAATTGAACGCGCTGGTTGCTTTAAATATGAACCAGTAAAAGGTGCTATCGCAAATGATTTAGGATTAGAAAAAATTGCCGAAGAAATGAAAGAAAATCGCTGGCATCGTTTTATGGCAAAACAACAACAAATTTCTACTCATCTTTTAAAGAAAAAAGTTGGAAAGAGACTTCAAGTTCTCATCGATGAAAGTAAAGGAAAAGTTGCCAAAGGTCGCAGTCAATATGATGCTCCAGAAGTAGATGGTGTTGTACATATAGCATCACGACGACCATTACGTGTTGGTGAATTTGTCTCCGTAAAAATTGAAAAATCAGATGCTTATGATCTTTATGGTATTGCAGTTTAAGGGGCAGGTTTAGGCTTATTATGCTTAGCAGTTAGCATTATAATAAGCTTTTAAAATCAAAAAAATTCTTATCAAGTAAATGGCTTGGACGAACATTTGTCAAAGCCCGAATCATAGTATCCTTCCGTCCTGGCATTCTTCTTTCTATATCTTTGAGCATTTCTTTCATTGCATTGCGTTGTAAACCATCTTGGCTTCCACAAAGATTGCAAGGAATGATAGGAAATCGCATAGCTTGAGAAAATTTTTCCATGTCTTCCTCAGCAGCATAAACAAGAGGGCGCAAAACAAAAAGATCTCCTTCGTCGTTTATAAGCTTTCCAGGCATGGCAGCTAATCGTCCACCATGAAATAAATTCATAAAAAATGTTTCTAAAACATCATCACGATGATGTCCAAGAACTAATGCAGAACATCCCTCTTCACGTGCAATACGGTATAAATTACCACGTCGTAACCGAGAACAAAGCGAACAATATGTTTGCGTATCTGCCAATTTATCTGTGACAATAGAATAAGTATCCTGATACTCAATGCGATATGGAATTTTATAAGAGTTTAAAAAGTCTGGAAGAATATGCTTTGGAAAGCCCGGTTGTCCTTGATCAAGATTACAAGCTAGAATTTCGACAGGTAAGAGACCGCGCCATTTTAAATCAAGAAGAAGTGCTAAGAGCCCGTAAGAATCTTTTCCGCCCGATAAAGCAATCAGCCACTTTTTTCCTGAAGAAAGCATGGAAAAATCATCCAATGCTTGCCGCATATGGCGTAAAAGCCGTTTGCGCAATTTATTAAATTCTACAGTTGAAGGAGCAATCCGAAATATTGGATGACAATCATCAGCTTCCCTCGCCAAAGAATTAGTTTTTTCTACATTCTTTTCCATTGCTCGATATTCGACTTAAAATATTACCCATCATACCATCATTCTGCACATAAATATCTTGTTCTGCAAAAACAACAGAAATAACATAGTCTAAACGAATGTCCATTGAGCGATAAAACGAGGTCTGTAAAAAGGAATGGAGCTACATCAAACGACGCTGTTATAAAATATAACAACAAACTTGACATAGCACCATTCACAAAAAAACTCGTTAGCTTTTAAAAAATACAAAGCAGCACTAATATTTTCGAATGTATAACAAAACGAAAGAGAACAACATTCCCTTATAAAGAATTTAACGAGAATAAAATTCAACAACCAAATTGGGTTCCATCTGCACAGCATAAGGAACATCCGCAAAAACAGGAATACGCGTAAATGTTGCTTTCATTTGATTATGATCTGCTTCAATATATTCGGGCACATCACGTTCTGCTAACTGCACGGATTCCAAGACCAAAACAAGCTGTTTTGATTTTTCACGCACCTCAATAACATCACCTGGTTTACAACGATATGATTGAATATTCGTGCGCCGGCCATTCACATTAACATGACCGTGATTGATAAACTGGCGAGAAGCAAAAATTGTAGGCACAAATTTTGCACGGTAGACAACAGCATCCAAACGCGATTCTAAAAGCCCAATAAGATTTTCACCAGTATCACCGCGACGCCGGGCAGCTTCTTCATAAGTTTTACGGAATTGCTTTTCTGAAATATCACCGTAAAACCCTTTCAACTTCTGCTTAGCACGTAACTGTACACCATAATCAGAGAGCTTCCCTTTACGGCGCTGACCATGTTGACCTGGCCCATAATCACGACGATTCACAGGAGACTTTGGACGTCCCCAAATATTTTCTCCCATACGCCGATCAATTTTATATTTTGTTGTTTCGCGTTTACTCATCGCATTTCCTTTAAAAACAGAACATAAGATCATAGTAAGATCTCAAGGAAACGCGCCCTCCTCTGCCTTCAAATCAAAAGACTGACAGGATAGCTTAACATATAATTAAGTAAAGCCACCCACGGGACACGTTAATTAATGCCATTTCCTCGAAAGAAAAAGCTAGAGTAGCTTTATTGATCTCAGATCCCAAAGTCAACTCCTGTGATGATATTTAAGTTAAATCTTTTTAACAAATGTTCTGTTGAAGAAGTTATATTTTGTGTTGTAAATAACGCGAAGTCTTTATGCTTCTTTATAATTTCTGACTGCACTCTTTCCGCTAATAATGATCTTGTGTGTTTGGCTACAGCTTTTGCCGGATCAATCCATTCAACGGGCCATAAAGCTTGTTCATGAAAAAAATGAATTAAAAAAGGGTAATGTGTACAAGCTAAAACAATAATATCCGTATATTTACCATTTTTTTCAACAAAACAGGGAAGAATTTCATGACGTAATTCCTGCAAATTAATAGGTTTTCCGCGCAAATAATCTTCAGCAAATCCAGCAAGTTTTTTACTTCCAACAAGCTGAACATGACATTGAGCAGCAAAAGAATTGATTAATTCATGTGTATAAGAACGCTTAACTGTTGCAGGAGTGGCTAATACTGAAATAAAACCAGATTTTGTTTGTTCGGCTGCTAACTTAATTGCAGGAACTGTTCCTACAAAAAGGATATGAGGAAATCTCTTTCGTAAATCTGCCATTATTAGTGTAGAAGCGGTATTACATGCGATTACACATAAAACAGGGTTATAGAGTGTTAAAAGATTTGCAAAAATCTTTAAAATGCGTTTTTTTAAAATATTTTCTTCCCAATTTCCATAAGGAAAACCCGCATCATCAGCAACATAAATAAATTGTCTTTCAGGAATAAGAAGTCGCACTTCTCTCAACACTGTTAAACCACCAATACCACTATCAAAAAAAAGAAGAGGCCGTTCATCCATCAGTTTTCACACTTGTTTTTATTTTTTTACGTTCACGATCTGCGGGCGCACCACTTCCTCGTGGGAACTTAGGCGAAAAATGATCCAATGAAGATATAATTCCCCGTAGCAAACGAATCTCAGATTCACTAAAATGAGCGCGTGTAAAAACAGAGCGCAGATTTGTAAGCATCACCTCTTTGCGTTCTTGAGGTCTAAAATACCCACGGATATCCAACGCGTTCTCTAACTGAGATAAAAAACCATGAAATGTTGCTTTATTCGCTGGCTCCATCTCTACTGCACGAAAAGCCGTATCGCTCATGTCTTTTAAACCTGATTTCATCCATTCATAAGACATCAACAAAACTGCTTGCGCAATATTGAGTGAGGCAAAAGCAGGATTAACTGGAAAAGTAATGATTTCATCGGCTAGACTGATTTCATCATTTTCTAGTCCCCACCTTTCTCTTCCAAATAAAATACCCGTTTTATGCCCAATATTTTCACGCTGACGTAATACACTTGCTGCTTCAACAGCACTTTTTACAGTTTTAAAACCACATCTTTCACGTGCGGTTGTAGCAAAAACATAATGCAAATCTGCAATTGCATCAGGTAACGTATCAAAAATGACTGCATCGTTAATGACATGATCTGCTTTACTCGCAGCAGCTATAGCTTTTTCATTTGGAAAAACTTCTCGAGGCTTGACTAATCGAAGCTTAGAGAGCCCAAAATTTGCCATCGCCCTTGCTACCATACCAATATTTTCAGGCAACTGCGGTTCAACTAAAATAATAATTGGACCATTTGTCAAATTTTTACGATTCTTATTGGTTCCAGCCATCAATTCTCCCTAACTTCACGTATTATGTTTTTATTATTATTTTTTTGAACATAACCTTCTTTTAAAATACTCCCTCAAATAACCTTTTTAATAACAAATTATGGTCAATATTATTTTTTGATTCAAATTTTATTGTAAAGCAACAACTTTAAAAATTAATAACGGTTTATGAAGAAAAATAAACTTTGTCGCTTAGAGTAGTTAGGTAAATTTTTATGCATTTTAAATGCCTTATTGAAGCGTGTTCTAAAACTTATAAATAACAATCTGGTTGAATTATAAAAACATAAATTCTAAGAAAGGAATATGCTCTTTATTTCCAAACTTTTTCCTGCAAAACTTATCCGTCGTTATAAACGTTTTCTTGCCGATGTTAAGTGGAAAGGTCAAGATATCTTTACCGTTTCAGTTCCGAATACAGGATCGATGCTTGGCTTGACGAATCCTAATTCTAATATTTGGCTTTCATATAACAATAATTCCAAGCGAAAATACGCATATCAATTAGAAATTGTTGAAACAAATAATACTTTAGTTGGTATTAATACGATTTTATCCAACAAGCTTGCATTAGAAGCAATTCAAAAGGGTTTATTACCAGAATTGAATGGATACAAAACTATTTTGAAAGAACAATACTATGGTACGCAATCACGCATTGACTTTCTTCTGTGCGATGGCATCATCCCTGATTGTTATCTAGAAGTCAAAAATGTTCATTTTATTCGCCAAAAAGGATTAGCAGAATTTCCTGATACAGTGACAAAACGTGGTACACGGCATCTTGAAGAGCTTATAAAAGTTGTGCAACAGAAAAAACGAGCTGCTATGCTTTTTGTCATTCAACGGGAGGATTGCTCAACTTTTACAATCTGCCATGACCTTGACCCAACCTATGGACGTACATTTGATTTAGCGCTAAAATCTGGAGTAGAATTTTATGCTGTAAAATGTCACGTAAGTACAGAAGGTATTTTTCCGATTCATCGAGTAGAAATAGAAAATAGAAAAAGTAATGATTGACTATATTGAATATAATAAAATACCCCTAAATTTTAACGGACAAATTCGTATTTTTGATGATTACGCTTTTACTAAAATGCATGAAGTTGGTCGTATTGCTGCGGAATGTCTTGATTCACTTATAGATGTCATTAAACCTGGTGTAACGACACAAGAAATTGATGATTTTGTCTTTACTTTTGGAGCAACGCGAGGAGCCCTTCCTGCTGACTTGAATTATCACGGATACGGACATTCATGCTGTACATCCATCAATCACGTTGTTTGTCACGGTATCCCTAATAAAAGACCCTTACAAGAAGGTGACATTGTTAATGTTGATGTGACCTTTATTCTCGATGGATGGCATGGAGATTCAAGCCGTATGTACCCTGTTGGAAAAATTAGACGAGCTGCCGAGCGTCTCCTAAAAATAACCCATGAAAGTTTGATGAGGGGAATTTCTGTAGTTAAGCCGGGAGCAACCACTGGTGATATTGGTGCCGCCATTCAACAGTACGCAGAATCTGAACGCTGCTCGATTGTCAGAGATTTTTGCGGACATGGAATTGGCCAGCTATTTCATGACGCGCCCAATATTCTCCATTATGGAAATCCTGGAGAAGGAATAGAACTAAAACAAGGCATGATATTTACAATTGAGCCAATGATCAACCTCGGTAAACCACAGGTTAAAATTTTATCTGATGGTTGGACAGCTGTTACACGCGATCGATCTCTTACTGCACAGTATGAACATACAATTGGTGTAACAAATGAAGGATGTGAAATTTTTACGCAATCTCCTAAAAATATTTTTTATATTCCAAATTCATATGCCTAAATAAATGTAGAAATGTCATGGCTAAAAAAACAAATAAAAAGGAAGACATCCAGAGCAATCATTTTGCATTAACACCAAGTTCTTCGCTTAATCCAATACCAGAAATAAAAAATAAAAAAGCTCAGAAAAATTTACAAATACATAAACATTATCAAGGACATCGTGAACGTCTCCGTAAACGCTACTTAAAATCAAAAGGAAATGCGATTGAAGATTATGAATACCTTGAATTATTGCTTTTTCGCACTATCCCCCGAGCAAATACAAAACCAATAGCCAAGAGTTTGATCGCACGTTTTGGTTCATTAGCCGATGTATTGGGTGCTGATATTGATCGGCTTCAAGAAGTCGAAGGATGTGGTCCGGCAACTGCAACCGATTTAAAAATTATTTCAGATGTTGCTGGACGTCTTGCTCGTGCAGAATTATTTAAACGTGATATTTTTTCATCATGGGATAAAGTATTAGCTTATTGCAAAGCTGTCATGGCTCATGAAACACGTGAACAATTTCGTGTCTTATTTCTCGATAAAAAAAATGGTTTACTGGCTGATGAAGTGCAACAAACTGGAACCATCGATCATACTCCTGTTTATCCCCGTGAAGTAATCTGCCGAGCTTTGGAATTGTCCGCATCAGGACTTATCTTAGTGCACAACCACCCTTCTGGTGATGCCACGCCTTCTCAAGCAGATATAACTATGACACATAGAATAAAAGACGCAGCAAATGCATTAGGCATTATTGTTCATGACCACCTTATCATCGCACGAAACAAACATACGAGCTTTAAAGCATTAAGACTTATATGACTTTCATTTAAATAAAAAAGACTTCATTCAATGATTTGCAACGAATCAATTTTCTAAATCAATATCCAATATAGCCATTGAAAAATTGTATGATAGTTCATCCTCATCTTCATCTCGATAGATAACACCTAAAAACTCATCCCCAATATAAACTTCACAAGAATCATCCTTTTTAGGCCGTGCCTTCACTTGTAATGCTGAATTTTGGAATGTGTTTTTTAAATAATTATCAAGTTTTTTTATTTCATCAGCATTCACAATGCTCTCCTGTTTTTTGAGACTTTTAAATTAATGCCTAAACAGTTAAATAAGCTACTCTTAAAATTCTATAAAAATAATAAACAATCTTAGTTGCAATTTTTACTTATATTACCTATATTTGAAATAATATTATTTTGGTGTATTGACTGAGGGGTCTTTATTAAAGAATCCTACGGTCGTTAAATATATTCGTATAGTTTCAAAAATAAAAAATACAGTTAGAAAACCGCAATTTCTAAATAATTTTTATTTTATCCCCAATTTTGGCAGTTACACTTACAAGCATTTTTCGAACAAATATTGAAAATATATCTTTTACAACTGCTTTATTGATCAAAAGATTCTATTACATCATAAAAAATAATTTTCTTTAACTATTTTCAGAACACGCTTGTTAAAGCTATAAGAAAAAATCTCATTCTACACAAATACATAAAACAAACTAACAAAAATTTATTATTATTCCTTCATCTATCTTAATCTATCTTACCCAAAATAAAAAATATTGGGTAACTTTGCAAACTCCAAAAATTGCGAATAATTCTTATACGATAGGATAACGAGAAAGAAAATCGATAACGCCCTTTTTATAGACCTTATCTCCCACAGCAAGCATATGATCTCGATCTGGGATTGGCAATGCTTCACCACAGGGCAATAAAGCTGCTAATGGCTCTGCTTCACCACCAATTTCATCTAATGAACCAACAGCAACAAGTGCAGGCTGTTTTATTTTATAAATCTCAGATGCTGTTAACTCCTGCTTTGAGGTGATAATACAAGCAGCAAGAGCGCGCCTATCACTTTTAGTGTGGTCTGCAAATTTACGAAACATCAAAGCACGTGGATTAGTAATCGTGGAAAGCTCTTCTGCTAAAAGAGCCTCAGCGACAGGTTGCCAGTTTCCTGCTCCTGTCACCATACCAATCCCTAAACCACCAAAAATAACACTGTGCACATATGTTGGATACAAAAGAGCCATAAATGCGCTAATTCGAGCTCCCATAGAATATCCCATAATATGTGCTTTAGGTATTTCCAAATGCCGCAATAATTTCATGGCATCGCCTGCCATGGCTTGAGGTGTATAAAAGCAAGGATCATAACTTTTAACCGAATCCCCATGCCCGCGATTATCAAGAGCGATCACACGATATCCGGCTTCCGTAAGAGTACGAAACCAACCTGTTGCATACCAATTCACACGTGCGGAGGATGCAAAGCCATGAATCAATAAAATGGGTGTTCCCGTTCCCTCTTCTCGATAAGCAAATCGCAAACCATCATATTCGAAAAAACAAATATCCTCCGCTGTCATTTTATATGATCCTCACACTTTCCACAAATAGCGGGATGGAAAACACGCTGTCCCTTCTCTATTTGTTTTTCAGAAACTTCACCAGCATTAACCTCAATTGCAAAAGCAGCAGGAATTTTTGATGAAATAACATTTGTTGAAAATGGGATCGTTTTTTCAACAATCGACACAATAACCCCCTCAGCATTTAAAAAAATCATATCTAGAGGTAAAGGTGTATTTGCCATCCACAAAGAAAATTCTTGTTTATCCTCTAACGGATTATTTCCCTGCTGTTTAAAGAGCATTGCGCGATCACGTGGGAAATGAGTACGATACATTAAACCAGCCATTCCCTGAGACCGCGTAAAAGCAACCTCTACTTTGTAAGAGACCATCCCTTGCTTTGTTTGTATTTTTAAAGGAACTGGATCAACAGGGATCTCTATAGGTTTCTGTGCTACAGTCATACCCACTCCTAATGCGAAAAATAGCGACAATGTAACGATAATTCTTCTTCTAAAAAGCTTTAACATTTTTATCTCCACAGAAAACAATTCGCTAACTTTGTTTTACAAAATAAAAATACAAAGATTGACCTTCTTATCGCACTCAATGCAATATCTAAATCTATCTAAATTTGATTTATAGCTTCATAGATACAGATGCTCTTACTCATCTGATTTCATATTGCTTACGGATACCCATCTCACTTAAAAAAGAAAGAGAAACATATGACTTCACAGTAATGAAGTTTAATGTGTCGCAAATGGAGCCCCTATATCTGGGTAGATTTCCGCCGTCATCAAGCCTTTTTCTCCTTTACCAAAACGTACAAGAACAACTTGACCAGAACGAAGCTCTGCTAAACCAAAACGGCGCAAAGTTTCCATATGAATAAAGATATCTTCTGTGCCTTGCCCACGGCTAAGGAAACCAAACCCTTTATCGCGATTAAACCACTTAACAATTGCGCGCTCTAAGCCACTTTCCGGAGTAACAACAACATGCGTACGGGCTGGAATTTCTGATGGATGAATTGCTGAAGAGCAGTCTATGGATTTTACCTGAACGCATTTCAACCCTCGTTCAGTTTTTTCCACAGCACAAATAACTTTAGCGCCCTCCAAAGCCGTTTGAAAGCCATCCCTCCGCATTACCGTAACATGTAGTAATATATCGGGAAAATGAGGCAAATCAGGTACAATAAACCCATACCCCTTACTACCATCAAACCACTTAATGACACCACTGATTTCAATAATCTCACCACAAGCACCTATACTGTCCTCAGATAGGGAACAATCCTTTAATGCATCCTTAATCGTCATAATAAAACGTGATCCTGTAGTTCTAAATTGTACGACATTGATTCTCTACGTTTAAGTAAACATTGCTCTTGCCTCAACACGCAAGCCCCAAGATAAGATTTCCCCATATTGTCATACCTCCACTGTTAATATCAAAACGAATATTCGTAAAAGTGTTTGCTCGTACGCCTTACATATTTTACAAGAGATGTCTTACAATAAAGAGATAATATAAAAGATTTTTCATCAATGCTATTTTCATTCATGGGTAACTTGCATGTTTCATTCATGGGTAACTTGCATGATGAAGAACTTCAAGATAAGGTGCGAAAACCACAACTCAATTCAGGAAAGTGCACAATGTTATTAAAGAAAATCCTTACTACAGTTGCAGCTACCATGGCACTTGTAACAAATGTCTATGCGAATGAGCCTATCAAAATCGGTGTTTACCTTCCGTTAAGTGGTCAAAATGCATTTGGAGGTCAGCTCGAAATTAGAGGTATAGAATTGGCACATAAAAAGGTCCCAGAAATATTGGGACGTAAAGTAGAACTTATTATTATTGATAATAAATCTGATAAGGTGGAAGCAGCTAATGCTGTCATGCGTTTAACCGCAAGTGAAAAAGTGAGTGGAATCATTGGCACTTATGGCTCTTCACTTTCATTGGCTGGTGGAGAAATATCTGAAAAAGCAAAAACTCCAACCATTGCAACATCTTCAACAAATCCACTTGTTACACAAGGTAAAAAATATTACTTTCGCGCTTGTTTCATTGATTCCTACCAAGGCATCGGAATTGCAACTTATGTGCGTCAAACTTTACATGCAAAAAAAGCGGCTGTTCTCAAAGATATCTCAAGCGATTATGCAATTGGGCTTTCCAGTTATTTTACGCGTGCTTTCAAAAAACTAGGTGGTGAGGTTATCTCAAATTTAAACTACAATTCTGGAGATCAAGATTTTTCAGCTGTTCTTACACAGATTATAGCGCAAAAACCTGATATCTTATTTATTCCATCTTACTTTTCTGAAGGTGCTATTATTATGAAGCAAGCGCGCGAACTAGGTGCAAAGTTCAAAATTATGGGTGGGGATGCTATGGATAATCCAGAAACCATTACGATTGCAGGAGAAGCTGCAGAAGGTTTCTTACATACGACACTTCCCTATAGTGAAGACATGCCGAATATGTCAACAGCTGCACAAGAATTTACAACTGAATGGAGAGAAGCTTATCCTGATAAAGAACCAAATATCAATTCTGTTTTAGGATACACGAGTTATATGATGTTTATGAAAGCTATTGAAAATGCTGGTAGTGCTGATCGTGAAAAAATCACTCTAGAACTTAGCAAATTAAAAGATTTTCCAACACCTTTTGGTGATATGTCTATGGACGAAAATCATAATCCTAAGATTCCTATTGGTATAATTGAAATAAAGGGGGGAAAACGTGTCTATTTAGATGAAATCAAACCTGCTTTTTAAAAAATCAGCAATTTTTTTAGTTAAAATTCGAGAAATAGTTGAGGGTTTTTCCTCAATGAGAACTTGATGGTTTCTTGTTCTATATCCTGTATGAATGAACAAATGTGGAAGGATGAGAGATGAGCACTGAAATGTTCATCCAGTATTTTTTTAATGCACTGGCATTGGGATCTCTTTATGGACTTATCGCTATTGGTTATACTATGGTGTACGGTATATTGAGACTCATTAATTTTGCTCACGGTGATATTTTTATGCTGGGAGCATATTTCGTTTTCTTTTCCACAATTAGCTTTATGCCTGCTTGGGCTGCTATTCTCCTTCTTCTACTAGCAGTCCTTACTTATTATGCGGTGTTTATAGGATTCAAAAGGCGCCCTTCAACTTTTTGGAGTGGTGTTTTTTTAATCCTTGTTTTAGGGTTTATTTATTATTTTAAAATTGCCCCTCAAAACTTTACACCGATTTGGATATTGTCCTTGTGTTTTTCCATTTTTATCACAAGCGCGGTGGGTGTTACTGTTGATCAATTCGCTTATAGACCTCTACGCCATGCTCCTCGTATCTCAGTGCTTATCGGTGCAATAGGAGTTTCATTTTTTATTGAAAATCTCGCTACTGTACTCTTTAGTGGCGTCCCCAAAGGTGTGAAACAACCGGATTTCCTTGTAACACCATTTCTATGGCATTTAGAAGCAGGAGCAGGTGGAATCATTAGGATTGCTCCCATGTCTTTGATTGTTCCCATGGTTTCGTTTGTCCTCATTGTTTCTCTGTTATGGATTATCCATAAAACAAAACCTGGTCTTGCTATGCGTGCAATCTCACATGATATTGAAACCACGCGTTTGATGGGGGTTTCTGTCAATAAAGTCATTGCATTTACATTTGGCATAGGTTCAGCACTTGCTGCTATCGCGGGGATTATGTGGTCGTTACGCTATCCTCAAATTCATCCTTATATGGGTGTTCTTCCTGGACTTAAAGCCTTTATCGCTGCCGTTATTGGAGGCATTGGCTCTATTCCAGGAGCGATGTTGGGAGGATTATTATTAGGGTTTATTGAAATTATGATTATTGCATTCTTTCCCGCATTATCTGGATATCGAGATGCTTTTGCTTTTGTTTTATTGATTCTGATTTTATTAATAATGCCTACCGGATTAATGGGCAAAAAAAGTCAGGAGAAAATCTAATGGTAAAATCAGTAACAACTTTTCTATCCTGTATCAGTATTTTGATTCTTATTGGTTTTTTATTTTATGCTGATAACCATTTTAATGATTATACACTTCGTATCATCAATCTTATTGCTATTAATGCGATATTGGCCATTTCGCTTAATTTGATTTACGGTTTTACCGGTATGTTTTCTCTAGGGCATGCTGGATTCATGGCCATTGGTGCTTATGTATGTGCGATTTTACTTCTTTCCCCTGAACAAAAAGAAATGATGTGGATTCTTGACCCTATTGCTGAACCATTACATCATCTACAGTTTCCTTTTTTTATTGCCGTTGTTATCAGTGGTCTTTCTGCTGCAATTGTCGGTCTATTAATTGCTCTTCCTGTCTTACGTCTAGGTGGTGATTATCTTGGAATTGCAACATTGGGTTTTGCAGAAATTATTCGTATTGTTATTACGAATGCCTCATCTATAACAAATGGCTCTTTAGGAATTAAAGGAATCCCTCAAAATGCGACATTATGGTGGAACTATGGTTGGTTAGCCTTTACAGTTCTCTTTATTATCCTCTTACTACGAAGCAATACTGGTAACGTCTTACGTGCTATTCGTGATGATGAAATCGCTGCAAAAACAATGGGAGTTAACGCTTTTTTTTACCGGAGCTTTTCCTTTACTGTTGGTGCATTTTTTGCAGGTATAGGAGGAGCATTGATGGCTGCTCTTATTTCAACGATTGATCCAAAAATGTTTAATTTCCTATTAACATTTAATATTTTAATGATTGTTGTTGCTGGTGGACTTGGTTCAATTACAGGAAGCATTATTGGCAGTATTATTATTACCGTCATGCTTGAATGGCTTCGCATTATTGAAAGTCCTTTTGACTTAGGTTTTATACATATTCCAGAGACACCTGGGCTGCGTATGGTTGTTTTCTCTCTTTTATTGCTCGTCATTATTTTGTTTTGGAGAAAAGGGTTGTTGGGACAACATGAATTCTCATGGAATGGAATTTATAGCTTTTTAACACATAAGAAACTCTCTAATACTGAGGGAAAACTATGAACGACACCATTCTTTCTCTTAATAATATCGTAATGCGTTTTGGCGGCTTGGTTGCTGTCAATAATATTAATATGGCAATTAAACGAGGAACAATTACTGGATTAATTGGTCCGAATGGAGCAGGAAAAACAACCGTTTTTAATATGATTTCTGGGTTTTATGCTCCAACAAGTGGAACGATTCTTTTTGATGGTAAAAAAGTTTCTGGAGCTCCCCCTTATATTATCTGCAAGCGTCATATTGCACGAACATTTCAAAATATTCGCCTTTTTTCAGGATTAACAGTTTTGCAAAATGTTATGGTAGGAGCACATGTTCGACAAAAATATCCATGGTTTTCTTCCGCGTTGTTTTTTCCAAAAGCAATAAAAGAAAAAAGAGAAATTCGTAAAAATTCAATGGAGCTTCTTGAGCGACTACAGCTTGATCATCTTGCCAATCAATCAGCAATGACCCTGCCCTATGGTGTACAGCGACGCCTAGAAATTGCCCGTGCGTTAGCCACAAAGCCAAAACTGCTGCTTCTTGATGAACCCGCTGCTGGTATGAATCCACAGGAAAGCGAGGATCTTAGAAAATTCATAGCAAAAGTGCAGAAAGACTTTGATCTTACGATTCTCCTTATAGAACATGATATGAAAGTTGTTATGGGACTTTGCCAATATATTTTGGTAATGGAATATGGCTGTTGTATTGCCAATGGCACACCAGATGAAGTTCGTAACAACCCTAAAGTTATTGAAGCTTATCTTGGCGGAGATGTTTATGGATATTCTTAAAATCAAAAACCTTCACGTTCATTATGGTGCTATTAAAGCTATCCAGAACCTTTCTATGTCTATAAAAAAGGGAAGTATAGTAACTTTAATCGGCGCCAATGGAGCCGGAAAAAGTAGCATTGTGCGCTCTATTGCAGGACTTAATCGATCTGTTTGTGGAGAAATTACCTATAAAGGCGAATCAATTATTAAAAAATCACCAGAAAAAATTCTACGATTAGGAATTGCTCTAAGTCCTGAAGGGCGTCGCATCATGCCCCACCTTACTGTTTTAGAAAACCTACACCTAGGCGCTTATATTCGCCATGATAAGATAGGGATTGCTCGTGATATTGAATGGGTCTTTGATCTCTTTCCGCGTCTACGTGAAAGAGCAAAGCAACTAGGAGGTACAATGTCTGGTGGTGAGCAACAAATGCTTGCTGTGGGCCGTGCACTCATGAGTAATCCTGATATGGTAATCTTAGACGAGCCCTCCCTAGGTTTAGCCCCCCTCCTTGTAAAAGAACTTTTTTCGATTATCCAAAAAATTAATAATATGGGAAAAACCATTCTTCTTATTGAGCAAAATGCATTTGCTGCGCTTTCTATTGCTGACTATGCTTATATTCTCGAGGTCGGACATGTTCTATTTCATGGTGAAGGTAAAATGATGCTCTTTGATCCACGTGTTAAAGAAGCATATCTTGGCGGATGAAAACTGTACAGTCTTTAAAAACGAAGAGCATCCTTTTTAAAACCTCTCCTTGATTCAAAAAAATAACGCTTTTTGATAAAATTTCTTTCATAAACTCCTAAGAGCTCTTTATGACCACCATTTCTTTGCGCTAAACACGCCTGCTGCTTGTTCTATAATATGTGCTATCTGAAAAATCACTTCTTCAGCAAAAGGCTTACCAATCAATTGTAATCCAAGTGGTAAACCATTTGATGAGAGACCAGCAGGAACAGAAATGCCTGGTAAACCAGCCATATTAACAGGTACAGTAAAAATATCATTGAGATACATTGCTACAGTATCATTTTTTATTTTTTCATCAGCAATACTAAAAGCAGCGGTTGGTGTTGCCGGTGTGAGGATAGCATCAATACCAGAAGCAAAACATTGATCAAAGTCACGCTTTACCAATGTTCGCACTTTTTGAGCTCTTAAATAATAAGCATCATAATAACCTGATGAGAGAACATAAGTACCTATCAAAATACGACGTTTTACTTCATCACCAAAACCAGATGAACGGGTCTTTTCATACATTTCAATAACGTCTTTACCTGGTATACGAAGGCCAAAACGGACACCATCATAGCGTGCCAAATTAGAAGATGCTTCTGCAGGAGCAACAATATAGTAAGCAGGCAAAGCATATTTTGTATGGGGTAATGAAATATCGCTTATTTCAGCACCGGCTTCTTTTAAGCAACTTATTCCTTTTTGCCAAAGATCAATAATTTCAGAAGACATTCCTTCCATATAGTATTCTTTCGGAATACCAATTTTCATTCCTTTGATTGATTGACCAAGATAGCTTTCATAATCAGGAACTGGTAAATTAACAGAAGTGGAATCTTTTTCATCAAAAGAAGCCATAGATTTAAGCAAAATAGCACAATCGCGGACATCTCGCCCGATAGGGCCTGCTTGATCAAGCGATGAGGCAAAAGCGATAGTTCCCCACCGTGAACAACGCCCATAAGTTGGTTTAATTCCTACCGTTCCAGTGAATGCTGCTGGTTGACGTATTGAACCGCCTGTATCTGTCGCCGTTGCACCAGCACAAATCTGTGCTGCAACAGCAGCTGCAGAACCACCTGAAGAACCGCCCGGAACAAGTTTTTCATCGGAATGATTTTTCCTCCATGGACTAATAACCGGACCATAATATGACGTTTCATTGGACGATCCCATAGCAAACTCATCCATATTAAGTTTACCTAACATAACGGCTCCATCTTGCCATAAATTAGCGGTCACCGTTGATTCATAACGCGGTTTAAAACCATCAAGGATATGCGAACAAGCTTGAGTATGAACACCATACGTTGCAAAAAGATCTTTAATCCCCAACGGAATTCCTTCTAAAACTCTCCCCTGCCCTCTACCTAATCGGCTCTCTGATTCAGCAGCCATTTTTCTTGCTTGTTCTGCTGTTATTGCCACATAAGCGTTCAAAGTTGGATTAGCCAATTCAATCGCCTTTAAATAAGCTTCTGTTAATTCAGTTGCTTTAAACTCTTTTTTTATGAGAGCATCACGGGCTTGTGCAATTGTGAGAGTTGTTAAATCGGTCATATTGATTCTCAAGTTTTTAAAAGACAAAAATTACTCAACGACTTTTGAGACAAGAAAAAAATTTTCTTCCGTAACAGGTGCATTTGCTACGATATCTTCTGCTATATCCCCATCTGTGACACTATCCTCTCGCATTCGTAAAGCCATTGGTATCACGGATGTTAATGGTTCAACACCACTGATATCGACTTCACTCAATTGTTCTACAAAACCTAAAATGACATTGAGTTCTTTTGTCATACGTTCAGCTTCATCATCATGGACAGCAATACGCGCTAAATGTGCTACTCGCTTGACTGTTTCCTTATCAACAGACATACTGTGCCTTTCTGCTTCATTTATTTTATCTTATATTGGCTATACAAGGCTGTGTTTGTAAGCGCAAGAATATTGATAACACAAACAAAGAATATCAGTATAAACTTGAAAAGAAAAAGGCTTAAATTAGAAACCATATGGCTATTATTGATATAAATGAAGTTATGACACATCTTTTGCCTGGACAAACAATAGCAGGTTTAGATTTGGGCACAAAAACCATCGGAATTGCAATTTCTGATAGGGGGTTAACTTTTTCAAATCCACGTCCTGTATTTCAACGAAAAAAATTTATGGAAGACGCTCACACACTTATAAAAATTTTTGATCGTGAAAACGTGGGGGTTATTATCATTGGTCTGCCTCTTAACATGAATGGAAGCAGAGGCCCTCGTGCTCAAGCAACCAGAACTTTTGTAAGCAATATGGGAGCACATACACAAATTCCATTTGTTTTTTGGGACGAACGCTTATCAACAATCGCCGCAGAACGCTCTCTTCTCGAAATGGACGTCTCACGTGCTAAAAGAGCAACCCGAATTGATTCGGCTGCTGCCGCTTTCATATTGCAAGGTGCTCTCAACAGAATTAAAAACCTTCATCATATGGAAGGATAGAGAACATTTAACAAATGTCCTGCATTATATCGTGCAATGAGCATTCCATAAGATGATCTCCATTGTCCTCCAAGACGGCTTTCCATATAGGCATTTGCCACATGCTCTATATCTGTAGAACGTAATGAGGCAGCAGCTGCTGCATAGGCTACTTGTTCGACAAAAAATCTTCCTGCTCCCTCATTTGCCGTTGCCATCTCTACAGCAGATTTAATAATCTCCATTGCCCGTGGACCCGCTGGCCCAATATCAACAGCAATTTTTTCTAACAATTTCTGAAATAATCCCGGTGCTTTTTTAGCAATGAGAATTGCATCCTTTACCAATTGATTAGCAGAATTATTTCTCACAATCCGTGCAGGGGCATTACACAACATTTGTGATAATGGATTGCCCTCTATAAAGCTTTCAATACCAAGTTGTGCAATAATTTCGCCAATAATAGGTATAACTAATTGGCTTACGTGATAAGCAATAATAGGAGTCATAATCCGTGCAAAAGCTGCTTCAGAGCGATCATTTGCAGCATTGTCAAATGCACGTGCTAAACGTAAAACCAAGGCTTGTGCCGCAGCAATATCCAGTGCAATATCTGCAAAAATACGTTCTGTCAGTGGGGGCAAAGGTTGATCTGGCATTTTTTGCCGAAAGAAATCTATGCCAAATTGAAGTGCAGCTCGCAAAACACCTGCTGATACGATAGATTGATCAAAACGCATCATTGTTTCAATATCTTTAATGACTTTAAGCCCTTCTCCAACATTTCCCAAAAGCCAACCGTAACTCCCCTGAAAATCAACAACACCTTCTGGCGTTAAAGATTCTCCAGAACGCTGCATCAAATGACGAATTGATATAACACCATTTAATGTACCATTTTCTTGCATACGTGGAACTAAAAAGCAGCTTAAATGGCCATCTAATTCTGCACTAACAAGATATCCATCAACTATAGGATTAATAACATTGGTTTTTGAAATATTTAAACGATATAGATCACGCCCAACTTTTTCATCGAAAGAAATTTTCTTAACAGTTGGAAAATTAAAAGCGTGTTTTTCACGTTGTTCGACATCATCAAAAGCATAGGTCAGTGAAGCCGCTTTTTTGCTGTTAATCGGCTTGGATGATAAATCATATTGACGTGACAAAAGTACATTTTGCCATTTTTTGAAGAGCTCAACATCACTAATTAAAACTGCTATAGCGGCACTTGTTATAAGAACCTCATTTAAATGCCCTGTTTCTAAACTAGCCGATAAAGCCAAGCGAATAGCACGCGCTTGATAGCGTACCCCATTTTCTGAGGAGGTATTTTCCCAAAGTGAAGTAACCAAACCTGCTTGTCTAGAATATTGTTGAAGAGCTTGATAAGAGAAATGTATCTCTAATTTTTCTGTTGGCTTCCCCCACTCATCATTATAGCGCAAGACTGGTCGATAACGATTCGCTAAAGAGGCAAGTTCCCATGCTTCACGACTTGCTACAAAATCTCCTATTTCTTCAAAACTTGCTAATAAAAATTTAGGCAAAGTAGAAGCAACACGAAACATAAGCGTATCACTGAGAAACGCATTTTTTTTGCGGATATTTTGCGCAGACACAGCACTCATAGGCATATTCCTATTATTCAAATCATTCATATCATAGACTATTTGTCGTTTTGCAGTTAAAAAACATTTACTATATTCAAACAAAAATGCTTGTTTAATCTGTTTAGAGAGAGATAGAAAAGAATGCTATGACTCAAGATACTTTTTTTCCCCTTTTCCCCCACCAACATCTTTTAGGCATTAAAGGTTTGCGTGTGCAAGACCTTAACACATTGCTTGATCGTGCAAATGCAAATGTTCACCTCTCTCAAAAAATTGATAAAACAAAATCTATATTATATGGACGCACTCAAATTAATCTTTTCTTTGAAGCTTCCACGCGCACACAATCCTCTTTCGAATTAGCAGGCAAACGGCTAGGAGCAAACGTGATGAGTGTGGCTATTGGCACCTCATCTGTAAAAAAAGGGGAAACATTGATTGATACAGCCACAACCCTCAATGCGATGAAACCAGATATACTCGTTATTCGCCATAGTTGTGCTGGAGCAGCTGCCTTGTTAGCGCAAAAAGTGGATTGTTGTGTCATTAATGCGGGTGATGGAGCCCATGAACACCCTACACAGGCTTTATTAGATGCTCTCACGATTAAAAGAACCAAAGGTCGTATTAAAGGATTAACTGTTGCAATTTGCGGAGATATTTTGCATTCACGTGTTGCGCGTTCTAATATCCTCAGTCTCAATGCTTTGGGAGCTCAGGTTCGTGTCGTCGCACCTTCAACACTCTTACCTATAGGAATTGCCGATATGAGTGTTGAGGTTTTTAACACGATGAAAGAAGGTCTTAAAGATGCTGATGTCATTATGATGCTACGCTTACAACATGAACGTATGACCGGTTCTTTTATTCCCTCTATTCGTGAATATTTCCATTATTTCGGCTTACATAAAGAAAATCTGGCTTATGCCAAAAACGATTGCATCATTCTGCATCCTGGCCCAATAAACCGTGGTGTAGAAATTGCATCTGACATAGCAGATGGACCACAAAGTATGATTCACACACAAGTAGAAATGGGGATCGCTGTGCGTATGGCTGTCATGGAGACTTTATTGGCTTCACGCCTTAAAGCAAGTGGAGAAAAAAAATGACCAAGCCAATTGTTTTTCAAAATGCTCGCATTATTGATCCATCACGTACAATCGATGAAATTGGCACTGTCATTGTTGAAAATGGACTGATTACAGCCGCTGGGAAAGAAGCCTTTAATCAAGGAATCCCCGAGGGGGCAGAGGTTATTAATGCACAAAACAAAGCAATTTTACCTGGACTTGTTGATGCCCGTGTTTTTGTTGGAGAACCAGGAAATGAACGCCGTGAAACAATTGCGTCAGCAAGCCAAGCGGCAGCAGCTGGTGGTATTACGTCTTTCCTTATGATGCCAGAGACACATCCCGTTATCGACAATGTAGCGCTGGTTAAATTCATTAGGCATACAGCACAAGAAATGTCATCGGTTAATATCTATCCCGTTGCTGCGATCACTCAAGGTTTTCAGGGACAAGAAATCACCGAATTTGGCCTGCTAAAAGATGCAGGGGCAGTTGCCTTTTCTGAAGGGAAAAAAACACTCCAAAATTCATCTGTTATGCGGCGTGCAATGACCTATGCACGTGACTTCGATGTTCCACTGATGCACGAAACACAAGATAGGGACCTCTCAGAACAAGGCGTTATCAATGAAGGACTTCTAGCAAGTTGGCTCGGTCTTTCTGGAATCCCTCGTGAAGCAGAAGTCATCTCACTTGAAAGAGATTTGCGCTTGGCCGCATTGACACAAACCCGCTATCATGCCGCACAAATATCGACAGCACTCTCTGTTGATGCACTTCGCTTAGGAAAACAACGAAGTGAGAAGATTTCAGCTGGCGTATCCATTCATCACTTGTCTCTTAATGAAAATGACATTGGTGAATATCATACTTCTTTTCGTTTTATGCCTCCATTGCGTACAGAAGAAGATCGTAGAGCAATGATTGAAGCAATAAAAGATGGAACAGTGGATATTATTGTCTCTTCTCATGATCCTCAGAGTCTTGATACAAAACATTTACCATTTAATGAGGCATCTGCTGGTGCCATTGGTATGGAAACCTTATTGAGTGCTGCTTTACGCCTTTATCATGATGAAAGCATCTCCCTTCTACGTCTCACTGAACTTTTGTCAACGACGCCCGCAAAACTCTTTGGACTCAATGCAGGAACACTCAAAAAAGGTGCTTATGCAGACCTTATTTTACTTGATCTTCATGAACCATGGGTCGTTTCTACAGAGAAGTTGTATTCATGTTCAAAAAATACACCTTTTGAAAATGCCCCCTTCCAAGGACGTGTTCTTGAAACCTTTGTCAAAGGGCGATCAATTTTTAAAGTCGATCAACAAACGAAATGAGATTTTTCATGAATGAAGGTGAAATATTTTTTCAATTTTATACATGGTTTGTTTTTCTGTTGTCTTATCTCATTGGTTCTATCCCATTTGGTCTACTTTTTACGCGTTTGGCTAAACTTGGCGATGTGAGAACTCTTGGTTCTGGAAATATTGGAGCTACAAATGTTTTACGCACAGGAAATAAAAAAGTTGCGGCTCTTACACTTGCTTGCGATATCTTGAAGGGAACTGTTGTTGTTCTTATAATAAAATTTTTAAGTAATCCAATAGAGAATGGTATTGTTATTTCACTGGCTGGCTTTTTTGCCTTCTTGGGACATCTTTTCCCCATATGGCTTAAGTTTAAAGGCGGCAAAGGTGTTGCTACCTATCTTGGTGTGTGCTTAGGGCTCTACTGGCCAGCAGCAATTGTTTTCATTGTTGTATGGATGGTGATTTTTTTATGCACACGCTATTCTTCATTATCCGCACTCATTGCTGTGGTTATCACTCCAATCTTTTTTTATTTTTCCTATCCTTATTTCTATGCGCATTGTATGCTGCTGTCTATGAGTATATTGGTGATTATAAAACATCACGCCAATATCGTTAGATTATTAATTGGGAAAGAAAACAAGATTGGCACGCAAAACGGGGACAAATAAAGGAATCCTGCTCACAGATCGTCAACGCCTAAATTGGTTACGGTTGTTGCGGAGTGAAAACATTGGAGCAGTAAGTTTTCGCAATCTCATTGATCATTATAAAACAGCAGAAAATGTTTTAGCTGCACTTCCTGAACTGAGTAGAAAAGGTGGGCTTTCTACATCTCTTCGGATAACAACGATAGAAGATGCAGAAAAAGAAATGCAAGAAGCCGAACGATTAGGTATTCGCTTTATCGGTATAGGAGAACCAGATTATCCAGCCTTTCTTAAGGTGATAGAAACATCACCACCGCTTATTGCCATAAAAGGTAATGTTTCCGTTTTTCAGAAACCTTCTGTTGGTATTGTAGGATCTCGAAATGCATCAGCAGCCGGAAGAAAACTCGCTGCTCAATTTGCTCATTTTCTTGGAGAGGCTGGTTTTACAACAATTTCTGGACTTGCTCGTGGAATTGATAGCATTGTGCATCAAGCAAGCCTATTAACAGGCACAGTCGCAGTAATGGCTGGTGGTATTGATCATATCTATCCTCCTGAAAATAAAAAACTCCATGAAGATATTATCGCTCATGGAGGAGCAATTATTAGCGAAATGCCTATTGCTTGGAAACCCCGCGCTATCGATTTTCCAAGAAGAAACCGTATTATTGCAGCTCTCTCACTTGGACTGTTGGTTGTAGAAGCAGCTACACGATCAGGTTCCTTAATTACCGCACGTCAAGCTGCCGAAATGGGACGTTTGATCTTTGCCATTCCAGGATCTCCACTTGATCCAAGATCTATTGGCACAAACAATCTTATCAAAGATGGCGCGTTGCTCACCACACATCCTTCTGATATTATAGAAGCACTTACACCATTAACCCCAACTCCTACACATTCTCAACTCAATTTTTTTGAGGAATCAGCTTCTTTACAATTCGAAAAGGAGTGTTTTAATTTACCTGATGAAAAAGCCTGCAGCCCCTCTCCATTTCGAGATGATAAAGAACGCACAGCTGTTCTTTCCGCTCTTTCAACAACACCAATTGATTTAGACACACTCAGCACCCATTCAGGTGTTTCACTCCCAAATCTTTACCTCTTGCTGGTGGAGCTCGAGCTTGCTGGAAAACTCATTCGACACTCTGGTGGTTATGTGTCATTGTCGAGTTTGGATCTTCTCCAAGAGCCTCAGCACTATTAATAATGCTTTGTCCTTCTTTGGCAACCATATCCAAAAGCAACGCCAAAAGCGGGCTATGTGCTTGACGCGCCATTTGATTCATTTGCTTCGACATATCTGTAATATATTGGATAACTTTTAAATGATTTATAAACATAATCCTCTATCCCTGAGTATTTCCCCTCCTGTTTCTCAATAGACGTTATCTTAGTATTTCGCCGTATGTTATTGTATTAACAGTGGAAAATAAATCGTGTAATTCTATATAGGGTGTATTTTAATAATAACAATTACAAGTTGTACAATATTAATGTTTTTTATATGGCTAATGTTTTTTTATGTGCTCTTAATAAATTGCCATTAGCTATTCCTATGAAAGGAGTTTATAAGGAAGATTTTTATTTCAACATTCGGGTAAAATTATGAATATCGTTATCGTTGAATCTCCAGCAAAAGCAAAAACAATTAATAAGTATCTTGGATCTCAATACAAAGTCGTCGCATCATTTGGACATGTTCGTGATTTACCTGCAAAAGATGGCTCCGTTTTACCCGATCAAGATTTTTCTATGAAATGGAGTGTAGATTCTACTGCTACTAAGCGCTTAAATGAAATAGCAAAAGCCGTCAAAGAAGCCGATAGTCTTATTTTAGCAACGGACCCTGATCGTGAAGGGGAAGCCATTTCATGGCACATTCTGGATATTCTTCGTCAAAAAAAAGTTTTAAAGGATAAACCTGTTAAACGGGTTGTCTTCAATGCTATTACCAAAAAGTCTGTCCTTGATGCCATGAGCAATCCGCGTGATATTGATACATCACTCGTGGATGCCTACCTTGCACGTCGTGCTCTTGACTATCTTGTTGGTTTTACACTTTCTCCTGTTTTGTGGCGTAAACTTCCCGGTGCACGTTCAGCTGGTCGCGTTCAATCCGTTGCTTTGCGTATTATTTGTGATCGTGAGTCAGAAATAGAACATTTTATTAAAGAAAATTATTGGTCTATTACAACAAACTTAAAAACTATTCGAAATGATGGTTTCCAGGCAAGATTAACAATGTTTAATCAAAGAAAGATTGGCAAGCTTGACATTCAATCTCAAGAACAAGCAGATCAAATTCGCATTATGTTGGAGGAAGCAAAATACCGTACACTCAGTGTTGAAGCAAAACCAACAAAGAGAAATCCTTCTCCTCCATTTACAACATCCACTTTACAGCAAGCAGCCTCTTCAAAACTAGGATTTTCAGCCTCTCGTACTATGCAAGTTGCTCAAAAACTTTATGAAGGTATTGAAATGAATGGTGAAATGGCAGGGCTTATCACTTATATGCGTACTGATGGTGTACAAATAGCACCAGAAGCCATTGAGACGGCACGAAAAGTGATTCATGAAACCTTTGGTAATGACTATATTCCTGAAAAAGCACACCTCTATTCAACAAAAGCAAAAAACGCACAAGAAGCGCATGAAGCTATCCGCCCAACAGATTTTCAACGCACTCCCGATCAAGTCCGAAATTTTCTTGATAGCGATCAAGCAAAACTTTATGAGTTAATATGGAAGCGCGCTATTGCTAGCCAAATGTGTTCTGCTGAAATTGAACGTACAACGGTTGAAATTGAAGCACAGAAAGGAGAAAACTGCGCAAATTTACGTGCAACGGGCTCTGTTATTCGTTTTGATGGCTTTATTTCTGTCTACGCTGATCAACGAGAAGAAGAAAATAATGAAGAAAATGAAACAGCACGTTTGCCGCAAATTAACGTAGGCGAGTCGCTTACAAAAGAAAAAGTTGAAGCTATACAACATAGCACAGAACCACCTCCCCGTTATTCTGAAGCTTCCTTAATTAAAAGGCTTGAAGAACTAGGAATTGGCCGACCTTCAACCTATGCATCTACATTGTCCACACTTTGTGATCGTGGATATATTGTTATGGATAAACGAAAGCTTATCCCTGATGTGAAAGGACGCATTGTTACCGCCTTTCTCGAAAATTTCTTTAATCGCTATGTAGAATATGGTTTTACAGCAGATCTTGAAGAAAAACTGGACCTTATATCGGATGGAAAACTTTCTTGGAAAGATGTAATGCGTGATTTTTGGGATGAATTTAACGCATCTATTACCAATATAAAAGAACTCCGTATAACCAATGTTCTTGACGTTTTAAACGTAACATTAGCACCTCTCGCCTTTCCTATCCGTGAAGATGGAAGTGATGTCCGTTCTTGTCCGCTTTGTTCAAACGGTCAGTTATCTTTAAAATTAGGCCGTTATGGTGCATTTGTTGGTTGTTCTAATTATCCTGAATGCAAATATACCCACCAACTTGGAACAGACACAGGAGAAGAAACTGATGCCATGCGTCATGATGAACCACTTATGCTTGGTATTGATTCTCAAACAGGAAAAGATATTTCTCTTCGTAATGGTCGTTTTGGACCCTATGTTCAACTTGGTGAAGGCAAAGAAGCTAAGCGTGCGGGGCTACCAAAAGAATGGAAAACAGACAATATAACTCTTGATAAAGCCTTGTCCTTACTCTCCCTCCCCCGTGAAATTGGTGCGCATCCTGAAACAGGAAAAATGATCACAGCAACCATCGGACGTTATGGCCCCTATCTGTCACATGATGGCAAGTCTGCTCCTCTTCTTCATACAGATGAAGTTTTTGATATTGGTATTAATCGCGCTGTTACAGTGCTTGCTGAAAAACAAGAGAATAAAACAACGCGCAGCAGAACATCCCCCGCAGCACTTGCAACATTAGGGGAGCACCCAAATGGAGGCGCTGTTACCATACGCAATGGACGATATGGTCCATATGTTAATTGGGGCAAAATTAATGCAACATTGCCAAAAGATAAAGAACCAATTAGTGTAACACTCTCAGAAGCGCTAGAACTTATATCAGCAAAAGAATCTGGTAAAAAAACAACCGGGAAAGCTTCCAATAAAAAAATAACAACAAAAAGGGTTTCTTCCAAAAGAAAAGAGAAATGAATTTTGGCTACAGGCGCAAAAAAAACAAAACATTTACAATCAGTTAATGTGAATCCCCTGCCCAGCAAGGCGGAAATTCTTTTCTTTATTAATGAGAATCCTGACCGATCAGGTAAACGTGATATCGCTAAAGCTTTTAACTTAAAAGGCGATTCTCGTATCTGGTTGAAAAGTGTATTACGTGAGCTAAAAGATGAAAACCTCATATCAAAACAGCGTAAAAAGGCAATAAACAAAGGAAAGTTACCACCGATTTCTTTGGTAAAAATTAGTGGACGTGATAAAGATGGAAGTTTGATTGCACAACCTCTTGAATGGGAAAATGATGAAAAACCAAATGTTGAAATACATTCTTTTCATCGCATAAAAGGAACAAGTGTTGGTGTTGGAGATCATGTTCTTGTAAAAATTTTTCGTAATAAAACGGACTCCTCTTATACAGGGCGTCTTATTCGTAAGGTTGATGTATCACCAAAGAGTATATTTGGGGTTGTGCGAAAATTAAAAACGAATCAATGGCGCCTTGACCCTATAGATCGTAAAACGAACGAGCTTATTATTGATATCTCCGACACATCTTCAAAAGTAAAGATAGAATCTGGCGATTTTGTTGAAGTCGAAATTAAAAAAAATACTGGTTATGGACTGAAAAGCGCACAAATAAAGAATATTTTAGGACATATTGAGAGTGAAAAAACGCTGTCAATGATTTCTCTTCTTTCAAAAGGAATTCCCTATATTTTTCCTGAAGATGTTCTTGAGCAAGCAAAACATATAAAACCTGCCAAGATAGAAAATCGTGAAGATTGGCGACAATTGCCGCTTGTTACAATTGATCCTCCAGATGCAAAAGATCATGATGATGCCGTTTATGCAACAAATGATAAAGATCCTGCAAATCCTGGCGGTTGGATTATTGTCGTCGCAATTGCGGATGTTTCTTACTATATAAAAACGGGAAGTGCTTTAGATAAGGAAGCATTAAAACGGGGAAATTCTATTTACTTTCCTGATCACGTTGTGCCAATGCTACCAGAACAAATTTCTAACAATTTATGCTCTTTACGTGAAGGAAAAGAAAGACCGGCTTTAGCTGTTCGTATGATTTTTGATTCAAAAGGTCATAAACTAAGACATAGTTTTCATCGAATTATGATGCGTGTGGTAGCTAAGCTCTCTTATCAAGAAGTACAATTAGCCACTGAGGGAACAATAACAAAAAAAACTGCTCCTCTTATAGAAAATGTCTTACAACCATTATGGCAAGCTTATGGGTGTTTAAAAATCGCACGAAATCGCCGGCAACCGCTGGAACTAGAGTTAGAAGAAAAAAAGATTATTCTTGATCAAAATGGATGCATCAAAGATGTTGTAAGTGAGGCATATCTAGAAGCACATCGTTTGGTTGAAGAATTCATGATACAAGCGAATATTTCCGCTTCTGAAACATTAAAAGAATATCATCAGCCCCTCATTTATCGTATCCACGATAAACCCTCTCTTGCAAAACAAGAAATACTGCGAAATTTCCTTCAGAGTTTAGGTATATCACTCTCTCGAGGTGTAGAACTTACATCAGCACGCCTGAATAGCATTTTAGCAAAAGTCATGAATACCCAACAACAAGAATTGGTCAATCAGGTTATTTTGCGTACACAATCTCAAGCCGAGTATAATCCTAAAAATATCGGACATTTTGGTTTGAACTTATGCAACTATACACATTTTACATCACCGATCCGTCGTTATGCTGATCTTATTATTCACCGCGCACTCATTAAAGCCTTAAAATTAGGGAATGATCCATTAACGGAAACACAAGAACAAAATCTTGCTGAAATAGCTACCCAAATCTCTTTATATGAACGTCGTGCAATGATAGCTGAAAGAGAGACCATTGATCGGCTTATTGCACATTATTTAACCAACAAAATAGGTCGTATTTTCACAGGCCGTGTTTCTGGTGTTACAAAAGCGGGTCTTTTTATCTCACTAGATAAACTCAATACGGATGGTTTTGTGCCTATTTCTACTCTTAAAAATGATTATTATTATTTTGATGAAGTACAACATATTCTTGTAGGAAAGCGTAGCCACAAAGGCTATCAACTCAGTGATAAAGTAGAAGTGAAACTGATAACAGTACAGCCTTTTGCTGGTGCTTTATGCTTTGAGCTCTTAACAAAACCTCGACCCATAGCTTTTTCATCTACATCCTACCATAAGAGCAAATTCATAACGAAAAAACGAAGACAACACTTTTATGGGAAAAACTATTAATTAAATATAAAAATAATAAAATAGAAAAAATTTAAACAGATAAATAATATTAAATTTATTTTTTATGTATAAAATTATATTTATATTATTGAATTAAAAATAATATAAATATAGATGAGATTTATCTGTTAAATAAATTGAAAAATATATGTTTATTTCATTATAAATAAAAACTTTACATCAGTCGAATGAAAAAAAGCATAATGAAGCTCTCTTTATACTAAAGAGTTTTGAAACTTCTAACTGATTTTTTATCTGCAACCATTACAATCATTGGTATTATTAGAAGAGCATTGAACAAGACATTGCTTTAGATACTTTTGAACATCGTAAAGCAGAACTCAAACATGATAGTAAAGATAGAGGCTGGTTTCACATTTAAAACTTCATATTCTTCCCAAATTAGGCTGTCTACCGGTTTCAGAAATTACACAAACCGATATACGCAATATGCTTACCCCTATCGGCATCAAAAGCTGGAGTAGCTCGTGCTGCACTAAACCATCTTAATCTTTGTTTCAAACATGCTGCTGCATCGGGATTGGGTGTTGATTTACAAACAACAGAAAAAAACTCTCTTAGGGAAACAACGCCATAAAATCAAAAATATACCTGTTATGGATTGGAAAAGATATACTGGCTTTTTATAAAACACTTTGCAAGACATCAACTATAACACAACTTGTTTCGCGATTGCTTCTTACAGCTGTTCATAGCAAACCCTTGTATCATATCCATAAAGATCAAGGTGAAGATGATATATGAACCATTCCTGCTGATTGTCTCCAACCAAAGTATTAAAGGCTTATCTATAGAAATTGAGATTCGTATTGTCAGCTAACCATGCACACCTTCTTGTTTGAAAAAATACAGCATATTCCCCAATACCATGCCACCGCAGCTGGTCCATAAAGTTCTAATCCCGTTTTATCATAATCATACACCAAATCTTTTTCTTCTTGTGTGGAATTGGTCAAACCCCAAAAGTTATTTTCCAAAAACTTTTGATACCCTGCGACCATCAGCCCTGATATAGCAAGTCTGCTTGAGGAAAGATAACAAAATAAATCGGATCATTTTTATTTTAGCATGTTGAACCGCATAAACAGCGGCCTTTTCAGGCAGTGTAAAATCCCATCAAATGAAACAGGAACCGTGCCATCAGCGTTCTGTAAATGCTGCTTATCCTCAGCTGTTAAAGGATGCGATTGGAGAAACAATCCTGCCATTTTAAGCGAAAGCAAAAATAGCAGGGCTGTGCATTATCACCAGTAAGACTTAAGGTGCGCATTCATCTTATTCTGGATGCTTTTTACAATAAGGGCTATTCAAACGTCTTTCAACACTTCTTTGAGGCATAACAGCACCAGACAGCACCAGGGCGATAAACGGGAGGTTGTCCTCTTTAAAAGTATAACACCACACCCCTCTCCATCATCTTTATAGCGGAATCCTGCTTGAATCATACAAGCATCAATTATTGCTTTTGCATTAATGCTTAGCTTTCTATTTTCTGGTTCATCATCATAAGGCGTTGGCATTCCACATTCTAATAGAGCTTTTCCTACCGCAGTAAAATCTGCACTTGGTTTCTACCACATACTCAGAGCTCCTAGAGCAGGCTGAGCGATATTAGATCTAGCGATACTTAATAAAGTGCGTGTACTTAATAGTTTAAACGGTATATTCATTTTTTTCTTCATCAATAACCTAAACCTACATTATCTAAAATCGAATAAACTGAATAAATCGGTAGAGTATGAGAGGTTCCATAACGCCCATACACTCTTTACTCGCCTTACCATAACAATTATCGGTACTAGGATCAGCACCAAATATCGTTTCCCCTTGCTCTTTCATTGGAAGTGCTAGTGGAAATAATAAATAAAGTGGATTGAACTCCACCTTATAAATAGTCGGCGGATTGTGGCAAAATCCTATAGCAATGGGATTAAATAGATGATTTTGTAAATAAATATGATCTTTTTTCCCATCACTTACAACATGTTCTTTTATCTTACATATTTTCTTTGTTTAAGTGAAATTACCCTTTTCTGGATACAATAAGAGGGACAGATTTTTTAACTGTAAGCGCTACAAAGGATGCTATCAACACTTTCAGAAAATCGCCAATCAAAAAACCTGATGTACTTATTAAAGCTGTCAGCAAAGGAGTCTGAGTAACATAAGCCATCCATGGTATTCCAAAAAGGAAAACAATCCCAACACCACCTACAGCATTTATTACAAACAATGTTATAAAATTTAGCCGCCGCCAAAACAACTCAACCATAAAACCAATAAAAAATGCAGCAAATGGAAAACCTATCAGATAACCACCCGTAGCTCCTAAAAAAACACTCATTCCACCACGACCATTAGGCAAAAGAGGTAACCCAATTGCAATAAGAACAAGAAAAAGAAGCGATGCTAAAGCGCCTCTTTTTGCTCCGAGTATAGATCCTGCTAGCATCGGTCCCATCGATTGTGCTGTAATAGGAACTCCAAGAAGAAAAGGAAGGAAAATAGGAGGAAATAAACCCAAAACTGCATAAATAGCAGCAAATAGGGCGATATAAGATAAATCTTTTGTATTCATTAAATTATTCCTTTACTGTAAATGTTTATATCGACACTAGACTTTACTATCAGTAGTACTGTCATAACAGCGTGCTTCTAAGGCTTCAGCTACCTCTGAAGCCATCTTGATAGTTCGTATAATAAGGGGCATTGCAAGAGCGAAAATGTTGCTATCAAATCCGCGCGCGCGCTGTGCTTCACGTACTTCATAAAATTTCTCACTCAAAAGAGGGATAAACCTGATCGCCATGGAGATAACCATACTTACTTTTGATGGGTTTATACCAAAACAACGAAAATGCTGAAGCCCTACTTGAATCGAGTCAACCATATCTGAAACTTTTGTCGTGAATGAAATAAGTAGTGATAAAGAAAAAAGAATAATAAGGCGTAATACAACCTCAACACCTTCAAGCCAATTCTTAAAAAAAACTTGAAAAACAAATATAAGTATTAAAAATAAGCTCATAGATTTAAGCTGTTTTACAACATTGTTGAAAGAGATCTTTGCAACTCTATACAACAAAGCCACAAACAATAAAAACAACGAGAGCACAGCTACAGATGAAACCATGAATAGAGTGGTTCCACATACTGCAAGAAATAACAATTTAATACTTGGTCTAAGCCTATGCAGAAATGTATCTTGATGAAGATATAAGCCAATCACGACATTCTTCTCGTATATTCTTTGATAGCAACAAAAGGTACATCATCAACAACTATTTCCCCCTTATCAAAAACCAACACTCTATCAAACTTTTTCAAAAACTCCAAATCATGTGATACGACAATCGCCGTTTGTGATAATTCTTCTATAACTTGCGTAATACGACGCTTATTTTGCAAATCAAGTAATGTTGTTGGCTCATCAAAAATAATATAATCGGGTTTCATCGCTACTACACCCGAAATGGCAACTAATTGTTTTTGTCCACCACTTAATAAATGAACCGCATGATTTCTGAAAGCTTGGAGATCATAGCGTTGTAGAATTTCATCTACACACTCTTTAATTTCATCTTTACTAAGTTTTAAATTCTTAAGACCAAATGATAAATCTTCTTCTACTAATGGCAAAACAATTTGATTATCCGGATTTTGAAAAACAAATCCTATTTTACGCTTTACTGCTTTTGCATCACGCTTTGTATCAAGCCCATCAACGCTTACAAAACCATGAGATGGTAACTGCAACCCATTGATAAGACGAACAAATGTACTTTTTCCAGAACCATTTGCACCAATAATAGCGATTCGTCTTTCTGTAAGCTCTACAGTAATATCTCTTAAAACGCACAAATCACCAAAAATTTGTGTAACATTATTAAATTTTATGATCCCCAAGGCTTCTTCCAATCACTCCCCTTATGTTACTCTAATGCTATCTCTTAAGCTTATAGCCTAAAAGCAAAAGCAAACACCACAGAGGAATGATAATAACCGACAAGCTCATATCAGGCATCTGTGCAGGAATATATGATTCAAAAAAGGTTACTCTCATTCCTAACATATCAAAAATTTGAACCATTAACCCATCTTTTCCAAAGCCACTTAAAAACATAATGCAAAATAATAAAGCAAGAAAGAAGAGGCAAAGATAGTTAGCGTAAGGATATAGGCCAAACGCATAAATAAACGATCCTTCTTTGTCCTTATGTGCTCTTCTAAACTTTAAATGAACGATAACAATAATAGCCCAAGTAATAACTGCTGCTGCGGTTGCAAGAGCCATAATCCGCATAAAACTATTATCGGGAACAAGAACATTAACAACAACAATTATCGCAGTACACAACGATGAAAAAAGGATCGCAACATAAGGAATATGAGCAGCATTAAGCTTACTAAAAATACGTGGTGCATTTTTTTGTATTGCTAAACTATAAAGCATGCGACCATTGGAATAAATACCACTATTATAGACCGAAATAGCAGCCATAATCACCACAAAATTCAAAATATGTCCAGCTGCGGGAATTCCAACAGTTGTAAAAATAGTGACAAAAGGACTACCATCTTTTCCAATCGTATTCCACGGACTTATCATCATAATGACGCCAATAGAACCAACATAAAAAATGATAATTCTCCACATTACTTTACGAATAGCAATGGGTATTGTCTTTCGTGGATTTGATACCTCTCCCGCAGCAATACCAATTAATTCTGTTCCTCCAAAAGAGAACATCACTACGCATGTAGCCAAAACAACCCCTGTTACACCATAAGGAAAAAAACCACCATGGGCCCAAAGATGATGAACTCCCACTTGATATCCATCTATTCCGGTGAGAATAAGAAAAATTCCAAAAATAATCATACCAACAACGGCAATCACTTTAATCAAAGCTAGGAAAAATTCAAATTCGCCATAAAAACGAACATTCAACAAATTAACCAATGTTACAAGCAAAAGAACGATAAAAGATGACTTCCAGTGATCAATCAAAATCCAATGATCAAGATAAAATCCCACAACCGTAAGTTCAGTCATACTAACAAGAATATAAAGAAACCAATAATTCCAACCTGTTATGAAACCAGCTATCCCCCCCCAATATTTATAGGCAAAAAAACTAAAGGCACCTGATGTTGGCTCTTCTACTGACATCTCACCAAGCATTCGCATGATGAAATAAATAATAAGTCCTCCAAAAAGATATGCTAGAATAGCTGAAGGTCCAGCTAATTTTATAGACTCTGTTGACCCATAAAAAAGACCTGTTCCAATAACCCCACCTAAAGCAATCATTTGAATGTGACGATTTTGGAGATTACGCTTCAATTCATTGTGCTTTTCCTCAAACATCATTCCTCCCTCATCATCTTTGTTATCTTTATCTTTGTTAAATTTAATCTAAATTTTTAAGATAAAATACCCCTCGCTTTTACGCATCTTTTTCAAGAAAATAGGAGCAATGTAAACTTTTTTGGGATCATAATGCAACCCCTTATTTTCCTATGTATTATGTAAATATTCCGCTAAAATTATAGGAAGAAGTATGCTCCGCCCTTTATTCAAATTAATGACTTTAATTTTCTTTACACTAACAATTATAATATTCGCTATTGATAGTATACACTCTGTGAGAACATCACATTGGGTCACCACCCCTTTTAATAAAGTGCTAGCAAACTTTCTGCAAACAGACATCTATTGTCTTAACCAATTTCTACATAATACCGTACCAACTTTTTTATCTTCAATTTGTATTACTTTTACTTGTTTACCAGCATGGATTATCTTTAGTGCTTGCGCAATAATATGTCGCATCTTGAATTACGAGAAACATAAACCTTTTTATAAAAAAACATATATAGAAGGAAAATATATTTAGAATTGAAAAAATTCCTTTAAAATTTATTGTATCATATACAACACACCTTTGAGAATTTTATTCTATCAAAATGGCTGAATAGGAATAACTTAAAAGCGCCTTATTTGCATAATATCCACTCAGCTCATAATTGCTATAGAGAACTGCAATGTTTACTCATTTTCATTAATTTTCTGTATTTAATCTTTTTATTCCATCTATAAGGAAAGCCTGTACAGAGAGAAAATATGTTAAGAGCTGATTACTAATTTCCTCCTCGAAAAGTTTATTCTGTTTTTCAGTACCATGAATTGCATATGGGAAATGCCTTCCGCAGTAAAGTTAAAATTTTTTTCAAATAATGAAAGGAAATTCTGAATTCTTATAAAAGGCTATCTTATACTCTTAATAGAGCGCTTTAAATAAAAAACTGGGCACTAAATAACTATAATTGCGACGAAAATTCACATCATTATAGTTTGCACTTTATTATATTTTGAAAAAAATCAAAACGTGATTACTGGAAAAATTTGAAAACTTCAAAAAAATATCTAACACCTCTATTGATGAGATGAAGATAGAATAATATCCTCAAAAACTTTCTGTTCTTCTAAATCCGAAAATTTCTTCATTAAAACATTAATTTTTTTAGATACCTCATTCAAACTTTTCCATTGTTCCGTTACCACGTAAGAAAGCTCGTCAATAAGCTTTTCCTGATAAGTTAGCTTCGTTTCTAATTCTATTAGCCTATTTTCATCCGACATGACTTTTAACTCCATCTTAAATAGAAAAACATATTTAAGTTATTAAGTCCTCTTTTTATTCTTATTTTTATAAGAATGAGAAGTCATTTTTCCACTCATTCCACTGATCTTATCTTCATATAATAAAGGTTGATGATATTTTTTACTCCCCTAATCATTCAGTCAATATTTTTTTCTTTGATAGAAGAAAATATCTTTATAAAAATATCCTGCCATCATTTTCTCCTCTCCAAAGAAAAATATTGTTCTGTTCTTAAGCCCTTGTATTTCCTTCCTCCTCCCTCAATAATTACAGCATATTATAAATTATTGAAAAAAATGCATACTTGCTTTTGTATGTACTTTTGGCTATTACCCTCAAACTGGCTGTTATCTCATTATATATAAACCTAGGCCGCATTAGCTCAGTTGGTAGAGCACATCATTCGTAATGATGGGGTCGCTGGTTCGAATCCGGCATGCGGCACCACTTTTTGCTTTGAATATATTGAAATATATAGATTTTTTCTTTAATTGGCAATTTTCAGACCACCTTCTACAATTTATACAACTTTATCTATATTGTTCTTATTTGCTCCTTATTTTTCTTTGGAGTGAATGCCAAAATCTCTTTCTTTCTCCACCTCACTGCTCTATCTAGTTTATAGGGTTCAGGAAATGCTCCTTGAAGCACCCAATTGCGAATCGTTGTTGTTGATACGCTAAAAAGCTCTGCACATTCGCGTGTCGTCACATATCTATCGCCATCATCAAATATCATCTCATGACCTTTCACTCTTTTATGTTATATAATGGGTGGGGGTGCTGGGAGGAGAGAGCACCCCCCATAGAGTTAAGCAGCTTTTGTCAAAATCTTTTTCATGTCTTGCTCTATTTCTGCTAAAAAGGCTTCAACAGCTTTATTAATCTCCTCAATGTGTTCTTCATCACGGAGGATGCGTTTGATTTTCATTCTCAAACCAGTAGATCTGCCTAAAAATTGCAGATTATAACTAATGAAATGACACCATTTGCGTCCTGTGCATGCCATTTGGAATTGCATCCGTGCGTGATATTCAGGCTTGATTTCGTCATACATAAAAAAACGAAGATGCGTCGTTGACTGTGAACAACGCATTGATTTATAAAGATAATTTACTGTTTTGCATATTGAATTAGACCCCCGAATATCCTAAGATTCTCTCATCTCAAATCATTTCATTTTGAATCAATCAAAACCATCCCCTTGCACATCACAAGCGGGGCTGATGTGTGGGTAAAAACTCTAAAGAAAGGAGTAAAAATGCCTCTTATGAATCGTCTTAATGCAAGGGCTGTCGCAACATTGGGGGCTGGCAAATATAATGATGGTGCCGGCTTGTTACTTCATAAGCGTAAAGATGGTGGTGCTCAATGGATTTTACGTTATACCATTCACGGTCGCCGTCGCGAAATGGGCTTGGGTACTTTAAGAGATGTCTCTTTAAAACAAGCCCGTGAATTGGCAACTGGGTGGCGTTCTGTTTTGCGTGAAGGTCGTGACCCCATTAAAGAACGTGAGAAACAAAAACGCGAAGCAATGCGTAATCTGCATTATTTAAAAGATATTGCTTTAGATACTTTTGAAACGCGTAAAGCTGAATTAAAAAATGATGGGAAAGATGGAAGTTGGTTTTTACCTTTAAAACTTCATATTCTCCCCCAATTAGGCTGTCTG
>NZ_JANHOI010000001.1 GCF_026930205.1 Bartonella sp. 220B | reverse complement strand
GGGCTTCAACCTTGGAGTATCCTCTTGGGGGGTCTCTAAAGGCACCTCGGGCTTCAACCTAGGAGTATCCTCTTGGGGGGGCTCTAAAGGCACCTCGGGCTTCAACCCTGGAGTATCCTCTTGGGGGGGCTCCAAAGGCGCATCGGGCATAAGCTTTGACGCATCCTCTTGCGGAGGCTCTATTTTTGGCGGCATTTCTGTTTTTGCTTGTGAGAATTCCTGTTCTGTCAATTCTGGTAAAGGCTTTTCCAACGGATTCTTTTCTCCTGATGACGGAGGGGTTGCTTCAATGATCCGTGGTTTTTCGTTTGGTTTAAAAGGTGCGAGACTGTCAATTTTTCCTTCTCCAAAATGACGTGCATCCTCTTTTTCTTGTGGTTTGGTCGTTGGTTTTATTGCTGGAATTTCCCCCACAGGAGCCTCCGCTGCCCCTTGTTGAGAAGACAGCTCTTGCGTTAAAGGAGCAAGGGTGATGGGAATTGCTTCCAATTGCTGTGGCAAAGAGACCACACTGATGAAATGGACACTCGCCCAACTGAGCAAAATCCCATGTATAACAAGGGATAAAGCCAAGCCTCGTTTCATGCTATGATAAGAGTCTTTGTTCATCTCCATGCCTTGTGTTTTTTTAGAACTGCCTGTTTCTTCACAGACAAGGTGTATTTTACGTACAACATGTGACAGTTCATCATCATCTTATTGCGCCAAACTGGCTAAAGCCACTTGTGAAAAACCTGCTTTTTGAATATCGGCGAGCAATTTTAACACTTGTTGATATTCAACAGTTTTAGCAGCACGCACAAAAAGACGTTTGTTCTTTTGTGCAGGTTCAGAGTCCAATTTGGCTTTAAGTTGTGCAATCAGCGCTTCAGCTGTTTCATAATAGTCTTGATTAATGGCGAAGCGCCCTCGCGCGTCTAATGAAACCGTAAGCGGCGTGTCTTGCATGTGCACGGGTCCCGCCTGACTATGAGGCAAATCAAGAGGCACCCCGTTGACCAAAAGAGGAGCAGAGACCATAAAAATAATCAACAACACCAGCATGACATCAACAAATGGCGTAACATTGATCTCACTCATTAATTGACGATGCGAATGATGCCGCCTGCGTGTCTTTTTTTGAGAAGAAGCAACAGAAATTCCCATAAAATCTCCCCTTATAATGGTGAATGTGATGTGGTCGTTTCATCAATACGCCGTGAGACAATTGTTGAAAATTCATCAGCAAAATTTTCTATTTGTGCAATAATCCGCGTACTTTCATGGACCAGTTTGTTATAAGCAATAACCGCTGGAATTGCTGCAAACAACCCGATAGCGGTTGCTAAAAGTGCTTCGGCAATGCCTGGTGCAACAATAGCCAATGAGGTATTTTGAGATGCTGAAATAGAAAGAAAGGAACTCATAATTCCAATCACTGTTCCAAAAAGACCGATAAAAGGTCCCGCCGATCCCAATGTAGCTAAAAAACCTAATTTTGATTCTATTTTTGCACTTTCACGTCCCAGCGTAAGATCCATCGCCTTATCAATGCGACTCTGCAAACTTATCGAAGTATGAATGCCCTTTTCAAGGGATTTTTGCCATTCCACCATCGCTGCCATAAAAACAGCAGATATACTGCTGGTGCGCCGACTTTTACATTCTGTATAAAGATCTTCTAACGCTTTACCCGACCAAAAGATACGTTCAAATTGTTTTATATCACGCCGTATTCTTCGATAGGTCAAAATTTTATCAAAAATAATCGCCCAACTCCATATAGAAGCGAGCAGCAAGCCAATCATCACAGCTTTAACAGCAAAACCCGCTTGCATAAACAAATGCAATATTCCAATCACCTCTGGATTTGTTAATTCTACATGCGGCATTTTTTTTGTCCCTCTCAATGAAAGATTGATTTGTTAAAAGTTAATAAAACAGATTGTTTTATAGTTTCTAAATTTCAGAAAAAATTTCACTCTGCTCAGCCAAAGCACCAAGACCCAAAGTACCAAAACAATGTTCATTTTGAACAGAGTACAATTTTAAACAAGCATTGTCGAAAAAAGCTCTTTAGGTAAACGTCGTGGTTTTCCTATTTCATTAATGAGAGCAATTTCCACTTTTGCTGTTACCAACATCTCATCTTCACGCATAAGCACCTGTTCCATAAAAAAGCGTGCTCCTTGACGACGATTAATCCGTGTTTTGATTGTTAAAAGATTATCGATTTGCGCTGGATGTAAAAAATTGATATCCATATGACGAACCACAAAAAACAGTTTTTCCCCTTCAATCCCAGATGCTAACATCTTGCTATTAAAACCTGTCTCCCGTAAAAATTCTGAACGTCCTCGTTCAAAAAATTCCAGATAGCGAGCATGATAAACCACGCCAGAGAAATCTGTATCAGCAACATACACGCGTACCTGAAAATCATGAAAAGTGTTTGTATGATCATTTTTAAAAGAAGATGTTTCCATCACTTGTGCCATCCCATCCCATTTTTTGGAGTTGTAAATTGTCCTTTATATCACATCATTGACGGTATTTTTGTGTTAAAATCATGGAATTGAGGGCACAACACCCGCAAAGGCTCCAAGCTTATTCTATAAGCATTCCCCTACAGCCCCTATAGAGACAATATCCCCATACAGACACTCTATTGTTATCTATAATCAACACTGACAGCTTTAAAAAACACTCTTTTAGTCATCTTCTTCATCCCACAAAGTCGTTTGAAAGGATGAATTATTTTGTCTCCCAGCCAATTGAGTGCGTTTTTGTGTTGAAGTTGTAGAGAGCGGAGCAGACAATCCTAAATGCCCCCACGCTTGTTCTGTAAGAATTCGCCCTCGTGCCGTGCGTTGAATAAAACCTTGCTGGAGCAGATAGGGTTCAATAATATCTTCAATGGCATCCCGCGGCTCTGAGAGAGCCGCCGCAATTGTTTCAATTCCCACCGGACCACCCAAAAAAGTTTCCGCAATCAACAGCAAATAACGACGATCAAGCGGATCGAGTCCTAAATGGTCAACTTCAAGACGAGACAGCGCTTCATCGGCAACATTACGGTCAATTTTTCCGGCACCCTTCACCAGAGCAAAGTCACAAACCCTGCGCAATAACCGCCCGGCGATGCGTGGTGTCCCACGTGCACGGCGGGCAATTTCATGGGCACCATCATCACTAATCTGTACAGCAAAAAGCCGAGCATTGCGTTTAACGATATATTCCAATTCCTCTATGGTATAAAAATTGAGACGGATTGGGATACCGAAACGGTCTCGTAATGGGGTTGTCAACAGCCCCAAACGGGTCGTTGCAGCCACCAAGGTAAATTTAGCAAGATCAATTTTAACCGAACGGGCTGCTGGTCCTTCCCCAATGATAAGGTCCAGCTGATAATCTTCCATAGCTGGATAAAGAATTTCTTCAATTGCTGGACTTAAACGATGAATTTCATCAATAAAAAGCACATCACGTTCTTCTAGATTAGTCAAAAGAGCTGCCAAATCTCCTGCTTTAGCAATCACGGGTCCTGAGGTAGAGCGAAAATTAACACCCAATTCTTTAGCCATAATTTGTGAAAGGGTTGTTTTTCCCAAACCAGGGGGGCCGACAAACAAAACATGGTCGAGCGCCTCTTGGCGCGCTTTTGCTGCTTCGATAAATATTTTCAAATTTGCCCGTGCCGCCTCTTGACCAATAAAGTCATCGAGCACTTGCGGCCTTAAGGAACGATCTGGATCGTTAGGAAGGGGAATGGCCCCCAAAAGGCGTTGTTCTTCATCTTTATGCATTGTTACCTTTTACTCAACTAGAGGAAGAAAGCAGTTTGAGGCTATGGCGAATAAGCACAGCAGAGGAAACATCTTCTCCTTCAAGATCTTTCCTTGCCAAAGCAAGAGCACGGGCTGCTTGATCTCGTTCAAAACCGAGATTGATCAAAGCAGAAAGTGCCTCGTTGGTTGGTTGATTAGCCATTTCCAGATGTGCAATAGGAGCAGACTGAAAAGCATTGTCATGGAAGGGAAGTGCTTTACTTTTGAGTTCACGAACAATTCTTTCACTGACTTTTTTACCAACGCCTGGAGCACGGCTTATCATGGCAATATCATTTAATGCAATGGCTTGTGCGAGTTCATCTGGTGATAAAGTTCCCAAAATTGCCAAAGCAACCTTCGCCCCCACACCCGGCACATTTTGCAGCAAGCAAAACCATTCTTGTTCTGCTCTTGTCGCAAAACCAAACAGACGAATTGCCTCTTCACGCACATGTGTTTCAATAAAGAGGCTTATATTTTCACCAAGAGCCGGTAAAGAAGGACGCAGCCGATTTGAGATAAAAACAACATACCCCACCCCATGAACATCAACAAGGATATGATCATCAAAGATATGTTCAAGGGTCCCTTTTAATTTACCGATCATGCTGTAATCTCACTCATACCATAACCTCGATCATGCTGTAATTCTTGAACGATGAGAGATGCTGCTGCGGTGCATGCTATGGCAAAGAGCAAGAGCGAGCGCATCAGCCGCATCATTGCTATCAAATTCAGCACGAGGCAGCAAAACTTTTACCATCATATGAATTTGTTCTTTAGCACCATGACCAACACCAATAACTGATTTTTTTACTTTATTTGGCGCATATTCAAAAACGGGAAGATTTGCTTGCGCTGGAACAAGCAGAGCAACAGCACGCGCTTGACCAAGTTTTAAAGTAGCCGTAGCATCTTTATTGACAAACACATGTTCCACAGCCGCTTCATGGGGCATAAATTGATGCACGATCTCTGAAAGTCCTCTATAGAGTTGGCAGAGTCTGGAAGCAAGGTCACAGCGTACATTAGAAGAAACCGTCCCTGCTGCAATGAATTGAAGGCGATTTCCTAAGAGATCGATGACCCCCCATCCTGTATGCCGTAATCCGGGATCAATGCCTATAATACGAATCGTCTCTGCCATAAATCGCAAGTCTATACACTTTTGCCGTGTTTGAACAGATGCACTTATAAACAAAGAAAAAAGAGATTGAAATGCCTTGAGCCAAGCATAGTGCTAAAGACAAAGCCTCTCAGAAAAACTGTAAATTACAGAAACATTTTCATTTTTATTGTAAATCCCCCGAAATTCCTTTATGACTAAAAAGGTGATTTTGGTCGTATACGCAACGATCAATAGGGATCTAAAAACCCGAAGACTCAAACATAAAATTTCCCCCGCTTTGCGGGTGTCCCGGAATTCCGGGAGATTTTGCTATGTCCAGGTGCAATAAGCACTAAAAGCAAAATGCTGATTTGAGTCAGTGTTTTTAGACTCCCGGAATACCAACGCGAGGGCGCTCGCAACCGGTGGGGGGGCATAAAATGCAAGCCAAAAATCTTTTTCACGATATTTTGATAGGCAAAAAAATTCGCCTTAAGCGCAAAATGCTGAAAATGTCTCAGAAAGAATTAGGGAGCTACTTGAGGGTAAGCGCGCAACAAATCCAAAAATATGAAACAGGATTAAATCGTATAAGCGCAGGGCGTTTGAACGAAATTGCCAATATTCTCAATGTGCCACTTTCTTTTTTTTACGCGGAGATTTTTACAAAACAACAGCCCCCATACCCTCATGATGAAATCATCTCGAGCAAAGAGGAATATCTGCTTTTAAAAAGCTTTAGAGTTCTCAATTCTGTAAAACAAAGGGCAATTTTACAGCTCATCTCTGATCAGAAGTAAAATCTTGAATAAGTAAGATCAATACGCAAAAGTGCCACTGCTTTTCTCACCAGTTTTGATGTGATGCGAAATACAAAAAACGCGATACAAAATTTTCTAAGAACTAAGAATGCCGAAATGCTGTTTTCAGAAATTCGATTTGTTTTCCTACGGGATTTTCCTCTTCTACGAGATGAGGTAATCCGTCTTCTTTATTGGTGCGTATATATTGCATACGCGCTTCGAGACGCAGCGAACGTGCAACAAAATTGCGGAAGACTGCTGGTAATTCTTGCCAATGAGCACTTTCTAATTCTAGTGTTGGTGTATGCAATGATACTTTTGCAATTTCTTTTTGTATTTGTTCTGGTGTCATTTCTCCTTCGCGCTCGGCGCGAAGAAGGAGGAGTTGAGAGGCAATTTGCATTAGCCTTGTACTGAGAAACATTGCTTCTTTTGCATAAAGAGCAGAAATTTCTGCTGAAAGAGAACGTGCAACGAATTTTCCTTCGGTGTCGATATAGGTTGCTGTTTCTTCGATCAATGTCATCGTCTCTTCATAGAGGCGATTAAAAGCATTTTCAAAAGCACTATGCTCAATCATGATGATGGGTTCATCATCGGAATGTTTAGGTGCACTCACGCTTTATACTCCAAATATCCTCACAAAAATTACGATCTTCAACGAAGTGAGAATGAAAAAGTTTCTTTATTTTCTATAGTGAATAATTTTTTTAATTAACTACCTCTTTTAAAATTCTTGCGCAATGTGCTTCTTAAGCTAAGGTTAACGCGTCTAAGAGCAGCATTACAAACTGGCAGTTTTTTTTGCAGAAAACCGCTGCAAAGAGTGACGTTTTTCACAATAATAAGCGACCCCAAATTGCACTATAATACCACTTACAATGAGAAGGGTATCGGAAAAAAACGTTCCTGTCATCATTGTTTTTAAAATCTGCCCAAACATAGCAAACACCGTACCGGTTACAAAGACTGCTAAACTGTGTTTTCCTAAGATTGCCAAGGGATGTTGTGGAGAGACACGAAAACACGCACTCAAGCGCGGCAAACAGAGAAACAGCGTCGCTAAAGCAATCACATGAAGCAGACGCGGCAAACTTAAAAAAGTTTTATTAAAATTCATCAAAGGGGAAGAAGACCAGCCAAGCCACTGTACAACACCCCACCAATTCAAGCGGACCCATAACAGCGAAAGCAAAAGATAGCTAGCAGCAAGCACAAGCCAAAAAGGCTGAAAAGCGATGGTTTTTCCTTGTTTAAGAGACAAAGTGCTCGTCACACCGATAACAAACAAGAATTGCCAAGACAAAGGATTAAAAAACCACTGTCCTGGTAAAGGATAAGAAGGTGGAGCAATCTCATAAAACCCACAGAGGAGATAGAGCATGAACGAGCTCAAAAGCAGCAGCCCTTTGTGCTTACAACTGCAATAAAGGAGAAGAGGTGCAAAAAACATCAGAGTCATATAAAGGGGAAGAATATTATTATATCCCAATTGATGCCCCAAGCTTAAGATGCTAAAAAAAGCAACAAAAGGTTGGGTATAAAAGAGCCCCACATTGTTCATCATTAAAAGTCGCTCTGTACGCCATAATAAGAAGGCCCCTAAAAAAAGGCTAAGCGTTACAAAAGTTGTAAAAAGATAGGCTCCATAAAGCTGCAAAGCTCTCTGCCAAAGTTTGCGAACAGTAAAAACAAAAGACTCTTGATATAAATGCGCATGAAAACTTAATCCAAGCGAAACCCCTGAAAGCAAAACAAAGACTTCTGCTGAATCGGAAAAACCAAAGTTTTTATGTGTGATATGTTCGTATAAGGTTCCAGGAATATGGTTGATGAAAATCGTCAATAAGGCTAAAGAACGAAAAACATCAATACGTGTATCACGATAAGAAGGATGTGTTTTATGCTTAAAAACGGTTTGGACACTCATAAACGGACCTCCATACGCAACAAAAGAGATCATTCGCTTTTAGCAAAGCGCACTTATATGATGAAAGTTTATTTTTAAAAGTCAAGTTTATTTTTTAAAATCAAGGACTTTACATGACAAAACAAAAAAATAAACCGCCCGAATCGCATCTTGAATCGCATCCTCAAACGGAATCTTATCCTCAATTGGTTTTGACATTAGATGTTCGACGGTCTTTAGATTCTGAGCTTTTGCGCCAACTCTTGTACACCCCAACCTCGCAAAGGCAAAGCACCCAAACCCCAACCGTGCAACCCCAAAGTTTGCAAACCAAATCTTTTGCATGCGTCATTCTCTATGATTCCCAAGATGATGATGTTTTTTTACAAAAACAAGCACAACTCTACGGAGAAGATATTCAACGAGCGGATAGCGCCCTTCTTATTGCGGGTGACAGCCGCATTGCAGGACGAATAAAGGCGGATGGCTTGCATGTAGAGGGTGATTTTAACGCTCTTGCAAACCTTGAAAATCAAAAAAAGGAGCAAAAAATCATAGGTTTTGGAAATGTGCGCAATCGCCATAGCGCCATGCTTGCTGGAGAAGCCGGCGTGGACTATCTGCTATTTGGAAAACTTGGTGCTGATAAAAAACCACATGCACACCCGCGCAATGTGCAGTTAGGACAATGGTGGGCAGAAGTGATGGAAATCCCTGCCATTGTTCAAGCGGGGAGCGATTTTGCAAGTTTTGATGAAGTGCTCAAAACCGCTTGTGAATTTATCGCTGTTGAAGAAATCATTTTTACCCACGATAATCCCTTGATAATACTTGAAATGATGAAAGAAAAATGTAAAAAATCGCCCCTGTAATGCGCAGAAACTATCATGAACGATTAGTGATACAGAGGGGGGACACAAGTGAGTCACATAAGACACGATGGAACGTTTGAAGATCTTCAAAACATAGTGCGCAAAGCTGGATATAAAATCATAAACGTTACATCCGAACCAATTTTCGCTGGGCCCCAACGCATTCTCACTGGGATAGCGCATAATATGAAAACTTCTAAGGGAAAAACCATTACTTGGTTTACAAACACAGGAATAGTCTACTGTCACGGTGAAAGAACCATAGAAAAAGAGTTGGCTAAGCATATAAAGGAAAAATCATCCCCTCCTTCTCTAAAAGTTTTTATCGTTCATGGTCATGATTCTGCTGCTCTAGAGCAACTTGAACTTATTCTTCATAAGCTTAAGCTTGAACCATACGTCTTGCAAAATACGAGTGGAAATGGTTCAACCATCATTGAAGCTTTAGAAACAGAAATCTGTACACCAACCCGTTCAATAAAATTTGGTATTGTTCTGCTTACTCCTGATGACATGGGCTATGCCAAATCTGCCGGTGCAACAGCAGCAAAACCTCGTGCACGACAAAATGTTATTCTCGAAATGGGCATGTTAATGTCCGCACTTTCTCGCAAAAATGTTGCTATTCTCATAAAAGAAGACCAAAATATTGAGAAACCTTCAGATATGAGTGGAATTATGTACATTCCTTTCCAAGAACACGTAAAAGAAACAGTTCCAAAACTTACTGAACAATTAATAGACTCTGGTTACTATTGATCCAAAAGCAATTGCTTATGCATTCAGTTAAATTTAAACAACGCCCACTGAGGATTTCAAACAACTTCTTGAAATAAAGATGAAAGAAATTTGTTCGATTTAAAAATCGAGAAAGAATTGGAGTATTCCAGTGGAGAATATTGTATCCCTTTCCGTGAAAGAGCAACTTATAGAATAATTTATCGTTTAAGCCAAAGGAGTATTGAAAAATTTATGGACAACAGAGTGTGGATGCATAATAATGATAGCGTCTAAAATAGAGGAAAATGGAAAGGAAATACTATCATGAAAAGTACCCTTTCTCCGTTCGTCTCAGAATTTGAAACCATTGAACAGGAAAACAGCTATACTACGTGGCTCCGTGAAAAAGCAGCAAGGAGCCTTGCAAATCCATATCCTGCACTTGCGCATGATGAAGTTATGGCTGAAATGGAAACTATCATAGAACAGCTTGAAGCTGAACAGAAGAAATTCTAATGCTACCAGTTGTCTGATTGCCTTCGGCGCGCAATGATTTACGTCAAATTTTAACTTACATTGCTCGAGAAAATCCGCCTGCTGCGCGGCGAATGAAAAAACTTCTGGAAGCTTGTGTCCTGCCATTGTCCGAACATCCGTACCTGTATCGCCAACGTGAGAGGGAACGCGCTCCCATATAGCGCTGTAGTGACCAATCTATACGAGCAAGTAAGCTTAATAAAAACAACAATTTTTCATAACGAGAGTTGTCCATCATGACACGAAGTGGATTGTGGTCAACTCTTACCTAATAAGGCTCGTTGTGGAATATTGTCTAACAGCTTTATTAAATATTTATTACGTATTTTGTATGTACTAATTGACAATCAGGTATAATCAGGCATATATTCCGGTATGCAAACAGATACACTTCAAATTACACAAGAGTTACTGAATCTCATTTCTGAGATTGATGAATTTAAAGGTGCATGGCGCGCTCTTGGTACTCTTGCGCCTGAGCGATTGAATGCTCTTCGCCATATTGCTACTGTTGAAAGTATCGGTTCTTCCACGCGCATTGAAGGCAGCAAATTAACAGACCGCGAGATTGAACAGCTTTTGGTAAATTTAGAAATTAAACATTTTAAGAGTCGTGATGAACAAGAAGTTATCGGCTATGCCAAGGTCATGGAGACAATCTTTCAATCTTGGAATGATATTCCTATTACAGAAAATCATATAAAACAACTTCATCGTGACCTTTTGTGCTGTAGCGATAAAGATGAACGACATCGAGGCGAATATAAGACTCTACGCAATGACGTAGCAGCATTTAATTCTCAAGGAAAAATGGTTGGTATCGTTTTTGAAACAGCCACACCATTTGATACACCATATCGAATGCAAGAACTTATTACTTGGTTCAATAAAACCAATGAATTGAAGAATCTTCACCCTTTGCTTACGATTGGTATTTTTAATGTTACTTTTTTAGCTATCCATCCTTTTCAAGATGGGAATGGACGTTTAAGTCGTATCTTAACCACTCTGCTTTTGTTACAAAAAGGTTATGTTTATGTACCATATTCGTCACTTGAAAATATTATTGAAAATAATAAAGAAAGCTACTACTTAGCTTTGAATCAAACTCAAAAAACAATTTATACTAAAACACCTAATTGGCAGCCTTGGATACTCTTTTTTTTACGTGCTCTACAAAAACAAAAACGCCAATTAGAAATAAAAATAGAGAGTGAAAAAAATGCTCTTTTTTCCTTATCTGAATTGGCTCTTAATATTCTTGATTATGTCCGTGATCATGGACGCGTTACATCTCGTGATATGGTGCGTGAAATCGGAGCAAGCCCAAACACACTTAAAGCAACCTTTACATCACTCGTTGAAAAAGGTCTTTTGATACGTCATGGTGGTGGACGATCAACTTGGTATAGCTTACCTTAATCGTTTTAACAGCGATTTCTTACGACCATTGGCATAGTAATGATTGGCTTAACTTTTGTAGGTCTAATATTTCTACGTTTCATAAACAAACGCAGGGGTGCTAGGATTGCGAGAAATCATAGCGCATCCGAACTATCTTATATTGTACCGAGTAGCGACAAGGAAAATTGAGATTGTTACCGTAGCACACGCCCGCCGTGAATTTCCACTCTCCATTTGATTTGATGCACAACACAGAACCTCTCAGAAAAACTATAAATTACAGAAACTTTTTCATTTTTATTGTAAATCCCCTGAAATTCCTTTATGACTCAAAAGGTGATTTTGGTCGTCTACGCAACGATCAAGAGGGAAAACAAGCCCTAAGCTCTAGCGTAAAATGAACCCACTCTGTGGGTATCCCGGGATTCCGGGAGATTTTGCTATGTCCAGGTGCTTTAAGCACTAAAAGCAAAAAACTGACTAGAGCTCAGTACTTGTTACTCCCGGAATACCAACGCGAGGGCGCTCGCACCCGGTGGGGGGGGCATGAAATGCAAACCAAAAACCTTTTTCACGACATTTTGATAGGCAAAAAAATTCGTTTTAAGCGAAGAATGCTGAAAATCTCTCAAAAAGCATTAGGGCAATCTTTAAATCTAAGCGCACAGCAAATTCAAAAATATGAAACAGGTCTCAATCGTGCAAGCGCCGGTCGTTTGAACGAAATTGCCAATATTCTCAATGTGCCACTTTCCTTTTTTTACACTGATATCCTCACAAAACAACAGCCCCCATACCCTCATGATGAAATCATCTCGAGCAAAGAGGAATATCTGCTTTTAAAAAGCTTTAGAGTGCTGAACTCTGTCAAACAGAAAGCCATTTTACAACTCATCTCTGATCAAAAGGAAAACGTTTAAAATCATGGTAGCCCCCTCTCTTTATTCATGAACATTTTCTAAGAGGACAAATTTCAAAAAACAACGGTTGAAAATTTATTGGGTCAATTTGAAGTCGCACCTAATACATTATCTAACGGTGGCTCTCACCATTTAACGGTAAATCCATTGAACACCATCTTTAATCTTATAAAAGAACAAGCCAACATCATTATTCTGTTTACCGATTGCCAATTGTTGCAACAGCTCTTGCCTTAAGGCAATGCATAACAGGCATTTTTACCCCTCAAATCATAATAGCCTCCTCCTTCTCTGTTCACAAACATTCAATAGAAAAATGACCACACTAAATGGGACAGCCAAACAATCCCGAACAAGAGATGGACAGCAAACAAAGCTTCTTAACAAAAATGATAAAAGGCCATCCATTTTTTTCACCATCCATCTCATTTCAGTGGCTACAGCCATCCGTCTTTTTCAGTAGATTTTGAATCTATGGCAAAATATCCATGAAAAAAACCACCTCGACACCCGCACAATGCCAATTCACACAAACGCGCAATCTTCAGTGAAGGAAATGATGTGCAGAAAGGATAAAAATCCTCACACTGTTTCAAGCAGAAAACAATCTTACAACTGATTTTTTTGCCGGAGCTTATAGAAAAAAATTTAGAAATTTCTATAAAACAATCAAAGACACAAGAAGATAAAAATATTCAAAAATGCGTTACAACTCTCGAAGAACGATTAAAACAATCTATGAATTTATTGCCATTGCTGATATCCTCTTTACCCACAACAATCCCTTACCAACACTTGAAATGATGAAAAAAAAATGTAAAATTTTTCCATTGCTGGGGAGAGAGCATCAATGATAAAGCAAGGCATGATAAAAACAAGCACGACACTGTTCATTTTGAGTGTGATGTGGCTTGCAACCATTGTTGAAAGCTCTGCTAACCTTACCGAAGAAGCCTCAAATTTTGAGCATTCCCTCAATACCATTCAAGAATCTTCAGAAACAAAAGAACCTTTCCAACCCTTACAGGCAGGGCAATATGATCAAGCCTATGACTATTATATCCAAGGCTATTATTTGAAAGCTTTTCGTGAAGCGCTAAAGCGTGCAGAACAAAATGATCCCTTTGCACAAACCCTTCTTGCGCGCATTTATATGGAAGGATGCGCCGTTCCTATTGATGGTGCACGCGCCGCTTTGTGGTATGGACGCGCAGCAAAACAGGGCGAACCGCAAGCACAATTGCGCTATGGACTCATGTTGTTTGATGGTCATTTTGTTACACAAAATCAAGAACTTGGCGAACAGTTTATTCAAAAATCTCTCGAAGCTGGTGTAAAAGAAGCCTATTTTTATTATGGAAAAATGCTTCTCTACAAAGCCTCACGTGAAAAGCAGGCTCTTCCTGGTGTTTCCTCACAAAACCATGAAAATGAAGCGAAAGAACAAGCTTTAAAATGGTTCTTAAAAGGCGCTGCCCTTGGTGATGCGAATGCTGCTTTTGCCGCAGCAAGAATACTTGCCACGGGCACATTAACACGGCCAAAGGATGACCGTAATGCACGCAGACTCATGGAAGCAGCCGCACAAAATAAACATTTTGAGGCACAAATTCTTTTGGCACAATGGCTTGTGCAAGGGCGTGGAGGAGAAACCGATTTTCAACGTGCTTTTCGTTTGCTTCTCAGTAATGCGCACGACATGATTCCACCAGCACAGATTTCTCTTGCAAGGCTTTATCGGGATGGAATAGGCACAAAAGGCGATATCATCATGGCTGCCGCATGGTATATCCTTGCCAAGCAAGCGAAAATGGAAGCGCCTGACCTTGAAATGATGCTCCAAGGGATGAACAATGCACAATTGGAAAAAGCGCAAAAAGAGGCAATAAAACTCCTTCCTATTTTTTAAGAACGCTTTGAAAGCAATGCTATTTTTTTTACCTCCAAGAGATAAAATTTATAGAAATTCCGAGAGTTTTTGCACTGTTCAGATGCTTTAAGCACTAAAAGCAAAAAAGACTGACTAGAGTTCAGTATTTTCAAGCTCCCAGAATACGCATAAGAGGGTGCTCGCAACCGACGTGAAAATGCAAACACAAAAATTGCTTTTTTATCGCAATCACTAAAAGCAGCAGTTTATTAAAAATACGCCGCAAGAAACACTTCAAGCAGCCTTAAACGAAAGCTGTAGCCATTATTCATTGATTAATTACCGCTTGATTGAAACCTGATATGTTGTTAGTGTCGTTATGAGTAAAGTTGTTCTTATTTCTGGAATAGAAACTTCTCAAGAGAGTCTAGCAATAACGAGCAATAATAAGGGGGAATTAAAATGTTAAAATATTTATTGGTATCACCGGTTGTGTTGGTGGCAGGGTGTGCATCTGTAGGCAGTTATTCATCAAATTATGTTGATCAAAGTCTTACGAAACATCAGGCAAAATTAGTCGCTGGCGATTTTATTGGCAATATAAAAAGACCTTTACCACCAGCTACAACCACACTTCTTATAAAGAAAAATGATACAGCAGACAATTTTACTCCTTTATTTATCAATCTATTGCGACAGAATGGATATAATGTGATCTACACAGATCAACCTCAAAAGCAGAAAAACATGGGCGTAAATTTGAGTTATAGCATACGATTAAATAATAGAGTTATATTATCTCTTCTTCAGTATAATGTTGCCGGAGAGCCACGTGCTCATATAAGTACTCGTCCTAGATGAACGCACTATTTAATGTAAACGTTATTTATATTTTAAACGTCAAGACTTAAAAGTTCTTGCGAAAAGCAAAGAAATTTGCACCTCAATAAAAACCCTCAGTTTAGCCAGAGCGGATAAATTTTATTATATATTGTAACGATATAAAATAATGTAAGTTATAGCTTTAAGATTTAAGGAAAGAAGAGTCCTAAAAACAATGAAAATGCTCCACACCCTAGCGAATTATTATGTGAAGATGTAGATGCAAAACTTGGCTTATCTGTAATTGAAGCAGCTAAATAGCTTTCTATATACCCTGTAGCATTTTCTAGGATATTGGTAAAATCCTCATAACGATATTTTTATAGGCAAAAAAATTCGTTTTAGGCGAAAAATGTTGAAAATGTCTCAGAAAGCATGAGGGCACCATTTAGGTGTAAGCGCGCAACAAATTCAAAAATATGAAAAAAGCTTAAATCCTGTCAGCGCAGGGCACTTAAAAGAAATTGTCTATATCTTGAATGTTCTGCTTGTCTTTTTTTATGCTGATCTCTTAACAAAACAGCAACCTTCCAATGAAATTGCATTAAGCACAGGAAATACCTGCTGCTCAAAAGATTGAGAGTTCTAACCTCGATGAAACAAAGAGCCATTTTACCGCTGATCTCTGATTAAAATGCAAGCTAACATCATACGATAGTACACACCAAGCTCTATCACATGAGACACTATAACAAACTCCATCTTCAAATATTCATCACATATTCTCATAAAAACATCTCATGATTTTACGGAACTTATATCATCTTCATCAATTATATCATTGCCATCAATTATGATATTTTACGACACAACGGGATGCCCCCCTAAAAAATTCTAAAAAAATTTTGTGCAAATTTTTAAAAGACTTGCGTCTGAGCACTTTTTATGGTCTTGCAAAGAAATGAAAAGCAAAAAACATAAAGGTCCTTTTTACTTAAGCTTTTCTCTTTGCCAAAAACATGAGAAAACTCATGAAGAGCACACAGGACCATGAGAGAGCTGCAAAGCTTATCAAATGGATTTGAGCCTGAAAATAACAAAAGAGCTTATTGTTAAAGGCAGCAAAGAAAAGCGCCATAAAGACAACAAGAGAGTTCTTTTTGCAAGAATGGAATTGGATAGAAACGATGAAAATTAATGGCAATGAAATTCGTCCTGGCAATGTAATCGAGCACCAAGGAAGCTTATGGGTTGCTGTAAAATGCAATGCGGTAAAACCAGGAAAAGGTGGTGCCTTTAATCAAGTTGAAATGAAAAATTTGATTGATGGTACAAAACTCAATGAACGCTTTCGTGCCGCTGAAACGGTTGAACGCGTGCGCCTTGAACAAAAGGATTTTACCTTCCTTTATGAACAAGGGGATGCTTTGGTCTTTATGGATTCCCAATCCTATGAACAACTTGAATTGCAAAAAGATTTTGTTGGTGAGCGTGCCGCTTTTCTCCAAGATGGGATGACAGTTACCGTTGAACTTTATCAAGAAAAGCCCATTGGCATCTCACTTCCAGATCAAGTCACTGTAACGATTGCAGAAGCGGACCCTGCCATCAAAGGGCAAACGGTCACCTCCTCTTATAAGCCTGCCATTCTTGAAAATGGTATGCGGATTCTTGTACCACCTTTTATTAATGCCGGTGAACGTGTCATTGTCGACACCAACGAATTGATTTATTTGCGTCGTGCAAATGAAAAAGGATAAATGAAGGAAGAACAGATGGCCCATTCTGCAATCATGAATGTCATGGTGCAAGCCGCAATGAAAGCTGGACGCTCTCTGGTGCGTGATTACGGTGAAGTGCAAAATTTGCAAGTGTCTTTAAAAGGACCAGCAGATTATGTAAGCCAAGCGGATCGCAAAGCAGAAAAAATTATCTTCAATGAATTAAGCAAAGCACGGCCCAAGTTTGGTTTTGTGATGGAAGAATCTGAAGAAATTATTGGTGAAGATTCACAACATCGTTTCATTGTTGATCCTTTGGATGGCACAACCAATTTTCTCCATGGCATTCCTTTTTTTGCTGTTTCCATTGCCTTAGAAAGTCAGGGGAAAATTGTTGCTGCTGTCATTTATAATCCCGTGAGTGATGAACTCTTTACTGCTGAACGCGGTGGTGGTGCTTTTTTTAATGACCGGCGCTGTCGTGTTTCCGCACGCCGCCGATTAGAAGATTGTGTCATTGCAACGGGCATGCCCCATTTTGGGCGTCCAAATCATGGAGCATATCTTATCGAATTGCGCAATGTAATGGCGGAAGTTGCTGGACTTCGCCGTTTTGGTGCTGCTGCTCTTGATTTAGCTTATGTTGCAGCTGGCAGAACCGATGGATTTTGGGAAGACAATTTGCAAATTTGGGATATGGCTGCTGGAATACTGATGGTGCGCGAAGCTGGTGGTTTTGTCACCGATAAAGAAGGGGGCGACGCGATATTTCGCAAAAAAAATATCATCGCGGGCAATGAACGCATTCGCAAAAAATTAGAAGAAACCCTCAAAAAAGGTCTTTAAATCTCAAAAAATATTCTTCAAAGCACCCTTGAGAGCATCACTTTCCACTTTCTAAACCAATATGTTATTGGTTCATAAAGCTGGTAATTTTATTACTGACACAGATAAAGCAGACGAAAACGCTCTATTTCACAAAAAAGTACCATCACAAGCAATGAACTCATTCCCATGAAACGGGAAAAACACCTCACAAAGGCATTTCTCTCTCAGATATTCGAGCCCTCTATCCTATACTTGTCATAATAATATTCCCCCTCATTTCAATCCACACAATTTCACACAATAGATTTGCAAGGATTTTAAAAGCCCCCAATTTGCTAAAGCTATGATTGAAGCAAGCAAGCCCGCAGCCTCTCTCTCATCTTTCTGCAACATCATCTAGAAAACCACCCTCCACGCATATCTTAAAGCCCCCCTTGCGTTTTATTCTCAACATTTTTCACCAAAACACGCGAGAGGCTCCAATAAACCACTGCATTTCTATGATCATTTCACACATTATAATCATTGAAGATAACCGGTCAAATAGGCACGAGATTTATGACAACGAAAATATTGATTTCTAAGAATCGCTGCTTCTATTTCACTTGCAAACTGTTCTTGTTCTTTTTCGATAGCCTCTCTCAGTGCCTCCACCTTTTCATCACCAAAGATGATTTTTAGCTTTTCTATTGAATTTCCTATTTTGACAAGCCTCTTCCAAAAAATCAACAGATCATAACATTCCTTATTTGCACTCTTCATCCATTCTATAACTCCCAATTTATAAGCCTCTTCAAATGTTGGAGGCTCCTCATCAAAGCACAGATCTTTTTTCTTCTCTTTATCTCTCTTTTTATACTTACTGAGTTTGTGTTTAACTTCATAATAAGCATTATCAAAATCAAAGGAAAGATAGCCCTCTTTTACCGCATCAATCAGCATCTTATAATGAATAAAAATTTCTCTTGCCGCTTTATAATCGCTGGAAGTATCATACAATAATGATAAAAGCTCTCTTTTACAAATGCATAATACCTCACAATTACCTGGCATAGAACCAAATCGTCCTATTATCTTTTTTAGCGTTTCATATTCTGTATATTGAGGTATATCATCATATCGACGAGGTGTATATTCCAAGTCGTCTCCCCAAAATGCTAAATCACAATAATATCCCCCAGCCTCCTCTGAAGCCTTATCTTTTTGTTGCTGTTCGTACAGTGCCATAATCATATCATCAACCATATATAACCACCAATGAAGAAACAACATCGTAGGTTTGTGTTGTTTTTTTTCGTCAGCGGATCTATAAATCTTTCAACAATTATCCCATTCTTTTTCATCAATCGCACAACTTTACGATAAGTGGTCTTAAAAATTGGGCGCGTCATTAGTTCGTTGAATCTTTCAATGTGCTCAGCAGTGAGCTTTGCTTTCAGCGCTTGCTCATAAAGAAAAATGTATCTGCATATCCTTGTGCACAAATACCTTCTATCATGGGATGTCGCTGTCCACTTGTGGAAACAAACTCTCCAGGGCACTTTATTTTGAGAATGTCATCTTCCCACTGTTCTACTCCCTCATCCCATTGTTCAATCCATTCACTTGGTATTTTTTGGTTTTTTTAAAAAGCTTTTCCTCCCATTGTGCAATAATATCTTTATATATCTCACACTCGCGATTTTTGAGTGTCGCGAATTTCTCAAATTGCTCGTATAGTTCGACAAATGCCTTTTTATGCCTAACTACTGCATCCCAAAGAAAAGCAACTATAATGATTCCTGCAAAGACTATCACCATCATTACAGTAGATGCACTCATTATTGCCGCCTTCTTGTTCGTTAATCATTTGTGCAGCTCTTTAATTAATTCTTTACCGTTGTATCAATATGTTTCATTGAAAACTTCAATCCACTAGATATTCCATCATTAAAAGAATAACATACAAAATATAGATCTTGTCATGAGAAATTGTGCAACAAATTGTATTTAACAATGCCGCTTTTTTTGCTTATAATCTCTCATCGGGTGCTACGCGCCCTTAAAAACGATGCCGTGTTCTTAAATTCTGCAAAACGTGCGTGTTTTTATCATCCAGAGATGCCTTTTTACCAACAACAGCCCCCCACAAAAAGCCGAAAGGGGACGTGCAATTGACAGTAAAACGATAAAAAGACTAATTCTTTATTGAGGAAGCTTATTCGTGTGCAAATTGCAATTTAGCGAGGTAGGCATAAACACCATTTTGCGCAACGAGTTCTGCATGTGTTCCTTCTTCAACGATTGTCCCTTTATCCATCACTAGGATACGATCTGCTTTCAAAATTGTTGCCAAACGGTGTGCAATAACCAGGGTTGTGCGATTTTGCATCAAACCTTCTAAGGCTTCTTGCACCAATTTTTCACTATTTGCATCTAAGGCTGACGTTGCTTCATCAAGCAGCAACAGGGGTGCATTTCGCAAAATCGCCCGCGCAATCCCAACACGTTGCTTTTGCCCACCAGAAAGCATTGTCCCCCGCTCTCCGACTTGCGTATCAAAACCTTTTGGTAAGGATTCAATAAATTCAAGTGCATTGGCTGTTTTAGCAGCGGCAATAATCTGCTCTTCACGGACATTTTCAGTACCAAAAGCAATATTATCACGCAATGTTCCGTCAAAAATAGCGACCTCCTGTGGAACATAAGAAATTGCACCGCGTAAATCTTGAAGAGAAAGACGGTTAATTTCCACGCCATCAAACTGGATTTTACCGCTGATTGGGTCATAAAAACGGAGAATCAAAGAAAAAAGTGTACTTTTCCCAGCACCAGAAGCACCAACAAAAGCCACCGTCTCACCCGCTTTGATAGAAAAGGAAACAGAGCGCAAAACCTTCTCTTCTGGTCTGGAAGGATAACTAAAATCAACTTGGTCAAAAACAATTGCACCTTGAACAGGTTGTGTAAATGGCACAGGAACTTTTGGTGTTGAAATGGTAGGCTGTTCTTGCAACAATTCGGCAAGCCGTTCAGCAGCACCTGCCGCTTGGATAAGTTCGGCACCAAGTTCCGATAATTGTGCAAAAGTTGTCGCTCCAAAAACGGCATAGAGAACAAATTGACCTAAAGCACCTGCCGTCATAGTACCATTCAAGACATCTCGTGAGCCAATCCATAAAACAGCAACCACACTGCTAAAAACCAGAAAAATCGCAAAACCGGTAAAAAAGGAACGCAAGATTACAGAAGCCCGTGCTGTCTGGAAGGCGCGTTCAATCAACTGTGAAAAATGTGTCGCAACGTGCCCTTCAGCAGTAAAAGCCTGAACAGTACGAATAGCGCTTACCTGTTCGGTTGCCAATGCATTAGCATCGGCGACGCGGTCTTGTGCTGCGCGTGTGCGTGTACGAACCCTGCGCCCAAAGACAATCAATGGAATAGCAACAAAAGGAATCGCGAGCAGCACCAGCGCAGATAATTTAGCATTGGTAATAACCATCATCACGATTGCGCCAATCACCACAATCAGATGACGTAAAGCCGTAGAAGCAGTTGAGCCAACAGCTAACTTTATTTGCGTTGTATCAGTAAGCAACCTTGAGACAAGCTCACCAGAATGAGATTTATCAAAAAAAGCAGGAGAAAGCTTCATAATATGGACAAAAACATCACGCCGTAAATCAGCAACAATGCGTTCTCCCAAGGTGATGACGCAATAATAACGGCAGGCGGAGGCAAGTGCGAGAAGCAAAGCTAAGACAAATAAAATAAAGAAATAAAAATTGATATGACCGTGACTTGAAGTGGAAAAGCCATAATCAAACATTTTTCCGATAGCAACGGGTAAAGCTAATGTAACAACAGCAGCAACAGTCAAAGCAAGAAAAGCAAAGATAAACAACCAGCGATAGCGCACAAAATAAGGGCTAAAAGTTGCAAGCGAAGACAATGAAGGTTTCGTCGTAGAAGGTTTTGTCGATTTTTCTGAATGATTGAAAAAATTCATAGGTTTTCGCTCACTTTATGAGGTTGTCTATAACTGTTGACGCAAATGATGTATCTTGAACACTTGTTTTTTAATGCGTGCTCAGTTATAGGAGTAGTACTTTAATCAATTTATCAAAAAGATAAGAGAAACGCACTTAAAAAGTGAAAAAGTGCCATTTCATTTTATAAACGCAAAAGGTCATTTTATAAACGCAAAAGGTTTGCCACATGAAAGCGAATATTCATCCAGACTATCACAAAATTACCGTTGTTATGACGGATGGCACCCAATATACAACGCGCTCCACTTGGGGGAAAGAAGGAGATGTCCTGAATCTCGATATTGATCCAACGACTCATCCCGCTTGGACAGGCGGCTCTCAAACATTGGTAGATCGTGGTGGTCGTGTTTCCAAGTTCAAAAATCGTTTTGGAAGTCTAGGGCTATAAAAACCTCCTTCTGACTATAATGAGCGAAAAGATTCTTCAAAGCATTGAGTGGTTGTTGCGACAGTCAATCTGCTCTAGCTTTAGAGAAAATACAGTTTTAGGACTTTTATAGTTGAGCGTTTTGTTAAAAGCACTTTAACAATGCAGATAAAACCCCACTTTCAAAGTGGGGTTTTATTGTTTATTGAGAAATCAAGGAAAGCTTAAACTGTAAACAGCGACTGCGAGAAAAAAACAGCTTAGAACATGAAGCGAACAACGCATCCACCAGATAAACAGCCCGTAGACAAAGAAATTATAATCATGGGTTGGAGGATTGTCTCCACTTTTTAGATTCAAAAATTGTTCTGAGAAACTTTAATCTTCAAATGTTGCCTGCTGCTACGCACATGCGATCCACAAACCGCATGCCGAATTTTACCGTCCACCATCCGATCATGTTTTTACACATGAAAAAAGGCGCATAAAGAGAATACTCCCGCCATCTCAGACTCTTTTAAGCAGCATAAAATTGATGCATTATCATAGTGTTACTGCTCCAGATGTTATCCTTCAAGCACAAGCTTTTTCGTGCTCTTGTGTCCATTGTCCTAAAGCAGCAAGATGATTCATGCGTGCACGATGACAAAAAGCTTTTTGTGCGGCAGCAACATTTTCTGCTTTTCCACCCCATGCCTTTAAGGCGGCGGCTTGCAAAGCACGTCCATAAGAAAAGGTCAATTTCCAAGGGTGTTTTCCCAAAGCATTGATAGCAGACAAATGTGCCGTTGCTTCTTGATCGGATTGTCCTCCAGAGAGAAAAGCAATTCCTGGAACAGCAGCAGGGACCGTTTGTTTAAGAACCTGAACCGTTTTTTCCGCCACCTCTTCAACGCAAGCGTTACGCGCATCTTTTCCATCAATCACCATATTGGGCTTTAAAATCATGCCCTCCAAGCTAACCCGTGCCTCAAACAATTCTTGAAACACCGTATGTAAGACAGCATGTGTTACCTCAAAGCAGCGCGCAATAGAATGTTGACGCGAAACCCCATCCATAAGCACTTCTGGTTCAACAATCGGCACAAGTCCAGCTTCTTGACACAAAGCAGCATAACGCGCGAGAGCTTGTGCATTTTGGCGTATTGCTCCTCTTGTTGGCAAAGTGTGTCCATCAATTGCAATCACCGCCCGCCATTTGGCAAAACGGGCTCCTAAAGCATAATAATCTTTTAAACGTTCACGAAGACCATCCAATCCTTCTGTAATCATTTCCTGCGGAAAAGCCGCCAAGGGTTTAGCACCGCTATCAACTTTAATACCGGGCAAAGCCCCCGCATCACGAATCAGATCTGTCAACATTTTCCCAGATGATGCTTTTTGACGAATGGTTTCATCAAATAAGATAACACCAGAGATAGCGCTTTCCATGGCTTCTTTTGCGCTAAAAAGCATTTCACGATAAGCGCGGCGATTATCCTCGTTGCATTCAACACCAATGCTTTCAAAACGCTTTCCAATCGTTGCAGTACTTTCATCTGCTGCCAAAATACCTTTCCCTGCACAAACCAGCGCAAGTGCTATATCTTCGAGACGTTCATTCATAAAAAAATCCTCTTTATTCTGTCATTCTGTCTTAACTTTCAAAAGTGAGCAACACATTGACACACTTTACACAATCCTATGAATATAAATTCCCTTCACATCAGCCTTTAAGCCTGCATGAGAGCAAGAATACCAGGCAGTACTTTGCCTTCCATCCATTCTAAAAAAGCGCCTCCTGCGGTTGAAAGATAAGTAAAGTCATGCGCAACACCAGCATGGTTGAGAGCAAAAACCGTATCTCCTCCTCCAGCAATAGAAACCAATTGCCCTGTTAAACTGCGTTCTGCAGCATAACGTGCAACAGCAATTGTTCCTTGATCAAAAGGAGGCATTTCAAAAACACCAAGGGGTCCATTCCAAACAAGAGTAGCAGCCTGATCAATCACGGCATTGATATGGGCAATGGAGCGTGTTCCAATATCCAAAATCATGCCCTCTTCGGGAATATCTCCCATATCATAGAGACGATGCGGGGTATTTTTTTCAAAGCGAAATCCAACAATCGCATCTACAGGAAGCAGAATTGTACATTGGCATTCTTGTGCTTTTTTAATAATTTTTTTAACCGTTTCCATGAGTGTATCTTCACACAAGGACTTTCCAATATGCATACCTTGTGCTGCTAAAAAACTATTAGCCATGCCCCCACCAATAACCAAATGATCAACCTTTTCAACCAAATGGTTGAGCACAAAAAGCTTACTAGAAACCTTTGCTCCTCCAACAATTGCGACCACGGGATGTTTTGGATTTCCAAGCCCTTTTTCTAATGCCTGCAATTCACACTGAAGCGAGCGCCCCGCATAGGAGGGCAATAAATGTGTTATTCCCTCTACAGAAGCATGCGCACGATGAGAGACTGAAAAAGCATCATTCACATAGAGATCGCCATGATGGGCTAAAGCTTCAGCAAAACAGCAATCATTTTTTTCTTCTCCAGAATGGAAACGCACATTTTCAAGCAGCAAAACACCACCATTTTGCAATGCCTCAACCGCTTTCTGCGCTGCAGGACCAATACAATCTGGTGCAAAAATCACAGGTTGATTGATTATTTTTTCCAGCACTGGCACAACGGGGCGCAGTGAGAATTCTGGTTCCACCTTTCCCTTAGGGCGCCCACAATGAGAAAGAAGGATAAGTTTAGCACCACGCTTTTGTAATTCTACCAGTGTCTCTTTATGCCGTTTGAGACGCGTCTCATCACAAACTTTTCCTTGCGCCATTGGAACATTAAAATCGACCCGCACAAGAACACGTTTTCCCGTAACATCAACATCATCAAGTGTCCGAAAACCCATCATTGCTTCCTCTTCACTTTCCGTTGTTTCAAACCAAAACGCACCAACTCAAACTTTTTCTCCATTCCCCTTTTTGGCGTAAGAGCACAGAGACCCGCATCTTTTATTTTGCTCCAAGCTTTATCTCCTTCAGGTGTTATTTTTGCCAATTTTGCTTCTCTCATCCATTGAGCAAAAATAGCAAAACCATACTCACCAAAACAGTCTCCACTCACCCTTGAGGCAATCTCTTTTTCTAACGCAACGTTTTTTAACGAAAAAACCTCTCCTGCTTTTTTTTCAAAAAACACGCTTCAATACTCTATAAAGCAATTTTACCCTTTTATGAAAAAAGAGTCCCCAAAGGTCCTCTTATATTGTTTTGGCAAAAGCTACAGCTGTATCACTCATACGGTTTGAAAAACCCCACTCATTATCATACCAAACCAAAACACGACAGAGCTGACCATCAATCACCTTCGTTTGATCATTATGAAAAATGGCAGAATGTGGATTATGGTTAAAATCACAACTGACGAGTTTTTCCTCTGTCACATCCAAAATTCCTTTAAGCGGTCCTCGAGCAGCAGTACAGAGAGCTGTATTAATTTCTTCAACCGTTGTCGAACGCTTAGCCGTAAATGTCAAATCAACAACGGAAACATTGGGGGTAGGAACACGAATCGACACACCGTCAAGCAAGCCCTTTAATTCTGGCAAGACCAATCCCACAGCTTTTGCAGCTCCTGTTGATGTAGGGATCATAGAAAGAGCCGCCGCCCGTGCACGATAAAGGTCACGATGCATTGTATCCAACACGGGTTGATCACCGGTATAAGAATGAATGGTTGTCATAAAACCCTTTTCAATGCCAACAGTGTTGTGCAAAACTTGCGCAACAGGTGCCAAGCAATTGGTTGTACAAGAAGCATTCGAAACAACCCGATGCTCTTTATTTAAAGACTGATGATTCACCCCGTAAACCACGGTAAGATCTGCACCTTCAGAAGGTGCAGAAACAAGCACACGCTTTGCCCCAGCATCTAGGTGAACACTTGCTTTGTCACGCGCAGTAAAAATGCCCGTACATTCCAAAGCAATATCGATATCCAAAGCTTTCCAAGGCAACTGTTCTGGATCACGCTCTGCGAACACTTTTATCAAACCACATCCGACATCAAGTGCATCACCCACCACCTTAACGGCCCCAGGGAAACGTCCATGCACTGAATCATAGCGCAACAAATGGGCATTTGTTTCCACCGATCCCAAATCATTCAGAGCGACCACATCAATATCTTTTCGCCCACTTTCCACAATGGCGCGCAAGATATTGCGCCCAATACGACCAAACCCATTAATTGCAACGCGAACAGCCATTTTCCATTTTCCTTATCGATCTTTGAGAGTGCAACAAATGGACTTTTATTTTCACCAGTCCCAAATCATGAACTCCGATACCCTTCACTATCTTGATCCGTTACTTTCCACAATAGTGTACAAAATCAAAATATTGTACCCAATACAACAAAACGCCTTCATTGCAATGCGAAAAGTCATTGCACATTTTCCTTATTGATCTTTTCAAGCTCTTTTTCAACAGTCGCAACGACATTCTCACAAGTGATGTTGAAATGCGCATAAAGCGCATCCATTGTCCCGCTTGCCCCAAAGCCCTCCATGCCGATAAACACACCATCACAGCCAATAAAGCGGTCCCATCCTTGCCGAATAGCAGCCTCAATGGCAATTTTAATGGGCGAATCCCCAATGAGAGCACGCTGATAAGAGAGGGATTGCTGTGCAAAGAGTTCAAAACAAGGCACAGAAACCACACGCGTTGGAATAGACTTTTCTTCTAAGAGCGCATGTGCTTTTACGGCAATTTGCAATTCTGAACCGGAGGCAAACAGCGTCACTTGCGCATCATCACTTGCGGTTAATAACTCATAAGCGCCCAACGTACAAAGATTTTCCTCTTCATGCTCTTGACGCAAAAGCGGTAAATTTTGACGGCTCAACGCCAAAGTGGAAGGTGTGTTGCGTGCTTTTAAAGCCAATTGCCAACACTCAACGGTTTCAACTGCATCTGCAGGGCGGAACACGAAATGATTGGGCATTGCACGCAAAGAAGCCAAATGCTCCACGGGTTGATGGGTAGGACCATCCTCACCAAGACCAATGGAATCATGGGTCATAACATAAATGACCCGCAATCCCATCAGAGAAGACAAGCGCATTGCAGGACGCATATAGTCAGAAAAGCATAAAAAGGTTCCGCCATAAGGAATAAAGCCTCCATAAAGGGCAAGACCATTCATCACCGCGCCCATGGCATGTTCGCGAATTCCATAATGCAGATAGCGCCCTGAAAAATCCTCAGCAGAAATACTTTTCATCTGACTGCTTTTTGTATTATTGGACCCCGTTAAGTCTGCCGAACCACCAATGGTTTCAGTAACCGCCTCATTGATAACTTCAAGAGCCATTTCTGAAGCTTTACGCGTAGCAACGCAAGGACATTCTTTAATAAGCTGCTGTTTATAAGTATCAATAGCGCTATCAAATCCACCCAACAGATCGCCCCGCATCAGTCTTTCAAACTCCAACCGTTCTGAGACAGGCAAATTTTCCAATTTTGTTTCCCATTTTTGCCGTTTTTTAGCAGCATTCAAACCAGCCAAGCGCCAATTATCGAGAATATCCGCTGGAACAACAAAAGGCTCCGCCTCCCATCCCAAAGCAATACGGGTTTCAGCAATTTCCCGTGCCCCCAAAGGCGCTCCATGAACTTTATTGGTTCCGGCTTTATTTGGCGCTCCAAAGCCAATGGTTGTTTTACAGGCAATAAAAGTTGGTTTATCGGAATTTTGTGCTGTTTCAATGGCATGTGCAATTGCGGCTTGATCATGCCCATCGATTTTGTGCGTATTCCAACCAGATGCTTTAAAACGCGCTATCTGATCTGTACTGTCAGCAAGAGAAATCTTTCCATCAATAGAAATATTATTATCATCCCACAGCACGATAAGCTTCTTGAGTTTTAAATGACCCGCAAGAGAAAGCGCTTCTTGGGAAATTCCTTCCATGAGGCACCCATCGCCCACCAATGCGTAAGTGTAATGACTGATGAGATCTCCAAAACGGGCATTTTGCAAGCGTTCCCCAAGAGCCATTCCCACAGCATTTGCCAACCCCTGTCCTAGAGGACCAGTGGTTGTTTCAATTCCGGCAGCATGTCCATATTCTGGATGCCCCGCAAGTTTTGCCCCTAATTGGCGAAAATTTTTGAGATCCTCAAGGGAAATATCTTCATAACCAGAGAGATAAAGTAAGGCATAAAGCAACATAGAGCCATGCCCAGCCGACAATATAAAACGATCACGGTTGGGCCAACGAGGATTTTTGGGGTCATGGGCAAGGAACTTTGTATAAAGAACGGTAGCAATATCAGCTGCCCCCATTGGCAAGCCAGGATGACCAGAATTTGCTTTTTCAATTGCATAAATAGCAAGAAAACGGATAGCATTGGCCATCTGATTCTGTTGTTCAGTATTTGTCATGAATGATAAACCATTTTGTTAAACACGTATGTTGGTTGCTTCTTCTGTATTCTTTTGTATTCTCTTCATTTTTTGAGAAGTACTTTTCAATTTTTAAAACCATCAGCGCAAAATTTCTTGTTATTACGTAAATAACATTCCCCTCATACTTCCTTATAGTATAATCATTTATGCCAATACTCTTAAAAAATCTAGCCTTTAATTCACATGCTTCCCCTGCTTTGCTTGCTAAAATGTCCTACATATTGAAAAATAAAATTCGCGTAAGAAAAGAAAATAAGTGATTCGCTTTTGCATAAAAAACTGATAAGGGATAGAATGAGCCAAAGGATAGAAGCATCATGAACCAAGAAAATACGGTTCTACCACAGGCTTTAGAGCGGTTGGAAAAAGCACTCAGAACTTTAGAGATTACCATTATAAACCGCAATGCCGTGATTGATAAAAACAACGAATGGGAAGAAGAAATTCAACGAATGAATGCTGATCGTAGTCATCTTGCCCAAGCACTTGACAAAGCCGAAGCCCAGGTTGAGCGACTAGAAGCGGTCAACAAAGAAGTTTCCAAGCGTCTCGTTAAAGCAATGGAAACAATTCGTGTCGTAATTGATAGATAAAGGTTTGAATGTATGGAAACTGTTTCCGTCACCATTGATAGTAAAGTTTATCGCATGGCTTGCGATAAAGGACAAGAGAACCATCTTATTGCGCTTGCCGCTCAATTAGATCAGTATATCACACACCTCAAAAACAATTTTGGTGAAATGGGTGACCACCGTTTATCGGTTATGGCCGGTATTATGATACTGGATGAAATGGAAGAGATAAAACGAGAAAATAAAAAACTACAAGAAGATTATGAAGCTCTTTTACGACTCCACAATGAAAGAGACCGTACCATGGGAAAGATTATGCGTGACACAACGGAGCGCATTGAAAAACTCACCAATCAATTGCTTAAAGATAACCAAAACAGTCTTGATATTCCAGAACAGGAAAACGCATAAAGGCATATGCATTCTTAAACCCGCCGGCCATATCCCAACCACATCCCAGCTACATCATTGTAAAAGAATCCGAGTGCAAAGAACAGCAACAAACAAAAGACGCCAACAAGTAAAAAGCGTGTTCTTCAAAAAATAAAAGTCGTCATATTCCCTATAAGCTGCTTTTGCCATAGAATATTTTCCCATGAATGGATAAAAATCCGTTGAACATCGTCATCTCTTTATACATGCAGAAACACAGCACTGTCATTTACTTACAGGCAATTTTGTAATTGCTTTTGCATGGAGACAATCACTGAGAGACAAGCTAACATATTTCTCAAATCGTTTTGCTTCATACCTCAAACCCTCTTATAATAAAAGCTTTTAACTCTGATCAGAGATGAGTTGTAAAATGGCTTTCTGTTTGACAGAGTTCAGCACTCTAAAGCTTTTTAAAAGCAGATATTCCTCTTTGCTCGAGATGATCTCATCATAATGGTATGGGGGCTCTTGCTTTGTTAAGAGATCAGCATAAAAAAAGGAAAGCGGAACATTAAAAATATCGGCAATTTCCTTCAAACGACCGGCGCTTACACGATTGAGACCTGTTTCATATTTTTGAATTTGTTGCGCGCTTAGATTTAAAGATTGCCCTAATGCTTTTTGAGATATTTTCAACATTTTTCGCTTAAAGCGGATTTTTTTTCCGATAAAAATGTCGTGAAAAAGGTTTTTGCTTTGCATTTCATGCCCCCCCACCGGGTGCGAGCGCCCTCGCGTTGGTATTCCGGGAGTCTAAAATACTGAACTCGATCAGCCTTTTTGCTTTTAGTGCTAAAAGCACCTGGACATAGCAAAAACTCCCGGAATCCGGGAGATACCCACAAAGGGGTATCGATTTTAATGTATTAAGCTTTCGGGTTTTCAAGGCCCTTATTGGTCGTTGCGTATGCGACCAAAACTACCTTTTGAATCATAAAGGAATTTCAGGGGATTTACAATAAAAATGAAAAAGTTTCTGTAGTTTATAGTTTTTCTGAGAGGCACAGCTTCTTCAGGATAAAGACCTAAAGACCAGATGCGGATTGAGCAGATAATATTACAATATTGCTCTCAACCTAAACCGTTAAAGCACATCCAACAACTTTGCCCAGAGATGCTTTTGCCAGAGAGGAACCAAACAAGAAAAAAGCGTTACGCACAAATATTCAAATGCCTTTTTTCCCATCTTGAGAAACAGCGGCAATCCGTAACAAATTTGTAGCACCAGGCGTACCGAGAGGAACCCCTGCCGTCACAAGAAAACGATCCCCACCTTGGCAAAAACCTTCTTGAAAAGCAATGGCTGCCGCACGATCTACCATATCCTCTAAATCTCGTGCATCTTCTGTCACCACACAATGCAACCCCCAAACCAAAGCCAAGCGCCGCGCTGTTTCCACGATAGGGGATAAAGCAATAATGGGTCTATTGGGACGCTCCCGTGATGCACGAACACCCGTTGTGCCTGAAGCCGTGTAAGCAACAATCACAGCTAATTGAAGTGTTTCAGCAATTTGCCGTGCAGCAAGAGAAATCGCATCTGTCCCTGTTGATTGTGGTGCAGGATGCTGTACCTCAACCATAGCAGCGTAAGTGCGGTCTTGTTCGATTTGCCGCGCAATACGGTCCATCATAAGCACTGATTCTTCAGGATAATGCCCAGAAGCCGATTCAGCAGACAACATCACCGCATCACTTCCCGCATAAACCGCTGTAGCAACATCAGACACTTCTGCACGCGTTGGAACAGGCGATGTGATCATTGATTCGAGCATTTGTGTTGCTACCACAACAGGTTTTCCCGCTAAACGACACGCTTTAATCAACTCCATCTGAAGAGCAGGAACCCTTTCTAAGGGCATTTCCACACCGAGATCTCCCCGTGCAACCATGATACCATCAGCAATATCAATAATTTTTTCTATGTGCTCCAAGGCTTGAGGTTTTTCGATTTTAGCCATTAAAGACACTTTGTTTTTTGTCAACTGGCGCACCGCCATAATATCTTCTGGACGCTGAATAAATGACAGAGCAACCCAATCAACAGGTTGTTCCAAAAGAGCCTGAAGATCAGCCTTATCCTTTGGTGTCATAGAACCAAAGGGCAAAATCGTATCGGGAAAACTAACCCCCTTTCGATCAGAAATATGGTTTCCAGCAACCACACGACACTGAATAAAATGCGGATCACACACTTCAGCACGCAGTTCCAGCTTTCCATCGTCAATCAATAACCGTTCCCCTGGTTTAACAGCCGCAAAAACTTCCTCATGCGGGAAAAAAACACGTTGTGCATCACCAAGGATATCACGATGATCTAAAGTAAAGCTTTGCCCCACACGCAAATCCTCTTGCCCCTTAGCAAAACAGCCAAGACGCAATTTTGGTCCTTGGAGATCTACTAAAATACCAATGGGGCGACGAACAATTTGTTCGACTTCCCGTATACGCTTCACCAGGTCAGCCATTGTTTCACGGTCAGTATGGCTCATATTAAGACGAAAAACATCCGCCCCCGCCACAAAAAGCTTTTCAATCATCGAAGGAGAAAAAGAAGCGGGTCCAAGAGTCGCAATAATTTTTACTTTACGTGCGCGCTTCACGGCGGAGAATCTCCTGAAAAAGGGGGAGAATTGATAGCCGAATCATTGAACAAAGACTCTTCAGTCAACTGCACCATCCAACTGGTTTGATTGCCTGTATCAATTTCCTTAAACGCAGCCTTTTGGTAGCCACGGGGAAAACAATCATGAACCCCTTGAATGGTAAATTGGCTATCTTGCACACACATGGTGATAGAGCCTGTCCAGCTGCCTCTTTTCTGCGCTCCCTCTGCATAAAAATAATAAAAGCGCGAAGCAAGCGGCCCCTCGATTAAGGTTTTACACTCTGTCACCGGAACCGTCCACCACCCTTCGCTTACCCATCCGGAAAGCGTACGATAACCAAGCGCAACACCAACCGACTGTTGTGTCGTATTACAAACCCTAAAGTCAGCTTTTGCAAAAACACTCAACGAAAACAAGAGCAGAATACTCAAAAGAAAAACCCTCAATCTTTTACTCCTCAGTCTTTTACAAAATATCCTTTGCTGTTTTTGAGAAATCACCAAACCACTTATATGACGTAAGCCCTTAAGACAAAACATACATTCCTTTTTTTCTCTTTTTCAAGAACCTTTCAAGTGTGTAGAGATATATTTTTATTTTTCTCTAGCTCTTATAGCCTTTTTATTAAAACCCCTATTTTAAATTTTACAAAATATTTAAAATCAATTTGTAAAAAAACTATACAGCTTGAGTCACTTTTTGTTTTTCAAGCTTTCCCAACCAAATTTATCATCGAAAAACAGTTTAAATAAAGTATGGAGAAAAATGCAATGAATAATACAGTGACCGACCAAACACATGCTATATCCGTAAACCAATTACGTGCTTTTATCGAACGTATTGAGCGGTTAGAAGAAGAGAAAAAAACCATTTCTGACGATATTAAAGACGTTTATACTGAACTTAAAGGCTCTGGTTTTGATAGTAAAGCTGTTCGCAGCATTATCAGATTACGTAAAAAAGAAGAGCATGAACGAATGGAAGAAGAAGCAGTCATCCAGCTTTACAAAAATGCGCTTGGTATGAGTTAACGTTAAAGCGTTTCTTTTCACGGAAAAGTTTAAATTCCAACCATTCTTCTTTTTGCGCACAAGAGTTTTCCTTTTCTTGGCAGCGCTATCACGTATTGCGTAAACGTGAAGCCTATGAATAAATGGAGGAAGAATTCATCCGATTCTGTAGAATGCCTGTAGGGTAAATGAATACCATAGAGAGCATGAAATCTTTTTTCAAAATAAAAATGAAATGAAGAGAAAATAGAAAAAACGAATAATTATAAATTTTAGCCAGAAATTTTAGCAATTTTTACAACTTATGAGGAGAATATCTGCAAAACATCAAACAATTCTAGCATGAATCGCAATTTCGGCATAAATTTTTAAGAGAGCATCAAAAATCAAGAGCATAAAATCGAGGGCGTAGAAGACTGCACAATGTTCCTTACACCCAGAAAGATTCTTATACTTCAATCGCCATTAAGTGATGAGATAAAGAAAACAGATGGGTGTAAATTCATTTATTATCGAGTATTTTTACAACTCGAAAGACGAAACATAGCACCAACATTGCACATTCCAAAACATTTTGCGCCTTACAAATTGACATACATGGGCAACTCTTGGACACTCCCATTCGTATAACATTCTCGTAAATGAACAAATCGAGCATAAAAGAAAGCCTCTCAATAGCAAGAGAAGATTGTATCAATATATTGATTTATAATGATAATTTACTATTTTGCATGTTGAATGAGAGACCCGAATATCCTAAGATTCTCTCATTTCAAACCTGTTTTATGTTGAATCAATCAAAACTATCCCCTTGCACATCGCAAGCGAGATTATTGTGTGGATAAAAAATAGAAAAGAAAGGAACAAAAATACCTTTAATGAATCGTCTAAAGACCAAGCGCTGTTGCAACATTGGTGGATGGTAAAGAATATGACGGGGACGGCTTGTACCTTCATAAGTGTTGACAAGCATAAAATCTCTTCATTCACAAATCGAATGGAAAATATAAACAGAAGACCATGGCAATTAAAACAAAACGAACAATTTCCACATTAATCAATGAGGATGATGCTGATGAATTGTCGTCCTATTACCTGCGCAATGCGGACTTTCTCCGCCCTTTCGAACCACTAAAATCTGATGATTATCACACCCTAACAGCTTGGAAAGCACGAGCAAATGCGTTTGCTTATGAAAGTGAACAAGACCAAGCATACTGATATGCCGTACGATTGAAAAATAAAAGCGCAATCATCGCCGTTGTTAATTTTACAAATGTTGTACGTGGTGTTTTTCAAGCCTGTCATCTTAGCTTTTCTCTAGATGAAAAGCAACAAGGCAAAGGCCTCATGTTTGAAGCTTTATCTGCTCTGATATTTCATATCTTTGATGTTATTCATCTACATAGAGTGATGGCAAACTATAGACCGGAAAACACCAAAAGTGGAATTTTATTGAAGCGTCTTGGTTTTGAAAAAGAAGGATATGCGAAAGATTATCTCACGATTTCTGGCAAATGGAGAGACCATATTCTTACTTCGCGTATAAATGAATCGTATAAAGTCGCCCAAAAATTAGAATAAAGCATTGAGGTATTTTACGGATGTTCATTTTTACCAGATTTAAATGTGCTACCATGGAGTTTTTAAAATTCAAAAAACTTTTCTTTTTCACTTTGTAGGCACATTCACTCTCTTTTCGTATCCTCACGTAAAAATTCAAACTCCAGCCATTCTTCTCTTTGGCACAGAAAATTTTTCTCTAATCCATACATCCATCTCATAAAGAATGATGCAAAAAACAAACACACCGTGAAAGAAAAACACGCAGCCAAATTGATAACAATCTTCTTGAGAGAAATAACGCTGTAGCGTTTTATGATTTCACACACTCAATGTCTTCACGCAACAATTCAAGTTTCAACCATTCTTCTTCTTTTTGCGTGCAAGCATTTTTCTTCTCTTCTAGCGCTGTTGATAAACGCTCGAAACGCTCTTTATCATTGCAATAGAGTGCTGGATCGGAAAGCTCTTGTTCAATTTTTTTGATTTCCTTTTGCAAAACAGCGATTTGTTCCGGTAATTTTTCCAGTGCATAAACCTGCTTATAAGACAATTTGCGTGGCGTTGTTTTCTCCCGCTCTTCAAAGCCATGATTTTTTGACGAAACCTGTTTTTCCTGCCCCCGCGCATGAGGATTTGACAACACTTTACGCTGTAATTCCTTATCTTTATCTTTGCGCTCTAACAGTGCAGCTTGCTTGTTTTGTGCTATCATATCACTATAGCCGCCGGCATATAAAATCCAATGACCATCCCCTTGAGGGGCCAACATATGTGTTACAGTTCGATCTAAAAAATCTCTGTCATGACTAACAAGCAATACTGTTCCAGCAAAATCGGCAATAAACTCTTGCAACAAATCTAATGTTTCCATATCCAAATCATTGGTTGGTTCATCAAGAATCAAAAAGTTTGCTGGACGTGAAAGAAGGCGCGCAAGCATGAGGCGCGCTCTTTCTCCACCTGAAAATTCTTTTATTGGTGTCCGTGCTTGTTCGGGTAAAAACAAAAAATCTTTCATGTAAGAAACAACATGGCGTTCTTGCCCATTGATCAAAAGAGTATCGCCCCTCCCACCGGTCAGATACTGCGCTAATGTTTCTTCTTCATTTACAGTACGCTGTTGATCAAGCAGTGCCATGGAAAGGTTATATCCATGCTTTACCGTACCACTATCCACCGCCTCCTTACCGATTAGAGCAGAAAGCAATGTTGTCTTTCCAATACCATTGGGACCAATCAAACCGATTCGATCCCCCCGTTGAATGCGCAAAGAGAAATCTTTCACAATAACGCGATCACCATAGGATTTTGCAATTCGCTTTGCTTCAAGTACCAATTGACCGGAATGATGGCTTTTCGCAGCTGTCAAAAGAGCATTTCCTGGTTGCCCCTTATAGGTTTGATGTTGCTGCCTCAGTTCTTTCAACATCCCCAAACGACGCACATTACGTTTACGCCGTGCTGTTACGCCATAGCGCAACCACTGTTCTTCACGCACAATTTGGCGTGCCAATTTATGTTGCTCTTGCGCTTCTTCTTCAAGTGCCTTATCACGCCAATTCTCAAACTGCGAAAAACGCATTTCCAGTCTTTTTGTCATCCCCCGATCAAGCCAAATGGTTGAACGTGTCACATTTTCTAAAAAGCGCCTATCATGGGAAATCACTACAATCGCTGAAGGCAAAGCACTTAAAGCGCCTTCAAGCCATTCAATGGTTGGAAGATCAAGATGGTTGGTTGGTTCATCTAAGAGCAAAATATCCGGTTTTGCTGCAAGAGCGCGTAACAGGGACACGCGCCGCTTTTCACCACCAGAAAGCGTCGCTAATTTTTCAGTTCCTGAAAAACCAAGATTTGTGCGAAGAGTGTTTACCCACTGTCTATCAGGTATATTGTCCAAACCATCTTCCAGAAAAGTATGAACATCTTCAAAGCCTAAACAATCAGGGTTTTGCGAAACATAACGGACAGTAACCCGAGGGTGGCGAAAAATTTCACCACCATTGGGCTCTTTCATACCAGCGGCAATTTTTAACAGAGTTGATTTTCCACAACCATTACGGCCAACCAGCGCGATACGCGCCCCTTGCTCAACCGATAAGCAAGCTTGGTCAAGCAAGGGAGTTGTTCCAAAAGTTAGGAAAATGCGGTCAAGCCGCAGCAGCGGCACCACCATTAACGCCCGTGACGATGATGACGACAAGGCGCCTTATACATCACCCCTTTTCCATCATGATAAACGCACAAACGCGGTGCATGGGATTTATGGGGCATGCGGACTCTTTGAGAACAAGGTGCTTGGTAAATTTGTCCTCTATAATCACGATATTCGCACAGCGTTGACTGCTGAGCAGCCATCTGTCTTTGTTGTCTTTTCTGATTGGCAGCAGCCCCCGTTACTGTCCCGGCAAGTGCACCAAATGCTGCTCCGGTCAATGCTGCACCCGGCGTGCTTCCAGCAATTGCTGTTCCTGCCAAGGCACCTATTGCTGCTCCCCCAACACCATAACGTGCGACTCTTTCATCAGTTGTCGTACATGCCACCGTACTTATACCAATGGCAGAAACAACTGCTACTTTCAAAATTGATTTCAACATATAAAAAACCTTTCCTTATCAAGATCAATACATAAATATATTTTATGCCGGCACTTCCTCACTATGCCCCCCTCTGCCTTATTCAAATTACCGGAAGAGCTTCATGGAATAGGTACAGACACTAACAATATAGCTTTTCCAGAACCTAAATAGCAAGAAAAGGTTCCACAAACACGGTTAGAAAGTGTTAAAGATGATCCAAAAGACACATTTTTATTACAAAGTGGCCACTTCACGCCTGAGAGTGTTAATTTTTGTAAGTCAGAAAAACCGATAATACTAAACAAGCACCCCTCAGGCAAATCACCTGAAAAAGGCTTTGGCAACAGCGGCCATCCTTCTTCAAGACCACTGGTCAATAAGACTGAAATGCCTTTTTCTTCCATCATCACAGCTTGTGTCATATGCGAAAGACTATGATCACTCCTTCCTCCCCCCAAAGCCCCACACAAAATAAGCCTTTGAGCACCATTTTGCAGAGCTCTCTCACATGCCAAAGCACAATCCGTCATATCTTTATCAGAGGAAAAAAACTCACAGGGAACATGACGATATTTGTCTCTTAAAGCCTGATTAGAGGAATCAAAATCCCCCAACCACAACTCAGGCATCACATCCAGCGCTGCAGCATGACGCATTCCCCCATCAGCAGCAATCACACGACTGTTGCGAATTTGATTGCGCAAACGATCGGTGACACAAACATCTCCATTTAACAATATCGTAAATGTCGTCATGCCATACTCTGCCTTTCGTACTGTTTGCCTTTATTATAAAAATAGCCGTTTTTTATAGACAATAACCGTGATATAGGCAAAAGAATCCTTTTCAAAAGCTTCTTTATTGTAAAATAACACATACTAAAGATACCAATGAACGTCGTCACAATACACGCAGAAAACAAGAGGCAAAAGAGTCAAAGACACCAGATCTTTCGACACTCCATTCTTCAACGCGCTTTTTCTTTTCGCAGCAAAATGTATAAAGCGACTCTCCTAAGCTTCATGCTTCTCCTTTCTGCTTGTCATACGCATCTTTCCAAAAACGATACGCTTTCTTCTTTAGATTCTTCTGAAACGATCAAACGTACCAGCAACAACAATATTTATGTCACATTAAGCACGATACAACACCCGCGTATTTTGCAACTCTATGGCGGAGCCTATTATGATGCAAAACTTGATCGCTTATTAGCAAAGATTGTGCGCAAACTCACAGCTGTGTCACACAATTCTCAGCAAAACTATTCTGTAACAATTTTAAACTCTGAAAGTGTCAATGCCTTTGCGCTCCCAGGAGGCTTTATTTACATCACACGTGGTATGCTGGCATTAGCCAATGATTCTTCAGAAGTTGCAGCCATTTTAGCCCATGAAATAGCCCATATTACCGCAAAACATGGTATTTTACGCCTACAAAAAGCAGCCGAATTGAAGAAAGCAAATCACACGTCACCACGGCTTTTCTCTCACGTAGAAAAGAAAACGCCTATTGAAAACCAGCAACAAATTGCGCAATTTTCACGCAATCAGGAATTACAAGCCGATTCACTTGCACTCGATATGCTCAAACAAGCAGGATATGATCCCTTTGCTTCCCCGCGTTTTCTCCAAACAATGGAAGCATATAGAGTTTTTCGTAATACCGCAGGCGCGAGAAACGCCTCCTTAGATTTTCTAGCAACCCATCCAAGCACTCCACAACGGATTCGTCTTGCGACAGAAAAAGCACGTAAAATCAGTACGGTTTCTACGAGCAATACTGATGGTGCTTCTTTTCTGATGGGTAACAGGAAACGTGATTCTTTTTTGGAAAGCCTTGATGGCATGATTTTTGGAGGTAGTTTTCATACGGGCTTTGTACGTGGAAACCAATTTATTCATCCGCAATTGCGCATCACTTTTTCTGTTCCCAACAATTTTATAATAGAAAATTCAGTGCAGACAGCTTGGGCAAGTGGACCAGATAAAATTGCCATTCGTTTTGACGCTGTACCGCGTCCCATTGAAATGTCTGCGTGTGATTACTTGAAAAGCGGATGGGTTGCAGGACTAGATGAATCGTCTGTCCAACCAATTATCCTTCACGGACTTTCTGGAGCTCGTGCCCGTGCAGCCAATGAAAAGTGGCAATTTGATGTAACTGTCATTCTCCTTAACAATCACATATTTCGTTTTTTGACAGCTGCTCCGCATAATTCTCAAAACTTTAAAGAGGTTTCTGAAAAAACAGTACGAAGTTTTCATTTCCTTTCCTCATCACAGTTAAAAAAGTTGAAACCCTTAAGAATTCGTATTGTACGCGTTAAACAGGGAGAAACTGTTGCAAACCTTGCAAATCAAATGCACAATACAGCAAATAAAGAACAATTCTTTCGTATTCTCAATGCCCTCTCTCCAACGCAAACTTTACAGAGAGGTTCAAACGTTAAAATTGTTACCCAATAGTTTCAGTTTTCTTCATAACTTTCTGTACTCTTGATTCCCTCCTCCCCCCCTCTTATCCCTTGGCGCAGTGAGGCATCTTCTATAGCAATCTACTTAACCTTTAAAACTAGCCTCACATGTGCACTTTTCTTCCTCCAATGTCCTATACCCAATCCAGAGTTTTTTGAGAGACTCTCAAGTGTTTACACATCATAAGCATCTGCTGGATTGACGGTAAGCAAAGCGGAGCGTAACTTTTGCAAAGCTCGTGCTTCAATTTGGCGCACCCGCTCTTTTGAGATTCCCAACTTTTCACCCAAAACTTCTAAGGTAGCTCCCTCTTCATTCAAGCGACGGAAACGAATAATTTCAAGCTCGCGTTCATTGAGAATTTGCAATGCATCATAAAGCCATTGTGTGCGCCGTTGACCATCAATCGCTTGCTCAATTAACGCATCAGGAAGAGGACTATCATCCACAAGAGCATCCATTTTAGCAATAGGATTATCGCTGTTTTCAGAAACAGAAACACTTAAAGAATTATCAGCACTAGAAAAACGAAAATCCATGGTCTCAACATCGCGGACTGAAACGCCGAGTTTTTCAGCAATTGTGCGAAAGATATCTTGTTTTGAAAGAGCACTATCATCCTGTACCAATTTGGCCCGCAAACGTCGAAGATTGAAGAAAAGTGCTTTTTGCGAAGAACTTGTTCCTCCTCGCACAATAGACCAATTGCGTAAAATATAATCTTGAATAGAAGCGCGTATCCACCATGTTGCATAAGTTGAAAATCGCACCTCCCGATCAGGCTCGAAACGCGCAGCAGCTTCTAGCAAACCCACATATCCCTCTTGCACCAGATCCCCCAATGGCATTTTGAAACGTTTAAAACGATTAGCAATCGCAATCACCAAACGCATATGCGCTGCTGCAATTTGATGCATAGCTTCATCATCGCGCTTGTCTTTCCATCGCAGGGCCAAATCATGTTCTTTTTCTCGTTCAAGATAAGGTGCCTGCATAGCAGAACGCATCATATTACGTCCCAAGCTTTTGTCAGCGTCGCTATAATTTTTGCTGCTTTTATAAACAGCATTTGAAAGATTACTCATAATAACCCCTTGCGATTAAAAATATCAAAATTGATTTGGCAACGACATCATTATTCTTTCTTAAAAGAACGCAAAAGTTGTTTGCTTTCATTTCCTACTACTTTAGCGTGTAAATTTATAATCGCAATTGTTTTTTACGGTAATTGTAAAACTTCTTGTTAAAAGACAGCGATTCATCAACAAAAGACGCTCTGCTTTATGCCTCTCATAAGAAATGCGCGCGTGTACAAAAACAACATTCCTTAAATAAAAGGCTCAACCGAACCAATTACTATTTTGTTTACATTTCGACTGATCTTGCCTTTTTCATGAAGAAGTCATTTTACGCTTACAGCATGGCAATACAACCAACAGGTGTGATGCCTATAAAGCATACCGAATGAATGAAACATGAATGAAAAGGAAAGAGCTCAAATTAAAGCATCAAAAAACGACAAGAATGATTGAAGCAAACGTAACAAACGTGTTAAAGGAGCAACACAATGATAGAATTGTAGAGAATAAGCTTTTTACCAGTGTGTTGCACTGAGAAAGAAATTGATCATGGATAACAAGATTGTTCCACAAAATGATATTCTTCAGGATGATATTCTTATTGAAAAACATGGAAATGGTAAGTTTGAAGGTTTTCGTTTTTATGCTAACAAAAACCAGACCGATCAAACCACTGAGAGACAAAATGTAGCCGATAATGAAGATTTGGTTCTTGCTTTTTCCAAACGTGCAGCGCGTTTTTGTGCTTGTGCTAATGGAGATTTTACACTTAGTTCTGATGGAATTGTGCGCTGGATTGGCCAACCTGTAGGGCAACTTGTTGCAACGGAAGATTTTTTAAAACCCAAACTTATCGTTTTAGCAGATACGCAATTAATGGGAGAAGCTCGAGATAATGTGATAAAACGGTTAGAGCGTTTTGTTGCTTTTCATTTTGAAACGGCTTTAAAGCCCCTGTTTGATTTGCGCAATAGTGATAGCTTGACGGATTCAACAAGCAGTCTTGCCTTACAACTTGTCAAGGCTTTAGGAATATTACCGCGTCAAGAAGTTGCCACCGTTGTCAAAAATCTTGACCAAGAATCGCGTGCAGTTCTGCGGCAACTTGGGGTTCGTTTTGGCGCTTTTCACATCTATATTGCAGCAATGCTTAAACCAGCACCAGTCCAAGCAATTACACTGTTGTGGAACCTTCAAAATGAGGGGCATGATCAAACAGGTATGGGTGAAATTTTTTCCGCGTTGGCTGCTGGACGAACTTCACTAGCTGTTGATCCTACCTATAATCGCCAATTTTATCAATTAGCCGGTTATCGAATCTTAGGAAAACGTGCTGTACGCATTGATATTTTAGAACGCCTTGCCAACCTGATCCGCCCCACACTTCATTGGAAACAAGAGCATAAACCAAAGCCCGATGGTGCCTATGATGGAAAAAGTTTTTTTGTCACATCCGCAATGATGTCCATTCTTGGAGCCAATGGAACCGATATGGAAGAAATTCTTAAAGGGCTTGGCTATCAATCTCACCCCATAAGCAGTATTGTTCTTGAACAACATCTTCTTACGCAACAAAGCTCTACTCATACAAATATGCATGCACAACATATTCCAGCAGCAGAATGTGTTGGCGATCAATGGCAAACAATGAAAGTCTCAAAAACCGTAGGAGAGAAAGAAACTTTGTCTCCGTGTGTTAAAACACAGCAAGGTACCACAAATTGCTTACCGGCAGCTGAACCTGTTGGTGATTTTGCCAAACAAAAACGCGTTACAACAGAAGAAAAAGTTATTTTATTGTGGCGTTATCACCCTCAATTTCACCACTCTGCACACAAAAACCGTGATAAATCGGGGCACAGAGGAAAAAACAAACCGAAAAGGGCTTTCAAAAAAGGAGAAAACGCCAATGAAACCGCTCCGCAAGCAGCCATATCACAGGAAAAACACTCTTATAAGTCTCATAAACCGTTTACCAAACGTACCAATCATAAATCCTTTCAAAAAGAAAAACGCCCTAATCCTGATTCTCCTTTTGCAAAATTAGCTGCGCTACGCGATCAACTCACAAAGGATAAAGACCCCCATACAGTTTCTTCCAAAGATCATTAAAAAAGATGGAGTTCGATCTTGGCTTATGTAGTAACCGACAACTGCATTCATTGCAAATACACAGATTGTGTTGAAGTTTGCCCTGTTGATTGTTTTTATGAAGGTGAAAATATGCTTGTCATTCATCCCGATGAATGTATCGATTGCGGTGTTTGCGAACCAGAATGCCCAGCGGAAGCTATTAAACCTGATACCGAACCAGGTCTAGAGAAATGGTTAGAGCTTAATCTTCATTATGCGAACAAATGGCCAAACTTAACCGCCCGAAAAGATCCTCTTCCACAAGCAAAAGAAATGGATGGCGTTACCAATAAATTAGAAAAGTATTTTTCAGAAAATCCAGGAAGCGGTGAATAATTCTATCAGCCCTCTCATGCTCCTTCAAAAAGTTGAGAACATTCTTTTTAAAAAGAAAAATTCTTAAGTGAAATGATTGATTCTTTTAAAGTTTGGTGTTAATGTTGTTTTAATATGATCATCTTTCTAAGTATTGTTTTTTGCTTTATTGTTATAAAGCGATGTATTTTTGTTGGATTTAAAAGTACTCAGCTTTTATGCTCATTCAATTAGTATAGTATACTTGGTTAAAGAGCGCTCAACCCTCAGGTTTATAGCCTGTTTTCCGGTACATTTATTGGTTATAAAGGGAGTAAACTAAAATATGGCATCCCAGCACGGAACATCCTCCAATGCTAAAGGATTTGCAACCTCTGAATATATCGTCTACCCTAGCCATGGAGTAGGGCAAATTATCGCGATTGAAGATCAGGAAGTTGCAGGACATAAATTAAAACTCTTTGTCATTCATTTTGCAAAAGATAAAATGGATGTCAAAGTACCCATCGCTAAAGCCATTTCCGTTGGAATGCGCAAACTATCCGCCGGTGATTCCGTTGAACGCGCCTTAAAAATTTTACATGGAAAAGCACGTGTTAAACGAACCATGTGGTCGCGCCGCGCACAAGAATATGATGCAAAAATCAATTCGGGAGATCTTCTTTGTATCGCTGAAGTGGTGCGTGATCTTTTTCGCTCGAACGTGCAGCCTGAACAATCTTATTCTGAGCGTCAACTCTATACCGCTGCACTTGAGCGGATGGCACGTGAAATAGCTGTTATTAATAATCTTTCTGAAACAGAGGCCATCAATCTTATAGAGATGCATCTTTCAAACAAACCAAAGCGTGAATTTAAAGCTGAAAGAAATGAAACAAATGCAAACGGTAATGTTTATGCTGCATAATGATTGAACTGAGATATTTTTATCACAACAAAACCAGCGTTCTGCTGGTTTTATTTTATGATTTATATATTTTTCGTGACACAAGGAGTTAGAAATCTATGTGTTGTCATTCAACACTTTGTTGGTAGTGGACAAGACATTGATTTATAATGATAATTCACTGTTTTGCATGTTGAATGAGAGTCCCAAATATCCTAAAATTCTCTCATTTCAAACCTGCTTATATTGAATCAATCAAAATCATCCCCTTGCACGTCACAAGCGGGATTATCGTATGGATAAAAAAGAGAGAAGAAAGGAGTAAAATGCCTTTAATGAATCGCTTAATGCAAGGGCTGTCGCAACATTGGGTGCCGGTAAATAGTATGATGGTGCCGGCTTGCACCTTCATAAGCGGAAAGATGATGGTGGAATGAGTATGATACAATTGGTATCATAGCCTTATATCTCATGATAAAATTTATATTTTGATTGTTCTTTTAGAACTTTAAATGCATATGTGTCATTGAGGAAAATACTCACCTAAAGTTTATTTCCTCGAGAGCTGCTTTCACCACACTCTCTCAGCATATACCATAGCGCACGAGAATCCTTCAAGTCATTTATCCGATGCTAAAAATAAACTTTCTAAGAAGAAAGCTTTTAACGGTCCCGCAATATACGGATTTAAAAAAACACACGCATAACGCTTCAAATGATTACTTCAGAAAACAAAGAGCCCATAAAAACTCACCGCGTGACAAAAAGAAAAACCTTTCTTTTCAAATTCTCATTGAAAAGAATTATTGAACAGCACCCCTCTGCTCATGCATATAACTTACTTGCGGAATCAAATAAACCTCACCACTAATAGAGAGAAGAATCTCAATCTTTAGCGGATAAAACCTGACGCCCACGATACATCCCAGTCTTCAAATCGATATGATGAGGACGACGCAATTCACCAGAATTTTTATCCTCGATATAAGTTGGCGCCTTAAGGGCATCAGCCGAACGGCGCATACCCCGCTTTGAGGGAGAGGTTTTTCGTTTAGGTACAGCCATAAAGAGACACTCCAAATCCACTAAAAAGAAGAGGCAATGTCAAAATGACAGAGCCTTTATCCATAACATCAGAAAATCTAGCAGACTTATACACTGATAAGAAAGAAGAGGCAATGTCAAAATGACCGCAGCTTCATTAAAAAAGATACACAAATGATAAAGTTATGCTCAAAACTGACCATTTTATACTTTGATGAAAAGCTTTTAATGAGATTTTCACTTTATTTTTTATTTGGCTTTAAGACAGCGCTCGCATACAGTATGTTTTAAAGGTCAAAAAAGAAATTGATTTTTAATAAAAAAACGATGCAGATTGTTTAAAAGAAGAAAAAAAATGACACTTTTCTCTTTTTCTCTCAGTTTGCAAAAATAAAGGAAGCAAGAATGCATGAATTTACCACCCTTCTTGCACAACATGGCCGCAGCGTTGAAAATCGGCTTGACATACTGTTAAATGATCAAGTTCAAAATGGTGAAATTGCCCGCCCTGAGATTCTCCTCAAAGCTATGCGCTATGGTGTCTTGAATGGTGGAAAACGCTTACGTCCTTTTTTGGTCATTCAAAGTGGAGTACTTTTTGATATCCCCCCTGAACACTCTCTTGATGTAGCCTGCGCCTTAGAATGTATACACTGTTACTCACTCATTCATGATGACCTCCCCGCCATGGATAACGACACACTTCGTCGTGGACAACCCACCGTCCACAAAGCATTCGATGAAGCAACAGCAATCCTAGCGGGCAATGCTCTTTTGACATTTGCCTTTGAAATCATCGCTCGTCACGCTTTTGCACTCTCTTTTGCAACCCGAATAAAACTGATCACAGCTCTTGCGCAATCCGCAGGGCTTGGTGGTATGATAGGCGGCCAAATGCTTGACCTTGAAGCAGAAAAAACACCGCAAGAGAGCCGCAATATTATAACTCTCCAACGCATGAAAACAGCTACGCTTATAAGTTTTGCATGCCAAGCAGGAGCAATCATCGGCAATGCTCCTCAAAAATTAACGGAAAAACTTGCTGCTTTTGGAACATATCTTGGTTTAGCCTTTCAGTTGACGGATGATCTTCTGGATGTGACTGCCAACAGTGAAGTTTTAGGCAAAACTGCTGGTAAAGATGAGACAGCCAAAAAAGCGACATTTGTTCGTCTTTACGGCATCCAAGAAACGCAAAAAAAACGAGACGAACTGATTGCTAAAGCAGAATCACTGTTACACCCATTTGGTGAAAAAGCAAAACCACTCCAACAAGCAGCGCATTTTAGTGCAACGCGCAAAAATTAACAGCTCCCTATTTTACCAACAGCTCCCCCGCAGAAGGATTTGCAAAATAAAAGCTTTTCTCTGTATCAATGCACGCATTTTTCTTAAGAAACATTTTTCAAGGTACAAAAGCCCATCTCACGATAGCGCCCACGAATGCTATAACCAAAGCTTTCTAAACCGTAAAACCATTGTCCATCACCATCTGACCATTGTGAAGAAACAAGCTACCACCATCATTCCATTTTCTAGTGCTCAATGTTACAGCACCCCTTGCATGAAGAGAGACCATGAAGAGCATTTTACCTCTTTTTCAGTGTTTTATCTCCCACAAAAACTCCGTTTATGGCGTGCAAGCAAGTGATTTTAAGGATTCAAGATAAGACAATTTTCGTCTATTCGGCGTTATAATCCAAACATGAAAAACGAGGAATTCTCATAATAAATCAATGGAATGCCAATGATAAGTAGCGGTTTGGTTTCACTCTTTTCCAAAGCGTTTATGAATATAGTCACTTAAAAGAGATTCAAATTCCTCAGCAATATGATTGCCACGCAAAGTCTTTACCTTTTGTCCTTCAATAAAAACAGGTGCCGCTGGACTTTCCCCCATTCCAGGTAATGAAATTCCAATATCCGCATGTTTTGATTCTCCTGGTCCATTGACAATACATCCCATCACTGCAACCTTTAAACTTTCAACTCCAGGATATTTTTCACGCCAGAGGGGCATATTTTTGTATAAATCCGCTTCAATTTTTTGTGCCAATTGCTGAAATACTGTGGAAGTTGTACGACCACATCCAGGACAAGCGGCCACAACGGGCAAAAATTGCCGAAACCCCATCACTTGCAAGAGTTCTTGCCCCACCCTCACTTCTCGTGTTCGATCTCCACCAGGTTCAGGTGTTAATGAAATACGGATGGTATCGCCAATTCCTTGCTGTAACAAAATTCCCAAAGCCACGGAAGAAGCTACCACCCCCTTTGTTCCCATCCCTGCTTCAGTCAATCCCAAATGGAGTGCATAATCACAACGCTCTGCTAAAGAGCAGTAAACAGCAATGAGATCTTGAACATCACTCACCTTAGCAGAAAGAATAATGCGATCACGTCCCAAGCCCAACTCTTCAGCAAAAGCAGCTGAATGCAAGGCCGACTGAACAACAGTTTCCCGCATAACCTCAACAACAGATAAGGGATTTTGCTGTTGTGCATTTTTATCCATAAGGTGTGTCAATAATACATTATCAAGAGAACCCCAATTCACCCCAATGCGAATAGGTTTTTGATACCGACAGGCAATTTTAATAATTTCGGCAAATTGCCTATCCTTTTTCGCACCAAAACCAACATTTCCAGGATTAATGCGATATTTTGCAAGCGCCTCAGCACAAGAAGGATGATCTGATAAGAGCTTGTGACCAATATAATGAAAGTCCCCCACCAATGGTACAAACAAGCCCAACCGCTCCAAACGTTCTCGTATTTTTGGTACAGCAGCAGCAGCTTCGTCACGATCAACGGTAATCCGCACCAATTGCGAACCTGCTTGCCAAAGAGCAGCAACTTGCGCAACCGTTGCATCAACATCAGCAGTATCAGTATTTGTCATTGACTGCACAACGATCGGGCTCAAACCACCAACCACCACATCGCCAACTGCAACCGCAACAGACCGGCGGCGCTCAAGAGGTTTAGAGAAAGAATAGGTTGTACTCATCAAATCCTCAAATTTTCAAAAAAGCGCTCTTGATCATCATTTCGGCAACGCCCGTCATAATATAATTTTAAAAAGGAATAAAAGAAAATGCCTCATTGTGATAAAATTTTCGTCTGCTCTTACATGCCAACAAGCAAAGCAATCAATGCAACCTTTCTTTCCTCAAGCCATTATACAAAAACCCTGAATATCATTTCAACTATCGCAAAACATTATAAAATATGAAGGAGTTAACAGATGTGTCTATTTTCAACCCATTCCAAAAATGCTAAAATTAAAAAGCCTATTGCACAATTAAAAAACGAACTAAGCTCCATAAGCCCATGGCATTCCAATAACAGCAGCTTTGAGACCATCTCTGATATGCTTGACACATGGAAACAAAAAGTCCAGCATGCACTTTACCATCTTAATAAACACGCTACACAATGGAAGAAAAAAGCTAAAGAAAATCCTAAAAAAACCATTGCATTAGCTGCAAGCATCATTTTAGCAAGCTTCTTGCTAAAACGTAAAAATTAACAACGCAATCAACAACCAACCTTTTAATGCCCGTCCAACCTCTTAATGATCGCCCCAGCCCTTTAATGCTTCTTTGAGTCGGGCATTTTTCTATAGCTTTAACAAAACGTGACAAAACACCATCATCATTTTGTCTAAAATAGACCTCCCAGACCTCCCTCCCATTCTAAAAGATGAGAATATTTTAATATCAATCTGATGGACAATTGGCTTCTCCTCGTGGATTCCACACACCCCTGAGTTAATTTACTTCATAAACACATAAGGCAAATTCAGTCTTTACATCTTCTCTTCAACTTTACATTTCTGCACAGGGTTGATGCAAAAAACACTGCCTTTAAGATTCCTCTAAAGATCCTAAAGGACAATATTTTACAGTACAGCATATAAGAATTTAAAGAGATGAATCATAACATACCAAACAAAATCTTCTAAAGTGAATACCCATTTACTATAATTAAAGGGAATAAAAATCAAAGTCAAAAAGCCCAAAATCTTAGCCTCCAGAAGCGCGTTGTGAAGTATCTACATAGGTGACGACGGACATTCCAGGAATGAGTTTTTCAATCCCCTCTTGTCCAGGATCTAAAGCAATACGTACCGAAATACGTTGCGCAATTTTAATGAAATTTCCAATTGTTGTATCTGTTTTTAAGAGGGAAAATTCCGAACCTGTCGCAGGAGCGAAACGAACCACCCGCCCTGTTAATTTTTTATTATCCAATGCATCAACAGAGAAAATAACCGGCTGTCCCACACGCATTTGAGAAAGCTGTGTTTCCTTATAATTGGCGATAACCCAAACATCATTAGAAATGACCGACACCAATTGCGTACCAGGAAAAACATATTGTCCTACCCGTGCACCAACCAATCCAACGGTTCCTGTTCTAGGAGATAAAATCTTCGTATGCTCCAAATTGAGCTTAGCCAATTCAACACCAACTTTTGCTTCTGTGACCTCTGACTCTAAATTTTTCCGTTCAAGATCTAATTGTTTTTGCAATTGCCGTTTTGTTTCAAGTGCAGCCAATAATTGGGAAAGAGGACGAGAAACGGAATTTGCAGCATCCCCAAAACCGAGCTTCTTGTGTTCAGAAAGAACATTAGAGAACGCACGCGACCGCGCCAATTCTGCTTCTACTGTATTAATTTCTCCTTGCAAAAGCTTATCCTGAAAGGCGATACTTTCAAGTTTTGCATTTTTTGCATCCAGAACAGCCTGTGCTCTTGCAAGCTGTTGACGAAAGAGAGAATCATCGAGTTCAAAGAGCAGCATTCCCTTTTCAACGCGTTGATAATCTTGCACATAAATCCGTGAAATCACTCCAGAGGTCCGTGAACTCACCAAGATCACATTCCCCTTAATGGAAGCATTATCGGTCATTTGTATAGTACTAACAAAGGGAGGAAGTTTCCAAGCCCATAAAATTAACAAAACACCAATAACCCCAGAGAAGAATGCAATAAGTGTCGCTTTTGACCGTAGTAATTTTATCATTTTTTGCATCCCTCTCTTTTATGGCACTACACTACCATGGCATTACTCTACTTTTTGCATCTACGCAAAAAGCATGACTTGACAAATATTTTGACAAGGAAAACAGCAAATACACCCATTGCAATATAAAAATAAAGCCGAAAAACATCACCATAAGCAAAAATATTGGCTGTTAACTTAAACTTTTCAATTAATTGAGATGCGTCTTGCTCTTTGCCCAACAGATGGGAAAGGGAAATACCGTAAGAGGGTGAAAATAAGGTATTAATCTCCCCTGAAATAACCGGATCCGCAACAACAATATTTTGCGTTAAGGACTCAAAGTTTTTATGAGCGAAAAAGAACTGCAGGCTGCCAAAAAAAGCAGACCCCATCAGCCCGCCTGTGACTTGTGTCAGCAGAAAAACAGCAATAAAACTCAAAACGTAACGCGGTCCTCGTGCACCAGCTATCACAAACCCCTTCGACAGAGCAGGAGGTAAAAAAAGCGCGTAACTAAAACTCACCAACCCTTGACTGAGCATCATATCTTGTGGGCGCGTTAAATGATTGACGTAACTATCTAAATAAGCGCCGAGCGCCAAACACCCCAAAGATAACAGATAAAAATAATCCTCACGTCCCTCACGTAAAAAAAGAACACAAACGGCTCCCCCTAAAAGAACACCACCTATAACCGCAAGATACATAGGTGCCATCTCACGATTCAATAAACCAAAAAGGCTAAAAAAACCTGCTGGTAAATTTGATCGCTCTAATAAGAACACATGAAAAACAAATAAAATGAGCACAGATTGGAGCATTTCTTTACTGAACAGCCAGCGTAAATCAATCAACGGTTTTTCTCTATTCAGTTCAATAATAATTGCAATCACCAAAGAGGAAACAGCAAGCGCAAGTCCCCAACCAATCCATGGTGCTTCATACCACCAATATAATATACCAACAGACATAATCACTGCATTAAGCCCCAGACCAAATGCAATCAAACTGTAGCTTAGCCAATCTAATTTCTGAATAACCTTATTACGAACAACAGGGGTCAGGGGAAGAGAAAAAATACAACCCAAACTGATAAGAACCAATCCCATTTCCAGTGCAGAAAGACTAGAAAACCCACCATTTTCCAGTAAATCCGGTGAAATCAAACGCGAGAGAGGAACAGCTAAAGCCGCATTCATATAATTCAAACTCAGAGCAATAGTAAACTTTTTTGCTGGTGCAAAAGCCTCCATCATATAAAGAAGCGCGAGTGAAGCCAAAGGTGCAGCAGCAATACCAGCAAAAAAACGAATAATCAGCGCGGAACGCAAATCCGTCACAAAAAGCTGCAACACACAAACCAAAACGAAACCAAGAATTGATAATTCGGCAAAAGCACGAAGCCCAAATTGGTAGCGGATTTTGATCAACATGATCGCAACACTGACATTTGGTGCCATATAAGCAGCAACCAACCATGTGGTCTCAGTCAGAGTTGCGTGGAAATCACCGGTAAGGTGAACAATGTTAGACTGAACAACATTAGCCCCCAAACCATAAGCCCATTGCAGAATAAGAGAGGCAAAAATATAAACAAAACATTTTGGCAACGGCCCTGCAAAAACACGACCTGGATGAGGAAAAGGCTTCCCTCCTTTTTTAGCAGACACAACCGTACTTTTTTTTCCGCTCATGTCGCCTTTTCCTGTATAATCCTTTACGCCTCTATCACCCCAGCACCAGCTGCCAGTTGATGAAAAAACTCTTCTACTTTACGATTTTCCTCATCACTTGAAACGCCTTCTAATGTTGCTCGAACCTGCAAAATCTGCTGTTCCAAAGCATCAAAAGAAAGATGTTCAACTGCCACCACTTTTTCTACCAAAAGTGAACAACCCGAAAAGGTAATATTTGCAACGCCCCCACAAACAGCAAACAGCTTTTCTCCTGAAGAAGTAAGAACACGAACACTCCCCAAAACAATGCTTGCTACCAAAGGCGCATGATGTGCCATCACTGTTAGAGTTCCTGATGCTGAAGGAAGAACAACAGAGACCACCTGTTCTGAAAACACGAGCTTTTCAGGTGATACAAGCTCAAATAAAAAACACTCTACCCCATTGTTTTCCACACTATCCTCCACGAAGCTCGATACAAAGACCTCTTGTCCTTCCTACAACAAGCACTCGTTACAGACTTCTTTTTAAGAAGAAGCTTCTGCAATGAGACGCTTTCCTTTTTCAATAGCTTCATCAATCGCACCCACCATATAAAAAGCAGCTTCTGGCAAATCGTCATAATCACCAGCACAAAGCCCTTTAAAGCCTTTGATTGTCTCTTCTAAAGAAACGAGTTTTCCGGGTGACCCAGTAAAGGCTTCAGCGACATGGAAAGGTTGCGAAAGGAAACGTTCAATTTTACGTGCCCGCCCTACCAGCAACTTATCATCTTCAGAAAGTTCATCCATTCCAAGAATAGCAATAATATCTTGGAGCGCTCTATAACGTTGTAAAATGGTTTGAACTTGGCAAGCCACCGTATAATGCTCTTCACCGACAACCAATGGATCTAACATACGTGAGAAAGAATCGAGTGGATCAACCGCTGGATAGATTCCTTTTTCAGCAATAGAGCGCGAAAGAACTGTTGTTGCATCCAAATGGGCAAAAGATGTTGCAGGGGCTGGATCTGTCAAATCATCCGCGGGCACATAAATAGCCTGAACAGAGGTAATGGAGCCTGTTTTGGTACTAGTAATACGCTCTTGCAAAGCACCCATATCTGTTGCCAAAGTTGGCTGATATCCAACAGCAGAAGGTATACGTCCCAACAGAGCGGACACTTCAGCACCGGCTTGCGTAAAACGGAAAATATTATCCACGAAGAAAAGAACATCTTGCCCTTCATCACGAAAACTTTCTGCAATAGTCAATCCAGAAAGAGCAACACGTGCACGCGCTCCTGGTGGTTCATTCATTTGCCCATAAACCAGCGCACATTTTGACCCTTCCGTTGAACCATTATTCTCTCTTGGATTCACATTCACGCGGCTTTCGATCATTTCATAATAAAGGTCATTTCCTTCACGGGTGCGTTCTCCCACACCAGCAAAGACAGAATAACCTCCATGGGCTTTAGCAATATTGTTGATAAGCTCCATAATGAGCACGGTTTTGCCAACCCCAGCCCCCCCAAACAAACCAATCTTTCCACCCTTAGAATAAGGCGCTAGCAAATCAACGACCTTAATACCCGTGACAAGAATTTCTGATACAGTTGACTGCTCCACATATTCAGGAGCATCTTGGTGAATAGAGCGCATTTTTGTTGTTGCAATTGGTCCAATATTATCAACGGGCTCTCCAATGACATTCATAATACGACCAAGCGTTGCTTCTCCAACAGGCACACAAATCTGCGTTCCCGTATCAAAGACCTTTTGTCCACGCGTTAACCCATCTGTAGTATCCATAGCAATTGTGCGCACCGTATTTTCACCCAAATGCTGCGCAACTTCTAAAACCAACCGATTCCCTAAATTGTCTGTTTCCAATGCGTTGAGAATATTTGGCAATGCACCTTCGAACTGCACATCAACAACAGCACCAATCACCTGTTTAATCTCACCAACGGCACCTTTTTCACGCACATCTTTAGAACTTGCACGCGTAGCTTTTTGAGAAGAAGCAGGCGCAGAACCAGAAGTATCCTTCACGCTCGTTTGAGATTTTGAGGCGGCTTTTTTTACGCCTGAACGAGCAGATGATTTTTTTTCTGTAACTTTTTCTGCTCCCTTGCTTGACGTCACTGCTTTTACCATCAATTCCTACCTTTTCCGTTTAAAGCGCTTCTGCGCCCGCAATAATTTCGATCAACTCTGTCGTGATTTGTGCTTGACGCTGACGATTATAAGCCACCGTCAATTTATTAATCATTTCACCCGCATTACGGGACGCATTGTCCATAGCTGTCATCTTTGCGCCCATTTCACCCGCGACATTTTCCAGCAAAGCCCGAAAGATTTGCACGGAAAGATTGCGCGGCACAAGCGTATCCAAAAGAGAAGCAGCATCAGGCTCATATTCATAAACAATGGATTGTAGATCTGCGTTTTTATCATTCTTCCCAACAGTCTCTTTTGTCTCAAGAGGTTCTTTTGGAGGAATCATGGGGATCAAACCAAAAACGGTTGGACGTTGATTGATCACCGAAACAAACTCAGAGTAAAACAGCGTACACACATCGAATGCGCCCTCATTGAATAAATCAACAACCCGCTGGCTAATCATCACTGCTTCGGCAAAACCAATACGTTTTACAGAATGCAAATCAATGTGACCAATCATCAACGCTTTGTAATCGCGTGATAAAATATCTGCTCCCTTTTTACCCACGGTCAAAATTTTGACGATTTTACCGGCCGCAAGGAGTGTCTTAATCTTTTCGCGCGCACAACGGGCAATTTGCACATTAAAAGCACCACATAATCCGCGCTCAGCGGTACAGACCACCAAAAGATGCACATCATCTCGACCAGTCCCACGCATAAGAGGGGGCGCATCAATCCCATCAACATCAGCAGCAACATTGGCCAAAATAGCAGCCAGCCGCGTAGCATAAGGGCGTGCAGATTCAGCTGCCTCTTGCGCACGGTGCAACCTTGCTGCTGCAACCATTTGCATAGCTTTTGTAATCTTCTGGGTTGCCTTAACCGAGGCGATACGGTCTCTCAGATCCTTCAACGACGCCATTCAAGCATTCCATCAATTCATTATGAAAAATTCTTCGCATAACTTTTAAGAACAGTAGTCAACTTTTCCTTAAGTTCATCGGTTATCTGTTTTTGATCTGCAATGGACTTCAAGAGATCTTGGTGATCACTCCGGAAGAGAGTCAACAGCCCCTGCTCAAATCGAGAAACATCAGAAACCGCCAAGGAATCAAGATAACCATTCACACCGGCAAAAATCACAACCACCTGTTCCTCCGTTTTGAGCGGAGAAAATTGCGGCTGCTTTAACAATTCTGTCAAACGCGCTCCACGATTTAAAAGACGCTGCGTTGAGGCATCCAAATCGGAACCAAATTGCGCAAAAGCTGCCATTTCGCGATATTGTGCCAATTCACCTTTGATGGAACCAGCAACCTGCTTCATCGCCTTAATCTGTGCAGCAGAACCAACACGCGAGACAGAAAGACCAACATTTACAGCAGGACGAATTCCCTGATAGAATAAATTGGTTTCCAGAAAAATCTGCCCATCGGTGATTGAAATCACATTAGTAGGAATATAAGCAGAAACATCATTTGCCTGTGTTTCAATAACAGGCAACGCTGTCAAAGATCCAGAACCATTTTCAGCATTGAGCTTTGCAGCCCGTTCCAAAAGGCGCGAATGGAGATAGAAAACATCCCCAGGATAAGCTTCACGACCAGGCGGACGACGGAGCAAAAGGGACATTTGGCGATAAGCAACCGCTTGTTTGGAAAGATCATCATATCCAATCAAAGCATGTTGACCATTGTCACGGAAATATTCGCCCATTGCACATCCCGCAAGAGGTGCGATAAATTGCAATGGAGCAGGATCAGAAGCGGTAGCCGCAACAATGATTGAATATTCAAGCGCACCACGCTCTTCCAAAACTTTAACAAATTGCGCCACGGTTGAACGTTTTTGACCAATGGCAACATAGATACAATAGACTTTATCTTGGTCTTTTCCAGCACCTTTTTCGTGGAATGGCTTTTGATTTAAAAATGTATCGAGCAAAATCGCGGTTTTTCCCGTTTGCCGATCTCCAATCACCAATTCACGCTGTCCCCGTCCGATAGGAATGAGTGCATCAATAGCTTTCAATCCGGTAGACATTGGCTCATGTACTGACTGACGTGGAATAATTCCCGGAGCCTTAACATCCACACGACGACGTTCTGTTTCTTTAAGAGGTCCCTTACCGTCTATAGGATTTCCCAATGCATCAACAACACGGCCAAGGAGTGCAGGACCAACAGGAACATCAACAATAGTGCCTAACCGTTTAACGGTATCACCTTCGCGAATATCACGATCTGATCCGAAAATCACCACCCCGACATTATCGATTTCCAAATTCAGTGCCATTCCGCGCACGCCATTTGAAAAGGAAACCATTTCCCCTGCTTGGACATTATCCAAACCGTAAACGCGGGCGATACCATCTCCCACAGACAAAACCCAACCAATCTCTGAAACTTCAGCCTTTTGGTCAAAGTTTCTGATTTGCTCTTTGAGAATTTTTGAAATTTCAGATGGTCTAATATCCATCAACTGACCTCTTTTTTCAATGCAAGCTTAAGTGAAGACAATTTTGTTGCAAGAGACGTATCAATCTGAGACGACCCCACACGAATGACCAATCCACCAAGAATTGTTGGATCCACAAGGGTGTATAGCAAAATTTTCCCCCCAACAACACCTTCCAAAGCCACGCGCAATTCTTGTTCTTGTTGAGAACTCAACGGATGAGCAGAAACAATCTGCGCCGAATTTTCTCTACGAGAAAGAGCAACACGACGTTGAAAAGCATGTAAAATACCAGACAAAGCACCAAGCCGACGGTTTACTACGACAACGCGCAAAAAATCACCAAAAATCTGACCGGCACTCTTATCATCAAACTTCATGCACTCAAAGACAGAACGCATCACTTTAACCTGCTCTTTTACTGAAAAGAACGGACTTTGCACGAAGCGTTTTAAGTCTTCATTTTGATCCAAGACAAGTAAAAAAGATGCCACTGCCTTTTCAACCTTTTCAATGACTTCCGCTTCTTGAACACAATCAAAAAGCGCTTGCGCATAGCGTTGATCTACCAATGGCAGCGGTATAAGAGAAAATGAATCCGACACGAAATACCGCCTCTTTCCCTTGAGCGACTCTCTGATAATTATCAGATGAAATAAATCAGACACCCCGAATTTTAAGAATCTGCCTCTTAAAATTCGGAACAAAAAACTTTTTGGTTTCTAGCATAGACATAACCGACTCGCAACACTTCAAATCGATGCTTTCTGAAAATTTCCTATAAAATATTCAAAATATTTTTAAAAACAGTTTTTTAGATATGCAAGTGATCACCACAGTTTTTCTTACCTCTCTTTTTGACATTTCCTGATAGATTTTTCAAGTCTCTTTATCTGTGCTTTACAAGTGATCTGACAACAGAAGCAAAATGCTGCTTATCAAAAGAGTTCCATCTGCCGAAAAACCTCATGACTTCAAACATATAAGCAAGTAATAATGAATCTCTATTCTCCTTAATAAAGCAGAAAAGAGATCTTTTCATTCTCTCTATCAAGCATCTTACAAATCCCCCATTCTCTAGCCTTGTTATATTTGCAGTGTTTTCAGAGAAAACTTTGCGGATCAATATCAATCTGAACCCGAACAGAAGAAGGCATTTTAGGAGCATTTGCAAGCATTGTACGAATAAATCCTTGTACATCAAAAGAACGCTGTCCCTGTAGCAAAAGCCGAAAACGATAACGTCCTCGAATCAGAGCCAATGGTGCTTCTGCTGGTCCCATGACAGAGATATTTTTTTCCCGTGGAGCCACTTGGCGCAACGCACGTGCATAATGTTCCGCCGCTTGGCGTTTTTCTGAAGAGACAATCAAAGAAGCAAGCCGCCCATAAGGTGGAAGATGATAATGCTGCCGCGTAGCAATTTCATGTCTATAAAAATCCTCACATTGTTGAGAAAGCAAAGCTTTTATTACGGGATGATCCGGTTGATAGGTTTGCAATAATCCTACACTTTCTAACCCTATACGCCCTGCTCTTCCTGTCACCTGAGATAAGAGTTGAAAGGTGCGCTCCGCTGCCCGTAAGTCACCATTGGCAAGACCAAGATCAGCATCAATCACTCCAACCAGCGACAACCCAGGAAAATGATGCCCCTTAGCAACAAGCTGTGTGCCAATAATAATGTCCACCTCACCATTTGCAATCGCTTGCAATTCACGCCGTAACTGACCAATTCCACCTTTAAGATCGGTTGAAAGAATCAATAATCGCGCTTGTGGAAAAAGTTTTTGTGTTTCCTCAGCAATTCTTTCCACTCCCGGTCCACAAGCCACGAGATGATCTAAAGTCCCACATTCAGGACACGCTTCTGGAATTGGCTGATGATACCCACAATGATGACACTTAAGCTGCCCTTGTAAGCGATGCTCCACCAACCAACTCGAACAATCTGTACACTGAAAGCGATGTCCACAAATCCGACACAAAGTTAAAGGCGCATAACCCCGTCGATTGAGAAAAAGCAGCGCCTGTTCACCCTTCTCGATGGTTTTTGTCAGAGCCTCTTCAAGAACAGAGGAAATAAAGCGTCCCTTTTGCACTCCTCCTTTACGCATATCAACCACCCGCAACTGTGGAAGTGCCGCCGCGTTAAAACGTGATGGTAAATGGACCCGTTGATAACGTCCCCACAAAACATTTGCTTGGCTTTCAATCGATGGTGTTGCTGAAGATAAAATAACAGGAAAATTCTCGAAAGAGCCCCGTGCAACCGCCATATCGCGTGCATGATAAAAAACGCGCTCTTCTTGTTTATAAGCACTATCATGTTCTTCATCCACCACAATTAAGCCAAGCTCTGCAAAGGGGAGAAAAAGCGCCGAACGCGCTCCAGCCACCACCCGCACCCTCCCTTCTGCAACTTGCCGCCACACACGTTCCCGACGCCGTGGCGCCAAATCCGAATGCCACTCCGCTGCCGATGCTCCAAAACGCGCATGAAACCGATCTAAAAATTGTTGAGTTAAAGCAATTTCCGGCAACAAAATCAAAACCTGCTTGCCCTTTGTGAGTGCCTGCGCAACCGCCTCAAAATAAACTTCTGTCTTTCCCGATCCAGTAACACCCTCAAGCAGAAAAACTTGAAACTGAGAAGACAAAAACCCCTCCCGCAAAAGTCGTGCTGCCTCACTCTGCGCTCCTTCCAACTGAGGGGGACAAAAATCAGGATTGGGCAACGCCACAAGAGCAGGAGCTGGCACCATAACATCTTCAAATACCCCAAGCGCTTTCAACCCCTCGACAACCGAAACAGAAGTTCCCGCCGCATGCGCCAAACCAGAACGTGTCCAAATCCCACCATCACGCACCAACTCCAAAACCCGTAACCGTGCTGGTGTGAGACGCTCCACATCTCCTCCACAATACCGCAAGCCCAGCATTGGTGCTTCGGGTTCTAAAGCAGCCGGCACACATAAAACCAATCGTGCCACAAGACCAAAAGGTGTCATTGTATAGCGGCTTACAAAATGCAAAAATGTCATCATCTCCGCCTTTAAAGGCGGGCAATCAAAAACATGAAGGACAGAGCGTAGTTTTTTACGCCCCACAGCTGTTGCCTTTTCTCCATCTTGTGTGGTCTGCTCTTCAACATCCACCACAAACCCACAAACTTGGCGCCCCATCACTGGAACACGAACAAAACAGCCAACTCCACATTCCAATGAAGGGGGAACTTCATAACTATAGGCTTGAGAAACAGGAAGAGGCACCAAAACCGAAACAATCTTTTTCTCTGTCACGTCCTCTGTCACCTTTGATCTCATCTTTTAGTCCAACACCTTTTGTACTAACGACAGACCCATTATACAAACAATACCTCTACAGTCTATTTTAACTGCATCTCTTTTAAAGCCCGTTTCTTTAAAGCCCCGTTTCTTCTAAAGTCATTATGAAAAAACCTTTGCGTGCTTTATCATTGCATGCCCCTCAACAATAGCCCCTCAAACAAAAAAGCGCGCCTTTCCCCCATAACAGATAGAACTCTCTCATTATAAGCATTTCATAAGAACACCGTAAGTGCTAACAGCCAAACAAAATGCCTCACACATTGTGTGCTTTCTCCATTCCCCCATTTTTGCCCTCTTTATATTTCAACTTATCATAGGATAACACACATCCTCCCTCTTGCTTTTGTGATAAACAAGAGCGCATAACTAAGAATAGGGGAAAACATCAGAGGCTTTGAAGTACAAAGCGCAAAAACAAGGAGGCTAAATATGAAATTTTTTGTGGATAGTGCGGATATTGAAGAAATCCGAGAATTACAAAATTTAAGCCTCGTTGATGGTGTCACCACCAATCCTTCTCTTATCCTCAAATCGGGACGCAATATTCTTGAAGTTACAAAAGAAATTTGTGCACTTGTCGATGGGCCTGTTTCGGCTGAAGTGACAGCAACACAATTTGAAAACATGATGAAAGAAGCCGCTATTTTAGCAAAAATTGCCGATAATATTTGCATCAAGCTTCCCCTAACGCTTGATGGATTGAAAGCCTGTAAAGCCCTTACCACACAGGGATTAAAAACAAATCTCACCCTTTGTTTTTCAGCCAATCAAGCCCTCTTGGCCGCCAAAGCAGGTGCCACATTTGTCTCACCTTTTATTGGCAGGCTCGATGATTGTTCCATAGATGGCACTGAACTGCTTCATGAAATTCGCACAATCTACAACAACTATGGCTTTGCCACACAAATTTTAGCAGCCTCAATTCGCACCGTTAACCATGTCAAAGAAGCGGCATTAAGCGGCGCGGATATTGCAACTGTTCCACCAACAATCTTAAAAGCACTGGTCAAACATCCCCTAACCGATAAAGGTTTGCAAATCTTTCTAGAAGATTGGAAAAAAACCGGACAAAATATCGCTTAATAATGTGAAAGATCTTTTGAAAGTAGGAGGAGAATCTCTTCAGCTAATTCTTCGGCCACACGTTTTTGTGCATCTTCTTCTGCTTGCAAAGTTGCATATTCTTGGCGAAGCCGTTCAAAAGATGCACTCATACTGACCGTGCTTTCAGCAATCACAATATTTTTCATATCTTGCAAAACATAGGAAACTTTCCCCATCACGGTTCCAACAGAAGGGCGTCCCTCTCTTTTCCTATCGTAATCCATCTCTATTTGTACAGAATTTCGTGTAAATGTGGATGTTTGCAATGCCAATTGATAAGCTGGAGCAGAAGGTTTACGCCCATTTCCATAAAGAAGAAACAGCAGATGATTGCGCACCATTTGACCAAAACGATCTGAAGGTTCTGCAACAACAATGGAAGCAAGCTTTTGGGAAAGATTCAAAGCTTTTGATTTTGCAGACGAAGCCTCGAAAACGGAATCCACAGAACTTATTGTCGTCGAAATCTGTGTTTCCTCATGATAAAGCGGCTCCACTAGGCACCCACACAACAGCATAAGAAAACCAGTTAATCCGACAAAAAGCAATTTCCTAAACAACAACATTGACAATCCTTTTTGGAACAATAATCATTTTCTTGACCGATTTTTCAACAAGCTGCGCTTTTACAAAATCAAGATCTAATACAGCTTCTTCAATCATTGCTTCATTCGCTGTTGCAGCCACTCTTACCTCACCACGTTTCCTACCATTAATCTGTACCGGTAAAGTATAGCATTCTTCAACGATTAATGCGGGATCATAAACAGGCCAAGGAAGCTCAGAAACCAAAGATTCCTCACCTAAAGCAGCATGACATTCTTCTGCCAAATGAGGCATAATAGGCGCGATCAATACAAGAAAAAAATCCATCGCTTGACGCAAAGCAGCCTTCATGTCAACTTCAATATTCTCTACTTTATTTAATAACGGAGCCATAATATTCAAGAATTCATAAAGGCGTGCAATGGCACGATTAAAGGCGAATTTTTCCAAATCATCTTCCACAGCACAAAGCGTGCGATGTGCAGCCTTTGAGAGTTCCAAAGCTGCTCCTTGACGCCCTGCGCATGGTGCAACGTCCTTTAACACTGGAGCACTCATAGCCACACAACGCCAAACACGTTGTACAAAGCGGTGTGCTCCCTCAACACCAGATTCCGTCCAGATAACATCGCGTTCAGGAGGAGAATCTGACAACACAAACCAGCGTACAGTATCGGCTCCATAGGATGCGATAATATCATCAGGATCAACAACATTCCTTTTTGATTTTGACATTTTTTCAATCAAACCAATTGTCACTTCACTTTTATCAGACAATTTGTAAGCTTTACGTTTTCCATCCTTTTCAACAATGGAAATCTCTTCTGGTGAAACCCACCCTTGATTATCCCGATAGGTTTCATGCACGACCATTCCTTGGGTAAAAAGCCCCTTAAACGGCTCATCGACACTCACATAACCCATATTTTTCATAGCCCGCATAAAAAAGCGTGCATAAAGGAGGTGTAAAATGGCATGTTCAATTCCACCAATATATTGTTGCACAGGCAACCATTCCGTTGCTGCTTTTTTGTCGACGGGTTCTTGTGCAAAGGGCGCGGTAAATCGTGCATAATACCAAGAAGAATCAACAAATGTATCCATAGTATCGGTTTCACGTCGCGCCTGCTGACCACAGTTGGGACAAGCAACACTCTGCCATGTTTTATGGCGATCAAGAGGATTGCCCGGCTGATCAAAAGTCACATCATCAGGCAACACCACGGGCAAATTAGCGCGAGGCACCGGCACCACCCCACAAGCATCACAATGGATCATTGGAATCGGGCATCCCCAATAACGTTGACGTGAAATCCCCCAATCACGCAATCGAAATTGCACGGTTTTTTGCCCCTGAGGTTGACCATGAAGCATTTGCCCCTCAAGCCTTTTTGCAGCTTCTTCAAAAGCTTGTTGTGGTGTCAAGCCATTCAAAAAACCTGAATTGATCATCACACCATCACCGGTATAAGGCGTTTCTCCAATCACAAAATTTTCTCTCTCAACTCCTTTTGGTAAAACCACCGGCTGTATGGGAAGGTTATATTTACGTGCAAAATCAAAATCTCTCTGATCATGGGCAGGACAACCAAAAACAACCCCTGTTCCATAATCCATCAGCACAAAATTGGCGATATAAACGGGAATATGCACTGTTGAATCAAAAGGATGAACAGCCAAAAGTGATGTACGAAACCCTTTTTTTTCAGCAGTTTCAAGAGCTACAGTTGTTGTTCCCCCACAACGACATTCTTCAATAAAAGCCTCCAGCGCCTTATCTTTTTGCGCAAGTGCCTTTGCAAGAGGGTGATCAACAGCCAACGCCAAAAAAGAAGCGCCAAAAAGCGTATCAGGCCGTGTTGAATAACAAACAACTTCATTAAATGCCTGACAAGTCTCATCAGCAGGCTCTGTTGATTTTAAAGCCCAACGAATGAGTAAGCCTTGTGATTTACCAATCCAATTTTTTTGCATAGTGCGAACTTTTTCCGGCCACTGTTCAAGCTTTTCAAGACCAGCCAAAAGATCTTCACTAAAATCACTAATTTTGAAAAACCATTGCGTCAATTCACGCTGTTCAACCAATGCGCCAGAACGCCATCCTCTCCCATCAATGACCTGTTCATTTGCCAACACAGTGTGATCAACCGGATCCCAATTCACCTTAGCCACTTTGCGTGCAACCAAACCTTTTTGATAAAGATCAAGAAACAGCATTTGTTGGCGATGGTAATAATCCACATCACAAGTAGCAAACTCGCGTGACCAATCCACTGAAAGCCCTAATTGCTTTAATTGTCCCCGCATTACCGCGATATTTTGATAGGTCCACGCCTTTGGATGCACTTTATTTTGCATAGCAGCATTTTCCGCTGGCATACCAAAAGCATCCCACCCCATAGGGTGAAGCACATTAAATCCCTTTGCACGTTTATAGCGCGCAACAACATCTCCCATGGCATAATTGCGCACATGCCCCATGTGAATGCGCCCAGAAGGGTAAGGAAACATCTCCAAAACATAATATTTTTCACGGCGGTCCTCTTGAACGGTCTGAAAAATTTTCTTTTCATCCCAAATTGCTTGCCATTTTTGTTCGCGGGCACGTGGATTATAGCGTTCACCTAAATGAGAATGTTCAATTGCCATTGTCATGATACTCTTTATAAAATTGAACTCAAAACTTGTTTTTATGCTTGATCATGGATTAACTTCATCGTCAACATTTTCAATCATTTTCAATCATTATTTTTTAAGTATCTTACAAAACGCTTATAAGCAATTGCTATAAATAATTGTTCAATCCTTTAATAAAAAGAAAAAGAGTACATTTATGCACACAGAAAACAATTCCTCCCCCAATTCCTCCCCCAATTCCTCCATTGAAGCGTGGAAAAATCTTCAAAAGGACATTGCAGCAACATGTCAAAGCTATAACCGCTCCCCAGAAGAAGTCCAACTTCTTGCTGTTTCAAAAACTGTCCAAGCAGAGAACATACGCCCCATTTTGCAAGCAGGACAGCGCCTTTTCGCAGAAAATCGTGTGCAAGAAGCTGCTGAAAAATGGCCCCATCTGCGTCAACAATTTGAAAAAATTGAACTCCACCTCATCGGTCCTTTGCAATCTAATAAAACAGCAGAAGCCGTTAAAATTTTTGATGTCATTCAAACCGTTGACCGCGAAAAAATAGCCAAGAGCCTAGCAGAAGAAATGCAAAAACAGAACAAACACCTCCCCTGCTATGTTCAAGTCAATATTGGCTTAGAGCCGCAAAAAAGTGGAGTTGCACCGCAAGAAGTTGTCCCCTTTGTTACCCAGTGCAAAAACCACTACGGACTTGATATTATCGGTCTTATGGCAATTCCCCCCGTGCAAGAAAACCCCGGCCCCTATTTTGCACTGTTAGCAAAACTAGCAAAAAAAGCGGGTCTCCCAAAGCTTTCAATGGGCATGTCCAATGACTTTAAAACAGCGCTTCAATTTGGCTCTAATGTCATTCGCATTGGCTCTGCTATATTTGGACAACGCCCTGTTTAACGCATCTTCACCAAAAGTGCTGTAAAATAAAAAATTCTGCAATCAATAAAGAACCCATTTGTTATGATAACATAATACAAATGCACCTACATACAAAGCGAAAAAGGATCGCACAATACAACAATAGCAAAAACGTGATAAATCATGAAAAAACCATTACATACAGTCATTTCGAAGATTCTTATTTAAAAAACCACTAATGCCATCAACCGCTCCAATCCACAGAAACAGCTTTCTCCTTGCCAATGGCGTAAGATAGATAAAAACAGACTTAATATGGGCGTAAATACGGCACCCAAATTCGCATCTAAGCTGATAAACCAAATAAACCCCTAAAGCGCCCATAAAAGTAAGTGCCAAGAGCCACGCTAAACAACATGGATAGCAATCTATAAGATCAACGATAGCATAAAGGCTTTCTGTGCTCTACAAAGCGTAACATACGGTCAATATTCGCCTAGAAAATAAAAAAACGAATCCCGTGCATATGCACATAATACATGCAGACAAAACAATAGCAATGAGACTAATTTCAATAACGATATTCCATTATCGTTCTCATAAACTAAAAGAAAAACTTCAACTTTTTATACGCGGAATTTTTCTAATTTTAAACTTTAATTAAGAAAAAATATGGTGTTATTACTTATATTTTAAAAAAATTATAAGTAATACTTTATATTATTAAGAATAAAATTTCATATATACATAATGTAGTTATTATTTATAAATAATTTTTATTCGATATAATTCAAAATTATATTTGATATCTTCAAAAGAGAAATGATAAGCCCCTACATGTATCATGATGATACGTTTATCCAAAATTAAAGGAGGATTTATATGCGTAATTTTGGTTCAGGCTTAATTTATAATTTAAATGATTCAACACCTGTTTATGCAAGAGCATGTAGCTTTAATGATTTCATGTCTCACATGAATAGACAGGGTTTTGAGTATGGAATTGCAGGAGGGATAACCGGAACAGCAGTGGGTTCTATAACTGGTCCAGGTGCACTTATGGGTGGTCTTACGGGCGCCACGACTGGTTTCTTAGGAGGTTTTGGTTTGGGTTTTGTACAGAAAGCTCATGAGTGTTGGTTCTAATTTAGAGAAAATAACTACAAAGATATCTCTGAAGTTAGTGATTTTATAATTGTTTTCAAAAAAATATCTAAGTTATATTTTCTACAATCATAAGCTGAGATAATCTTCAGAGATATTTATAATTTATAATCACATATATTATAATTTGGATTTAGTAATGTCAGATTTTACTCATAAAATTATTGAAACGTTCATGGTAACAGTTTTTTTTGGTTTAATATATCTTTTTTATTATAAATTTATTTCTTACAGTTGGAAAGATTCTCTAAAAAACTCATTATTAATAAGCTTTATATTTTTTATTGTTAGTATTTTATTGAACTATATTGGTTTATATAAATTTTTAGATAATTTTTTATAATGGACATTCTTTATAAAATTATAAGGTTGTTTTGCATGATAATTATAATGGTCCCTATACTTGCTACTTCTGCTAAAGTATTCGGTGGCTGGAGTTGGAAATTATCTATAACAACATCATTATTGTCAGTTATTGTATTCTTTATTTCTGACAGTTTATGTAGATATTTTGGTTTATATTAATTCTTAGGGGATTTCCTCTTTTTGAACAAAAGAGAGCAACACGAAAATATTCAACGCAATAAATTATCCAGTATGCTATAGCAATGCTTTAAAAGAAGGTGTTTTTAGGGCGTGCATAATCGGATATTCACTTCATTTCTTCCTTTCCCTAAAAAACAAGCAAAAAATTCATTTTAGCTTTTCAATTTATTTCTAGCTTATGTATTTTTTCAAGAAACATCTCTCCTTGCTCTTAATTCCCTCCACCGACATCATCCGTCAATAGTATATTACAAAGCACAGAAGTCATAAACCTGTAGCATGGCAATATTCGCGCTTCGGGAATGGCTTTACAAATGGTACAGCATAAAAATATGCTCTTTTTAATAGAATTGCAGCAGATTTTAAAAATTGACAATGCAAATCTTAGTCATTTAGTCTACTCTCAAAATGAAAATTTTCATATAAGAAAAATTTTTGGGAAAATTCTGCTAAAATACAAAAAGACAATAGCTTATTTTTCCAAACAAAAAATGATTAAAGAGGGGACTTATGACTGAAACAATTTATCCAATACAAGAGAGTATTAAAAAAAATGCTCTGATTGATGAAGAGACCTATCAACAATGGTATCGAGAAAGTATCAATGATCCAGAAAGCTTCTGGGCAAAACATGGTCAACGTATTGAATGGTTTAAACCTTATACAAAAGTAAAAAATACTTCTTTTAACGATGATGTCACCATTCGCTGGTACGAAGATGGGATAACAAATGTTGCCTATAACTGCATTGACCGCCATTTAAAAAAACATGGTGAAAAAATCGCACTGATTTGGGAAGGAGATAACCCTTATCATGATAAAAAAATAACCTATAACGAACTTTATCAACATGTCTGTCGCTTTGCCAATATTTTGAAAGATCATGGTGTTAAAAAAGGCGACAAGGTGACTATTTACTTACCGATGATTCCCGAAGCAGCTTACGCCATGCTTGCTTGCGCCCGCATTGGTGCTATTCATTCGGTTATTTTTGCTGGTTTTTCTGCTGAAGCAATAGCAGGGCGTCTTGTTGACTGTGAATCGACTTTCATCATTACCGCGGATCAAGGCTTGCGTGGAGGAAAACAGATTAACTTAAAAGACAATGTTGATCATGCCATTGAGATTGCAGCACGCGATCATGTGCATGTCAATCAAGTGATGGTTATCCGGCGCACCAGCAAACCCATTCATTGGGTAGAAGGGCGTGATTTCTGGTATCATGAAGAAGTCTCCCATGCCAAGACAGATTGTCCAGCCGAACACATGAACGCTGAAGACCCACTTTTCATTCTTTACACCTCCGGTTCAACAGGAAAACCAAAAGGTGTGTTGCATACAACTGCAGGCTATCTTGTTTATGTCTCGATGACACATCAATATGTTTTTGATTATCATCCTGATGAAATTTACTGGAGCACTGCCGATATTGGCTGGATTACAGGACATTCTTATTTAATTTATGGACCTTTGTGCAATGGTGCAACAACTTTAATGTTTGAAGGAACACCGACCTTTCCAGACAAAGGCAGATTTTGGGAAATTGTCGATAAACATAAAGTAAACACACTCTACACCGCACCAACAGCTATTCGTGCACTAATGGGGGCAGGAAATTCCTTCGTTGAACGCTCGAAAAGGACATCTTTGCGCCTTTTAGGAACGGTAGGTGAACCGATTAATCCAGAAGCATGGGAATGGTTTTACCATACAGTCGGAGATGACCGCTGTCCCATTCTCGATACATGGTGGCAAACGGAAACAGGAGGGCATATGATCACCCCCTTACCTGGTGCAATACCACTCAAAGCGGGCTCGGCAACACGACCGTTCTTTGGTGTTCAACTTCAAATTGTCGACGAGCAAGGAAATGTTTTGGAAGGTGAAGAAGAAGGCAATCTCTGTATTATTGACTCATGGCCAGGTCAAATGCGTACTCTCTACAATGATCATGAACGTTTCATTGCAACCTATTTTTCCACATACAAAGGCAAATATTTTACAGGCGATGGCTGTAGGCGCGATAGCGATGACTATTATTGGATTACAGGACGTGTTGATGATATTCTCAATATCTCTGGACATAGGCTAGGAACAGCCGAAATTGAATCAGCGCTTGTTTCTCACCCGGCGGTTTCAGAAGCTGCGATTGTTGGTTATCCTCATCCCATTAAAGGACAAGGCATTTACAGTTTTGTCACCTTAATGGAAGGCAAAACCCCAAGTGAAGAGTTGCAAAAAGACCTTATTCGGCATGTCAGAAAGGAAATTGGCTCCATTGCCATTTTGGATAAAGTTCAATTTGCTCCTCAATTGCCAAAAACACGTTCGGGGAAAATTATGAGACGTATTTTGCGAAAAATTGCCGAAAACAATCTTGATAATTTAGGAGATATTTCAACCCTTGCTGAACCACAAGTGGTTGAAGATCTGATTGCCAACCGGCAAAATAGAGAGTCCGCAATTTAACATCAAATCAAGAATGGTGACTTTAGCTTTCCTGCTAAAATGCGCTCGACATTCTAAAGTCACCAATCAAGAAAAAACATCCAATGGAACCATTCAAACGCTCTAAAAACAAACATTCTTTCTCAATGCCAACGCAAACAGATTGAAAAAACATTCTAAAGAGTATCAATTTTAAGAAAATCTAGAAGAGAGAAACAAAGCAACCATGCAACTATCAAACAGAAAAGACGACTTCTGAATAAAGACGAGCCTGTTTTCTTTTATGTTTCTGCTAGCAACACCTTGGAATTCCTGTTAAAATCGTAAACAAAGAGGAAATTCAAGAAAAGATATTAAGGAATTATATTCTTACAAACAATGTTTTCAATAAAAAATGAAAAAAGGTAGAAGAAAATATTAAAAACAATATCATATAAGAACGATCAAGAACCTAAAACAATGAACGAAAAAATTCTTAGAATGATGCACTATAACAACGAAGTGGTAACGAAAAGTGATTCATTTTGAAAATGTTGGTCTGCGCTACGGAATGGGACCTGAGGTCCTTCGTGATATTAGCTTTCATATTCCTGCTGGATCATTTCAATTTCTCACTGGTGCCTCTGGAGCGGGGAAAACATCATTGATGCGCCTGATGTTTTTAGCACTCAAACCAACTCGCGGCCATATTGATCTGTTTGGCAACGATACTGCATTACTCAAACGACAAGAGCTCCCAGCACTGCGACAACGTATCGGCGTCGTTTTTCAAGACTTTCGTCTGCTTGATCACATGACAACTTATGAAAATGTCTCTTTACCTTTACGCATTAAGGGACAAGAAGAAGCAACCTATCGCAGTGAAGTAGAAGACCTTCTTTGTTGGGTAGGTCTTGGAGATCATATTCATGTTTTACCCCCCGTTCTTTCTGGTGGAGAAAAACAAAGGGTGGCAATTGCCCGCGCGCTCATTGACCAACCTGAAATTCTTTTAGCGGATGAACCAACAGGAAATGTTGATCCCCCTTTAGCAAAACGTCTGCTCCGCTTGTTTATTGAATTAAATCGTTTTGGAACAGCTGTCATCATTGCCACTCATGATATCGCACTGATGGAACAGGTCGCAGCACGGCGTATGCTGCTCCATAATGGACGGATGACAATTCATGAATAAGTCTTTTTCCATTTTTACAAGCAATAAAAAAAATACAACTCCAATTATTCCAAGCGGCAACATTTCTGGTCGAGCACTGGTCGCAGTGATTGCTATTATGACCTTTCTCTCGAGCCTTACATTAATCGGAGTTGATCTAGTACAACGTGCTGCTAAAAGTTGGAGCAACCAAATTAGCTATGAAGCAACGATTCAAATACGCCCTATTGAAAATGTTGATATCGAAAAAGCTCTTTATGACGCAGTGAAACTTGTTAAAACATTTCATGGTGTACAAGACGCCAAAATTGTTGATCAAACAGCGACTGAAAAACTTCTTGAGCCATGGCTTGGGACAGGTTTAAGTTTAAATGAACTGCCTCTTCCCCGCCTTATCATCGTAACATTAAACGAAAAAGAAGAAATTGACTTTCGTGCCATAAGTCACGCCATCAAAACACAAATTCCAGGAGGACAATTTGATGATCATCGCATTTGGGTAGACCGTTTTACAACAATGGCACACACGACTGTTTTCATTGGTTTTTCAATTTTAATGTTGGTTTTAAGCTCACTGATACTCACAGTTATTTTTTCCACACGCAATGCATTGGCAGAGAACGCGCATATTATCAATGTCTTATACTTTCTTGGCACTGAAACGTTTTTTATTGCACGACAATTTGATTGGCATTTTTTTAAAACTGCACTGCGTGGTGCGTTCTATGGTGGTGTCACAAGCATATTTCTGTTTGCTGCTTTTATCGTTTGGACAAACTATAACCTAGGGAGAGTAGAAATCAGCCAAATCACCGCTATGTTTGGACATCTTTCCATAAATTCCATCCCTTATGGAAAAATCATTGGTCTTATTTTTTTTGTTTCTCTTCTCACCATGCTTACAAACCGTATAACTATTTTAGCACAACTGAAAAAAATTGATCAATGCGAAAACGGCTTATTTTAATTTATGACCCAAAACCTGTACGATTCCAAATCACTCATACAATGCAATCCAGAGCATTCTGTTCAAAAACATAGTAGAAGAAGCAATCTATGGTCTCTACGCTGCTTGTTTCGTTATTTTCCACCAACAGCACTTTCTCTTTTAATAACCGTTCTCCTCTTTTGTATTGGTTTTATAATTTTTTCTGAGCAAACCGAACGGCTTCAACCCCCAAATCCTTTGCCGAAAGCAGATGCAATTATCGTTCTGACAGGAGGAGAAAACCGAATAGAAGCAGGACTAAACCTCCTCAAAAAAGGGCTTGGTTCACGGCTTTTGATCAGTGGAGTAAACACAACAACCAACCTCAAGAGTTTGATACACAGCACACATATGACTCCCCAACTTTTTTCCTGTTGCGTTGACCTTGGACATAAAGCAACGAACACAACAGGAAACGCCAAAGAAAGCGCAGCTTGGATTAAAAAACACCACTATCAAACACTTTATATTGTCACCCATGACTACCACATGTGGCGCTCTTTGCGTGAACTTCAATATTTAATGCCTGAGGTCAATTTCATTGCTTATCCCGTTAAAAAGAACAGCAATGAAAGCACAATACAACAGATCAATCAAATACGCATTCTTATATTTCAATACATCAAAACAATTCAAGTATACATAAGAACCGTATTCTAAACTTTGTGCACTGATTTTCTTAAAATTTTTCAACCAGCTCTTCATTTCGTAAAATATATTCATATAGTATTAGATGATAAACATGATGAACATTTATATAACACTAACCGCTTAACATTTCGATTTTTGAAATCCACTCTACTTTGACTATCGATAACACCTTTTTGAGATAAAATTCCTTCCCGAAACCTGGTTTTATGTAAAAATTAGAAATTATAGAAGTAACTAGACAACTGGAATTTGGTGACTCATTACCTGAGAAGACAATCCTACAAATTGAATGTCAAATTTTAATGAAGCCTCCACCTTATTGGATGCGCTATGAATTCTAAAAGAAATGCTCCACCCATCTGCAAAAATTATAATAAGTTTGTTTTTACTTTCCTGTTTTATTGCTACAGATAAAATTTTGCTTGGGATTCCTCATTTACGACCATATCCTAAAGTACCATTCAAATTAAAAGACTAAATAATAACTTGTTTTTGTTTAAATTTTGTATCTATTATAACTTTATAAAAATCATAATAACCTATAATATACTGAAACAATGATTTCACAAATTTATCTTGATAATTGAAACAAAGTCTTTGAAGTTCTTTAGAAAAAGCTTCTAAGATTGGAAGGTAAATCCTATTCTCTTTATTATTTATATCTCTAAAAAGCATTTTCTTATTTCTAAGCTCTACTAAATAATCAAAATGGGTTTTATTTCATTGAAATAAAGACTATTACAAGGATATCCTGTCCATTCTTTACCAAAATCTATTTTATTGGAAAGGCGAGGATGCTTTATAGCACTATGATTATGTTTTGCAGAAATACCAACAAGATTTTCAGGAATTTCCAAAATAATATCACGGACATCTCCTTTAATACCAACAGAATCTTCTTGAAGGATAATAGCTTTAGTATTTTTAATATTCTTATCATGTAACTGTAAGAAAACAGCAGCTTCTATAGAAGCAAGATTCAAAAGCCTTTTTTACTATCATGAAGTAAATTATAAAAAGATTCTGCTATCTGAAAGGACGAATTAAACTTTATAGGAGCTTTGTTACCTTTTTAAAACCCATAGCTAAAGCATATTCAAAAGCTTTCCCATTTTCTACCTGATTCATACAATTCCCAAAAAATCCCGACTCAAAATTAAAAGCTCATTTGACTTTTTATTGTTTCCCATACCGTATGTCCACTCAGGATTAAGTATCGTATGTCCCTTATAAAGTTCTCTCACTTCTACACAATCATTATAGGATAAGACCCATCCTTGACGATTTTTTAAAAGTTCGGCAAGAGCTTGATGATCAAAAGAATTATGTTTATCACCTTTTTCACCATAAAGCTTTTGATTAATCAGATACGGAGGATCACAATAAAGAAAATCGTTAAAGTGTTTAGGAATACTTTCTTTAAAATCTACGTGTTCCACTGTAAAGTTTTCAATTTTAAAATCTCTAAGTCGTTCAATGGAACGCTGATTGAATCTAGGATGCCCTGGAGACATACCACCGGAAAGTGTTGTTCCAGAAAAAGAGGAGCGATTGAGAGCGAAAAAAACAGCAGCAATTTCTAATTGATTTTTAATATTTCCAAAAGTTTTTTGAAGATTATAGAACATTGTAGGAGTCATATCTTCATATTCTCTAACTTTTTCTGCAAGAACTGAAGCATCTTTCAAGAGCATTTGCCAAAAGATAACAAGCGGCTTAAAAGCATCATAAGCATAAACTTTTGTGCCTCTTTTTGCCAGAGTGAGTTCAATCGAACCACCCCCTACAAAAGGAGAACATAAAGTCTTTTGTTCCCTTATGTAGTTATTAATAATCATAGGAACAGCACGGCTTTTCCCACCTGGATAACGAAGAGGAGATCTTATGATAGGCTTGTCAATAAATTTTCTCTGTTTTTCTAAAAACGTTAACACTAGATCTTCAGAAGAATCGTCTATTAGATCTCTCTGAATTGTTATTTTTCTCATCCCACCAGCTCCGAGTATTATATTCTTTCACCTACAGTTATTTTAAGTAGATACCCGAAGAGTGCATCAGGATTCACAGAGACCACATCATGGTGGATTATAAATTCATTAACATCTCTTCGCAAATGTTTGCTGCTAAAATAGTGATAAATCCAGTCACACTCACACTTTGAAAAGTGCCAAGAAGGATATGACCGGCTTACAATGACAAAGTGAAAGTTTCTCAGAGAAAAACCAAAAAACAATTAATCACAATTATCTGATTACAGATATGATTCTCAAAAATTAAAAAACTACTGCATGAAACACAAATATTGTTTCTTGCATAAATTTTTTTACGACATCTCGCCACATTAAGATACGGTCGTTCCACGTTCAGTTGCTGAAAAGAGGGATATTTATCCAACGAGTTAATCTACTCGATTCCTTATCACACATATCAAATTTATTGAACATCGATGAAAAAACTATAGTATTGTTTGTACATCCAGACCATTTTACATAAGCTATCATTTTAAAATATATAAATTTTTCAAAAATGATAAATTTCTAGTGGAACTTATCGCTTTACAGTACCTACAATCTGTAAGCAGCACAATTGAAAACGCTGAAAGCATTAAGTTATGTGTACTCTCCATGATACATTTCCCGTAAATACATAACTTTAGACAATAGAACAAAGGATTGAAGAAATATGTTACCAATGCTTAAAAGGATTTGCCAAATGAAATTTTTATAGAGTTATTTCAATTACTAAAGTTATTGAGCGAATATATCATAACAAAAATTTTTTCATTAAAAAAATCTATAACAAGCATTCACCGTTAAAAAGAACAAAAATCTTAGAAACCTTGTGAAAATCAAACCGCGTACTTCTTATCACCACACTCAAAAAGAAACAAAAAACTATACACTTCACCCAACCACTCGCTATCCTGTTTAGGTATTTTGTGCGAACATTATTTTCCTTATCAATATCGCTTTTCACAAACATATTGACCCAGTATAAACGCGTGAAAAAAACATAATCCCCACATTTATACAACTTAATCGCGTGAGAGGGCAACAACAGGGTCAAGTCGTGAAGCTTGCCTTGCTGGTGAAAAGCCAAAACATATCCCTATGAGGGTTGAAAAAGTAAGAGAGAGGATGATGGAATCAATCGTATAAATCAGGTGGATAGGCGCCTTAAAGAGCAAAAACAAACCACCGATGGAGAATCCAAACAAGATCCCTAAACCACCACCAATGACACAAACCAAAATCGCTTCAATTAAAAATTGCTGTAAAATATCACTCTGACGTGCCCCAACAGCCATACGCACACCAATTTCATTAATCCGCTCTGAAACTGTGACCAGCATAATATTCATCACCCCAATCCCCCCCACAATCAGTGAAATCGCTGCAATGGAAGAAACCAACAGTGTTAAAATATGTGTACTCTCCATGATGCGCTCACGAAAGAATTCCGAATTTCTAATGAAAAAATCTTCTTCACCATGCCGCATTGTGAGAAAGCGCTTTACCATGGTCTCTGCCAAATGTGCATCCACATTATCATCAATCTTAACTGTAATGGCACGAACCTGCGTTGTTCCAAGAAAACGCGTTTGTACAGTTGTATAGGGCAAATAAACCTGTATGGTATTTGATACACCACCATTTGCTTGATTTTGCGGATCCACAACACCAATAATACGCGCCGGAACTCTTCCCACATGCACCACTTTCCCAAGGGGGTTCTCATGGCTATGAGGAAAAAGAACAGACAATGCTTCTTTTTCAATCACCAGATCCACCGCTCGATCTTGCACACTTTTCTGATCAAACAACTGCCCTTTAATAGCCTTGAGTCCCTGTGTCTGAAAGAACTGTTCTCCCACTCCCATAATGACAGCATTGACTTCAACAGCACCAAAATGCACCTTTGCACTTGTTGAAATCTGAGGAGTTACACCAGAAACATAGGGCAAACCAGAAAGCGCTTCTGCATCCGCTTCAACAAGGCTTGTTATTTTCTCTGCTTGTGGATCAGAAAAGCTTTTTCCCGGCAAAATTGTTAGTGTATTAGATCCTAAACTTTTAAAATTTTCTAGAATTTTTTCTCGTGTCCCATTTCCTAAAGCCACCATCGCAATAATGGCAGCAATACCAATAATCACCCCAAGCATTGTTAAAAAAGTCCGCATCCTATGGGAATTCATAGCTAACAAAGCCATAACAAATGCCTCACGAAAACGCTCGAAAAAAGAACGCAAAAAACCTAGCTGTTGTTTATCTTCGAGATTTTTTTCTCCATACTGATTACCCGTTTTTGTTTTTGCATCCACCGCTTTTGTTTTTGCACTCTTTGTCACATGATCGGCAATAATTTCCCCATCACTGATTTCAATAATACGATCTGCTCTTTCAGCCACCTGCATGTCATGGGTTACAATAATAATGGTGCGTCCTTCTTGATGAAGCTCATCCAAAATACGCAACACTTCTTGTCCACTTTGTTTATCTAATGCACCCGTTGGTTCATCGGCAAGAATAACCTCTGCATTATTCATGAGAGCACGCGCAATAGAAACCCGTTGTTGCTGACCACCCGAAAGCTGATTTGGACGATGATTTATCCGATCACCCATCCCTAAACGTGTTAAAAGATCTTGCGCGCGTTGTTTTCTTGTTGCCACAGGGCAGCCTGCATAAATAGCTGGAATTTCAACATTGCCCAAAGCTGTCAATTCATTCAATAAATGATAACGCTGGAAAATAAATCCAAAATGATTACGCCGCAAAGCTGACAATTCATCGGCACAAAGAGAGGCTGTTTCTTTTCCTGAAATCCAATAACGACCAGAACTTGGTCGATCAAGGCAGCCTAGAATATTCATCAATGTGGATTTTCCTGAACCGGAAGCGCCCACAATCGCTACCATTTCACCGCTTTTAATGGTGAGATTAATGTCCTTCAAAACAGTGACAAATGTTTCCCCAGCGGGAAATTTGCGCACGATATTTTCCAAAACGAGGACAGCATCTGCTTTATCTGCTTTCATGCTTTAGCTTTCATCTTTGCTGTGGACATCAAGGATATCTGGCATCACACCATCATGCGCACCCGTAATAACCACATCACCTTCTTTTAGCCCTGAAACAACCTCTGCCACCACCTTATTATTAAGTCCAATCGTCACCTGTTTAGTCACCACTTTGCTTCGCCCCTCCAAAACAGAAACCCATGCTTTACGGTCTTTTGTTTCATCCCGTAAAGCATCACTTGGAACCAACAAAACATTCTGAGCACGACCTAAAATAATATGAATTTGCGCCGTCATATAAGTCCGCAGAAAATTGTCCTCATTATCAACATGGACAATCCCATTATAATAGATAGCCGATGATGATAAAGCGCTAGAATCTATCACACCAGGATTAATACTCACATCCGCACGCACGGATTCAGGAGCTGGCTCTACCCTTTCTAAAGTTCCCTCATAATGACGCTGTGAATTGCCTAAAACTGTAAAATAGAGAGGTTGTCCAGCCTGAACTTTAAGAATATCAGCTTCGGAGATTTGTGCTTTAATAGTCATCTTTGACAAATCACCTAAAATTACAATTGTCGGTGCGGACTGAACCGCATTGACATTTTGCCCTTCTTCTACAATTGTTGCTAAAACTGTCCCCGCTGAAGGAGCGGTTACCCGCGTATAACCCAAATTAACCTCTGCACTGTCCACATCAATTTGCGCTTGTACAATTTGCTGACGAAGTTGCGCAATTTGTGCCTCGCGTATTTTCACCTGCGTTGCGGCATCATCGAGATTAGCCCTTGAAATCGCATGTGATTCGATCATTTTTTTCTGACGTTCTAAGTTTTTCTGTGCAAGAGAAAGGTAAGCTTCTTGTTCTACTAAACTCGCCTCATAATGAGATAATGCCGCTTTTTTTCTTTTTAGATCATTTTCTTGATCTATAGGATCAATTTCTGCTAAGAGATCTCCTTCCTTCACAATACTTCCTGGGGCAACATGCATTGACACCACCCGCCCTGTTGCACGTGCACCAACAGCAACCAACCGATAAGGGCGGACAAGACCAGAAGCCAAAACACTTACCTCGATATCACCACGTTTTACCACCGCAGTCATATAAGCTGGTGTTGATGTTCCCAAAAAAACAGAACGCAACCATAACAAGACAATCACAAATATAACGGTTAAAAATAAGGAAAGTTTTTTGCGTTTTGTAATGAAATTTTTGATAAAGTTTTTTTTCATTATCCTACCTTTGCACGCGAACGGGATGTACCATCAATAACCTCTGGACGATACACATCCACAACGCCATCCCAGCCACCACCCAACGCTTTCATAAGTGCAATATATTGAGTCACCAAAGAAACTCGGCTATCTTTAAGAGCCATTTGCGCAGAATAATAGGAGCGATTAGCATTTAACAATTCAAGGAAGCTGGTATTTCCATTTTCAAAAAGGCTTCGAGAAAGTTTTAAAGAATGCAGCGAAGCTTTATTTGCAACAATAAGCTTCTCTAGACGCTGATGTTCTTTGGTTAATCTCACAAGTGCATTTTCCACATCTTCTAATGCTTCCAACACAGCAGCCCGATAAGTAATAAAAGCTTGATCACGCTGTGCCCGCGCTATGGCAATAGAAGCCTCAATCTGTCCTCCATTAAAAAAAGGAAAACGAAGACCAGATGCCAACAACCAAGAAATTGTTGACGTCTTCCATAATTCACTAATTGCCTCCGGTGCTGTTGAAATATTTCCTGTTAAAGTGAGTGATGGATAGCGTTCTGCCTCACGTTGACCAATCCGTGCTGTTGCTTGTGCATATTGGCGCTCTGCTCGCCGTAGATCTGGACGTGTCAACAAAATATCAGCCGGAATTCCTGCTGGTATTGGCCATTTTGGTTGCGGAATTTTTGCTTGTTTTGCATTTTTTTGCAGAAGATCCTTCAAAGCCATAGGGACACGACCCGTCAAGACGGAAAGACGATGAATACTCATTGCCAAATTTGCTTCCATCTGGGCTATATCGGCTTCTGTATTAGCGGTTTGTGCTTGCGCATTGGAAACATCGAGTTCTGAAACATCGCCAGCCTTTAATTTGGCACGCATCAATGCATATGTTTTGCGCTGTGATACAGCAATTTGTCGCACAATGAGCAACTTTTGCTGCCAACCACGCATTTGAACATAATTTGTTGCAACATCTCCCAACAATGTCACCATGGTAGCGCGCATATCTTCTATAGCAGCTTCAAAACCATAACGCGCGGCTTCAATTGCTCTTTTATGTCCACCAAAAAAATCAAGCTCCCAACTCGCATCAAAACCACTATTAAAGCGATTCATATATTGGCTCATAATAGCATGAGGTTCCAGATAACCAGAACGATCTGTTGAAACTGAACCTGTTATATTCGGCAAAAGAGCTCCCCGAACTTGCCCTAAAGTAGCACGTGCTTCGCGAATCCGTGCTTTGGCAACAGCAACATTATTATTACCAGAAATTGCAATCTCTACTAACGCATTCAAAACAGGATCATTCAAACGCCTCCACCACCCAGCAAGCACAACTGGATGTCCTGTAGTCTGCGCAGTTTGTTCTCCCCAACTTGTTGGAACACGAAAAAATGTTTTCTTGTAATTAGGACCAACCATACATCCTGATAAGATAAAAAAACACAACAAAACACTACAAAGCAATCTATTAGAAGTAACCCATTCCAGACTTTTGATCCGCATCCATGCTCCCATATGTTTTCAGAATCAATCCATTAATACTTCATTTACTATGTTCTTATTTCAAATTTATTATGAAAAATCAAATACTGTTTGCACAGGAACATGATCTGAAGGTTGTTTCCATCCCCGTGAGCTCCGAAAAATCGTAAGATCCGTGACAAAAGGTGCCAGATCTGGAGAAGACCAAATATGATCAAGCCGCCGCCCACGATCAGCAAGAGCCCAATCGCGTGCACGGTAACTCCACCATGTATAAAGCTTGGTAGGAACGGGAATATGCAGCCGCATCAGATCAACCCACCCCCCTTGGCAACATAAAGCTTGTAAGCGCTCAGTTTCAATGGGTGTATGGCTTACAACCTTCAATAATTGTTTATGAGACCAAACATCCTCTGCCAAAGGAGCAATATTCAAATCTCCTACCAAAAGAGAAGAAAGACCATTTCCCTGATCTGCTCTGATAGAAGACATTTCTTCTAAAAAATTAAGTTTATGACGGAATTTTTCATTCACCTCTGCGTCAGGCACATCCCCACCAGCAGGAACATAAAAATTGTGTATTTGTATGTCTCTGCCATAGGATTCAACAATGACCGAAATGTAACGACAATCTTGTTTTTGACAAAAGAAACGCTTTTCAACGCTCTTAAAAGGCAAGCGTGAAACAATTGCAACACCGTTGTAAGACTTTTGTCCACTCAATGCGATATGCTTATAACCTGCTGCTTCAAAAGCCTCCCTTGGAAAGAGAGCATCTGGGCATTTTGTTTCTTGAAGACATAAAATATCTGCGGGAAAGAGATCTAAATACTGAAAAATCTGTGCAAGACGTAGACGAATAGAATTAATATTCCAAGTAGCAAGACGAAAGGACATCTGTTTTAATTCCGGTGTTGGAGGCACTACATTATTTTTTAGCAGGAAGTGTGAACATCCCATCAGCAAACCGAACGCCTGTCCTTACATTCATAATTTGAACAGTTGTTTCTAAATTCTGTTGATCAACAATTGTCCATTGGCGTAAAGCATAATTTTTAGAATCAAAAACCATTCTTATTTGCCCTGCCCCAATGCTTTTATCACGCAGAACAATCGTCACAGCCCCAGGATCTTCGCGAAATGCTAACAAACGCCCTGAGGATACATCAATTTTATTATCTAACAGAAATTTCATTGGTGTTTGAAAAAGTTGTGAAAAATTCCAAGTATTCAAAGCACGATTGTTAACTCCTAGGAATTGACCATCTGCAATGATTTGTAAGGGTATTTTTTTGTAAATAAAACGAATTTTCCCTGGACGCTCTAAATAAAATGTGCCCTGCGACATTTTGCCCTTTGGACTAAACTGAATAAAATCACCTGTCATTGTTTTAATTGCGGCAAAGTGATTAGCTATATTTTGTGCCCTTGTCACTTTACTAGATGCCATTACCATTTTATTGGATGATTGCGAAAAAGCAGGGCAAGTTAAGCACCAAAAGACAAGAATACCCAAAAAACCAATGGTTTTTTTTTGTGATGGAAAAAACGTTTCCATAGAAAATGCTCCCAAAGAATATTCATTTATCTTATAATAATAAAGAGAATATCTTTCTTTAAAGGATAAAGATATTGTTTAACAAGACTATCAAAAGATTTTTATTTCAAAAGCGTTCTTCTTCAGAAGGTATCAAGACTTCTCGTTTACCGGTATGATTTGCCGCACTAATGATGCCTTCTTCTTCCATCCGCTCAATTAATGTAGCAGCACGGTTATAGCCGATGCCTAAACGGCGTTGAATATAAGAAGTTGAAGCCTTACGATCTCGAAGAACAATAGCAACAGCTTGACTATAGGGATCATCTGCTGCAGGAGAAGCCAAAGAAACATCCGCACTATTTTCTGCAATCTCTTCTGTAATGGTTTCCAGATAATCAGGCAGCGCTTGTGCTTTGAGATGCGCCACCACCTGCTCCACTTCATCATCCGCCACAAAAGGCCCATGAACCCGCTGGATACGCCCTCCTCCCATCATAAAGAGCATATCTCCTTGCCCTAACAATTGTTCAGCCCCCTGTTCGCCAAGAATTGTCCGGCTATCAATTTTTGAACTGACAGAAAAAGAGATGCGTGTAGGGAAATTGGCTTTAATGGTTCCAGTAATGACGTCCACTGAAGGGCGCTGGGTCGCCATAATCACATGGATACCAGCAGCACGTGCCATTTGCGCAAGGCGTTGAACGGCTCCTTCAATGTCTTTACCAGCAACCATCATCAAATCGGCCATTTCATCAATAATGACAACGATATAAGGCATCGGACTAAAATCAAGTGTTTCTGTCTCATAAAGAGGCTCACCGGTTTCATGATCAAACCCCACTTGAATTGTGCGCGTCATTGTCTCACCCTGCCCTTCTGCTTCCCTAAGACGCGCATTAAAGCCATCAATATTGCGGACACCCACTTTTGACATTTTACTGTAGCGCTCTTCCATTTCACGCACAGCCCATTTCAGTGCAATGACAGCTTTTTTAGGATCCGTTACCACGGGTGTTAACAAATGGGGAATGCCATCATAAACGGAAAGTTCAAGCATTTTGGGATCTACCATAATGAGGCGACATTGTTCAGGCGTCATCCGATAAAGCAAAGATAAAATCATGGTATTAATGGCAACAGATTTTCCCGAGCCTGTAGTCCCTGCCACCAAAAGATGCGGCATTTTTGCTAAATCCGCAATCACCGTTTCCCCACCAATTGTCTTACCCAAAGCAAGCCCTAATTTTGCTTTGCTTTCCACAAATTCTTGCGCTTGCAAAATATCCCGCAAATAAACCATCTCACGTTTTGCATTGGGCAATTCTATTCCAATCACATTGCGCCCTGGAACCACAGCAACACGGGCTGAAATCGCACGCATAGAGCGTGCAATATCATCTGACAACCCAATAATACGAGAAGATTTAATACCAGCAGCCGGTTCAAATTCATATAAAGTCACCACCGGACCAGGTCGTGCATCAATAATTTTTCCTTTGACCCCGAAATCTAACAAAACACCTTCAAGTTCATGAGAATTGGCTTTCAAAGCAGCAGGAGAAAGTTTTGCATCCTTCGCCGCTGGTGGAGAAACTGAAAGATAATCCAAAAGTGGAAGAAGAAAACGACCGTTTGAAGAAGCCGTTATAGACTTGGAAACACGGTTTTTAACAGGAGATCTCTTCTCTTGATTTTCCTGACATTTCGTTTTTTCATCCACGAAAATTGGTTCAATTCGCTCAAATGCCTTTCCTTGTTTCTGAGAGCATTTGAGAGAGAAGAAACGAAAAAAACGCGCTTGTAAAAAATAAAAAAGATGTAAAATAGCTCCCAAAGTTGTAGCAAAAAAACCATATCGTCCCCTCTCTTCAACATGTTCTATATCTTCTTCTGGATCTTCTGACATATCGAAGAGAGGAGCAACTCTTTCATTGTTCTGGACCTTTTTTATTTTCCTTTTACTTGTCCGACGTCTCCATACCACATTGCCCGCAAAAGCAGCTATTAAAAAACCTAAAAGGCTAAAAGCTATCCCCAAAAGCACATTTTGAAATGTAGAAAAAAAGACTGGAAAAAATGAATAAAGAGCACTGAGAATTTTATCCCCCAAAAGACCTCCCAGCCCCATCGGCAATGGCCAATATGTAAAAGAAGCGATAGGTGTCATAAGGGCAAAAGAAATTAAAAAACAAATTGTTGATGCGACCCACAAAAAAAGGCGAAAAATCAAATGATGGATATCCTTTTGTGCCAACAAAAGAAACGACCAAAATAATGGCGGCAACAAAACACCAAGACTTGCTAAACCAAAAAATTGCATAACAAAATCTGAAAAAATTGCACCTGTCCACCCCATAAAATTTGTAACTTTATTTGTACTTGCATGAGTTAATGATGGGTCGGCTGCATTCCAAGTTGCCAAAGCACAAACACAAAAAACAAGGAAGCCCAAAAGCCCAAGCCCAATAAAAACACCAATCTGGCGCAAAAACATTTCAACGAGCCTTGAACTGTAAGATTTTTGCGCTTCTAATGAATCATAGGAAAAAGAATTTGGGTGCATCCATCAATTCCAAATATAAAATTCTCGCATTAAGCATTAAAGAGTTATAGAATTATGACCACAAAATATTAACACAGTTTTAACCATCGTAATCATAAAAATCTTCCTACCATGCTTGTAAAACATAATCTTTCAAGACAATAACGTAAGAGACTTTCATTGCATCTTAAAAAGATCACATCGTTTCTGTCTTATTTCAGTTTTCTTTTGCATTGATAAAGTGTAAAATTGATATGCAATATTCAGGACAAATTTTTCCCGTAAAGTTATCAAGTAAAGTCATGGAATGAATTCATCAATAATCAGCAGTAAAGAATAAATTTTAAAAAGCCAACCTGTTTATAAACCAATACGCGGAAAAAGTGTGTTTTTTAAAGCAAAGAAGGAATAGAAAGAGTGTAGAAAAGATAATATGAAAAAGATATTCTGTTTATAAACAAAATAAATTGCCAACAATGGAACGAAGCGTTGTGTATCCTCATCCCAATGAAAATGTAAAATACAATCAAAAAACAAGATCCCATAAAACTATCAAACAATGCGATCTTCTTATTGCAGGGGGAGCAGCTGTTGGTCTTACCTTAGCAATAGCGCTCAAGCAAGCAGCCCCTAATCTGAATATTAATATTGTTGATGCTTCTCCTCAAGAAGAACTTCCCACTTCTCATATACGAACCATCGCCCTTTCTGCTGCTTCTATTCGTATGTTAAAACAGCTACAATGTTGGGAGCATATAAACCCCTCTGCACAACCCATTCATTCAATGATCATCACCGATGCATGTGCCAATGATCCTGTCAAACCAACGCTTTTAACCTTTGAAGGTGATGTTACTCCTAACGAACCCTTTGCTGCTATGGTGGAACATAGAGAACTGATCAAAGCTTTAAAAAAACGGGTCAAAGATCTGGATATCACTTTTATTGCAAATATGCATGTCGTTGATTTTTATCAAGAAGATCAACATACAGCTGTCACTTTAAGCAATGAAGAAATTTGGCAAACGAAGTTGCTTATTGCCGCCAACGGAGCCCATTCGAAATTACGCGAAAAAGCAGGTCTTAAAAATTTTTCTCATTCCTATAAACAAACAGCAATCATCTGCACAATTGACCATGAAAAACCCCATCATGGTCAAGCAATTCAACATTTTTTACCTGCTGGACCTTTTGCTCTTCTCCCTCTTAAAGGCAATCGCTCTGCTATTGTATGGAATGAACATCATAAAACTGCACAATATTACCTCAAGGCTGATGCTGTTATTTTTGAAACAGAACTCGAAAAACGTATTGGTCATCGACTTGGAAAACTCTCTTGGAATGGAGAGCGACAAATTTTTCCCTTAAGCCTTTCTTTAACACGACAATGCATTCAATCTCGTTTTGCTCTCGTTGGTGATGCAGCCCACACAATTCACCCGATTGCAGGACAAGGACTGAACTTAGGATTACGCGATAGCGCCGCACTTGCTGAAGTTGTTATTGAAACAGCACGATTAGGCCTTGATATTGGCTCCCTCATTGCTTTAGAGCGCTATCAAAGCTGGAGACGTTTTGAAATTGTACGTATGGCTTTGAGTAATGATTGGCTTAATCGCCTTTTTTCCAATGATAATCTTCCCTTACGCTTGCTCCGAGATGCTGGTCTTGGAATTATCAATCAGGCACCTAAAATAAAGAAATATTTCATTCAAGAAGCTTCCGGTCTCACTCCCAATGCACCTCGTCTCCTTCACGGGCTCCCACTTTGAATAAAAATCACACCATTCCGCTTTTATAGCCTATGAATAAGCCTTTCTTTCAAACAGTACGATGAGTCCTTGATATTGAATCCCTCATTGCTTTAGAGCGCTATCAAAGCTGGAGACGTTTTGAACAAGAGAATTCTCTTGCTTATTCTGACATACCAAAATTTCTGGAGAAATCCATGGAAATATACAACAAAACGATCTACACTCTATTCTATTTTGATGAATACTGCAGTCCCCTCTCCCTGCGCAATACACAGAAAACAAACAAAAGCTAGAAAATAATCACATCTTTTTGGTCTTCAACTTGTATTTTCTCAAGCTTATGTAAGTTTTCATCGTTTTTAATCAATAAGCCTTTTATTTCCTGCTTTTTTTAAAGGCAATTTCATTAAAACAACAAAATTCTCGCAGAAATCTGCTCTGTACAGATTAAAAAACAGAACACATTGCTAACTTTTTTCAAATAAGCACAGTATTTTTATTACGATTATGATGCACAAACAATAAAGACATCTCCTTGCCAGGAAATGAAGCGGCAATTTTTTAGCCTTACATCCATACCGACAAGATAAAAATCGGTTTCTGACAGACAAATGATCTATAAGACCATAGAGTGTTGGTTTATATCCTTATTTCCTCATAATTGTTAAAATACAAAAACTTAAACTACACAAAAAACGGTTTAGCAAAACCATAGCAGAACGGTTTTTTGTGAGACATTGTATTTTGATTATTCTCAACTTTGGAATGATGAATATCCACTTTATCTTAGGGTCTCATCTTGATCTTCACATTGTTACGCAAGTAACTTTTATGCAAAAGAATTAAGGATTATGCAGAGAATAATACATGAAAACTTATACTCTCTCTAATTTTACAAATTATTCAAAAAGTAAATCATGATGCAAACTAAAAACGCGATAGAAATTCTGAAAAGGTTTAGCTGAAAAACATATCATTATGAAGTAGAGGATTATTGATTATCATCTCCCCCATCGTATTGGGCCTATTCTCCATGATTTTGAATTTTGTAGATTATGGAGAGAATGGCATGGCAAGGATTTTCGGTTATAAGTTGTTCTCACCACCGCGGTCTATTGCCTTTTCAAAGAGTACAATAATGATGAACAATCACATTATGAATATGATGATATGTTGCTTTTTGCGGAAGAAAATTTCGCGGTTACACACGAGTACTTACGAAAAATCAGATCGAAGCAACCTTAAATAGAGTGATTGCATGAATGCACACAGGATACTGAACAAAAATTACGTGAAGAAACTACCAATCATTCTGCCCTTGCAAAAATTCTACTTGGTAATATGGAAACTTTTAAAAGTGATAGATCTATTCTAGAAGGGAATGTGTCAGAATTTTTTGATTGTAAAATAACAGAGCGTATTGAGCATCTTATTCTTTTTGCAGAGTCCTTTAAAACGGAAAATTGGATAATATTCTGGTGTGTAAAAAAACAAACAATACTCGATGAGTCTTATCGCAGTAAATTGCATTCTTAAAACTCAAGAGTGGTTTGTAAAGAAACCTAAAAAAATATGTTTCTCTTTATCGAACCGTTTGATTCAATTTTGATTTTATACGTCTCCATGATAAGTTAAAGTCGGTAGTGAAGTAGAGATTTTCAATAAAATTTTATAGCTTGCAAATATATTCTCTCTCATAAGAAATATAATTTCCTACGGATAGTTATCTGTCTTTAAACACGATTAGAGAAAGGATTGATTTGTCTTGATAAAGGATTAATACTTATGTCGAAACACATAACAATGAGCGAAAGCTCATCAAAATCTCTAAACAAATAATCATGGGCTTAAGATTTACAAAAAAACAATAAACAGAAAAACACTCATCCCCCAATATAGCTACAATGTAGGTATAGTTCGGCATTTGGCTTACTCAGCATTAACGGACCAAATTGATATACTGAAGTCCTATCAAAATTCTCTAGCAGCAGATACAATTTCTAAACATTTGAACGCCGATGATGTGGAAACCTATTAATTATGCTGTCTAACCTGCTGTAGAACCTCACTGAGGTTCTACATAAGCCCTAAATATTAAGAACAAACCTTCGTTTGCAAGAATCGGTTTTCCTCAACGCAGTTACAGTTACCAACTGATTAAAACTATGAGAATTGGCAATCTATCGCAATAAAAATTACAAATGTAATGCTTATTTATACGTAAAGACTGCTTCACCAACATAGTGTATAATCTCGATATAACCGCGCACCCTTCATATAAACGCATTTGCGCTTCCTATAGTTTTATAATCGCTCACTTCTTAAGATATCAGTGCAACATTTTGATATATCAAATTCCCAAAAGAATACACTGCTTGAATTCTTGTTTCTTGATATTTTTATAGCTTTGCAAATATTGCATATGCACTATGTTATTTCTAGTTCTTCAAGTGCATAACCATTCTCCAACCATTCTTTAATCCACTTAGGTCTACGCCCACGTCCATTCCACAATTCCCATTGGTTGTTGGGATTTCTATAATGACGTTCTTTACTTACAAGATCAGCGATATCAATTCCATGTGCACTAGCAATTTCAAGAATTTTTCGCCGCGCATTTTGCTTCTCTTTTGCTTGCCGTTTTTTCAATTCCACATCAATTTTGGCACGCATCTCTTGTAACTCATCGAAGTTCATATTTTTGAGATCATTCACCTTAATTACTCCCCTTGCAAAAAAGAATTGTGCTTTGCCATATTTTAAACACAATTATAGACGATTTCTGTCTATTTGTTATCAAAATTAAAATTATGATGAATATATCACTTTGACGGAGATATACTTTGGACCACGAAGAGTTATTGATTTGTATCTTAGCTTTCACAGCTACATCCTTTTTCAGTTCGCTCACTGAGATTGGTAAGCGGAGCATACAAATTTTATCATACCTCTCTGACACCTGTGAACCAGTGGTCAAAAGTGAATATAAATCACCATTTTATAAATTATGGCAATCTATGTTAAAGAACAAGCCCTCTAAATATAATGAGAGTGCAGTTCGTTTTAACAATAAAAAATACATTCATATACAGCGGTCTTCTCCTTCATATCAATATTCTCTAGAAGAATTCGAACAATCAAGAAATTATACTACACAATCAACCTCTATAAACTTCCAAAAACAGTTATCCGTTGAGAACAATGTCTCTTTTTATAAACGTAATAACTATAATAATATTGATTGGTATAATATGTTCGGTTTTTCTCTACATATTTATATAGTTGGTCAGATATTGGCATATATTAAAAATGTTCTCGGAAAAAATCAAATTTGTGATTGTAAGAAACGTTTTAAACTGAACGATTTCATTTCACCGATTTATAGAAATTTAGCATGGCAGCAATCAGGAGTGCTTTGCAGAGTTTATGTTTACCTCAATAGAATTTTTTATCATCAGGTATGTTGCTTATGAGTATTCCAAACTTTATAACGCTTTCTGCTGTATGCGCATCCGCTGTACATCCTGCAACGATTTCAACTGTTGTTATGCAAAAATCACTGGATGATATCTATGCAATAAATATAAATGATCATTATAAATTATCACGTCAATCATTCACAACTACAAAAGCAATCGTAACAACTAAACATCTTACAGAAAATAGACATAATCCTGACGTATCTTTGAAAAACGGTTTCATTGAATCTTCTGTAAAGAAAGTTGTTTCCTCTATCGAAGTGGAAACTCATACACTCTCAGATGACAAAACGCAAGAAACTATACAATCTCATGCGGAAAGGTCAGATCAAATAGGAGAAACAGAAGCTCTTCCTTCCTCTTCAGAAGAACGAGTGGATGCATTTGCGCATAAGATAAGTGGTGCTCATGATATTTTTACAGCAGAAGATACCTCTTTCCAAAAGCAACAGGAATGAGGATTACGCTATTTATAAATGAAAACTACAATTTTGATAGAGTATAGTAATGAACAGTAGATAAAGAAATGTTAAAGCTCTAAATTAGTAAGATTAATAAAATATCTTCTAATTGAGGGCAAAAACAATGAAAATGATAGAGCAAAACAGTGTTGATATAGCATTCAATCAAAAGGCAGCACGCGAAATTACAATTGTGATGCTCTCAGAGAGAGAATGGTATTTTACATTTGTTGCCGATGATCCGGTAACTGGAAAACCAAATAAATACACACTTCTTACGCAAAGAGGAAAACTAAGAACTTGGGCTGATCCAAAATATCTCTTTAAATTTCTTCATGAAAGAGGAGTTATTTATGGAAATTTTAAACTTAACCAGGATGAAAGAACATGAAACGATCAAATATTCTTCAAACAAAAGTTCATAATAAAATCATTGCGACTACTGCAGCTATTACCGTATTTCTTATGGCTTGTCCTGTATATGCTCAAACACAAACATTAGGTAATGCAAAAAAGGCCTTAGACGAATTGAAAAAGGAATTGGATATAATTATTCCTATAGCCGCTGGCATCATACTTTTGTGCTTAGCAATTGGTTACGCAGGGCGCTACATTGAAAAAGATACATTTGTACGGTGGTCTGTTGGGGTTGTCGTTGCTGGCTCAGCAGTTCAACTTACCACGATGTTATTTTCACCAAATTGAAGATGATTATAAAAAAGCAATAGAAGATAAAATATTTTTCAAAGGGATGATTATCTATCAACTTAAATAACGTCACTTAATATTGAGAACACAAAAATGTTAAAGAAGAATATAAAGCAATTAAATAATTTCCAATCAAAATATAATAATAAAATTATTGCAATGTCTGCAGTTATAACTGCATTTTTTATAACTCATCCTGCATATGCAGAGCTGCAAAATGCTAAAAAAGCTTTAAAAGCTCTAGAGAACGATCTTATTAAAAATATCATCCCTGCCGCGGCTGCTGTTATCCTTTTATGCTTAGCGATTGGTTATGCAGGGCGCTATATCGGAAAGGATACATTTGTGCGATGGGCAGTCGGGGTTATCATCGCTGGATCGGCAAGCCAATTTGTTACGATGTTACTAACATCATAATGTAGTTAATTTTCATATCACTAACATGATATGTATAACTTATAAATAAACTAATGACAGTCTCACTTAATTATTGAGAAAATAAAATCCTTAGAGAAAAACATGAAACGATTAAATAATTCCCAATCAAAATATAATAACAAAATCATCACAATATCCGCAGCTGTAACTGCATTCTTTATGACTCATCCTGCACATGCAACGCTAGAACCTGCTAAAAAGGCTTTAGAAAAGCTGCAGGAAGATCTTATTAAAAACATTATCCCTGTAGCAGCTGCTGTTATACTTTTATGCTTAGCAATTGGTTATGCAGGGCGTTATATTGAAAAAGATACCTTTGTACGGTGGGCTGTTGGGGTTGTTATTGCTGGGTCAGCAGTTCAACTTACTACGATGTTGTTCACACCTGTTTGAAGCTGACTGTAAAAGGTAGTTAAAATGCAAAATGTTTTTTAATATGGCGATTATTTATCAATTTAAATAGTCTCACTTAATTATTGAGAATAATAAAAACCTTAGAGGAAAAAATGAAACGATTTAATAATATCAAATTAAAAAATGATAACAAAATCATCACAATATCTGCGGCTGTAACTGCATTTTTTATGTCTCACCCTGCATATGCTCAATTGAAAGTTAAAGACGCTTTAGAAAAACTGAAAACCGACCTGATTGATAACATCATCCCTACCGCAGCTGCTGTTATACTTTTATGCTTAGCAATTGGTTATGCAGGGCGTTATATTGAAAAAGATACCTTTGTACGGTGGGCTGTTGGGGTTGTTATTGCTGGGTCGGCAGTTCAACTTACCACGATGTTATTTACACCTAAATAAAGCCAAATATGAAATTAAATGCATGAAATGTTCTTAATAGCCATATCAATTGGTTGTAGATGTGACGGTAATGATGCTGTAAAAAGAGATTTTATTTATAGTGATTTCAATCATAATGAAGGTAAAAATATGAAACAATTAAATACTCTTCAAGCAGAAACTTGCAAAAGGATTCGCGATTTTTTCATAACATTGATTATGTTTTTACTGACTCAACAGGCATATGCTCAAACGACAACCAAATTTATAGATATTTTTATAGGTATGCAATATGGGTTAAGTATGGTTATTCCCATTGCTGGTGCTGTTATTTTTTTATTTCTACTGCTTATTTATCTATTTCGCATCATTTCAAAGGCTACGTTTATACGATGGTCATTCAGTGTTATCGTCGCAGGCGCAGCATTCTATATTAGCGCTCTATTGTTTTATATCACCTAACAGGAGCAGTTCATGAAAATACAAAAACATGAAGCATTTCCTTTATTTAAAGGAGCAACCCGTGTTCCAACAATTTGGGGTGTGCCTATGATGCCACTTATTGTTATGGTTGTAGGTGTTGCTACTATTGCTATGACGGTAAATATCTTTTTGTGGGTAATCGCACCGCCATTATGGTTCGTTATGGTGCAAATTACCAAGAACGATGATAAAGCATTCCGTATCTGGTGGTTGTGGATTGATACCAAATTCCGCAATCGTAATAAAGGCTTTTGGGGCGCATCAAGTTACAGTCCTTCTAATTATTGCAAAAGGAGATAAACATGACAGCTGTCGAAAGTAGCAAAAGACTTGCATCAGAGACACCAGTAAGCTTGTTCATCCCCTATTCACACCACGTTACAGATACCATCATCTCTACAAAAAATGCAGAGTATTTGTCGATCTGGAAAATTGATGGACGTTCGCATCAAAGCGCTTCGGAAGAGGATATTTTTCAATGGACAAAAGAGCTAAACAATACCCTACGCGGTATTGCATCAGCTAACTTATCACTATGGACTCATATTGTACGCCGGCGTGTTTATGAATATCCTGATTCAACATTTGATCAAATGTTTTGCTATCAGCTTGATGAAAAATACCAGCAAAGCTTTACTGGTTATAATCTAATGGTCAATGACTTGTATCTGACTGTCGTTTACCAACCTATAGCTGATAAAATTATGTCATTCTTTTCCCAGCATGAACGTGAAACGCTTGATCAAAAAAAGATGCGGCAGGAATCATCTATAAAGGCTCTCAATGATATTAACAATACCTTAAGTCAATCGCTAAAACGTTACGGTGCTGAGCTTCTTGGTGCTTATGAAAAAAATGGCCATGCTTATTCTTCTGCACTCGAATTTCTTGGAATGTTGGTCAATGGTGAATATCGTCCTATGCCGATATGTCATGACCGTTTTGCTGATTATATGTCTATCAATCGTCCTTTTTTTTCAAAATGGGGTGCTCTTGGTGAACTGCGTACAACCAGTGGAATGCGTCGATTTGGCATGTTGGAAATTAAGGAGTACGACACGACAACAAAACCAGGCCAATTGAATGTCTTATTGGAAAGTGATTTCGAATTTGTGCTAACACAGAGCTTTTCAGTACTCTCGAGGCATGCTGCCAAGGATTATTTACAGCGGCATCAACGTAATCTTATCGATGCTCGCGATGTTGCAACAAGTCAAATTGAACAAATTGACGAAGCACTTAACCAGCTTATAAGTGGGCATTTTGTCATGGGTGAACATCATTGCACACTAACACTTTACGGCAATACAGCTCAACAAGTTCGCGACCATATGGCAAAAGCGAGTGCTGCACTGCTAGACGTTGCAGTATTGCCAAAACCTGTAGATTTAGCCATAGAGGCTGGTTATTGGGCACAACTTCCTGCAAATTGGAAATGGCGACCACGTCCTGCACCAATTACATCGCTGAACTTTTTGTCATTTTCATCCTTTCATAATTTTATGTCAGGTAAACCAACTGGAAACCCATGGGGGCCAGCAGTCACAATTCTTAAAACAACTAGTAAAACACCTCTTTATTTCAATTTTCACGCTTCAAAAATTGAAGAGGATTCAACGGACAAACGATTACTTGGTAATACCGCACTCATCGGACAATCTGGTTCCGGTAAAACTGTTCTTCTCGGGTTTTTATTAGCGCAAGCGCAAAAATTCAAGCCAACAACCGTTGTTTTTGATAAAGATCGTGGTATGGAAATTGCCATTCGGGCGATGGGAGGTCGCTATTTGTCATTTAAAGCTGGAAAACCGAGTGGTTTTAATCCGTTCCAACTCCCACCGACACAAGAGAACCTAATTTTTCTAAAACAATTTGTTAAGAAATTGGCGGAAGCTGGTGGTGAAGTCACACACCATGACGAGGAGGAAATTAACCAAGCTGTTACATCTATTATGAGCAAAAACATTGATAGATCACTACGTCGTTTATCTTTTCTGGTGCAATTCTTACCAAATCCACATTTGAATGAATATAACGCGCATCCATCTGTCCATGCTCGTTTAATAAAGTGGTGTGAAGGTGGTGATTATGGATGGTTATTTGATAATCCGCACGATGCACTTGATCTTTCAACACATCAAATTTACGGTTTTGATATTACAGAATTCTTAGACAATCCAGAGACTCGTACTCCGGTAATGATGTATTTACTTTACCGCACGGAAGGAATGATTAGCGGTCAACGGTTTATGTATATCTTCGATGAATTTTGGAAACCTTTACAAGATCCGTACTTTGAGGATTTGGCAAAAAATAAACAAAAAACCATCCGTAAACAAAATGGTATTTTTGTTTACGCTACACAAGAACCCGGTGATGCCCTAGAAAGCAATATCGCTAAAACGCTTATTCAACAGTGCGCAACCTATATTTTTCTAGCCAATCCCAAGGCAAATTATGAAGATTATACAGAAGGTTTTAAACTCACAGATGCTGAGTTTGAATTGATCAAAGGACTTGGTGAATTTAGTCGTCAATTTCTCATAAAACAGGGTGATCAATCTGCACTTGCAGAGCTTAATCTCGGCAAGTTCCATGTAACAATCGATGGGAAAACTATTGAACGCGACTTTAGTGACGAGCTCCTCGTGTTATCGGGTACACCCGACAATGCAGAGATAGCAGAAAATACTATCGCTGAAGTAGGCGATGATCCAGCAGTATGGTTACCAGTTTTTTTACAAAAAGTAAAAAATGATAGGAGGGTAACATGAGAAAGCAAGTCATATCAATAGCAATAGCAGCAGTTTTAGCGACAGCAAATGCTGCAAACGCTTTTACGTTTGGAGCTGGGGCAGTGGATTTAGGGCGATCAGTTCCATCTTTACCTAAGTTGTTTTCTTGGAGTTCGTCCAAGAAAAAGACATCACCCCAAAAAAACCCTCCACCGCAGCATTATGTAGAGCTCATTAATTTAATAAAACAACAACTTGAGATAAACAAAAAACAGTTTGAGCAAGAACAAAAAATACAGAGCTCTATTATGAGTGGTTCAAAATCCAAGGCTATAAAAACAGATCACACCAGCTTTTTTCTAAAAAATCCAGAATTAATTTATAAAAATGGCCAACCAAATATATCCGCATTGCTTGCAGGTATTTTGCAAGAAGAGGAGATTTCTACTTCTATTCGTCAATCTCGTAATTCTATCGGTCAACGCATCCAATATGCAACCGCCATTGATAAGGCTATAGGTTTACAAACTTTTCAAGAAACAGAAAATCGCTTTAAACAAATCTCAGAGCTAGTAGAACAAATAAACACAACAACCGATCTAAAAAGCATTGCTGAACTACAGGCACGCATAAAAGGTATGTTGGCTATGATTCAGAATGAGGCAACGAAATTGCAAATGGTTGCATATTCACGCAAAGCAGAACAAGCACTTATTAACCAACAAAAGCAAAAACGCAATATGATAATTCTTAATAGTGAAAATAAAGGAATGCCAACAATACGCTCTATACGTTAAAAACTCATGATAATTTGCTTATATTATAAGCTTTTTCTATTTGTATTTAACTGTATTTCTTTTAGTGACCATATCCAATTTTATAATGAAGTATTTTTATACCTATGTAATCTACAAATAGTTAACAGAAATCAAGCTACATGCAAAAACGCAAACTATTGCTTGAAGAGAGGATCTCGCCCTTTCAACGCTTTCATCATATTATTACTAAAGCTACACCGCAAACATATTCGTTGGGAAAAGATAGATATTACATTTGGAAATTTGTAAATTAGATCTAGTAGGAAATATTCTCTTTAGTAATTCAGATAACCAACATTCAACAACTTAAAAGATAATATCAACATTGCACGTGGATATTTCAATGAATAAAAGTACAAATGATTAAAATATATAATTTACAATCAAAATTGAAATTATAATGGATATATGCTAAAATTGTAAAATAATTACAAAGAGAAAAATAACATGAAAAAAACTATTATTTCAGTAGTAATAGCAACAGTTTTTGGAATACAGAGCACAAATCTGAGAGCTGATGAAAGTTCTTTGCTACAAGACAGCTCCCCTCCTACTTCTGTAAAAGATATACAACAAGAGGCAGAAACAAGTCATAACTCCAAGCAAACATTGGAAGTTTCCGAAGAAGAACAGACAAAACTATCGCAAAAAGAGAGGATTGTTGTTTTAGCAAAAAAACAGCTTCAAACCATAAAAGAACAATTTCAAAAACATGATGAAATACACCGAAATATAACGGGCAATCGTGATTTTTATATTTTGAAAGCAGTTAACATAGATGCTCAATATTTTAAAAATCCTCACTCTATCTACAATAAAAATAGGTTTGATAAGAAAAACCTTCCGATGCATGCTAAAACAGATATTCCAGATTCTGCTAAAATGCAAGAAAGTATAATAGACCAAATAATAGAGCAAAATATTAACTTTCTTTCAATTCCTGAAGCACGTGCATTTATCGAAAAACGCAGCCAATATGCAGCGATTGTTGATAAAGCCATCAGTTTGCAAGTTTTTGATGAAGTAGAAAATCGCTCTAGGGAAGTCAAAAAACCTTTAGTTGATATTAAAAATATACAAGATCTGAAAGGGATAGCTGAATTACAAGCATACGTTGAAGGTACAAACGCCGTGTTCCAAAATGAAGCGACAAAATTGCAAATGGTTGCACATTTACGCAATGCAGAACAAGCATTAATCCGCCAGCAAAAATATAAACGCAATATACAAATTTTAAACCATAAAAATACACAAATGCCTACTGTAAAGATACGGTGAGTGATGGCTATACAATAAAGTTTTATAATAACACAGCTTATATCATCAACGTTCTCTGTTCTTTGAAAAAAGAAATGCCTAGTGCAGTCCCAACAGACTGAAAGAACGTGTAAAATTAATTATCTTAATGCCCAATTAATACCCAAAAAATATTTTTGGCAAATCGTGTAAACACAAAGAAAATTGCAGCATGCACCAATATTCTAAAAAAATGAAAAATTAAAAATTCGCTAAAGAGGAATGCCATGAGCTTCAATATGTTCACACAACTTTTCAATCAAATTGATCAAGTAACAAATACATATGTCACGGATATTTCCTCAAAAACAATTGTTACAATTACACCCTTCATATCAATCGGACTCAGTATCGCTTTCATCGTATATGGATGGCTCGTTATTCGCAGTGTCGTCGATATGCCAGTCTCTAGCTTCTTAAGCCGTTGCTTGCGAATAAGCATTATTACTTCAATAGCATTGTCCGCAGGACTATATCAGCAAGACATCGCAAATGTGATAATAAAAATGCCACAGGACCTATCAAATGCGTTGATGCCAAATCCATCAAAAGAAAGCCAATTAATCAGTTTGATTGACAAAGTAGCTGCAAATGGATTCACACGTGCAAGTGAAGCTTTCGAAGAAGCGGCTTTTTTGAATGCTGACGGACTACTTTATGGCCTCTTCGGCATCCTTATCTTGCTTGCTACAAGCTTCCTAACAGCAATTGGTGGGGCATTCATTCTGCTTGCTAAAGTCGCACTTGTACTCCTCGTAGGACTCGGACCACTCTTTATCATTGCCTTGCTCTGGCAACCAACCTATCGCTTTTTTGAACAATGGATAGCTCAAATTTTAAGCTATACGATTCTCATTGTACTTCTAGCTACCGTATTTAGTTTGATGATGAACATCTTTGCAAATTATATGACAGATCTAAAATTCGATGGACAGCAAAATGTGAGTTACGCGCTTGGCGGTGCCCTCATCTTATCCATTATATCCATCGTGCTATTGCTCAAACTGTCAAGCATTGCCAATGCTTTGGCTAAAGGCATTACATTTGGGCATCTCTGGAAATTAGATACAGCAAGTAGAAAGTAATTTCTCGGTAGCAATCGACATAATTAATTGACAAAAATACTCAACAGTCCAGTAAAAACATCTCCACTGCAGATGAATATTTTCATAAATAAAAGACGAAATTAAGAAAAAAGAAAAAATCACAAACTATGCTCTTTACTTTTTAATCAAAATTGAAATAATGACAAAAATATCAAAATTTTATATTATGCGAAAAAGAGGAGTGTTAAAATGAAATCAGTCATTTTTGCAATTTTGATCGCCAGTCTTTTATCAGCTTGTGCATCAGCTCCAAAACTCAAAAAACCAAATAATTGGAACCGCGTGCCTGTGAATAAAACTGTCCCTGCCGAAATTCAGCGAGAAACAATATGAGAAAAAATCAAGCTAAACCAGTAAAAGCGGAACAGCTTAACAGTTACTATGAAGAAAGCCGAGGTTTAGAGCGTGATCTCATTAGTGAATTTATAAAATCACGGAGAACGCAATACAACTTTTAATATTCCTGTAATACATAAAATTAAGAGAAGAAAAATATGAAAAAGCTGGTTATTGCAACAGCAATAAGTGCGTCATTGATAACATCAAACCCAACATTAAGAGCAGAAGAGATAACAAAAAAGGTAGCAGAAAAGGCAGTAGAAGAGAGTGAAGAAGCATTTCGAACTCAATTACTCGAAGCTATGGAAAATCAAGTTAATATATCAAATAAACAGCTTTTTCGCATTCAACAAATACATGATTCTATAACAGGCGTACGAATACAAAGCACCATGAAAAAAGATGAGGGTGATCTTCTACTTGAGGCGCCACAACACATCTATAATGAGAATAAAGAAGCAGAGATTTCCTCAAAATTTCCTAAATTCATTAAGGATATTCAAGCACGAGAAGAAGAGTATTCTCAAAAAAATACGGTCCATGAAACACGTGAACTTATTGATCTACGTACCCAATATGCAGCTATTTTAGATAAGGTTGTAAGTTTGCAAGTTTTTGAAGAGGCCGACAGTCGTTTTATGCAAATCGCACAATATTTAATGGAGGTCAGAGATACACAAGATCTGAAAAGCATTGCTGAATTACAAGTCCACATAAAAAGTACATTCGCCATGATTCAAAATGAAGCGACAAAATTGCAAATGGTTGCACATTTACGCAATGCAGAACAAGCATTAATCCGCCAGCAAAAATATAAACGCAATATACAAATTTTAAACCATAAAAATACACAAATGCCTACTGTAAAGATACGGTGAGTGATGGCTATACAATAAAGTTTTATAATAACACAGCTTATATCATCAACGTTCTCTGTTCTTTGAAAAAAGAAATGCCTAGTGCAGTCCCAACAGACTGAAAGAACGTGTAAAATTAATTATCTTAATGCCCAATTAATACCCAAAAAATATTTTTGGCAAATCGTGTAAACACAAAGAAAATTGCAGCATGCACCAATATTCTAAAAAAATGAAAAATTAAAAATTCGCTAAAGAGGAATGCCATGAGCTTCAATATGTTCACACAACTTTTCAATCAAATTGATCAAGTAACAAATACATATGTCACGGATATTTCCTCAAAAACAATTGTTACAATTACACCCTTCATATCAATCGGACTCAGTATCGCTTTCATCGTATATGGATGGCTCGTTATTCGCAGTGTCGTCGATATGCCAGTCTCTAGCTTCTTAAGCCGTTGCTTGCGAATAAGCATTATTACTTCAATAGCATTGTCCGCAGGACTATATCAGCAAGACATCGCAAATGTGATAATAAAAATGCCACAGGACCTATCAAATGCGTTGATGCCAAATCCATCAAAAGAAAGCCAATTAATCAGTTTGATTGACAAAGTAGCTGCAAATGGATTCACACGTGCAAGTGAAGCTTTCGAAGAAGCGGCTTTTTTGAATGCTGACGGACTACTTTATGGCCTCTTCGGCATCCTTATCTTGCTTGCTACAAGCTTCCTAACAGCAATTGGTGGGGCATTCATTCTGCTTGCTAAAGTCGCACTTGTACTCCTCGTAGGACTCGGACCACTCTTTATCATTGCCTTGCTCTGGCAACCAACCTATCGCTTTTTTGAACAATGGATAGCTCAAATTTTAAGCTATACGATTCTCATTGTACTTCTAGCTACCGTATTTAGTTTGATGATGAACATCTTTGCAAATTATATGACAGATCTAAAATTCGATGGACAGCAAAATGTGAGTTACGCGCTTGGCGGTGCCCTCATCTTATCCATTATATCCATCGTGCTATTGCTCAAACTGTCAAGCATTGCCAATGCTTTGGCTAAAGGCATTACATTTGGGCATCTCTGGAAATTAGATACAGCAAGTAGAAAGTAATTTCTCGGTAGCAATCGACATAATGAACTAACAAAAATATCCAACAATCCAGTAAAAAATATATTTATGCTGTAGTTAAATATTTCTGTAAATAAAAATGAAATTAAGAAAAGAGAAGCAATTACAAACTATGCTCTTTACTTTTTAATCAAAATTGAAATAATGACATAAATATTAGAATTTTATATTGCGGCAAAAAGAGGAAATTAAAAAATGAAACACATCATTTTGACAATTTTGATCACAAGCCTTTTACCAGCTTGTATATCCGCACCACAGCTGAAAAAACCAAATAATTGGAACCGTGTGCCTGTGAATAAAACAATCCCTGCCGAAATTCAGCGAGAAACAATATGAGAAAAAATCAAGCTAAACCAGTAAAAGCCGAACAACTTAAAAGTTATTACGAAGAAAGCCGAGGATTAGAGCGTGATCTTATTGGCGAATTTATAAAATCACGGAAAACAGCGTGGCGTGTAGCAGGTGTTGTTGGGGTCTTTGGGTTGTTTGGAATGATATGTGGAGTTGTCGGCTTTTCCCAACCAGCTCCAACACCTTTGGTGCTACGTGTCGATAACACAACGGGTGCGGTTGATGTGATTTCTGTGATGCGCGAGCATGAAACCAGCTATGGCGAAGTTGTGGACAGATATTGGCTCAATCAATATATTCTTAACCGTGAAACTTATGACTACGATACCATTCAGCTAAATTATGACACTACAGCGCTTTTGAGCGCACCAACTGTTCAACAGGAATTTTATAAGATCTATGAAGGTGAGGATGCACGTGACAAAGTGCTTTCTAACAAAGCGCGCATTACAGTGAAAGTGCGTTCAATCCAACCGAATGGACGTGGGCAAGCAACAGTGCGCTTTACGACGCAACAACACGACGCTACCGGTGCCGTTGGACAGAAACAACACCAGATCGCAACAATTGGCTACACCTATGTCGGTGCACCAATGAAATCATCTGATCGATTGCTTAACCCCCTTGGTTTCCAAGTGACAAGTTACCGCGCTGACCCGGAAATACTGTTGAATAATTAAGGAATTGATTATTATGAAAAAACTTGCATTCGTTGTCTTACTGTACTCATTTTCTTCTCTTTATACGCTACCCGTGCAGGCGCTCAAAACCCCATCTAACTCGCAATATGATCATCGTATACGCTATGTAACATATAACGTAGCTGATGTAGTGCAAATTGAGACGGTTCTTGGTGTAGCAACACATATTATCCTTGAAGAAGGTGAACAATATATCACCCACGCTTTTGGTGATTCGGATGCCTATGCTTTTGCCCATAAAGGACGGCATATTTTTATTAAACCCAAAGCGGAACTCGCCAATACAAACCTTATCGTTATTACTGATAAACGGAGCTACAAATTTCGGCTACAATTTCGCAATGACCGTGCTGGAGCTACTTACGAATTAGCTTTCCATTATCCCAGTAGCGATTCTCAAAAATTAGAGGAAAACAAGCAACGCCTTGCCCTTGAACGTGGTTTCCACAAAGTCGTGAATGGATATAATCTGAGCTACACCATGAGCGGCAACCAAAATATTGCCCCGATAAACGCCTGGGATAATGGACGTATTACCTATTTCAAATTTCCTACCAACATGGATATGCCATCAATTTACGTAGTGGATGCTGAAGGCAATGAAAGCCTAATACCACGTACTGTTGTAGGTAGTTCTAATGATATCATCGCTGTTCATAAGGTCAACCCCAAGTGGCTCATACGGCTTGGCAAAAGTGCTTTAGCTATTTTCAATGAAGCCTATGACCCCAATGGTATACCAAACACAACTGGAACAATATCTTCGGTGGTTCACCGTATCAATAAAGGAGGAAAATGATGTTCAACAATAAGAAAGGAGATGAGAATAAAAAAAGCGGAAAACTTGACGACATCGAACAAAAACACATTGAAGGTGCCTATGGTAGCTCTGAATTAAGTGCAGAACGTCGTCCAACAGTTCCAGGTGCACGCGCATTATTAATGGTAGGCCTCGTTGTCATAGTGGCAGTGCCAATTGCTCTGACTTGGAAGGCTTTAAAAATGCGCAATGCCGTAGACGTTGATGAAGAGAAGCCACAACAAACAGTGCAACAAATTATTCCTAGCTACACTCCTCGAGTTATAGAAGAGCCTAAAGTTGTAGAAGAAGTAGACAAACCAACACAAACAGAGGACTCAGCACTTGAAATTCCACCGGCCTTAGCAAAGCTTCTTCAAACAACCATTCCGCCACATTTGCTCAAAGATTCTGAAGAATTAGCGCGCAAACGTATGTTCAGTTCAGGTCTTAACAATGGTAGTGGTAGCGAAGGCTCGACAGAACATTCAAAAAATAAGACATCTGAAAGTGATAGAAGCAGTGGTGAATTATTCGACCAGCTGCAGCCTGTGCGTTTAGGTCAATCACACGCCGTTCAACTTCATAACCGTGATCTCTTGATTACGCAGGGTACGCAAATTGACTGCACATTGGAAACAAAAATTATCACAACACAACCGGGGATGACGACATGTCATTTAACACGTGATGTTTATTCTACGAGTGGCCGTGTTGTCCTGTTAGATCGTGGTTCTAAAGTCGTTGGTTTTTACCAAAGCGGCATACAACAAGGACAAACGCGTGTTTTTGTACAATGGTCACGTATTGAAACACCTTCTGGTGTTATCGTCAATCTTGACTCACCTGGCACAGGCCCACTTGGTGAATCGGGTATTGGTGGTTGGGTCGATACACATTTTTGGCAACGATTTGGTGGAGCCGTCATGGTGAGCATAATCGGTGATTTAGGAGAGTGGATAAAAGAAAAAGTCGGCCAAGGAAATAAGGAAAAGGCACAATCTCAAAATGTGCAAGGTGCTGAATCCGTTGTGAACGACCTTATTCAAAACTCCATTAACATCCCACCAACACTCTACAAAAACCAAGGGGAAAGAGTGAATATTTTTGTTGCTCGTGATCTGGATTTCAGTGATGTCTACAGCCTCGTTACACGCTAACCCAATACAGAAAGATCAAGCAGTTGCACAACTTCTGCAACCACTTGATCATTTCTTAGAAGATCCCAAAATTACGGAATTATCAATCTGCCGTCCCTGTGAAGTATGGACAAAAAGCTTGGGGGGATGGCAAGTACATAGCGTACCGGAGTTAACATCTGCTTTTTTACAGACGCTTATCACAGCTATTATCGTCTATAACGGTATGGCTCCCAAAAGCATCAATTACGTGCAATTACCTGGAGGACAACGAGGCACGATTATACAAACGCCAGCTGTCATCGATGGTTCGCTCTCTTTTATGATTCGTAAGCATTCTCTCACGGTTAAAACACTAGACGAACTCAATAGTGAAGGAGCATTTAGTGATTTTGCCGATGTAAGCTTTAATAAACCTTCAGAGAAGGAAGCAAATGACTTACTTTCAAAACAGGATTTCACACGATTAGAACCGTTTGAAGCACAACTCCTGCAATTAAAGCGTGAAGGTAAAATTCTTGAATTTTTAGAAAAATGCGTTCTAAATAAACGCAACATCATCATTGCCGGCAAAACGGGATCAGGGAAAACAACATTTGCCCGTTCTTTAATTGAAAAGGTGCCTGTAGAAGAACGTATTATTACCATTGAAGATGTCCATGAGCTTTTTCTTCCCAACCATCCTAATCATGTGCATATGCTTTATGGTGATGGAGTGGGGCGTGTTTCGGCTGAGGAATGTCTTGATGCCTGTATGCGTCAATCGCCTGATCGTATTTTTCTTGCTGAGCTACGTGGCAATGAAGCATGGGAATATCTCAATTCGTTGAATACTGGGCATCCTGGATCAATTACAACAACCCATGCCAACAATGCGTTGCAAACATTTGAACGATGTGCAACATTGATCAAACGATCAGAGATTGGACGTCAACTTGATATAGAAATGATAAAGATAGTGCTTTACACTACAGTGGATGTGGTATTATTTTTCAAGGATAGAAAGCTCTCTGAAGTCTTTTATGATCCCATTTTTTCTAAATCGAAGATAGTGTAAATAAGGCTCTTTTCTGAGAAGAATCAGATAAAATAATAACAGTCGCAACAATTTGTTGCGGCTTTTTATTTGATCTTTTTAAAACATTCCCTCCCTTTTCTGCCACTTTGTTGAATCTTTCAGCCTTTTACAGCAAAGGAATCATTGATAACTATCTCTGCAATGGAAAAACAAAATCACGCACAAGCTTTTTAGTGCACACAATTTTATTTCTTTTAATAATTTTGTTATTTATTTTTAAGCAACATGAACTTGAACAATACAAACAATACTTAATCATACTCTCTACAGTTGCTATAGGGCCTCCTCTTCACATTGGAAAGAAATGAGGCATTTTGTGTTGCTCAAAAAAATTTCTTGCACTTACCCGCAAGAAACATATAAGAAAATTCAATGATAAAGCAAAAACCAAAACTACCGCAAACATCTATTTTTCATGGATAAAAAAGAATGTAAAATGAGTGCCCATGAAAATCCATAAAATGAGATATAATTTCTATGACCGTTGAATTCGTCTAGAATACCAATCAGTTATAGCCTATGCAGATTCAACATGTATTTTTCAATGAAAGGATCTCTTTTATTTTAAGAAATAAAAGCTTCTTTTTAAGAAGTGATAAGTGTTTTTTTTCATACAAAGCCAATTTTTCAGCCTGAATCTTGTGCATCATGCCAAAAAATATGCATCCCTTTTGGTTTTTCCCATGTCTCTTATTAATTGTTAAGTTTTTAAAGGCGACGTTCAACCATGAGTTTTTTAATCTCAGCAATTGCTTTAGCTGGATTTAATCCCTTTGGACAAGTTTGTGTACAATTCATAATTGTATGACAGCGATAAAGCCGGAAAGGATCTTCTAAATTATCAAGACGTTCACCACACATCTCATCACGTGAATCAGCAATCCAACGATAAGCTTGGAGCAAAATCGCTGGGCCTAAATAACGATCACCATTCCACCAATAACTCGGGCAGGATGTTTGACAACAAGCACACAAAATACACTCATAAAGACCATCGATTTTTTGGCGATCAGAATGACTTTGTAACCATTCTTTTGCAGGTTCTGGTGAAACAGTTTGCAACCAAGGTTCAATCACACGGTGTTGCGCATAAAAGCGCTTCAAATCAGGAACCAAATCTTTGACAACGGGCATGGAAGGCAAAGGATATACTTTAATGGGATGCCTCACATCATCCATCCCTTTGGTACAAGCCAAGGTATTGGTTCCATCAATATTCATGGCGCATGAACCACAAATTCCTTCACGGCATGAACGACGAAGTGTCAAAGTTGGATCAATATGATTCTTGATAAACAAAAGCCCATCGAGAATCATCGGTCCGCAAGCTGAACGATCTACATAATAAGTATCGAGATGAGGGTTTTTCTCATCATCAGGAGACCAACGATAAACATGAAATTCTGTTAGTTGAGTAGCACCTTCAGGCTTAGGCCAAATTTTTCCTGGTTTGACTTGAGAATTTTTGGGAAGCTTAATTTGCACCATAATTCATTCTCCCCTTAATAAACACGTTTTTTAGGTGCGATACGCTTTAAATCGATACCACCATCTGCTTCAGATGTTAATGGATTGACATGAACAGGCCGATAGGACAAAGTTACCTTACCTTCTTTTGACAAATGTGAAAGGGTATGTTTCCGCCAATTTTTGTCGTCACGCTCTGGATAATCTTCACGTGCATGCGCACCACGACTTTCTAAACGTGCTTCTGCGGAATAAACGGTTGTAATTGCGTTAGCCATCAAATTTTCAAGCTCTAATGTTTCAACCAAATCGGAATTCCATATTAATGAACGATCTGTCACTTTAAGATCAGACAATTCATCCCAAATTTGGCTTATCCGCTGACATCCTTGTTGCAGAGACTCTTCGGTACGGAACACCGCAGCATCTTCTTGCATAGTCCGTTGCATTTTTTCACGCAACACAGCAGTTGGTGTTCCTCCTTTGGCAAAACGCAAACGATCAAAACGTGCCATAATTTTGTCAACAGCTCCCTCATTAATTGGTGGAATTTCTGCATCACGATCAATGACTTCACCAGCACGAATTGCAGCAGCACGTCCAAACACCACAAGATCAATCAATGAATTTGACCCCAAACGATTAGCCCCATGGACAGAGGCACATCCAGCCTCTCCAACAGCCATCAAACCTGGTTGAACACGATCAGGCGAATCAACTGTTGGATTGAGTACTTCTCCATAATAATTGGTAGGAATACCACCCATATTGTAATGAACCGTTGGTAGGATGGGGATAGGTTCCTTTGTCACGTCAACACCAGCAAAAATCCGTGCTGATTCAGAAATTCCCGGCAACCTCTCATGCAATATAGCGGGATCAATATGGTTAAGGACCAAATGGATATGATCTTTCTTCGGACCAACACCACGTCCTTCACGAATTTCAAGCGTGATACAGCGTGAAACGAGATCTCGTGAAGCCAAATCTTTAAAGGAAGGCGCATATCGCTCCATAAAACGCTCTCCCTCAGAATTCACCAAATAACCGCCTTCACCACGCGCTCCTTCTGTAATGAGGCAGCCGGAACCATAAATCCCTGTAGGATGAAATTGAACGAACTCCATATCCTGAAGAGGCAACCCTGCACGTGCAATCATTCCCCCGCCATCACCGGTACAGGTATGTGCCGATGTTGCTGAAAAATAAGCACGCCCATAACCACCTGTTGCGAGAACAACCATCTTTGCCGAAAAACGATGTATTGTACCATCATCAAGATTCCACGCCACAACACCGGTACACACACCATCCGTCATAATCAAATCAAGTGCAAAATATTCAATAAAGAACTGCGCATTATGTTTTAAACTCTGTCCATAAAGTGTATGCAAAATAGCATGCCCCGTACGATCGGCTGCGGCACAAGTACGTTGGACAGGTGGACCTTCACCAAACTGTGTTGTATGCCCCCCAAAGGGACGTTGATAAATTTTTCCTTCTTCCGTCCGTGAAAAAGGCACGCCATAATGCTCTAATTCGTATACAGCAGCAGGTGCATTACGCACCAAATATTCCATTGCATCGGTATCGCCCAACCAATCAGACCCTTTGACGGTATCATACAAATGCCATTGCCAATTATCAGGTCCCATATTGGAAAGTGAAGCAGCAATACCCCCTTGTGCTGCAACCGTGTGTGATCTGGTTGGAAAAACCTTCGTAATACAAGCTGTTTTTAATCCTTGTTCGGCCATACCAAGCGTAGCACGCAAACCAGCACCACCTGCCCCTACAACCACAACATCAAATTTATGATCCACAAAATGATACGGGGCATTACCTGCTTTAGCACCCAGAGATGATCCTGTATTCACCATACGTTTAACCCCCTAATGCAATTTTCAAAAGAGCAAAAATGGTGACACCGCCACAAACAAAACAAAACAAAATATTTAATGTCAAAAAGAATATACGGAAACCTTCACGTGGAATATAATCTTCAATAACCACCTGCATTCCAAGTTTCATATGATAAAGGACCGAAAGTGTCATCAACCCCATTAAAACAGCAACAACAGGATGGGCAAACCGCGCACGCACAATGCTATAGTCCTTTCCAACAAGTGAGAGAATAAGAACAATAAAAAATACCAAAAGCGGTAGATTGATAAAACCTGTCAAACGCTGTAACCAAAAATGCTCTGTTCCTTCATGGGCACTTCCACGTCCGCGTACTTTTGCAAGTTCTGTTCGAAAATCTTTTTTCATAGCCCTCTCTACCCCCAGCTAAACGATGCTATACCCAATAATCCAAATGGCGAAGGTTACAATAAGAGAAATAAACACTGTTGCCCATGCAATCACTGTTGCCTTTTTTTTAGCCAAAAGGCAAGGTTTTAGATCCCAAACAATATGACGAATACCACCCACCATATGATGAACTCCAGCAAGGGTATAAAAGAATAAGATACAAAGCCCGGGTACAGATCCATAAATCTCATTCACGGCTCTAAACACCTCAGCTCCACAAGCAATTGAAACCAACCAAAGCGCAAGAAAGACGATACCGAAATAAAGAGCCATACCGGTGATACGATGTGCGATAGACATCGCCATCGTGATGGTCCAGCGATAAATGCTCACATGGGGAGAACGAGGGCGCTCTTTCATCCTAATTGTCTCTGTCATAAACATCCTGACCTGGTTTTACTGCAACCGCATCATGCGCGATAAAATCGCATAAAACGACTAAATGCATTATCATTTCCATTTAATTTGGCGTCTCAAACACACCAATATTACAGGTCGGTTATCTCAAATAACGGATTAAAGGTCACGCTTAAAAAAACCGATTTTTTCACAGATACAATCTGTAAAACGCACTTTAATTTAATACAATTTTATCTTCACGTCAAAGGTCTAACATCTTTTCTCAAAGAGAAACATATATTTTTTCAAGTATAGGCATTTTCGTTTTTCAATATCAACAATATGTTTTCTGAGGTTTTAAGTTTCAGATTACAGTTATAGTTACAAGAGAAATAGAACACAGAAATTTTGAGAGATACAACATTCTCATGCACACGCAGATCCCTCAACGCCCCTTAATCTAAGTGCAAACACGAATCACGGAAAGCACAAAGAACAACAGAAAAGCCGATTTTACATAAATTCTAGTAGATGCAGCCACCGACTCGATTATTCAGTAACCTGCGCTTCTGCATCTGAAACAACAGCTGTTACTTCTACACTGTTAGCAAGCTTTTCACCTTTTTTCCGATACTCTCTTTTTTCAGCGATACGCGCAGCTTTACCTCTCAAACCGCGAAGATAATAAAGTTTTGCGCGACGCACTCTACCTCGACGCACAAGTTCAACAGCTTCAATTAAAGGAGAATAAATTGGAAAGACACGTTCAACACCCTCACCATAAGAAATCTTACGCACTGTAAAGGTCTCATTCAACCCACCACCTGAACGTGCAATACAAATTCCTTCATAAGCTTGAACACGTGTACGTGTTCCTTCAGTTACACGAACCATGACACGAACCGTATCCCCTGGTTGAAAGGCCGGTAATTGGCGTTTTGCTTCAATTTTTGCACATTGTTCAGCTTCAAGCTGTGCGATAATATTCATTTCCTTTATCCTTCATATTCTTTATCGAACAGTCAGAGCGCTCAACTCTTACCTAAAAAACTTTTTCTACAAAGATAAAGAGTTCTTTAGGCTATGCTTTATGCAGGAGCGAATACACCATTTCTTCATTATCTTGGAACGATAGAAAACCCTTCACAGAAAAACTCTTATATAAAGAGAGTCATGCAATACACCACCTTACAATGTGAATCAAGTTTTCTGATGATTTTTATGATAACGCGCATAAAGATCGGGGCGACGTTGGCGTGTTAACAATTCGGCTTGGCTTTGACGCCAATCAGCGATAGCCTTGTGATGACCTGATGTCAATACAGGAGGAATACTGCGTCCTTCGAAAAGAGCAGGACGCGTGTAATGTGGGTGCTCCAACAAACCATTCTCAAAACTTTCACATTTCCCAGAAAGTGCATTTCCCATAACGCCAGGAAGAAGACGGATAATGGCATCCAAAAGAACCAGTGCTGCCGTTTCCCCCCCTGAAAGAATATAATCTCCAAGAGAGATCTCTTCTAATTCCCGCGCTTCTATAACGCGCTCATCAACACCTTCAAAGCGCCCACAAACCAGTGTCACCCCTGATTCACACGCCAAAGAGCGCGCAATGGTTTGGTTAAAAATCCGCCCTCGTGGACTCATCAACAATCTTGGCGAATCATCTGGACAACTATCAAGTGCAGCCGCTAATACATCTGCGCGCATCACCATACCCGCCCCACCACCAGCCGGTGTATCATCAACGCTATGGTGTTTATCTAACGCAAAATCCCTAATTTGCACTGTCTCCAGTGACCATATCCCTCGCTTTAAAGCTTGCCCTGCTAACGAATGCCCTAAAAAACCAGGAAACATTTCAGGATAAAGTGTTAAAATGCGTGCTTGAAACTTCATTCATCCTCGCCTTATATCCCAAGCATACTCAATCAACATTAACAGGCAACACCAACAGGTGTATTCTCAACCTTATGTTTTTATCCAACATATAATTCCTCATTTACACTGTCTCACCATATCCCTGCTTTTAAAATTGCTCTACTTCAGAAGTCCTAAAATATTTTAGGATAAAGTGCTAATAAATTTGTTGGGAAATTTAGTCTTGCCTTTTTTCACTTTCCACTTTTGTCATTTTCCTACAGCTTCATTTTTGCTTCAAATCACTACTCTCCACCGCATTCTCTTCCTTATCGCTTAAACCAGCAGCCACTGGATCAACAACAAGAAAACCAGAAGCAATGCAAATTTTTGGAACAGCTGCCTTACTAAAAGGAATAAGCACCGTTTTACCCGTATTCAAACGCATTTCAAGCAAATCACCAGCTCCAAAATTAAAAAAACCATGTACCTCCCCCAAGATTCGACCGACACAATCTTGAACACCAAGTCCAATGAGATCAAACTGATAAAATTCATCCTCGTCCAAATCATTTACCAATTGCTCACGAGCAACATACAGGCGAATCCCTTTTAAACTTTCAGCAACACTGCGGTTGTCAATCCCTTTAAAACGCACAATTGCATTCTTTTTTTGCACACGAAGTCTTATAATTTCATAAGTACGCCCCATATCATCATAAAGAGTAGCATAAGTTTTTAAACTCTGTGGTTCACCATTTAAAACTTTAACAAAAATGTCTCCTTTTATGCCATGAGGCAAACCAATAATGGCAAGATAGACTTTATTTTTAGGCTTTTTTTTATTATGTTCCATATGAAATATCATCTCTTCAAAATGATTCCTTAAATTTTGGCTATTAAACCTTGTTGCCACATCAAAATCTTCACAAAAAGACCTTTCTTGGTAACAAAAACAAATGAATAAAAGGAGAAGTCTTATGGCAAATATTATGCTGTTTTACAAAGATATTACCCCAATTAATAAAGTTACTCATAAAAATCTCAAATTTTCTCCTCCAAGTGACATGTCCTTTGCGAAAGATACGCATTGGGTTCCTTTAGCAAGCAGTGAATATTTTCAAGCTGCTCTACACTACCCTATTTTGTTTATGTGCGCAGAAGATGAACAAAAGAAAAAACACTATACATCCGCTGCTCTTGTAGGTCTATCTAACGATGAAAATGATTACATCACCTCTGATAAAAATTGGGAACGCAATACTTATGTCCCCGCCTTTGTTCGTCGTTATCCTTTTGTACTTGCACAACTTCAAAATGAAAAAGAGCTTTCTGTTTGCTTTGATCCGCAATCAGGAATGTTTAATGAAGTTGCCGGAACAGAACTTTTTAATTCGGATGGTTCTATTTCGCCTTTTATGGAAGAGCGTATTCATTTCCTAGAAAGCTTTAAAATCGCTATGGAAAAAACCACTGTATTTATTGACGCCCTTGTAGAGATGGATCTTCTCAGTCAAAAATCCATTAATGTAAAAAATGACCAAGGTCTTTCGGCGCAATTGGAACATTTTTGGGTTGTTGATGAAGAAAAATTAAATAAACTTTCTGCAAGTCAACTTGCTAAACTCCATAAAAACGGCTTTTTAGGGCTAATCTTTGCGCATCTGATGTCAACGCATAATCTTTTAAAAATACTCTCTTTAAAAGGTGAAAAGCGCATCATGAATCACGAAGAAGCACAGCAAAAGAAAAATAGCAGCTCTGAAAATAACACAGTGAAAAAGAAAGAGACTCTCAACTAAAAATGCCTATAAAAAAAGACGGTAGAAAAGACGAAAATGTCTTCCTGATTCCAGCCAACCATGCCATTTTGACGGCAAGGAAAAATTGGTTAGAAGATCTTGTCCGAACACGGCGCATGGCAACAAAAACAGCACAAGCTTATGAATGTGACACGAGACAGTTTTTGTTTTTTCTCTGTCAACATTTAGGGTATGAGCCAACTTTTGATGATCTTGCCAATTTGCGCGTTCTCGATTTACGCGCTTATTTGGCTTATCGCAGAGCAAATAACATAAGCGCCCGCTCTTTAAGTCGAGGGATGGCGGGTTTACGCTCTTTTTTCAGATATTTATCGCAAGAAGGCATTGTCAATGTGCCAGCTGCTAAGCTTATCCGAACCCCAAAACAGCCAAAATCGCTGCCAAAACCTTTGGCGATAAAATCTGCTCTTCATATTGTTAAACAAGAAAATCAACAGGAAGATGAAGCATGGATTACTGCCCGCAATGTTGCTGTTTTGATGCTCCTTTATGGCTGTGGCATGCGAATATCAGAAGCTTTAGCACTCACACCAGAGCAATTTGCTGATCCTGAAAAAAAAAGCTTGTTTATCACGGGAAAAGGTCAAAAAACACGCCTTGTTCCCCTCATAAAAATTGTTTACGAAACAGTACAGAATTACCTCAAATGCTGCCCCTATCCTTTAGTGAACAACCAACCCATGTTTCGCGGTGCGCGAGGAGGCCCTTTGCAGCCAGCTATTATTCAACAAGCCGTTCGAAATCTACGTGCAAGCCTTGGTTTACCAGAGACAGCGACACCTCATACCTTACGCCATTCTTTTGCCACCCATCTTTTATCCCGCGGGGGAGATTTACGCACTATTCAAGAACTTCTTGGTCATACATGTCTTTCCACCACTCAAGCCTATACCCATGTTGATACAGACCACTTATTAGAAATTTATCAAAAAGCACATCCTCGCTCTGAAAAAACTTGAATGGAAAAAGGAAATTAAACAGAAGAAACTTCAAGCGCCAAAGCATGAACACAGGTAGCTAGCTCTTTTTGTAAAACTTGATAAATTGCTCGATGGATTTCCACACGCGTCATGCCGACAAAAGAAGAAGAAAAAATTTTCACCCGAAAATGTGTTTCCCCTTTCCCATCAAAAGCATGCTCTTTATGAAGATGCCCTTCATGAAGGTGACTCTCGTTAATGACTTCAAGTTTTTGCGGATGAAAAGCATCTTGGAGTTTCATCTTAATTATTGTTTGAATCGGGGTAGACATTTTTGTTCCTTAACAAAATAAATTCTGGAATGAGTCTCTTTAGATCTGTAAAAGAAGTGTGGAATAAATTTTTCAAAAGTCAATTCTTGTCAAATCAATTGATTTTGCATAAACCTAAAGACATGGTAACAACATCTAAATTATTTGACTCAATTCGAATTAGCTCTCAAAAAAAGGGGCAGGCTGAATCACAAGCCCAACAATGTCAATGGGAAGGCTGTGAAAAAGCAGGCGCCCATAAAGCACCAGCAGGTCGAAATCACGAAGGTCAATATCTGTATTTTTGTATCGAACATGTACGTGCTTATAATAAAAATTTTAATTACTTTTCTGGTCTTAGTGATAAAGATATTGCCAAGTTCCAAAAAGATGCGCTCACAGGACATCGTCCAACATGGACTACGGATTTTAGCAATGGCACATCAAAAAAAACAGCTGCGCATTACGCACAAATTCGCTCTGGCACAGCAGCTTACCAAAACCGTATGCGTGATCCATTCACGCTCTTTACTCAACGTCATGCAACCAAAAATTCCTCACGGAAATTAAAACCTTTAGAAGCCAAAGCGTTTGATACCTTGGGATTAGCAGCAAATGCTTCATCTGAAGATATCAAAGCAAAATATAAAGAGCTGGTAAAAAAACACCATCCTGATTCCAATGGTGGCAACCGTTCTTCAGAAGAACGCTTTCGTGATGTTTTGCACGCTTATAATCTGCTCAAAAAATCTGGTTTGTGCTAAAAGAACGCATCCCCGTGCGAACCCATGCTTTTACGAAGCATATTTTCAACCAACGCATTGATTTATAAAGATAATTTATCATTTTTTCTGTTGAATGAGAGACTTGAATATCCTCAGATTCTCTCATTTTAATCCTGCTAATGTTGAATCAATCAAAACCACCCCTTGCGCATCACAAGTAAGACTATCCGTATAGATAAAAACGAGAAAGAAAGGAGTAAAATGCCTTTAATGAATCGTCTAAATGCAAGGGTTATTGCAATATTTTAAGCTGGAAAATAGTGTGACGGTGCCGGCTTGTTGCAAGATAGAGAGAATATCTGATAAAAGGCGTCTTTGATATCTAAGATCTCATGATAGAGCATTGCATAAATGCTCTAACTCTTGTATCGTTTTCTAACCAATGAAAAAAGCGTCCTTTCCCTTCCGGAAAAACAATGACAGAAAAAAAACTTACAGTTGAAAATACGCCCGATATCACAGTTTGTGCTCGTGATATGTTCAATGTTGATGCGAATATGAAAATTCCTGCTTTTAGCACAAAAAGCCCTCACGTTCCCGATATAGATCCTGATTATCTTTTTGATCAACAAACAACTTTAGCAATTTTAGCAGGTTTTGCCTTTAATCGCCGTGTTATGATTTCTGGTTATCATGGTACAGGGAAATCAACACATATCGAGCAAGTTGCTGCACGTCTTAATTGGCCTTGTATCCGCATTAATCTCGACAGTCATGTTAGCCGCATTGATCTGGTAGGAAAAGATGCCATTGTTTTAAAAGATGGCTTACAAATCACTGAATTTAAAGAAGGCATATTGCCATGGGCTTATCAAAACAATATTGCTCTCGTTTTCGATGAATATGATGCCGGCCGTCCCGATGTTATGTTTGTCATCCAACGCGTCCTTGAAGCTTGTGGGCGACTAAGCTTGCTTGACCAAAGTCGTGTCATCACGCCTCATCCCGCATTTCGTCTTTTTGCAACTGCAAATACCATTGGTCTTGGTGACACAACAGGCCTCTATCACGGTACACAACAAATTAATCAAGCCCAAATGGACCGCTGGTCACTTGTGACAATACTTAATTATTTACCCCATGATAAAGAGGTTGATATTGTTTGTTCAAAGGTTAAATCTTTTCAAACAACAGAGGGGAAAAAGACAATTTCACAAATGGTTCATGTTGCTGATATGGTACGGAAATCTTTTATTAATGGAGATCTTTCAACCGTCATGAGCCCACGTACAGTCATCACTTGGGCAGAAAATGCGGTCATTTTTCAAAATGTGGGCTTTGCCTTTCGGTTAACCTTTCTCAATAAATGTGATGAACTCGAACGTGCTACTGTCGCAGAATTTTATCAACGTGCCTTTGGAGAAGAGCTTCCTGAATCACTCATTCATGGTGTTTTGCCTTAAGGAATATGTCAATCATGACGACCGAATCTGGCAACAATAGCAAAAATCTCGTAAATAATTCTTCTAGTAATACTCTTAATGCTGCCGCTTTTAAAAAAGCACTTTCCAGCTGTATGCGTGCTATTGCTGCTACGCCCAACCTTGAAGTTTCCTTCAGTCATAACAGACCATCTTTAAGCAAAAATGATGCGCGTTTACCGGAATTGCCCCAACAAGCAACTGGCAAAGATATAGCGATTACACGTGGATTAGGCGATTCCATGGCTCTGCGCACAGCATGGCATGATCATCGCATTCATGCACAATTTGCTCCACAAGAATCAGAAGCTCGTGCTGTCTTTGATGCTCTGGAGCAAACACGGGTTGAAGCAATTGGCACTTTAGCCATGGAAGGAATTGCACAAAATCTTGATGGAATGCTTGCTGATAAATATAAAAGAGCGCACTATCAAAAAATCAGTAGCCAAAGTGAAGCCCCCATTCAAGAAGCCATGGCGCTTTTATTGCGCGAAAAAATAACAAAACGCCCTCCCCCAAAAGAATCTGGCCCTGTCTTAGAGTTATGGCGTCAAGAAATCGAACAAAAAGCCGCAGCAGAACTGAACGAATTGACACATCATATTCACAACCAACACGCTTTTGCACGCATTGTTCGTCAAATGCTTTTTGCCTTAAAAATGTCAGTCCAACGAGAAGAAACCTCTGACAGCGAAAACAATAAAACATTAAAAAACGAGGGAGAACCTCAAAATCAATCAGAAGAAGAAAGCAATAACGAAAAAAAAACACAAAGTGACGAACAAACAACAACAGAACATGAAAGCGATGCGCAAGACGAAGGAAAAACGCAAGCAACACAATCAAATGACAATGATAAAACTGACGAAGAACAAGACAGAAGTCCTTGGCAAGAAAAATCGAGCCAATCCAAACGTCTTTTTGCCATTTCAGAACAAATGGAAAAGCTCAACGATTATAAAGTTTTTACCCGACAGTTTGATGAAGTTTTGGAAGCGACAGATTTTTGTTCTGAAAGCGAATTGGATCACCTACGCCATTATCTTGATAAGCAAATCAATCATCTCCAAAACATTGTTGGGCGCTTAGCAAATCGCCTACAGCGCCGCCTTATAGCACAACAAAACCGCAATTGGAATTTTGATCTTGAGGAAGGATATCTCGATACCGCGCGGCTCCCCCGCCTTATCATTGATCCCCTGCAACCACTTTCTTTTAAAATGGAAAGCAACACCCAATTTCGTGACACGGTTGTTTCACTGCTGATAGACAATTCGGGATCAATGCGTGGACGACCCATTACTGTTGCAGCAAGTTGTGCAGATATTTTAGCACAAACTCTTGAGCGTTGTGGTGTCAAAGTTGAAATTTTAGGCTTTACCACAAAAACTTGGAAAGGCGGAAAATCACGCGAACAGTGGCTTAGTCAAAACAAACCCCATAATCCAGGGCGCCTCAATGATTTGTGCCATATCATCTATAAAAGTGCAGATACCCTATGGCGTCGAGCACGGCGCAATTTAGGTTTAATGATGCAGGAAGGATTGCTGAAAGAAAATATTGATGGTGAAGCGTTGATCTGGGCGCATCAACGCCTTTTATCACAGCATGCACAACGCCGTATTCTCATGGTCATTTCTGATGGAGCCCCTGTTGATGATTCAACACTATCGGTCAATTCCAGCAATTATCTGGAAAAACATTTACGCGCGGTGATTCGAGAAATCCAGACCCATTCTCCTATAGAACTCATTGCTATTGGCATTGGTCATGATGTCACACGCTATTATCAGCGCGCTGTCACAATTATGAATGCCGAAGAGCTTGGCAATGCTATAACAAAACAATTAGAAATGCTCTTTAGCAATAAAAAATCTTCTCAATGAAGTGCCTAAAATCATGTTTAGACACTGAAGACAGCTATCGAAAATATCTTCGAATATGACCCTAAAATGCTGTTTTCACAAAAGACACAACATGCAATCTTTTCATCTGCAAAAATAAAAAGATAAAGGTTTTTACTCGCCCTCAACGAAGAAGTATTAATCTTTTGCATGACTTTTATAAAGCGGACGTCTCATAGCTTTAAGAATTGTTCCATAAGGGATGAGCATCAAAAAACTCATAATAATTTTTATTGAAAAATCACCAAAAGCAAGTGAGAGCCAAACTGGAACTTCAAGCTCGAAGAAAAACACACTCCCAAAGAGCGAACTATTCGCATAACCCGTCATCTGATCGATAAAGGTAAAAAGGCTACAAAAAGCAAGAGAAAAAAATAAAACCGTATCCAGAGCTGAACCAACCAATGCCGCTGCTAAAGGCGCTTTCCACCATGCTTTACGCCGCAAAGGAGTAAAAACAACAATATCGAGAAGCTGTCCAAATAAGAATGCTAAACTAGAAGCAATTGCAAGGCGCGGTGCTGCCAAAATCCAAGAAACACAAACACCAGAACAAAAACCAGCATAAACCACACGCCGTGCGGCTGCTGGACCATAAAAACGATTGGTCAAATCATTGATCAGAAAAGCGATCGGATACGTAAAAGCACCATAGGTCAACAATTCATTCAAATCAAACCAATAGACAGGGTACTGAACCAAAATATTAGAAGCAGCCACAGTAAGGCACATGGCAAAGATAGAGAAAGCAATAAAGTTTCTCTCTTTCTGTGGGAATAAAAGATCGGACGCTGAAGACATTTTTTTTAACCTGGGATATGGAACCAATAAAATACAGCGATCAAATAAGTAAAAAGCCAAAAGAACAACGCATCCTTAGCATAAGGAGGAGTTGATCCAACTCTGTTAATAAACCAAAGAGAATTAGGCTGCTTTCTCAGCCGCATGTTCAGCTTTTTTCTTAATAATTTGGCGTTTTAACAAACGCGCACGTTGCGACAATTCTTTATCATTGGCTTTGATCAAAAAGCTATCAAGGCCACCGCGATGCTCAACAGAACGCAAAGCACTTGCCGAAACGCGCAAGCGATAACTTTGCTGTAACACCTCAGAAATCAGTGTCACATTACAAAGATTTGGTAAAAAACGACGACGGGTTTTATTGTTCGCATGGCTCACATTATTACCATAAAGAACTGTTTTCCCTGTCAATTCGCAGGCACGAGACATAAACTTCACCTTTAAACTCTAAGAAACTCTTCAATCTCAACAGCCGAAAAAACAGAACAACGCAAAGAGCTCCCTTAAACGGACATTATTGAGAAAGTATGTTTCTAATAGGGTGTCGACAACAAAAGGTCAAGTCTTTTATAGAACCTTTTGCGTCTCTTGTAAGCGAATTTTTGCATGATTTTCCATAAAAAACGTACAAAATATTTTTTTTAACGCCCAATAGTGCTAAAAGGATGCTTATCATTCTAAAAGGGGAAGTGTTAATCATGAATAAAACAGTTTCATCCATGACAGAGCTTCAAGAAAAGCATATCCGCTTTTCTTCATTTCTCTTTGGCTTTTTATTGACGTGCTTTTTCCTTCTCTTTAGCGCACTAGGTGTATGGCAAATACAACGATTAAACTGGAAAACAAATCTTATCACCAGTGCCAATCAACGCGTTCACTTGCCTCCCATCAAAGCACCACCGCAAAATCAATGGAGAGACGTTACTTTTGAGAAAGATGAGTATCGCCCTGTCGTCATTACAGGAAAGTTTCTGACAGATAAAAATATTTTTGTCACTGCTGTTGCTCAAAATACCACGGGCTACTGGGTTTTAACCCCTCTACAAACAGCCGACAATACCCTAACCTTTGTGAATCGCGGTTTTATCCCCATGGATGCGCGCCAAAACTTTCAAAACGCAGAGCAATCACATACAGATGCCTCTCCTCAACAATATTCTGCGAAAAACACCGAACAAACCACGGTTATAGGTTTGTTACGGATGAGCGAAAAAAATGGATTCTTTCCACGCAAAAACAATCCGGATACTAATTTGTGGTATACACGCGATCTTCCGGCTATGGCACAAAAACTTGGTTTATCCAGCGTTGCCCCTTATTTTATTGACGCCGGAAAAAAAACAGCTCCGCAAAAAAGCTTACCCATTGCGGGCTTAACTGTTGTACACTTCCGAAATAATCACCTTGTCTATGCTCTTACGTGGTTTACCTTAGCTGCTGGTGTCTTAGGGGGCTTTCTTTTTCTGCTACGACAAAAAAGCTAAAAAAGATACAAAACAAAATCTCCACCTCATGAAGCATGTGTAGTTAAATGACTTTTCGATGCGCATCTTTTTCAAAAGCAACATCTTACTATTGATTTTTGAGTGAGTGCTTTTATAGGAGGCAAATATACACGTTGATGAGAACGGCTGATATTCAGTCTTCAAAAAAGCATACGTTTCATACCAGAGCATATCTTCACTCTATTTATCGAGAATTTCATACGCCACTGTACTTTCTTTCTCAAAAACAGCGTATGATAGAAATTATTGTCAACGCATTAATTTATTTTATAAAGATAAATCATCGTTTTAAACTTCTGTCATAGCCCTGAATATTGTAAGATTTCTTCACCTCAAATGCTCTCATATTGCGTCAAGATAAATCCCTTGCTTGCACATCACAAGCAAAGTTAGCATGAGATAAAAAAGTTTTGAGATAAGGAGGAAAATGCATCCTCTGAACTACCTGAATCCCGCCTTAATGCAAGGATTATTGTAATATTGGAGCTAAAAAACAGAATATAGAATGACGCTACCGACTTGCATGCATCATAAACGTAAAGATGATGGCACCGCATAGCTCTCGCCTTACACCATTCACGGGCTTTTCGTAAAATAAAGAACTTGAAAGCATTGAGAAATATTTCTTAAAAAAACCGCGAACTGTAAACAGACAAATGCCCCTCTTACAGATGCTCTTTCTTAATATACCTAAAATGAAGAAAAAATGCTCAATTACAAATTCTTCTCCCTCCTCTCACAAAGTAGCCTCTTAAATGCTCTCACAAAAAAATTTGAGAAAGCAAATTTTAAAAAGACTTGCGTGAATAATACCGCGCAACTGAATTAATATTGCCACGGTAAATACCAAGGTCATTCAGCTCATCTGCTGAAAGATGACTCAACGCATTAACTGTCCGCCGATAACGACGCCAATTACTATAAGAACGTAGAATACTCATATTACTCAACCTTTAATATAGTTCTCCCCTAAGCGATAAGGTAGAGCAAATTACAAAAAAGAGTTGTGCTATAACGACATAACAGATATGCGTTTATCACATGAGAAACTTTTCTTATTCAAAAAGGCAAGATGCAAAATATTAATGGCGAAAATGCCGCACACCTGTAAAAACCATGGCTAAACCATGTGCATCAGCTGCTGCAATAACTTCTTCATCACGCATTGATCCACCCGGTTGAATAACCGCTGTTGCACCAGCTTCAACAGCTGCCAAGAGACCATCTGCAAAAGGAAAAAATGCATCTGATGCAACCACAGACCCTTTTGCAGAAGATTCTGTTAAGCCTGCTCTTTGAGCACTTTCTTCAGCTTTACGCGCAGCAATTCTCGCAGAATCAACACGGCTCATTTGGCCGGCCCCAATCCCAACAGTTGCGCTATTTTTTGCATAAACAATAGCATTTGACTTCACGTGTTTCACCACCCGAAAAGCAAATTGAAGATCACGCATTTCCTCTGGAATTGGTTCTCGCTTTGTCACCACTTGCAGTTTGAGATCATCAACCACCATATTATCACGCGACTGTACTAACATGCCACCGGCAAGCGTTTTAGCAATAAGACCTTTACAACGTGGATCAGGCACACCCCCAGTTACCAACAAACGAAGGTTTTTCTTCCTAGCAATAATTTCACGTGCCGCCATTGTCGCATCAGGAGCAATAATCACTTCCGTGAAAATTTTGACAATCTCTTCTGCACATTCTTCATCAAGGGTTTGATTTAACGCAACAATTCCACCAAACGCCGAGACATTATCACACAGAAGAGCTTTCAAATAAGCCTCTTTCAAACTCTGTCCTTCTGCAACACCACAAGGATTTGCATGTTTAATAAGAGCAACAGCAGCAGTTTTTTGAGGATCAAATTCTGCTACCAGTTCGAATGCCGCATCTGTATCATTCATATTGTTATAAGAGAGTTCTTTGCCTTGCAAAAGTTTAGCTGTTGCAACACCAAAACGTTTCTCACGACTGCGATAAAATGCCGCCTGTTGATGTGGATTTTCTCCATAACGCATGACACTTTCAAGATGACCCGAAAAACTTTGCCATGATGGCGTTTCAACTTTTAAATCCTGTGCAAACCACGCCGCTACCGCTGCATCATAAGCAGCTGTATGTGCATAAGCGCGCATTGCTAACTGACGTCGCATAGACAAGCTTAAACATCCATCATGCGTCTTTAATTCCGCAAGGACAGCATCATAATCACTCACTGCTGTAATAACACCAGTATAGGCATGATTTTTTGCTGCCGCACGAATCATTGCCGGTCCACCAATATCAATATTTTCAATGATTGTTTGTCTATCAACTCCAGATTGAGAAGTTTCTTCAAAAGGATAAAGATTAACCACCAGAAGATCGATTTCATGGATACCATGCTTTTCCATAGCTTCCCTATGGCTAGGGTCCTGTCTTACACCTAACAGAGCGCCATGAACCAAAGGATGAAGAGTTTTAACACGCCCATCCATTATTTCTGGAAATCCTGTAATTTCTGCAACATCTTTGACAGCTAACCCCGCAGCCATTAAAGCTTTCGCTGTTCCTCCTGTTGAAATCAATTCAACACCATAAGAATGAAGAGCTTGTGCAAATGTAACCAAACCTGTTTTATCTGATACGGAAAGAAGAGCACGACGAACCCGATGAAGATCAGGTATGGGAAAACTTTTTGCAACAATACCCATAAGAGGAATCCTAAAAATAAAAACGGTGATAATTCGAGAAAAACGCCCTTAATCTTTATAGCACATGCCTTTATCAAAATACACTAAAAGAAAAGAATATATTTTTTAACGCACAAAGAATGATTTTATTTTTATTCGTGTAAAGAATCCCATCATTGCTTTCATTAACAACATGTAAAACGCCAACGAACTTTTTCTTGAAGTGCAGGACGGAAATACAAAACGATCTGTTGTGTGCGTTGCGGACCTGTAGATTCAGCAAAATCAATCGAGTCCTCAAGAAAAATATCAGCGTCAGGTGACATAAAATACCACTCCTGTCCGTCTTTAGCAGCTAAACGCACACCACTACCATCATAGTTTACTTCAATGTGTGGATGAAGATGAAATCTTACAGCAACATTATTCTGCTCATTTTGATCTACTTGATGTCTTTTTGAAAGCCCCTTGGGTGGTGTAAAAAAGCGATCAAAACCCTCGATCATTGTTCCATTTGTTGCTAAAATAAGACCACGCTCATGAATGAGATTAAAAGGTTTTACATAGCCATCATGGCTTGCAATAAAACCCGTTTTCTCTGCATCCTCTAGACGACGGACTTTGACATCCGTTGGTCCGTTAAGCAAAAGTGAAGCATCTCGTTTCCCTTTTTTATGAAAAACACCTACCGAACAATCATTAACTGTTGCCGTTGAATGTGCTGCAGTCACACGTCCTAAATGTCGATATTCTTCACGCCCATAAGGATTAACGCCTGTATTAATAATAAAGCGGCTTCCTCGTGAAGACATTTCAAACGACAAACATCCCGAACTAGCATGTTGCGCAACAGAACGTGGGGGAAATTTTCCTGTATCTGCAAGCACTGTCGTCTGATGCGCTTGTAAACGTTGAAACCCTGAATAACGTGCATAGCTAAAAGGATACCCGGCTGTTTCATCAAGTTCTAAAACAGTTGATAAGCGTTCAGAAACAAGTGGTCCAACTCCATTAAAATGCGCCAATGTTTGGTCTTCGTGGATAAAAAACCGTAATGCCGGCAACATACGCTCAACAGAATCAATGAGAATACGCGGTGCTGTTTCATGAATCTTCACAAACAGATGACGTAACGACAATAAATCCGATAACAAGTCGAGCAAAATAGCAGGACTACGTGATATATGACCACCATCAATCAAAATCTGGTGTGAAAGCTCCTTTATAAGAAAAGTCTGCACCTTCTTTTTTATTGCCGCAGAAACAGGCAAAGCAAGAGAGGCAAATGTCAAAGCGGCAGCGGCTTGTAAACGTTGATCATCGCTTTCCATACTATAAATCGTTGTGCGCAAATAACGAAACTGAAAACCAAGTGCACGCAAAAAGCGTTTTTCAAACCGTTCACTTGCCCCTTGCAACAACATTTTTGAATGGCAAATCCACGAAATTAAACGCCGTGCCACAACCGGTCTACTCCAAGCAAGCCCCTTGACTTTTTTTCCACCATGATCAAGCCAATCTTCTAAGAGAGAACGCGCATGTGCTACAGCCAAATCACTCTCCGCTGCCGCCATATGTCGCAACCAATGAAAGTCATGAAGCGCTTCCTCCCATTCAGGCGTTGGTGGAACCAACGCAAAAGGTGAAACAGCGCCAGCATGAACAACATGACCAGCAAAAGCAAAACGACCGTGATAAAATTCATGCGCCATCACCGGATCAGCTAGATGCAAATCAATGGGATGCGCTAAAATTTTATGGGGACGAAACCCCGAAAACCGCCAACGAAACAGAGGACCAACGGATAAACGCCGTATCAATTGGTGTACCCTATACCCAAAGTCCGACGCCTTTACCTGATAACCTTTTACTGCGACCGCCACAATTTCAACTCCGTACGTACCGAATCGCGTACAATTTCGGCCATTTTAGTAAATGAACCATTAATTAAGCCACTTTCCGCAGGCGTGCCGCAAAAAAACCATCCATTCCTAAAAATAGGTTTTTTTCAGCGTCAAAATTTTGCTGACAAGAATCAGCAGGTGTTGTTCGCAAAGTCCCTTTAACAGAGAGCAAATGCGCCATTGCGCCCATTTCCTCTGCGCAAATAGGTTCTAAAACAACATCATCCCGTTCCGATAAAATTTTCTCAATGAGATCTTCACCTTCTTCTTTTGCTAGGGAACAATTGGAAAAAACAATAAGTCCTCCCTTTTTCACCAAAGCAATTGCCGCGACAAGCAAATCATATTGCAATGCCGCCAATTTGGCGATATCGTTCATTGATTTCGTCCATAAAATATCTGGATGACGGCGTATTGTTCCAGTAGAAGAACAGGGGGCATCAAGAAGAACAGCATCAAAAAGCTGTTGGGGATGAAAATCTCTCATATCCCCCAACCACGTGCGAACTGTAAAATGAAGCCGCTCCATATTTGCTTTTAAACGCGCTACCCGATTAGCAGACAGATCGACTGCTGTCACCTTAGCCCCTTGCAAAGCCAATTGTGCTGTTTTTCCACCAGGACTTGCACAAAGATCCGCAACATTTTTCCCTTGAATATCCCCAAGTAAATAAGCAGGCAACGCCGCAGCAAAATCCTGCACCCACCAAGCCCCCTCTGTATAACCTGGTAAATCAGTAACAGAACAATCCAAACGGTTTAACCGAACGGAACCATTAGGCAAAACAACACCATCAAGCCGTTTAGCCCACCCAACACTATCGGATTTAACGGTCAAATCGAAGGGCGGCGGCGTACTTTGAACAGCCAAAATTTGATTCGCTTTTTCTTTTCCGTAAGTTGAAACCAAAAGCTGCGAAAACCACGCAGGAATCCCTTTCATGGTAGAAACTTGTTGGCGCAACAACACCGCCTCACGCGCGACATTGTGCAAAAGAGCATTTACCATTCCTGAAAAACGGCGCATACGCGGATCAATTTTGGCTACACGTACAGCTAAATCAAGAGTAGCGTGATCAGGGATATCAAGGTAGAGAATTTGCGCCACACTAACATGCAAAAGATGCTGAAGTGCAAGTGCTTGCGCAGGCAAAGTCCGCATCAAAAAACGTGATAAAGCAGCTGTAATCTGCCCTCGATGACGCAAAGCCACTGTCAAAATAGCACGACACAACGAGCGATCTCGTTGTGAAAGCCCTAAATATTGTGGATGCCCATGTTCATTATCTGTTAAACCAGCAAGAGACGCCTTCTTATCAAGCACCGCTCCCAAGAGACGAACACATACCTGCCGAACAGCTAATCCAGGAACATTTCTTTCGGACACATACCCCGCTTTCTTGTGTTTCAAATCAATACCCTTACACCTTTGTTTCCCCCAGAACTCTATGATCAAAATTTCTTTGTATCTTTATAACGAAGCCAAGAAGGACGCTTTGTAACGCGTTGAAAGCCATTATTTTCACGATCACTTGATAGATGGGTTTCAGCACCACGATTCAGATACCCATAATCTAATCCCGTGCTTTTTTCCTGCAAATCACCTTCTCCATTCCATCCCATATCTTTAACTATTTTTTCCTTCATTTCTTCCGCTTGCCTATAAAGAGCAGCAATGCGATTTGCCGTTGCCGGATGGGTAGAAAAAAGGCTATCAGCTCCTTCACCACTCAAGGGATTAATAATAAACATATGCGCTGTTGCTGGATTATGCTCCGCTTCTTCATTATAGATTCCTCGTCCACTATCGGCAATTTTACGCAATGCCGAAGCTAACCATAATGGATTTCCACATATTTCAGCCCCGCGACGATCAGCAGCATATTCACGCGTGCGACTAATCGCCATTTGCACCAGCATTGCTGCAAAAGGCGCCACAAGCAGAGCTATAATACTGCCAAGCCCTCCACCATGAGAATGTTCTGAAGAATGACGCTGCCCGCCCATAAAAAAAGCAAAATTACCAAGCATCGAAATCGCTCCGGCAATCGTTGCAGTCAAGGTCATTGTTAAGGTATCACGATGTTCAATATGTGCTAGCTCGTGTGCCATAACACCGGCAATTTCCTCTGCACTCAACTTCTCCAACAATCCAGTACTTGCAGCAACGGCCGCATTTTGAGGATTGCGTCCTGTCGCAAAAGCATTTGGCTGTGCACTCTCAATAACATAAACTTTTGGTTGAGGAAGAGAAGCTCTCCTAGCCAAATCGCTTACAATTTTATAATAAATCGGTGATGAATTCTGATCAACTTCACGCGCACCATACATGCGTAAAACAATTTTATCCGAATTCCAATAAGAAAAAAAATTTAAACCGCTTGCCATCAAGAGCGCAATGATCATACCCCCGCCCCCCCCAACAAGATAACCAACTCCCATAAAAAGAGCGGTCATAAAAGCCAAAAGCATAGCTGTACGCATTATGTTCATTACTCAAAAACTCCATGATAAAAATCAATTTATATTATATGATGGGGTTTTCTTTCTGCTTCTTCAAGGAATAGGGATAAAATGGCTAAAAAAGACGAGCAAAAAAACAAACAAAACGCAATAGTTGATAAACAGCAATCCCTTTGTGCCGCAGCACAACGCGCCTTAAACGAAGCTGAAGAAAGACGCAAAAATGAAATCCATGAAAAAAAACCTTTAGAAACTGGTGGACGCGGCGGCAAAGACCCTTCACGTTATGGAGACTGGGAAATTAAAGGCCGCACGATTGATTTTTAAAAAAATCAATCGCCCCTTAAAGAAGTTCCGTTTTTGATAAACAAAAACGGATAATAATCGTTCTTCTTTATAAAAGCTTTTAAAGGCTACAATTGATATATTTTCAATTATCACGCTTCTTCTGCTCCTGCAGCAGCAGCTTCTTCAGCAGCTTGCTTTGCAGCAGCTATACGTTCTTGTGCTTTTTTACCAGGCTCACCTTTGCGTGGATTATTGCGCGCTGGACGCTTTTTTAAGCCAGCTGCATCTAAAAACCGTAAAACGCGATCTGTTGGCTGCGCCCCTTGGCCAAGCCAATATTGGATACGTTCTTCATCAAGTTTTACACGCGGTCCATCTTTAGGCAACATTGGATCCCATGCACCAACACGTTCAAGAAAACGCCCATCGCGCGGACTACGAACATCCGCAACAACAATATGATAGTAAGGACGTTTTTTTGAACCTCCACGGGACAAACGAATTTTTAATGCCATATTTTATCTCCTATTGTCAGTCCTGGCTTTCGTTTAAATTGATTCACTTCTTTGTCCTTCAGCAATAATTTCATGCTGACGTACAACCTCTTTAATAACAAACTTCAAAAATCTTTCAGCAAAATCGGGATCGAAATGACTCTCTTTCGCCAATTGTCGCAACCGCGCAACTTGGCTCTGCTCACGCTGGGGATCCACTGCAGGCAAATCATAACGGGCTTTTAAGTACCCAACGGCTTTTGTACAGCGAAACCGCTCCGCCAAAATATGAATCAACGCTGCATCAAAATTATCAATGGATGCCCGCAAATGCGCTAATTCATCCAACATTTTTTCCTGCATTATATTTCCTTCCCTCTTTGCATCTTATTTTTTCTTGGGATGCTGAGGAAAATTTCCCCTATCGGCACTACCATTGGAAAGACCAGGAAATGTAAGTCCACGCCCTGGAAGACCAGGTAAGACCTTGCCCCCATTACCACCTTCAATTTGTTTTTGAAGTACTGAAAATTGCTTTGAATCGAATCCCGATAAATCAGGTAGTGCTGCAGAATCCCCACCAACAGCTCCCATACCACCAAATCCCATTTTAGAACCAAGTGCCCCAAACATTTTCCCCATCAAACCACCCTTGCCTTTACCCCCTATAGCTTTGACCATATCAGCCATTTGGCGATGCATTTTCAAAAGCTTATTAATATCCGCAGCACTTGTACCAGATCCTTTAGCAATTCGTTGTTTACGGCTATGTTTCAAAATTTCAGGATTAGCGCGCTCTAAAGGTGTCATGGACGAAATAATAGCCAATTGACGATTAAACAAACGGTCATCAAGTCCCGCCGCAGCAATTTGATCTTTTACCTTCCCTAAACCCGGTAGCATTCCCATAATACCGCCCATTCCACCCAGTTTTTTCATTTTCTGCAATTGTTCTGCAAGGTCATTAAGATCAAATTTTCCTGCCTGCATTTTTTTTGCAAAAGCAGCCGCCTTTTCATGATCCATTGTTTCCGCAGCTTTTTCAACCAAAGAAACAATATCGCCCATTCCAAGAATACGATCGGCAATACGACGAGGATGAAACTCCTCTAAAGCCTCTATTTTTTCACCGATTCCAATTGCTTTAATCGGTTTTCCAGTCACGGCACGCATTGAAAGAGCAGCACCACCGCGACCATCACTATCCATACGTGTTAAAATAATACCTGTAATTCCCACCCGCTCATCAAAAGAGCGTGCAAGATGAACAGCATCTTGACCCGTAAGACTATCAGCAACCAACATAATTTCATGAGGCAGGGAACACGCTTTAATTTCAGCCAATTCGAGCATTAAAGCTTCATCAATATGGTTACGTCCCGCTGTATCAAGAATCAGCACATCATAACCACCCAATTTTGCTGCCTGTACAGCACGTGACGTAATATCAACAGGAGACTGCCCCGTAATAATAGGCAAACTTGCAAGTTCTGCCTGCTCTCCTAACTGGCGCAGTTGCTCTTGCGCTGCAGGACGGCGTGTATCTAATGACGCCATGAGAACTTTTTTATTATTTTTGTCAGTTAACCGCTTTGCGAGTTTTGCTGTCGTTGTTGTTTTTCCGGAACCTTGCAAACCAATCATCATGATAACAACAGGTGCCGGCGCATTTAAATCACTCAGAACGCCTTCATTTCCAAGGACATTAACCAATTCGTCATGAACAATTTTAACAACCATTTGGCCCGGTTTAATTGATTTAACAATTTCGGCCCCAACAGCTTTTTCACGAACCCTATCGGTAAAAGAACGTGCGACATCAAGTGCAACATCGGCTTCTAACAAAGCACGACGAATTTCGCGCAACGCTTCTACTACATCCTGATCCGACAAAGCTCCACGCCCTGTCAAATGAGACAGTATGGAACCAAGCCGCTCTTGTAAGGATTCAAACATTCTCTACCTCATTGCTGCATAACAAACAGGACTGCATAACAAACGAACCAAAATGACATCCGAGAACGCACCGCGCCGTCGGATGTTGACCTCTGAGATCTCTTTATACCCTCAGAATTGGGGTCTCAGTCGGTTGCTCCAAAATTAATTTGGTCACTGAAAGCTTGTTCTTTCAAACAATAAAACCCTACCTTTGTCAAGATTTATCATATAATAGCTTCACTTTTAAAGTTATTTTATGAAAGAAAGAGAATGTTACACTTCAAAATTACCCAACCTCAACACGCACAAAACAACCTGTTTCTTGTTCTATACTCCACAATTCACCGCTTGAAATATCGAACCAAACCCCGTGTAATGTCAAAACACCCTGATCTTTGCGCGTCTTTATCCACGGAAATGTCTCTAAATTTTTTAACGAATGATGAATAGAAAGCTGCTCTAATGCGATCTGCTGTTCTAACATAGTTAGAGATTTATTACTTACAACCGTTTGTGCAGCTGGTGCCAAAAGATCGATCCACTGACCAATAAAGTCTTTTGATGATAAAGACTTGTACGTCTCTTTAAGAGCAGTACTCACCCCTCCACAATGAGCATGACCAAAAACAACAATATGCTTAACTTCAAGCAATTTTACAGCATATTCAAGAGCTGCAGATGTTGCATGATATTGGTTATCAGGAGAAAAAGGGGGGACCAAATTTGCTACATTGCGCAGTGTAAAAATTTCACCAGGTTTGGCATCAAAAATCGTTTCTGGTACTGCCCGCGAATCACAACACGCAATGACCAAAACTTCAGGTTTCTGCCCTTCAAGCGCCAATTGTTGATAATGCGTCCTTTTATATGAAAAGTGATTTTTTATAAAAGTTTGGTAACCGCTTAAAAGTCTTTCTGGTAAACGCGTCATTCTTTACTTACTTTCATTATATCTATTGTGCAAAACAAATTCTTAACATAGAAAAATACTAAAAATATCCTTTCATCTATGCATAATTATTCCCTTAAGATAAAAGATTATTACTGTACAATAGAAGAAACAAGTTTACCCTTTTTCAGACTTTCTCAGAATAAATAACTATTCTCTTTGGGCAGAAGATGTTACAGTGGAAAAGATGATATAATGGTCTATTTCCATGAAGAAAAGACCCTAAAAGCAAAAAGGGAAGATTATCGTGTTACAACAAAAAGCAGCAGAAACAAAAAACAATCAAAATGAAATAGAACAAATCCTTTTTGCTCATACCGATAAAGAAGATATCGTCTGTTATGTAGACGAAGAACTTCAAAAAGCCGCCACCACTGCTGTTGAAGCTTTCAATCGCCATCAAGCAGGAAAAACGATCATCTGCTTTGAACAAAACTTAACACGTAACAATAAACCTATAACTGTTATTACCCTTGTAAACGATAACAAGCCTTTCTTGCTCGATTCTATTTTAAATGTCTTTAATCAGAACAAAAACCACATTTATTTGATTGCACATCCCGTACTTGATTGCGCCTCTGGACAACGCATCAGCCTGATGCAAATTCATATCGAGTTCTTAAACGAACAACAAAGACAAACACTCAAAGAAGAACTTACCCTCGTTCTTGAACAGGTTAATGCAGCGGTACAAGACTGGAAGCCTATGCTTAAAGAGGTTGAAAAGCATATTCATATTTATCAAACAAACCTCCCACAACATTATAAACAAGAGGGTGAAAAAGCCATAGAGTTTCTTCACTGGTTGATGGACAATAATTTCATCTTCCTTGGTATGCGCACTTATCACTTCATCAAAAACCAAGAACCTACAAAAGCCTTTATAGCCAGCGATGTTGAACTTGGTATTCTTACAGATGCCTCTATCCGTATTATCGGTGATGCACGTGTAGAAGAACCTCCCCAAGAAATTTTATCCTTTATGGAAAGTGATAATTTGCTTATTGTCACAAAAGCAAACAGTCGTTCAAGAATTCACCGCCCTGTTTGGCTCGATTATATTGGTCTTAAAATCTTTGATAAAGAAGACAAGCTATGTGGAGAATTGCGCATTGTAGGATTGTTCACCTCCTCAGCTTATACACACTCTATTTTGCAAATCCCTTTCTTAAAAGAAAAAGCCAAAATCATCATTCAACGCCTTGGACACAGTCGCACTGACTATTCTGGAAAAGCACTCATTAGTGTTTTAGAAACCTATCCCAGAGATGAAATGTTTCGTTCCGACGTTGATACATTAACAGAAAATGCCAAACTTATTCTGCAATTAGATGAACGCCCCCGTTTACGGGTGCTTGCCCATACGGATTCTTTTGGACGCTTTGTTTCTATACTTGTCTATGTGCCCCGTGATCAATACAGCAGCAACATTCGCGAAAAAATTGGCGAATATTTTGTCGAAACCTACCAAGGTGATTTTTTTGAATCCTATCCACTCTTTTTAGAAAGCACACTTATCCGTGTTCATTATATCATCCATCGCAAAGGAAGCGAAAGCGCGCCTGTCATCGAACGCATGACACTTGAAAAAAACGTTCGTTCCATAGCACAAAGTTGGGAAGACAGTGTTCAAACCATAGCTCAAACCCGCAAAGCGACAGATCAGCAAACGCGTTTGGCGAGCCAATTTCCCAATAGCTATCGTGATTTATTTTCAACTGAAGACGCCATTGAAGACGCGGGACATATTTTAAGCCTTAATGATAAAAAACCTCTTTTTGTTACTTTTTATCATGCACACAACAAAGACAAACGAAATATTTCTCTCCGGCTTTTTCACCGCCACGAAGCTCTTGCCCTTTCTAAACGTGTACCCCTTCTTGAAAATATGGGTTTTCGGGTCATTACTGAACAAACGCTTGAATTACCAGATGGCAACGGACACTCTGTGTATCTTCATGATATGCAACTGGAAAGCGCTTTCCAACTTTGTATCGATTTTGATAAAAACAGTCAAAAGCATGCCGAAACATTCGAAGCCATTTGGTCGCAAAATGCGGATAATGATGCCTTTAATGCTTTAACTCAGACAGCTGAGCTTAATTGGCGAGAAATTGTCATTTTGCGCCATTATGGACGTTATCTCCAACAAGCTGGAATTCCTTATTCCCAAGACCGCGTTGCTCAAACTTTAAACGCTTACCCTGATATTACACAAGATCTTTATGCTTTGTTTCATTTGAAATTTCATCAAAGCCATACAGAAAAAGAGCGAGAAAAGAATCAACAGATTATTCAACAACGCATTGAAGAAAAATTACAGAAAGTATCCGGTTTAGATGATGATCTCATCTTACGTCGTTATCGTAATCTTATCGATGCGAGTTTACGAAGCAATGCCTTTACTCCTCTAGAAAATGGTGATCCACGACGTATTTTAGCAACCAAGCTAGATCCTCGCCAAATTGAAGGCTTACCTGAACCGCGCCCCTATAGAGAGATTTTTGTTTATGGACCAGAAGTTGAAGGGGTTCATTTGCGTTTTGGTCCTATTGCCCGCGGCGGAATCCGTTGGTCTGATCGTGCACTCGATTATCGCACTGAAGTTTTGAGCTTAGTCAAAGCCCAACAAGTTAAAAATGCTGTCATCGTCCCTGTTGGAGCAAAAGGTGGATTTTATCCTCATCACCTTCCTCAAACGAATGATCGTGCTGTCATAATAGAAGCTGCACGACAAGCTTATATTGACTTTATCACAGCTTTGCTTTCTATCACCGACAATCTGGTTAACGGCGAAATAAGCGCTCCTCACAATATCATTTGTCATGATGATCATGATCCTTATTTTGTTGTTGCTGCCGACAAAGGCACAGCAACATTTTCTGATACAGCTAACACCATTAGCCAAGCAAATCACTTTTGGCTTGATGATGCTTTTGCATCTGGAGGTTCAGCAGGTTATGACCACAAAGCCATTGGGATTACAGCGAAAGGTGCGTGGGAAGCCGTTAAAAGACATTTTCGAGAATCCTTTAATCACGATATTCAAACAACCCCCTTCACCTGTATTGGTGTTGGTGATATGTCTGGTGATGTTTTTGGCAATGGAATGCTTCTTTCCAAACAAACAAAACTTATTGCTGCCTTTGATCACCGCGATATCTTTATCGACCCAAATCCAAACATAAGTGAAAGCTATGCAGAACGTATGCGTCTCTTTCAACTTCCTCGTTCAAGTTGGCAGGATTACGATCAAACAAAATTATCAAAGGGTGGTGGTATTTTCTCACGGACAATGAAAACCATTACTCTCTCACCCGAAGCCGCGCAAGCGATTGGTTTTGAAAAACAAACAGGAACCCCCTTTGAAATTATCTCTGCTCTTCTCAAAGCACCTGTTGATCTTTTATGGTTTGGCGGCATTGGTACTTACATCCGTGCAACAACAGAAACGGATGCACAAGTAGGGGATCGTGCAAATGATGCACTCCGCATTACGGGTGATCAAGTTCGTGCAAAAGTTATTGGTGAAGGAGCCAATCTTGGTGTCACACAACGCGGTCGTATTGAATATGTCTTAAATGGTGGGCGATGCAATACAGACGCTATTGATAACTCTGCAGGTGTTAATTGTTCAGATGTTGAAGTCAATATCAAAATTGTTTTAGCGTCAGCGCTTCGTACAAAAACACTCACCCGCGAAGCACGTAATGAACTCTTAAAAAAAATGACTCCCCAAGTTGAACAATTAGTCCTACGCAACAATTATCTACAACCCCTTGCTCTTTCTCTAGCTGAAAGCCAAAGCGTTGCAGATTTACCTTATCAAATACGTTTTATGCATGATTTGGAACAGAAGAAACTTCTCGATCGCCGAGTTGAAATTCTCCCTGATGAACAAATTTTGCGGCAAAGAATAACACAAGGTCAAGGACTGATACGTCCAGAACTCGCTGTCATTTTGGCATATGCAAAGCTAACCCTCAAAGAAGAAATCGCCCATAGTGCCATTGTTGATGAAAGTTATTTTGACAAAATCTTATTACACTATTTCCCCACGCAAATTCAGACAAGTTTTGAAAAAGAAATCATTAACCACCAATTGCGTCGTCATATTATTGCCACCCTCATTGCCAACGATATTGTGAATCGTGGAGGGACTACTTTTGTGAGTCGACTCCAAGATGCCACTGAACAAAAGGTTGAAAATATCATTCGTGTTTTCATCACATTGTGTGATGGCTTTGAAATACCCCAATTGTCTGATCAAATTGATAAACTTGATAATAAAATACCAGGTCTTGTTCAAAACAAATTTTACGCAGCCATTACGTCAATGCTTTTTGAAACAACAAATTGGGGCTTGCGTAATATGGATCTCTCGATTCCATTAGAAGAACTTGTAAAAACAATAAAGCAAGCCCGTACTGTTCTTGAAGAACTGCTGACACATTCCAATGATAAAGATATCAATCAAAAAATTAAAGAAAAAACAAATCATTATAGTGAAGAAGGTGCACCAAAGACTTTAGCAAAGCAATTAGCTCTCTTGGATGCAGCTCCCATAATTTGTGACATTTCTTTGATTGCAAAACAAAGCAACAGCGACCTTATTAAAACAGCAGAGATCTATTTCTCACTTGCGCAAATTATTCGTATAAATCGCATTAATGAAGCAAGTCGCACAATTCCTGTCCTTGATTATTATGATAGTATGGCCTTAAGCCAAGCTAAAGAAAATATTGCTGAAAGTTTACGCAAAATTGTTCTGAAAATCCTAAAAAATTATGGCGCGAAAGAGAATTCCTTCGCAGCTTGGAGTAAGACAAAAGAAGATCAAATTCATAATGTAACAAATCGCATTGGTGCTCTTATTGAAAATGATCTCAATATTTCCCGCTTTACCTTCGCAGCAGGTATGATTGCACAACTTTAAAATATACCTCAGATTGAAAAGAGAGCAAGATAATCAAGTTTTAAAAGCCATCATTTTCCTAGTCAAGGATAATCACCAAAGTAAGAATGAAGCTTTCCATCTGCACTGCGAGACATAGCACTTAAAAGTACTTTATCTTAGTAGCAGAATTGATGGCATAATTTTAAAACTCACCTTAGATTTAAAGCGGTGCAAGACGTCCTAGTTTTAAAAATCCTAATTTTGCCCATCCATGATTAATAACCAAAGAGAGAACAGGGTTGCCATCTGCATTTTTAGGCATCACACCTAAAACAAAAAATAAAGTCTGCAGATTATTGGCTTGCTCGGGAAACAAACGTTGCATAGTCGTAAGAAGCTCCATATGCCGAACAAAGACAAGCTCAAAATTTGCTGTCAAATATCCTTCATTATCGAAGGAAAAAGGTCCACTAACACGCAATACACCCCCTGTATGAAAAATCAATTCACCGTGCTCTAAAAGTCCATTTTTCCTATATAAGCGCTTTTTCCAAATGTCTTTTCCATTTTCAAACAGATAACCCACATCATTGAAAATCCATTTCAAATTGCCATCAATTTTTGGAAAATCAATAAAATAAGGTGCAAAAAACAGAGAAGCATCAAAATCATCGAAAGTAATATGCCCCGATAAATGATTTTTTTCATGTTTAAGATCAAGTCGCAAAAATTCTGCTGTTATTTTTTGGGGTACATTTTTTTGATCTAACGGAGGAAAAATCACATCCGGAACATCTTTCAAAGCTTCTTGTTCTCCAGCCTTTTCTTGTGTTGCCTTTTTGTTTTTCGTTTGTGGTTCTAATTTTCTTTGAAATTTTTGTTCTTCAAGAGATGAAGCGATAGTAGAAATTTCAATCCCTTCAACCATAAGCTTAAATATCTTGCCTGTCCTCCAATAAGGCTCCGTTTCAATCACCAGATTGCGCCAATGTGATGCGATAGGCGCTTTTCCAGCAAAAACAATTGATGTAGGGGAATGAACATTAAACTCTACAAAATGAGGGGCATAAATTGGTGCACCAACCGTTAAACGCTCCGTTGATAAGGAAATCCCGTGCAAAGGCCAAGCAAACTGAAATTGATCACAAACAACACCAATACGTAAGGGATAACCATTTTTGCTAAGATGCTCACACACAAGCGTCATATCATGAGTGGACGCCCTAGAGAATAGATTGGAAATATGGTCCTCTATTTTACGTGAAAAAAAAACCAGAGTGAACTATAAATAAGTATCAGAATAAGACACAAGAGCCCACCAAGCAAAGTGCTCAAAGAAAGGCTTTTTCGCAGTGATGCCAAGTAAGAAAACATAGACAAAATTAAAACTTTCCTTATCTTAGATGAACAAATTTCTTAATTTTTACGCCTATGTAACAGATACACAAAAAATCTGTTGCAATGCATTTTCAAACCATTGGCTCAAAGCGTGATCATAGATCAAACGACCTTTCAAATGTGCAGAAGCAGGCTGAGCACCTTTTTCGGTCAATTTGTGTGCCGAACGAGCCACTAAACGCCGCATCATAGCACGCGTAAATTCGGCATGAAATTGCAAACCCCATGCATTTTTTCCATAACGGAATGCTTGTGTAGGATATGTATGTCCTGTTGCCAAAAGCACCACCTCTTTAGGTAAATCATAAATACCTTCATCATGAAAATGATAAACCATTTCTGGCCAATCCATTAATGCCTTTCCTTGTGAGGTTGCTTCTAGCGGATACCAACCAACTTCAACAGTTCCATCACTTCTTGTACCAACACGCCCCCCAAGATTCCGCGCTAGCATTTGTGCGCCAAGACAAATACCCAAAAAAGGTTTATTTTCTTTCAGCGATAGGGAAATCCAATCGATTTCTTCACCAATATAGGCGTCCTTGTCATTCACACTCATCGGTCCCCCTAAAATAACAACACCAGCATAATGCTTCAATGTATCGGGGAGTTTTTGTCCTAAAAGAGGGCGATAAATATCAAGCACAAAACCACTTTGTTGCAAAAATTTTCCCAAACGACCAGTATATGTAGAGTGACGATGCATAACCACCGCAATTCTTGGTTTGCACTTTCTTTGCTTTTTATCAAGACATCTTTGATGTAGAAACATTTTTTAACCAATCACTTCTGCAACAAAATCAAATTTCATTTTTCAAATATAAGAAAATAATTTTAGCGAACAATATTCACTACACCTTTCTTTATTTAAAAGAAACGAAATTTCTTTTTTGACAAAAATGCACCTTCTTCTTCTGCTTTAACCCCAGGATCATCAACATTTAAGTGGGTTTTATTGAATATCTTGATATCCTGATTTTCTGTATCTTGTTTTTTTACTTGTGCATGATGCAAAAGAGCATCCTCTACAGGAGGTAATTCTTCAAGCATCTTAGCTTCAACATCAGCACTTTTTTCCACAATATCTTTTTTATCTTGTTTTGATACAATATTCGTAGCCTCCAATGTAAAAGGAGGTAAACGGGGTGGCGCTTTCCATTCAAAACAGCCCAAACGACCAGTTATTGGAGAAACCACTGACCAAGAAGGAAAGACAGCCCCATCACACATCCACACCGGATCGCGTTCAGCACGAAGTGCCAAAGAAAGCCATTGACGTACTGCTCCTTGATTGTTTCCTTGTGCCTCTTCAATATCTGCCAACAATAAATAAACACTTTCCCGCGGATGATACTGAAGGGCTTTTTCAGCCTGTTCCTTTGCCAATGCTGTTTCACCAGCATCCAAAGCAGCTTTGGCAATAAGGAAAGCTGCTTCAAATGTATCTTTATTATAAGAAGCGAGTGTTTTGGCTCTTTTCAACCGTCCAACAGCTCCTTCTTCTCTTTCAAGATAAAGCGCTCCCAAATCAGGATGAGGTTCCTTTTGCCAAGTGGCAATAATCATTTTATCAGCTTTACGCATTTCATTGAGTTTATAAAGAATATCAGCAGCAATGACTACAATTGGAACAAAATCAGGTGCCAATTTATGTGCTTTCAAAATGGCTGCCCGTGCTTGCGCAGGATGTGTTTCAAACAAATGAAGCGCTTTTCCACACAACAACAAAGCTTGCGTATGTTGACGTTCCGCAGTTAAACGGATTGTACGTGGCAAAACTTTTTGTGCACGTTCAAAAACAGTAAGTGCCTTATCCCATTCACCCTCAACACTCAATCGATCAAGCACAGCTTGATTTGCCCACAAAAGTGCTGGTGATAAAGCCAATGCTTCTTCTGCATAGTGTTGTGCTGCTTCATAGGCTTTGCTTTTTATAGCTTCACGAAACAAACCATAGAGCCCCGCTAATTGTGTTGGTGCTTCTTTTCTCATCTCCTCATAAAGATTGATGGCAGAAACAGAGTCATTTTGCAAAGAGAGGATTTGAGCTTGTAAGAGTTTTACCAACGGTTCCTGTTTATCTGCAAAATATTTTCCAACACGTGCCTCCATTTGTTGTGCCAAAACACCATCGCCAGCAAAAACGGCAAGAATACCCTGTGAAAGAGCTTGATAACCGCGCTTTTTACGACGTTGATAAAAATAATGAGAGAGAGCACTAGGTACAGAAAAAAGAACAGATAAAAGCCACCATGAAAGCGCTAACACTCCGAGCAATAAAATAAATGCGCACAAAAGCGTTAACAATGAGACAGAAAACCGAAAATGCAAAAATGTTATAACAAAAGTACCATTATGATTAGCAACCCATCCAAAAGCTAAACCGATCAAACATACAACAAAACTGTAAATAAAAACACGTATCATCTTGCGCCTATTTACCTCTTCAGAGCCTTAACAGATCCCTGCTGTGCAGAGAATAGCAACTTCTGAAGCAGCTGATGAACAGCAATATGTCTTTCAAGTTGATGAACAAAGTCCACCGAAATATCTTTTGCATTTTGGGGTAATGTTTGCCATTCACTCAAAGCTTTTTCGTAATCACCTGCTTGAATAGCAACTTCCATTCGTGCTACAATTGCTCCTAACGTCATGCCTTTAACATTTCCAACAGGACGTGACACAACTAAACTCTTTATCCATGCCAAAATCCTTTCAGAAAAACCGGCATCTGCAGCAACAGTATTTTGCACACGAACAATTTCATCCGCAACACTAGCAAAACGCATAGCAAGTTGCGCAGAACTTGGAAGACCTATAGTGGCTGTTTCTTGTAATAAATCAAGTCCATCAAATGAAGGAGATAATTGCTGTAATGTTTTCAATTCACCACTATAAGATCCGCCACGCTCTACAGCATTTTTTAAAGAACTGATCGCAATAAACTGCGCAGTGCTGATTTCTTTTTTCTCACTACCCTTAGCAGCAATTTCTTTCTGTACAGTTTCTAACCGTTGCTTTAAGAGAGCAAGAGTACTTGCATTGTTTTGTCCAACGGACAAAGCCGTTTCCATATCTTTTGATACTTCAACGAAAGATTGTATAGATTCTTCAAGACTTTTCACTTTTTCTTCCAAAGCAGTCAAAGCTTTTTTGCTTTCTTCTTGCGATATTTCATCAGTTTGAATTGTTTCAACTTGTTGTGATGAAAAAGAAGAAAATTTTGTTTTCAATGTATCAATTTCTTGAAGCACATATGCCAATTGCTTTATTGTTTGTTCACCCTGACTTTTTGCAATTTCAGCAATCTGCAAAGCTTTTTCTTCTCCAACACGATTTTCCACGAAATAAGAAGGAAGCACACGCGCCCATTGCAACCCCATGAAAAGACCTAAAGCAATAAGACCACCTAAAATTCCTGAAAGAAACAAATACAGCCAAGTCATGTGCGATATGGATTGAAACCGCATATTCTTGTTTTGTTTGTCTATTGCATCCAATTCTGCTGAATTTTTTATGTGTTCTGAATCAGGATGCACAGTTTCATGCTCAATCACAGGCTTTTTACGGCGCGTACCGACATAATGTGGTTTAACTTTTGGTTTTGAAGAATCTACCATTTTAGTCACTTTTTGTGCACATTTTTATATAAGGATAAAATAATAAAATGAAAAAAGTTTTAAAAATGAAGCTTTTCTCAAACATGATAGCTTGTTTTATAATCTTTTTACAAAGAGTATAACTTTACATAAATTTTCAACGCCACATTTTTATCCGCAACATTTATAAATATATACTTTAACCAACAAAGTTTTAGAAAATCCTCAACATTTTATACTAAAAAACACAGCATTCTTTTTTGGTAAACAGTGCTTTTCGTATAGAGAAAGCATTATAATGAATCTCTTTATAGAGGTATCAATTCCAAGAGAATTTCTTTGCATCTTTTCCTATCCATGATACGCAGACAAGAAAGGAACTTTAACATAAGGTTTTGTTTGAAATGCGTTTGTTGGGAATAGAAACAAGTTGTGATGAAACTGCTGCTGCTGTTGTTGAATACAACAATGAAGAAAACAGCCGAATTCTTTCGAATATTGTTTGGAGTCAAATTGATCATCATGCACCTTATGGCGGTGTTGTTCCTGAAATTGCCGCCCGTGCTCATGTTGAAATTCTTGATAGTTTAATTCTAAAAGCACTCACAGAAGCAAACACACCATTAGAAGATATTGATGCCATTGCTGCTACAAGTGGTCCTGGTTTGATAGGAGGACTTTTAGTAGGCGTTATGAGTGCAAAAGCACTTTCTCTTGCCATGGGAAAACCTTTTATTGCCGTAAACCACCTAGAGGGACATGCTTTAACAGCTGTACTAACACATAATGTCCATTTTCCCTATTTATTGCTATTGGTTTCAGGCGGTCATACGCAAACAATCCTCGTTCACGGGATAGGCAATTACCAGCGGTTAGGAACCACTATTGATGATGCATTGGGAGAAGCTTTTGATAAAACAGCTAAACTTTTAGGGCTTCCTTATCCTGGTGGCCCAGCACTTGAAAAAATAGCTCTCTTGGGCGATAAAAATCGTATTCCTCTTCCACGCCCTTTAAAAGGGGAAAAACGATTAGACTTTTCTTTTTCCGGCCTCAAAACCGCTGTCCGACAAGCCGCAACAGCTATGGCTCCTCTTACAGAAAGCGACGTTGCCGACATTGCTGCAAGTTTTCAAGCAGCAGTTACTGATACCGTGCATGATCGCGTTCATTTAGCTCTACAACGCTTTACTGACTTGTATCCGCTCTCTCATTACCAAGGGCGTCGTCCTCCTGCTTTAGTTGTTGCAGGCGGAGTTGCTGCCAACCAAGCTATACGATCGACATTACAAGAACTTGCACATCAACATGGTTTTGAATTTATAGCTCCACCTCTTTCCTTATGTACCGATAACGCTGCAATGATTGCTTTTGCTGGTGCACAAAAACTCGCACGAGGGGAAACAAGTTCTCTTGATATTGCTCCTCGTTCACGCTGGCCATTAGATGAAAAATCCCCCCCCTTAATTGGAATGGGACGCCGCGGAACAAAAGCATAAGAAAAACAAATTGGCTACTTGTATTATTCACACGGCGCTTTCACGCACCCTATGAGGTAAAAAAGATTGCCCATTTTTCTGTCACAAAATGTAACTCTAAAAAAGGAAACAAATTGATAATACAATTCTTTACCCCATTTTAAAAATCACTCTTGATAGTGTGTTATACAGAGACTTATAAAAAGATATATATGACTTGTAAAAAATATCAAAGTTCATAAAAAGGAGGTCTCATGGCCTATTGGCTTTTTAAATCTGAACCCCATAAATGGTCATGGGACATGCAAAAGCAAAAAGGTGCTGTTGGTGAACAATGGGACGGTGTGCGCAATTATCAAGCCCGTAATAATATGCGCGCTATGAAATATGGCGATAAAGGTTTTTTTTATCATTCAAATAAAGGATTAGAAATCGTAGGCATTGTAGAAATATGTGCTGAAGCACATCCTGATTCCACGACTTCTGATCCACGCTGGGAATGTGTAGATATCCGTGCACTCTGCGATATGCCAACACCTGTTTCATTAAAACAGATTAAAGCAAATCCAAAACTGAAAAATATGGTACTGGTTAATGCCTCTCGCTTATCAGTACAACCCGTATCAGAAGATGAATGGAAAGAAATCTGTTTGATGGGCAACTTTAAAGAAATATCTCTCGTTGCTCCTAATTCCATTTTACAAAAGCGCTCTTGAAAGACATAACAAAACCGAACACAGAAAAAACAGTAGAAATTACAGAGAAATCCTTCTAAAAACGCATCTATGCTAGAAACGTTGTACCATCTCCTTCACCCTTAAAAGCAGAAAGACGCCTCGCCCTAAAACACAAAAATAGTTCTCATCAACGTACAAAATACTTCATCCGCAATTCTCTACCTGTCAGCGAATAACCAGAGAAACAACAAAATTCGTTTTTAAAAAGCTTTCTTTTTTAATTTCTCTTGCATGAAATCCCATTTTTCATGAAACTACTCTCCTCCAATTGGTGCATCAATATATTTTATAAGGAAAAAAATGAACTGCTATACCCTTTTAATTGTTGAAGAAAATGATGATCTGCGCCCTATTTTGGTAGAACAACTACAAATACATAAGGAATTTGAAGTCTTACAAGCAAAAACAGCTGAAGCAGGAATAATAATAGCCCAAGAGAAACATATTGATCTTGCTATTTTTGGTATTGAATTTTCTGATCTTGATGGTCGTACTGCTGTTAAAAAATTACGCTCCCAAGAATTTCGTGCTCCCATTATAATGATTACCAATCATGATACAAATTGCGATACTCTTTTAGATCTTGAAACAGGCGCCAATGATTATGTGACAAAACCTTTTCGCTTTGCTGTGTTATTGGCACGGATTCGCGCTCAATTGCGCCAATACGAGCAAAACAACGATACAGTTCTTCACATTGGTCCCTATAGTTTTAAACCAAAACAAAGGCTCCTCATTGATCAACATAATAACAAAACGCATCTCACAGAAAAGGAAGCCGCGATTCTTAAATACCTCTCTTCCACCCATGACAAAATTGTGAACCGTGAAACACTACTAGAACAAATTTGGGGCTACAATGAAAATGTCGTCACCCATACCTTAGAAACCCATATCTATCGTTTGCGACAAAAAATCGAAAAAGACCCTTCCAACGCACAAATCCTCATTACCGATCAAAATGGCTATCGCTTAAACCTTTAAAATTTCTCTCACATGAGCTGGGCTGGTTCAAAAACGATTTTGATATCCTCAATTCTTACTCTGAAATACAATGAAACCAAAAAATAGAATAGTTTTGACTTATAAAGATCATTCATCACGGTGTGTTTTGAATAAGCATTCTAAAGAAAGTTATATTTCTCATTGTATACGCATCTTGTCATGGATTAAAAAGTTGCCTGCACGCCACAAAAAAAGAAACAACATGGAAAAATGGAAAACGAGCCAAAGAAAATGATAATGCCACTGGACCATTACATAAGAAAAAGTTGTTCCTGATGGATTTTGAGATTCTTCACGAGCAACGTTGTGAAAAGGGAGTAGAAACAAAATGAGAAGTGTTTTCATAAGCTTGTGGCGATAATGCAGGAATAAAAACACGCCGTGATTGACGGCGCTGCACAAGCAAGCCTTGATAAACACGTTTTTGTGCCTGACACATTAAGAGCCCACCAAAATAAGGAAAAAGATAACGTGCAAACGGCTCATAAAAAAAAGAGAATAATCGTGATGCATAACCTGAAGAAGGCATATAATGTATAATTTCTTGCACCGATTCAGAAATAAAATTTGTTTTTTCAAACAAACGAGCGATTTGTTGCCGACTATAAGGTTCACCATAACCAAAAGGTGTACAAGCATTGCGCGCCCAAAAGCCAGGACGATGAGGAACAATAACTATTAAGTTTCCATTGGGTGCTAAAACGCGCCATATTTCATTCAGTGTTTCAAAGGAATTTTCTGTATATTCAAGTGCATGAACCAATAAAATACAATCAATCGAAGCATCAGGAAGCGGCAAATCTTCTTCAAAAACAAGAGCCGTAGCAACCTTATCATCACAAGGCCAAGGTGAAGCACCCTGAGCTGCTGGCATAAAAGCAAAACATTGTTGTGCACGTGCACGCAATACAGAAAGATAAGGAAGCGCATACCCTAACCCCATAACCCGTTTATCAGCAAGGTCGGGCCACCATAAATTTAACTGCTCACATAACGTTACCTGAACGCGCTGTCCAAGGGCAGAATCATAAAAATCTTTCAGTGTGACTATATCCAACTTAATATACCGTATAGAAAAAAACTTCAAACATCACAAGCTTTCATATCTCCTATTTATATGGATTTCTCCCTTTTTTTCACAATGACAAAAGCTCTCATATTTTAAACTCGAAGAAAAAAAACGGTTAATGAAAATGAAGCAACCTTTCAAGATAGTTTTTTTCTGCTTCCAAAATATGCTCCTTACTAAGGCGTTTGCGAATTTCTTCTAAAATCCGCCGCGCACGCATTTGATCACTTTCTTGTGGTAGTGCTACACCTTCTTGCCCTTCTTGATCTGATTTTGAAGAAAGTGAACGCCCTAATGGATCTTTAGGATCGCGCATAGCATTTTGACTATCGCCGGCTTCTTTAAGCATTTCACGCATTTTTTCTAAAACATTTTGTGCGCCTTGCCGCAAAGCTTCTAAAGCATCTGACTGATTCTGTATGGATTTCTGATTGTTTCCATGTTCAAGAGCATCTTCTGCAGAGTTCATTTTTTCTTCTGCTTTTTTGAATGCGTCACTTGGTTCAAATCCTTGCACTGATAATTCTTTTTCTAACGTTGATAATTCAGATTGCAATTCGGCTTGACGTTTTTGTAAAGATTGTTTTTGCTTTTCTGGTACATTTCCTCCCCGTCGTTGTTCCATTTCTAATTGGTGTGTTTCATTGAGGATTTCCTGTTGTCGACGCATTAAATCTCCAAGCTTATCCATTTTCTCTTTCATTTGTGCAGATTGGCTCTGATTTTGTTTGGAACCTTGATTGCCTTTTTGAACTTGTAAATGATCAAGAGTCTGTTCAATTTCAGCCAACAACTGTTCAGCTGCTACAGAAGAGCCCGTTTTGGCCATTTCTTCAATTAAATCCAGCTTTTTTTCTAATGAATCCTCTGAAAGATTGGGAGGGCTAAGATTATGATTGCTGGGATTTTTCTTGTCTTGTGCTTTTTCAGCCAAAGCGTGAATATAATCATCCATAGCTTGCCGCAAATCTGCCATAAGCCGTTCAATTTCTGTAGCTGGAGCACCATAACGAAGAGCATCACGTAAAGCCGCTTGCGCTTGTTTTAAATTTTTCTGAACGGATTCGAGTTGATTATCTTCAATACCCAAAGCAATTTGCCATAAATAATCAACCACATCTCGCAAATCATCCTCTGTTTCTGCCATAGAAAGTCTTGTCCATGCACTCTGTAGAGCAAGAAAATGTGTGATATTTTTAAGCCCATCTTCTGGGCGCACTAGCAAAGCAGCAAGCATATCAAGAACACGTTCTTTTTTAGCAGCATCCAGAACCAACATTCGACGCAATTCACTTACTGCGCGGGCAACCGGATTTGAAAAAACACGTTGTGGTAGCGTCATAACAAAAGTTTTACTCCGTCCTTTTTGCCCCGCACCATCTTCTGCCGCCAAAGTGATCTTAACTTCTAAACCAGCCCAAGGATGCCCTGATACATCTTGTACCGTGCGCATTTTACCTTTTCCTCCACGGGGCAGAAGAAGTTTTATTTCAGGTGCCTTATAGAGAGAAGAAATACTTTTATGCGGATTTAAAAAAGGTTCTATTTCAACAAAAGCCTTTGTCACTCCATAATCATCATCGAGCTCATACTGCAGTTCTAATGAACCCGTCAAAATCCGCCCTGGTTTTTCTAACCAACGAATTGTTGGGACTTGATCTTTAATCATTTGCAAATGCCATTGCTGTTTTTTATGCCGTGATGACACTTCTAAATTCATTGAACGTTCTAAGCGCGTTTCAAAATGAATGATGGGATCATTCACCTTTTCATTTTTCTTAGAAAGCAGAATTTCCTGTGCATCCTCTTCAGAATTTGCTTTCACTGTAACTCCCGCACCGTTGACAACACGGACAACCAAATCACTCCCTTCAGGCACTGCAAATTGTGTTGCCTCACCTTGTGTTAAATAAAGAGGCGCAATGCCTGTATAAGCAGGCGGTGTTACCCAAACATCAATCCGCATTGATGCTTCATCGACCAAAGGGCGTAAATCGAACGCATCTGCCAAACGTCCACCTAACGAGCCAAAAGAAAAACTAAAAGCACACACACAAAGGAGAGCACATAAAGCTCTGAGAGCCAGAGGATCACAAGCTGCACTATTAGGATAGATAAATCCAGTTTTTAAAGGGTATAATTGCTTTGCCATACGGCGTTGATGTTCACGCCAAACAAGCACACTAAAATCTTCATCATTCTCAAGACACAAACGATCTGTTTGAACGCATAAAGGTTGATTTTTAAGACCGTTTGCTCGTTCAAGGTGCTGATTAATTTCTTTCGTTGTAGGAAAGCGAAAATGAATGAGAAAAAACAAACTCCCTGCAGCAAAAAAAAGCATAATTCCGAGTAAAAGCAAATGTGGCCAATAACCTAGAATGCCAAAAATACCCAACCAACTAATCGAACAAAAAAGACTGAGAATGAGAAAAAACGGCAACAACCGAACCCATATCCGCTCAAATGAGAGGATAAACCACATCAAAACGCGCGCATACAAAAGTTTTATCCTTGCAAAACTTTTGATGTTTTCATTTCTCATAGACAAGCATATATCCCCTTTGACAACGGTAAACTGAGATCTTAATCTCCTTCTCACTTTAAAGGATGAAGATTCTTAATCAGCATCCCTCTGTAATCAGATTGGTTTCTCTCGAGATCAACCGCACCTGTTGATCTCTGATGTGATTCATAGTCCCTCTAAATACATCTTTCCTTGAATATTACGTTCAATTTTATAGCTTTACACTTGGTTGAGGCAAAAAAAACTGAAATCAAACAAAAACAACTTTGTATTTTACTCTGAACGAATGCACCTTATCACTGTACTGAAGAAAAATATTTTATGGCACCCCGGATAAATCACACATAAAATAATTTCCAAATACGAAACTGTTTCACCAAAGTTTAGTAAAAATAAGACAAAGAATGCTTAACAATGTTCAATCCAATCTGGAATATGATCACAACCTATCAATTGAGCATAATCAAGACGCGGACGAACAACCGCATAACGCATATCCTGAACGAGAACTTCTGGTACCAAAAGTCGACTATTGTAGGTACTCGACATCACCGCACCATAAGCACCTGCTCCCGTAATGGCTAGAAAATCACCTGCCGCAACAATCGGCATGGAGCGATTTAATGCCAAATAATCCCCTGTTTCACAAACAGGACCAACAACATCTGCATTGATCAATGGAGCATTCATCGGCGCTTTTTCCACCGGTATCACATTCTGCCACGCATCATAAAGTGTGGGACGCATAAAATCATTCATTGCCGCATCAACAATAACAAAATTGCGTCCTTCACCTTTCTTTAAATACAAAACAGATGTCACCAACACACCGGCTTCCCCAACAATACTGCGTCCAGGCTCTAGGATAATATTGATCCCTAAGGGCATAATATGTTTTTTTACCAGTTCGGCATAATCAAAAGGAGAAGGTATTGGATGCTGCTCATGACCATAAGGAATACCAAGCCCTCCCCCAATGTCGACATGGGTTATTGCATACCCATCATTCCATAATTGGCGCACAAAATCTGCGGCAATCATAAATGCATCTTCAAAGGGCTTTAAGTCACAAATTTGGCTACCAATATGGAGATCAACACCACAAACATCAAGACCTGGCAATTGGGCTGCTTTTTTATAAGCATCCCTAGCCAACAAGAGTGGAATACCAAATTTATTCTCGGACTTGCCCGTTGTAATCTTCTTATGGGTTTTAGCATCCACATTTGGATTAATGCGCAAAGAAACACGTGCTGTTTTTGAAAGAGCAACAGCCCGCGCTGATAATTGTTCAAGTTCTGGTTCTGATTCAACGTTAAAACAACAAATATCCTGTGCAAGAGCAAAATCCATCTCTTCAACTCTTTTACCCACACCAGAATAAACAATGCGATGAGCAGGAATACCAACAGCAAGAACACGCCGTAGTTCTCCTTCTGAAACCACATCCGCTCCCGCTCCATGATTGGCTAGAAGTCGTAAAACCGCTTGATTGGAATTTGCTTTAACCGCATAAGCAATCAAACTAGGCACATCTCGAAATGCATTCTGATAGTCTTTAAGATGCGTAAGGAGTGCATTGGCTGAATAGCAATAAAAAGGTGTTCCAACATCCCGCGCAAGTTTCAAAAGCGAAAGATCTTCAACGTGGAGTACATTCTGACGATAAGAAAAAAAATGCATAAAAACCTCTATTGTATCAACCGATCGAGAATAAAAGGTTTATCTGCTTTACTTTGAGAAACGGTAGCTCCTTTCGAAGAATCCATCACCTTTGCAGGAGGCAATTCTAATGCTCCTTTGCGCCCACACCCAATGATCATAATACTCCCCAAAAGAACAATTGTTAAATTCTTCAAAATGACTTTCATACGCCCTTTTCCCTCCTATCGATAGTTTCTTTTTATTTTTTGAATTTACAATCAACCATTCAGGTGGTTATAAGGCGTTTTTTCCAATAAGCAATTTGATAAAGCACTTCTGAAGGCGCTGTACCACCAAAACTTTTACGGCTTTTAACGGATTTTTCAACCGTCAAAACATCAAAAAGTGTTGCATGAATCTCTGGACAGATCATTTGAAGTTCAACCAATGATAAGTCGTTCAAACCGCATTGTTTTTTTTCTGCCAGTGCAACAGCTCTCCCAGTAATATGATGTGCTTCACGAAAAGGAATTCCTAATTCACGTACAAGCCAATCGGCAAAATCTGTTGCAGTAGCATAACCAAAATCAGCCGCTTGTTTCATGGCATCTTCATTGACTTGCAAATCACCAAGAATTCCTATCATTGCTTCCAGTGATAATTCTAGACTTAAAGCTCCATCAAACACATATTCCTTGTCTTCTTGCATATCCTTCGAATAAGCAAGAGGCAGTCCTTTCATCACCGTTAACAGCCCCATCAATGCACCATTGAGTCGTCCCACTTTAGCACGCACAAGTTCCGCAGCATCCGGATTTCTTTTTTGTGGCATGATGGATGAACCCGTTGAAAAAGCATCCGATAAACGAACAAAACGAAATTGTTCACTTGACCATAAGACAATTTCTTCAGCTAAACGCGAAAGATGCGTTGCACAAAGAGCACCAGCGCTTAAAAATTCCAAGGCAAAATCACGATCAGAAACACTATCAATCGAATTGCGTGTTGGTTCTCGAAAACCTAATGCTTTTGCTGTCATAAAACGATCAATCGGAAAGCTTGTTCCTGCCAAAGCAACAGCTCCCAAAGGGGATTCATTCATTCGCTCGATTGCATCACGCATACGCGATAGATCTCGACCAAACATTTCAACATAAGCCATCATATAATGACCAAATGTTACAGGCTGTGCCGATTGTAAATGCGTAAAACCAGGCATAAAGGTCTCAACATGTTGTTCTGCTCGAACAAGCAGTTCCTCTATCAATCTTTTTAAAGTTTGCGCGATTCTCTGTGATACTTCACGCACCCACAAACGAAAATCAACAGCAACTTGATCATTGCGGGAACGCGCAGTATGCAAACGCCCTGCTACAGGACCAATCAATTCGTTCAATCGGGCTTCAATATTCATATGAATATCTTCAAGCTTTCGTGAAAAAATAAATATCCCTTTCTCAATTTCTTGTTGAATAAGTTTTAAACCATGAACAATTTTTTCATAATCTGAGTGTGAAATGATCTTTGTTTGTGCCAACATCGCGGCATGAGCAATTGAACCTTCAATATCCTGCCGATAAAGTTTTTGATCAAAATCAATAGAAGCGTTAATTTCTTCCATAATTGCAGCCGGTCCTGCTATAAAGCGGCCACCCCACATTTGATTTTTTAATTTCTCATGCGTCATACTCTCAAAGCACCCAGTGAAAAGGACAAAATTATGTTTCCTCAAATTTTTATAAGCAAAAAAAGGCAGCGTTTCCTTATATTTTCTATTGTTTTTTCCTCTTTTATTATTGCCTTGAGTATATACGCAACAATAACCCACTCTCATAAGAAAGTACAAGCAATAAATACTGATAAAGCACGAGCGGAAAAAATGATGGCGATCAAAAAAGCAACAAAAGGCTTTTTTACCCACATGAGATTTGCAGATACGCTCTCTGACATGAAAGAACTCTCTTTCAAAGATATTCAAGGAAAAGACTACAAACTTAAAGACTTTACCGGAAAACTGATGCTCGTCAATCTGTGGGCTATTTGGTGTGCACCCTGCCGCACAGAAATGCCCGAATTGGCGCAATTAAAACGTGAACTTGGTGGAGAAAACTTTGATGTCATAGCTATTAATATTGATAAAACTGCTTCTCCTGAAAAAATTCAGAAATTTTTACAAGATATTCATGCTGATAATTTGCTTTACTATCGTGATGAAACAATGGATATTTTCAACAATGTTAGAAAACAAGGGCTTGCTTTAGGACTACCCATTACATTTCTTATCGATAAAAATGGACATCTCATTGCTTCTTTCAACGGTGCTGCTCCATGGGCGAATGACGATGCCAAAGCGCTTATAAAAGCCGTCATGAAAGAAGCACTCTAACCTAATAACCGCGCCTTTTTAAACGTTGTATAACGAGATCCAGTGCAGACAAAAAAGCCGAACGATCTTTGCGACAAAAAGGACGCGGACCACCTGTTATATTACCCTGTCCTCGCAAATCTTCCATCAAATTTCGCATTGCCAAAGCTTGACCAATTGAGTTTACATCAAAAATACGCCCCGTTGGCGAAAGACAAAAGCCTCCTGCCCTGACTACCCGTGCAGCTAAAGGAATATCACTGGTAATAACGACACTAGCCTCATGCACATGTTCTACAATCCAATCATCAGCGCAATTGAATTTTCCAGAAACAACCACCCTTTCAATGAGGGGTTCATCTGGAAGAGGAAAAAACCGATTCGCCACAACAAATGTTCTAAGCTGATAACGATTCATCACACGATAAACCTCATCTTTTACCGGACAAGCATCAGCATCAATCAACAACGTGATGGCAGGCTTTATTGGGATATTTGTACTTTGACTTTCACGCAATAACTAAATTCTTTTACTCCTTTGAATGTTGCCAATGCTTGCGATAAAACATTATCGCCGCGTTTATCTCTGCGCCAAAAATAAAAATTGCGCTTAATATGTAAAGAAATATTATGGCAACCATAATAGATGCTAACCCAGCATAGGTAGAAATATAATCAAACATTGTCAAATATTGCGCAAAAGCAATGGAAGCTATAAACCACACCAACATTGTGACAATGATTCCTGGTAAAATCTCTATAAATTTCCGTCGCTCTGCTGGTAGCCATTTATGAACAATCAAGAGACTTACAAAGAGAACAACTGCTGCGATTATATAACGCCATAAACGAATAGCACCAATATATTCAGTCATAAAAAAAGGATGATTGTGCATAATCTTGATCAGCAAAGGAGTTAAAATCAACAAAAAACTGATCACAACAAGACCAACAGCTCCAAGAATTACAAAAAACAAGCTTTGAAAACGACAAAACAACAAACTACGCCGTTCAACAACACGATAAGCTTTATTTAAGGCTGTTCGTAACGCTTCTATCCCATTAGACGCAAAATAAGCTGCTCCAATGACAGAAATCGTTAACACTCCCCCACGCTGAATGGTTAAAACATTGACAATTTCCTTAGATAAAGGCTCTACAATAACATCTGGGAATAACTGTAGCAAAGCTTTGATTTTTTGTGGTGTGTATGTAAAAGCGCCGATAAAACTAGCAAGAGATGTCCCAAAAATAAAAAAAGGGAAAAATGCTAAAAGTCCTGACACGGCGATATGACTAGCAAAAGCACTACCATTATCACGCCAATAATGACTTACTGCATCAACAAGAATACGATAGCTATACCAAAAGATATTTTTTAACAAATCTTAATACTTTCTGGTAAAACCCTTTCTTAAGCACTCCAAGCTTTATAAAAATCATCAAAACTTAAAAAACGTTTTCACTATAAGGGGCAATGATCAATACAGTCAAGCTTCACTTTATACCGAAACTGAGAAGAACAACACAACAAAATAAAAAGCCAAGGAAGAGTACATGCAACGACCAATATATCGATAAAATAGGTAACGCATCTCTTAAAAAAAACCAGTGTAATTCAATAAAACACTTTTTTACTCATCCTTTTTAGAAACATTATGGCGCCCAAAATCAGGAGCATCAATTTCCTGTCCAGCTTCAATAATATTACGACGCACAGCGCGCGTACGCGTAAAAAAGTTAAACAATGTCTCACCATCTCCCAAACGGATGGCTTGTTCCACAGAAGCAAGCCCTGCACTAAAACGGCTCAACATCTCTAAAATAGCATCTTTATTATGTAAACAAATATCTCGCCACATAACAGGATCAGAAGAAGCCAAACGCGTAAAATCACGAAAACCTGAAGCGGAATAAGCAATCACTTCGGAATTTGTTACTTTTTCTAAATCACTAGCCGTCCCAACAGTATTATAAGCAATCAAATGTGGCAAATGGGAAACAATAGCCAAAACAAGGTCATGATGTTTCGCATCCATCTTCTCGACCCGCGCACCACAAGCTTCCCAAAACGCTGTCAATTTTGCTATAGCCGCAGCATCACTTTCAGCAAAAGGCGTTAGAATACACCAGCGATTCATAAACAAATCAGCAAAACCCGCATCCGGCCCTGAATATTCTGTGCCTGCAATCGGATGGCCAGGAATAAAATGAACGGATTTTGGTAATAAGGGCGCCATTTCTGCAATGACCAACGCCTTCGTAGAACCAACATCACTCACAATCGCCCCCGGCTTTAAATGATCACAAATGTTTTTTGCCACTTCCGCACTCGCCCCAACAGGAACAGAAACAATCACTAAATCTGCTCCTTCAACAGCTTCTGCATTATCGGTTGTATAAAAATCCCCAAGTTCCAATTCACGTGCTCTCTTCAACGTCTCTTGTCGCCGCGTTGAGATAGAAATTTGAACTGCGAGATTTTTCTTTTTAATTACTCTTGCCAAAGAAGAGCCAATAAGACCAATCCCAATGAGTGCTATTTTTTCAAATTGGATATGGAGCATCTCTTACCTTTAAAGATCTTTTTATGGCAACAAAACTGCAATTTGCCTCTTTGTTTATTCAAGATCTATGTATCAAACATTTTAAAAACCACAACCGGCAAAAGAATAAATAATGAAAATCATATGCCCCCCAATAATCATCTGTACAAACCACTAACAGATCATTTTTACCTGAAAAATGCACCAAAAATGAATGATAACATAAATCTATGCCCCATTTACCATTTTAGAGCACCCCTTTTATTTTTCAAAATAACAAATAAATCTTACAAGAGAACAATATTTATTTCATAAAATTTTTAAGATCTGCAAAATAAGTCTTCACAAATACAACTGAAGATCTTAAGCAGCCATTTGGCGTCGCGCTGCAATTGTAAGCCCTAACAAAACCTGACGAATGATAGCTTCTCCTAAAGACGAATTTTTACGGCTTTCTAAAACAGCACTTTGGATTTTTTCCATTGCATAGGAAATATGTTCTAACTTCCAATATCTTAAAGCTTGCTCCACTGTTTTTTTGCGTTGAAAAAAAATGGGGGGGCGCGCCTGAGAAATCACTGTAGAAGGGGATTCCCCTCCAACCTCCACTTGATAACGCAAGAGTTGTAATTGTTGAAAGTGCCTTTGTGCTGCACTCAAAATAAAAAAAACTGTACCATGCATTGCTGTATATCGGCTAAAATGGGCTTCAAATCCCGCAATATCGCCCAAGAGAAGTGCATCAACCACTTCATCAAGAGAACGAGCACTGACATCGCTTACAATAGCTTTCACATCTTCAAGAGTAATATAGATATCAGAAGCGTAAAGACAAAGCTTTTCCAATTCACTACGTGATACAAGACGGTCACCTCCCAAACTTTCGTGTAACCACTTTCGTGCATCCAAAGAAAGGGTTTTCTTAAAATGTCCCAAAACCTCATCAATCACTCCATCAAGAGAACGAGCATCATCTGCAAAACAGGGCAAAGCCATTGCTTTTGATGCCGTTTCAACAACATTGCGCAATCCCGTTCCTTTTTTCAAATCCCCCGCTTCAATGAGAATAAAGCTTTTCTCTGGTGGTTCCTCAATTAAAAGTTTCAAAGCTGTAAGAAAACCTTTTTGATTAGCTCCATTAGAGACCCATATTAAACGATCACCCCCAAAGAGTGATAAAGTACGCGCTTCATTTCCCAAACGGGCAGGATCTTTATCGATTTCAGCAGCATCCAAACGAACCGTTGAAAAAGGATCTTCTATTGCCACCTGCGTAAGCTTAGCAAAACGCTGCGCACGTTCACAAACAAGACCACGATCTGGTCCGTAAATGAGAACGATAGGAAAAGCACGCGAAAAACGCGCTAGGAAAGGGTCAACTTCATGCGCTTTTTTCTGGGCCACAATATCAATCCATTAAAAGTTCATCATCATCAAGGGCTTCTCCACGAACCCTTTGAAACATACCGATAAGATCGCTCACATCCAATCCCTTACGCTCTTCTTGACGCACATCTAAAATCACTTTTCCGCCATGCAACATCAATGTCCGATCTCCATGATCAAGAGCCTGACGCATAGAATGCGTGACCATAATAGTGGTTAACTTTTTCTCTTCAACAATTTTTTCGGTCAACTGCATGACAAAATCAGCCATTCCAGGATCTAATGCTGAAGTATGCTCATCAAGCAATAAAACATCTGCATGTGCTAAAGTAGCCATCACAAGACAAACAACTTGACGTTGTCCACCTGACAAACTATCCATAGGATTATGAATATATGTCTCAAGCCCAATACCTAATTGAGCAATTTCATCACGGAAAATTTGCCGTTTTTTATAATTCAACGCTGAACGCAAACCACGGCGCTTCCCACGCATAGCTGCAAGAGCTAAATTTTCTTCAATGGTTAAAGAACCGCAGCTACCCATTAATGAATCTTGGAAAACACAAGCAATCCTGTCGGCTCGCTCACTGACTGATTGCCTAGAAACATTTTGCCCATTGATAAGCACTTTCCCCTCTGTAGGGGGAATCGCACCCGCTAACACACTAAGCAAAGTTGATTTACCAGCACCATTCGAACCAATAATTGTAACAAAACTACCCCGATCAATTTTGAGATTAATGTCAATGAGGGCTTGTTTTTCCAAAGGCGTTTTTGGTTTAAATGTGACTCCGACATGAGAAAACTCAATCATGTTTACGTCTCCCCCAATAACGTGGTATAATGAGAGCTGAAGCAACTAGCAACGCTGTAATCAACTGAAGATCTGTTGACGTATCAATACCAATTGCATTTGCTTCAAAAGCAAATTGCACTGCGACACGGTAAAGAACAGATCCAACAACACAACTGATGATAATCCACAAAATATTACGCGTACGAAAAAGAGTTTCACCAATAATAACCGCAGCTAAACCGAAAACAATCGTACCAGCGCCCCCGGTAATATCAGTAGCAATTGCGGTTTGAATATAAAGGGAACCTCCAAGTGCAACGCATGCATTTGAAAGCCCCATACCAAAATAAATTAACGCGGATCTGTGAATCCCTTGTGCAGTAGCCATACGTGGATTGGTACCCATTGCTCTCATGGCAAGACCTATTTCGCTTTCTAAAAAGCGCCAAATTAAAAATGCCACAATCAGTAATACAGAACCAATAAAAAGAGGCCGTATAAAAATATCAGGCAATCCTAACAGATTATAGAAAGGAGTTAAAACTGTATCCGCAAGAGCCAAATTAACATTAGCCCCTCCCATAACCCCCATAATACGAAGATTAACCGTATAAAGCGCCGACATTGTTAAAATTGAAGCCAAAAGATTTAAAATACCAAAATGCAAATTCAGCAACGCTGTTAACAAACCAGCGAGCATACCCGCGCAAAAAGCGCATGCCATAGCTGCCCATGGATTGAAGCCCAAAAGAATCAAAATACCACAGACACACGACCCGAGAAGAAACGAACCATCAACAGTTAAATCAGGAAAATCTAAGACGCGGAATGAGAGATAAACTCCAATTGCAACAAACGCATAAATAAGACCTAATTCTACAGCACCAGAAAGCGCAAATATATTCATCCAAAATATTCCCCATAAAAACTTAATACACGTTTACCGTATCAACATCACATTAATGGAGATCTATTGAAGAATTTTTGTTGCGCGTTCAATAACTGCTTGCGGAATAACAATACCTGCTTTTTTAGCTGCTTTCATATCAATACGGATATCATTATTAGCCGCTAGCACAACATCAATATCGCCAGGCTTTTCGCCCTTTAAAATACGCACAGCCAACTTCCCAGCATCAACCCCTACATCATAGAAATTGACACCTTTGGTCATAAAAGGTCCACGTCCTATAGAGTTAAAATCGACAGAGAATATAGGAATGTTTGCTTCCTGAGCGACTTTTACTGTTCCTTCTAAAGCAGAAAGAATTGTATTATCAGCAGGAATAAAAACCATATCCACCTTACCAATTAAAGCGCGTGTTGCCGCTTGAACATCAGAAAGCTTAGGCGCAGATGAAGGAATAACTTCAATTCCTACTTTATTGGCTTCTTCTTTCAACGTCTTAAGCGTTGACACTGAATTTGCTTCAGAAGCATTATAAAGATAACCAAGTTTTTTCAAATCTGGTTTTACCTCCCGCAAAAGACTGAGACTTCCCGCAATATCTATGCGATCAGAAGCCCCTGTTACATTACCGCCAGGCTTTATAAGAGAAGGGACTATTTTTGCTCCAACAGGATCAGAAATTGCAGCAAAAACAATAGGAATTGTCTTTGTTGCCGCAAACATTGTTTGCGCTGAAGGCGTAGTAATTGCTACAATAACATCAGGTTTATCACCAACAAATTTACGTGCAATTTGTGTTGCTGTAGAAATATTGCCCTGTGCGGACAAGAAAGTGATTTCAAAATTTTCACCCTGCTTATAGCCACTTTCTGCCAGAGCATCTTCCACCCCTTTACGCACAGCATCCGCAGCAGGATGTGACATAATTTGCGTAATTGCCACTTTAACATGTTTAATATGATCATCTGCTTTTGCAAAACCATTTATGATAAAAATAGCCGCAACCACGATCCACAATATATTTATTCTTTTCAACATTCTGCTCCGCCCCTCTTTTGCAATAATTAAGGAGGGGCAATCTATTGAAAAACACTATTAAAATCAATCTTTATTTTTATTTCTGTAATGCCTACAAAATAAATCAAATTGAAATGTTATTTTTTTGTTGCAATTCAGAGAAGCCTACGCCATACAACATCATCCGAAGCAAAATATGTTTCGAATCGGTGAGCGGGTGTAGCTCAGGGGTAGAGCACAACCTTGCCAAGGTTGGGGTCGTGGGTTCGAATCCCATCGCCCGCTCCATGGATTTTGTATTTTTATATCTATTCGTTGTAGCTTGCCGGCAGCTTTTGTATAATTTGACAGTAGGTTTTATACCAATTTTTTTTCAAAGGTCATTTAAAGCTCCTTTCATGAGTCTTTTTTTCTTCTCCTATTTTTACAGATCGCTAAAGCGTGTAAAGTCGGCTTGAAATGCAAGGGGGACGATTCTTGTCGGACCATTGTAGCTTGTCACTAGGTTTTGCACAATTTGCCACCAGGTTTTGCAGCAATTCATTTTTTTATAGTTCTTTGAATTTATAAATTTTTGAAAAATCTCTCTTCTGTTTGCCATCAAATTTTGATTTTTTCCATTTTCCACCTCCGAAATCCAAGTTTGCGAAAAATGTATGAAGTGGTAAAAATGATCATCACATACCTCTGCTTATCCCACTTCCTAAGCAACTCCTATCAAACAAACGACAACAGCCACTCAACCAGCCCTGAAATAGAATTGTTTCATATGCAATTGCTTTATTCACTCTTCCATAATTTATAAAAATGGTGAAGTGGTCCTCGTCCTTTTCCTATTTGTAAAGCGCTTGAAGCAGATAAAGCGCCATTCAAATAGTCTTTTGCTTGTTTAACAGCACACCCCAAAGGCTGTGTTGGCAATAAAGCTGCAATCGCAGCTGAAATAGTACAACCTGTACCGTGATCATGCGTGGTCATGAAACGAGAAGCTTCCAGCATAACACATTCTTTAGAATCGCAATAAAGATCTGGACTTGAATCATTGTGATTCGTTGTACTTTTTCTAGTAAGTGCGCTTAAATGCCCACCCTTCAACAGAGCTGCATGACAACCTAATGCCAAAAGCTGCGGACCATATTGGTACATAGCGTTTAAAGACCATTGCACTTCATATCCCAATAATAGTGCTGCCTCAGGCAAATTTGGCGTGATCAAAGTTGACAGTGGAACAAGAACATCACGCATGATTTCAATCGTATCGGGCTCTAAAAGGACATCACCACTTTTTGCCACCATAACGGGATCAAAAACAATAAAACGGGGTTTATAATAAGCCAAACGCTCTGCAATAATTTGAGCAATTTGGGCATTTGCCACCATACCAATCTTAACGGCATCCACATGAATATCTTCAAAAACGGAATCAATTTGGTCAGCGACAAAAGAAGCATCTAAAGCCTGAAAAGCACGTACACCTTGTGTGTTTTGTGCAACAACAGCCGTCACCACACTCATACCATAGGTTTTCATAGCTGAAAAAACCTTCAAATCCGCTTGCATTCCAGCGCCACCAGAAGGATCAGTACCCGCAATAGATAAAATCCGGGGGATCAAAAGAGTATCTTGGCTACTCTGTAGTTTCATGAGCCTGTTTCCTTATGTTTTTAAATATCAGAAAAGAGGTTATCGAAAAAAGAGATATTTGAAAAAACATAAAGAGAGATGTTTTCTCACATAAATTACGTTATATACATGGTCTCTTTGCAGATATAAAATGGAAAATACAGTGCTTGTTCTTCGTTCTCTTCTTTTTACATTCGCTTTTTATACAACGACCTTCATACAAATGATTCTTTACGCCCCCGTTTATTTTTTAATGCCACGCAAAAAAGCGTGGATTGTACCTAAAACATGGGCGCGTGTTACACTTTTTTTACAAAAATACATTGCAGGCACAAACTATGAAATTGAAGGATTAGAAAATCTTCCAAAGGGATCCTATATCATCGCTCCCAAACACCAATCTGCATGGGAAACTTTTGGTCTTGTCCCCTATCTTGATGACCCTGCTCTTATCCTAAAACGTGAATTGACATGGATTCCCCTTTTTGGCTGGTATATGGCAAAAACACAGATTATCCCCATCAACCGAACCACACCCATTAAAGCTTTAAAAACCATCATACAAAAAGCAAAAGAAAAAGCAAAACAAGGGCGTCAAATTCTGATCTTTCCCGAAGGGACACGCCGACAACCAGGCCAAGAACCCGATTATAAATCAGGGATTGTTGCGCTTTACAATGAATTGGACCTTCAAGTTGTTCCCATTGCGCACAATGCTGGTTTATATTGGCCACGCAACAATTTTCGCCGTTATCCTGGAACTATTCGTGTTCGTATTCTTCCTCCCATAGATGCTGGTTTAAGTAAACATGAGTTTCTAAACCAACTCGTCCAAAAAACAGAAAAAGCTTGCGATGAATTACTTCTACTAGCAACGAAAGATCGAAGCCCACCACCTATGCCACCTTCCGCTGTAAAAAGGCTTCAAGAACTGAAATCATTGAAAAAAATTGAAATGTAATTAACCATTTGCGCTCACGGTTCTGGATTCGCAAGTTTTATGTGCTACATTAAAAGAGTTCTAAGTTACTGATAAGTAGAAATTGGACTTAAACTTAATGCGGCAGATTTTTTATAATTTATTTTTATCTTTGGTTATGAGTTTGATGAGTCCCTTTGCTCTCGCTCAGCCTTTTATTTCTGTTGACGTGAAAACTGGACTCATTTTAGAGCACAATCAAGCCTTTGATCGCTGGTATCCTGCCTCTTTAACAAAATTAATGACCGCTTATATTATTTTCCGTGGTATGAGCCGAGGAGAAATTTCGCCAAATCAACACATCACCATCAGCGAATATGCGGCAAAAGCTCCTCCACACCGTTCAGGTTATAAAGCTGGTTCCGTTCTTACACTTGATACAGCCTTAACGATTACTCTGGTTAATTCCACCAATGATTTGGCTATTGCTATGAGTGAAGCAGTTGCTGGTTCACAAGAAGCTTTTGTGCGAAAAATGAATGCTGAAGCGCAACGTCTTGGCATGTTTGGAACACATTTTGCGAATGCAAGTGGCTTACCAAACCCCTATAATTATTCTACAGCACGTGACATTGCTCTTTTAGCAGTTCAGATTCGTCGAGAATTTCCTCAATATGTCCATTATTTTTCTATTCCAGCTATTGATTTTGGTAAAAAACGAAAAATTCAACCCAATTCAAACAATCTTATTGGTCGTTTTAACGGAATCGACGGCATGAAAACAGGCTTTATTTGTGCCTCCGGTTTCAATCTTGTTGCCTCAGCAACCCGCAACAAACGCACGATTATTGCTGTCATTTTAGGATCTACAAACGTAAGTGAAAGAGAAGAAAAAGCCGCACAATTACTTGAAACAGGCTTTTTGTACCAAGGATTGCCCCAAACAACATTAGCAACCCTAAAACCCTATGGCACTAAAATGACACAAGCAAGTGATATGAAACAACAAACATGCACGCCTGAAGCTGTGAAAATGCTTGCAAACTCTTATGATGATCAAGGAAATGTTATCCTCTCTTCACCTTTTATCACTCCTTCACCTTCTTCTGCTCTTCCTTTACCAGTACGACTCATTAGTACACCACAAATACATAAAGCAAAAACAAAGCCCCTAAAAAAATTTCACATTCCCTATAAAAAGCAAGAGAACCACCCTATAAAAAAATCAGTACGTCATGGTTGATGATGAAATATGAAAACAACGCGCATTCCTCTCACGCTTATTACTGGCTTTTTAGGCTCTGGAAAAACAACTTTTCTCAATCGTATATTACGCGATCCTCTTTTAGCTGATTGTGCTGTTATCATCAATGAATTTGGCGAAGTGGGGATTGACCATCTTCTAGTTGAAAAAACGACAGAAGGAATCATCGAACTAACAAATGGTTGCTTATGCTGTAATTTACGCAGTGATCTTATCGATACATTGACTGATTTAATTAATCGCATTGATAGAGGAGATCTCAAACAACTCGACCGCATTATCATCGAAACAACAGGCTTAGCTGATCCAGCCCCTATTTTACAAGCTCTTCTCAGCCATCCACTTTTAACGCAAGCATTTTCTATCGACGCTGTTCTTGCAACATTTGATATATTAAGCACACCTTCCATACTCAAACGTTACCCTGAAATACAAAAACAATTAGCACTTGCGGATAAAATTATTCTTACAAAAACAGATCTTATGAATGAAAAAGTGCTTTCAAATACGCTTATTAACACACTCAAAACAATAAATCCCACAGCACAAATCATCGATGCCCATTCTGATCATTGTTGTTCAAGTGCCTTAATAGGTAAGACATTATGGGATGAAAAAGAAGAAAATAGGCAATTTAAACAATGGCTCACCAGTACTCCACATGATCATACACACCCTTGGACCATTCGCACCTTTTTATTAGACTGCGAGGAACTTCTTGATTACACAACTGTTGAAGCTTTTTTAGATCTCCTACGAGACCTTTATGGCACAAAATTATTACGTCTTAAAGCAATTATTGCCTTGCGTGATGATCCACACCGCCCACTTGTGTTGCATGGTGTACAGACATTTTTTCATCCACCTATAAGGCTTGCAGCTTGGCCACAGGGAATCATACAAACCCGCTTTGTTATCATTGCAGATGGAATTGAAAAAGAAGCAGTACAAAAACTCTTCGATGCATTTTTAAACAAACCAGCAATAGATACTGCCGACAAAACGGCTATACTAAACAACCCCCTAGCCATTCCAGGAATGAAATTTTAATTTCTCCTTTAATCTTCAATAAAAAAATTTCTAACAAACAAAGAGAGTGGATTTTCAAACACGCTCTACCACATCTCACTACAAGCACCCACACACTATTAATCAAGAACAAAGCATTCTCAAAAAAGCAGAAAAATTACGATTATTAGAAATGCTTTACGGTATTAGAGAAGCAGAAATTTTATCAGTGTCACGATTAAAAACATAACGTTTTTCATAAACTTGAACTGTTGGAGGCTTACGATTTTCCTCAAAAAAATCATAGCCCTCTTTAAGCATTACCCAAAATTGATAATGTGGATCGGTACGATAGCGTTTCATATTATCATCGGTCATGCGAAAAGGAAAAGCTTGCAACTGAAATTCTCTCTGTCCTCCTCTAAAAGCGTCTCGCGCAAAAGCATAAATTTGTGCCATATTTTTATCACTCATAGAATAACAACCAGCAGAGAAACAAGAACCATGCACCATAAGATGTCTTCCTGTACGACCATGTGCCTGATCGTAAAGATTTGGAAAACCTATATTAAAGGAAAGATAATATTTTGAGTAAGGATTCATTTGGTTTGCAGTAATGGTATAAAACCCTTCTGGTGTCTGTAAATCCCCCTCTTTATATTTTGGTCCAAGCCGCCCGGACCATTTGCAAATACCATAGCGAGCCACCAATACAAAAGGCCCCGAACGCGATTGTTTCCAAATCTCAGCAACATTCTCCTCCTTAAAAAACCGCATCATAATTGGTGCATAGGGGTCGATATTATAGAGAGCCATTCTATTGTGGATTTCTTGTGGAAGTGGCTGCTCAACTTTAGCCCGAATAGATGCGGGCAATCTTGTCCCGCATGCCGTTAATATTTCCATCGCAAACACAACACATACAGTGAGGAATCTGTTGAACGTCATTAAATAAAACTCCCATTTATCCCCTCACAACAATCACTTACACTAGAGATCTACCAATTTGCAGATATTTTTCCCAACGCTCTCGTTTAAGAACTTCACCAGCTTTTCCAGCCATAGACTCCAGAGCAGAAGAAATCACATTACCTGCTTCATCAATTGCAGCTTCTTTGCCACGATGTGCCCCTCCTAAAGGCTCCGGAATAATGTCATCAATAATTTTTAATCGGTACAAATCTTGAGCGGTAATACGCATATTCATTGCGGCATCTTTCGCACGAGTTGGATCACGCCATAAAATAGAAGCAGCGCCTTCTGGAGAAATAACAGAATAAATTGCATGTTCCAGCATATAAACTTTGTTGGCCGCAGCAATTGCTATCGCTCCTCCTGAACCACCTTCTCCAATAACAACGGAAACCACAGGAACTTTCAAACGCAAAGTTGCCGCTGTTGATTGGGCAATTGCCTCTGCTTGACCACGCTCTTCAGCACTCACACCAGGATAAGCTCCTGCCGTATCAACAAAAGTGAGGAGGGGCAAACCAAACCGGTCAGCCATTTCCATAATACGCACGGCTTTGCGATATCCTTCTGGACGAGCAGAACCAAAATTATAGCGCAAACGCGTTTGCGTATCATGACCTTTTTCCTGACCTATATAGGCAACTGCTTCGCCTTTAAAACGTGCAAACCCTGCTTGAATAGCCTCATCTTCAGCAAATTTACGGTCCCCTGCCAAAGGAGTCATGTCACTTAACAAGCGTGCAGAATAATCCATAAAATGAGGACGATCCGGATGGCGAGCTACCTGTGTCTTTTGCCATGGCGATAATTTTTTATAGATATCACGCAATGCCGTTTTGGAACGCGCTTCGAGACGCGCGATCTCATCGCTCATATCAAGGCTCCCGTCTTGTTGAGAAATCTGTTTTAATTCGAGAATTTTCCCATCAAGATCAGCAACTGGTTTTTCAAAATCAAGATAATTATACATTGTACTCAACTTATTTGATGTGACTTATAGACTTATAATTCGCTTTATAAAGTATTTTTTTAAACAATACCTTTTCTTTACCCAGCCTTCTGTTTATCTGCAAGTGGATGATGCTCATTAACCAAGCGATAAAGACCTTCTTCCAACACATGTGTATAAATTTGAGTAGTAGCAATATCAGAATGGCCCAACAAATGCTGAACTGCACGTAAATCAGCACCATTTTGCAAAAGATGGCTAGCAAAAGCATGGCGTAACACATGGGGAGAAAAGCCACTCCTTATTCCTGCTCTTCTTGCAAGACCTTTCAACTCGCGTGCCACAACTTGTCGAGCAATATACCCCGTTTCTGAGTGTGCAGGAAAAAGATAAAGACTTTCCGCATCCTTTCCTTGATCACGCAAATCTAACCATTGCAAAAGAACTTGATATGCTTTTTTTGATAAAAGCACCATTCGTTCTTTTTTGCCCTTGCCACGCACCAAAATACTGTACCCCTCCCCTCGGACAGCCTGTACCGGAAGACTCACCAATTCACTAATACGTAAGCCTGTTGCATAAAGCATTTCCATCAATAGCTGAAGACGCAATGCGCGAAAATAATTCTTTGACCCATAATCTGCTTGTTCCACTTCCAACTGCGCTAAATCAAGCAATTTTGTCACCGCATCCTCACTGACAATTTTAGGCAAAGAGCGTCCCTGACGAGGCGCATCAATATCATAAGAGGGATCATCTGCTCTCAACCCTTCTGCATAAAGAAATTGATAAAACTGACGCAACGTCGACAAACGACGCGCTTGCGAAGATGCTGTAAAGCCAAGAGTGTGCATAAGTGACAAAAGACCAATTAAATCTTCTTTTTGCGCTGAAAAAAGCGAAACAGAATGCGAAGATAGCTCATCTTGTGCCCATTGTAAATCATGCTGATAAGCCGCAAGCGTATGTGGAGAAGCTCCTCGCTCAGCACTCATCATCTCAAGAAAATGATCTATTATAGCACCATTTTTCATTTTATTGATTCGCTTTCGAAGAAAGATTCAGGGAATCTAAAGGAATTTCGACATACATATCCACAGTCACTGGTTCCACCCAAACCACGAGAGAAACCATTATACTGAAAAGCACAATAAGAAAAATGAAAAGAATCATCAAAAATCTGGTCAATGTTGGCATAAAACAATAAATACTCTAAAAACACTCTATCCCTATCATGCCTTACAAAGATTAACAGGAATTGACTTTAAGGCAGATAAATGCCGAAATAAAGTTATGAACAGTCATCGATCTAAGCCGATTCCTATAGCACAAATAAAGAAGCAACTCTTATCCGTTCTTGATAAACGAGCCCTTGTCCTTGTTGGTCTTATGGGAGCAGGAAAGTCTGTAATCGGACATCGCATAGCCACTATGCTCCATTTGCCCTTTTATGATTCCGATCAGGAAATTGAAAAAGCCGCACAAATGGCAATCACAGAACTTTTTCAAATTTATGGCGAAGCAGAATTCCGGGCTCTTGAACAACGCGTTATTCTCAACATCATGAAAAAAAGTCCTCTTGTTTTAGCAACAGGCGGTGGTGCCTACATGAACGAAAATATTCGCAAAGCCATTCATCAAAATGGTATATCCATATGGCTCAAAGTGGATCTTGATATCCTCATGAAACGTGTTTTACGGCGCCCAACGCGACCACTCCTTCAAACAGCCAATCCTAAAGAAACCATGCAAAAACTCATGGAACAACGCAATCCGATCTATGCAAAAGCAAATTTAACAATTAACAGTCATAAAGAAAGCCGCCATACTGTAGCACAAAATGTTATACGGTCCGTACAGCACTACTTGTACACAGAAATCAACGATAGGAACAACAAGAATGCAAACCAAGACCGTCACCATTCAATTGGATAAGCACTGTTACGATATCATCATCGGCCCAGATCTTATTGCGCAAGCTGCATCACATATTAAGCGGTCTCTTAATCAAAAAGGTTTTCAAACGCGTTTGGCTGTTATTACAGATAAAAATGTTGCACATCTCCATTTGGCTAAATTGCAGGAAGAATTAACAAAAAATGAAATCCATTTTGTTCCAATCATCGTAGAAGCAGGAGAGCAATCAAAATCATTTTCAACCCTGCAAACTGTCATTGATAAAATTCTTGCTGCCCGTCTAGAAAGAGGTGACTGCGTTATTGCTTTTGGTGGTGGTGTCATTGGAGACTTGGCAGGATTTGCCGCAAGTATGATACGCCGCGGTATGAATTTCATTCAAATGCCTACAACGCTTCTTGCACAAATTGACTCTTCTGTTGGTGGGAAAACAGGCATCAATAGCCAATATGGTAAAAATCTCATTGGTGCTTTTTATCAACCCCAATGCGTTATTGCCGACACATCTGTTCTTGATACATTACCCTTGCGTGAATTTCGCGCTGGCTACGCAGAAATGGTTAAATACGGTCTTATTAACCAACCTGATTTTTTTGAATGGCTTGAAAAAAATGGGCAAGAAATTTTCTCCAATGGTCCCATAAGAACAGAAGCCATTGTCCGCTCCTGCCAATTTAAAGCTGACATTGTCGCACGTGATGAATACGAAAGAGGAGAACGTGCACTCTTAAACCTAGGTCACACATTTGGACATATGCTTGAAACAGCAACCGCCTATGATTCAAACCGCCTCATCCACGGTGAAGGTGTAGCAATTGGGATGGTTTTAGCCCATCAATTTTCTGCGCAACTCAATTTAACAGACCCCACACTCACACAACGTGTCGAAACACACCTCAAAACCATGGGGTTACCTACACAATTAAAAGACATTCCAGGGAAACTTCCAGACGCCAAAACACTGATGACTCTCATTGCGCAAGACAAAAAAGTTTCGCAAAACAGCTTGACCTTCATTCTAACACGCGGACTTGGCCAATCATTTATTGCAAAAAATGTCTCTTCAGAGACAGTTTTAACCTTTCTAGAACAAAAAATAGCAGAAATTCGTTAATTCATATTGAATATAATTGATTCGTTTTTATACTTCTATTAAAGAAAGTATGATGATGTCTGCGTAGCTCAGGAGGATAGAGCACAGGATTCCTAAAGAAATTGGGCGCCTTAAGGAGAAATCCTTAAAGTGGATCTGCTCAAATTCGGGGAAAGCTTCATAGGAGACTATATGCCAATCCCGAGCCAAGCCTTTTTTAACAAGAGGAAGGTGTAGAGACTGAACGGGCAGCACCTAAAGAGCATAAGCTTCAAGGTGAAGAGACAGTCCAGACCACGAACAGCCTGTAAAGCTGGCGGTGAAAATCGAAGTGGTATGAATCCTGGGGCCGCAGGTTCGAATCCTGCCGTAGACACCATCCTATCAGTCAAATCATTCTTCTGCATAACACAGGGAAGCATTATGAAAAAAACTTTAGAAATTTTGGGATTTTTCGCCATTTTAATTCTATCATCTTTCAGCTCAATAAATGCCTTCGCTGGTTCTTTCGTCATTGAAGTACCAGACACTCCTGAACCAAAAACACAAACAGTTGCCTATCAATGCGATGCTGGAACAAGTAAAGAACGGGTTGAAGCAGTCTATCTCAATGCTGACAATATTTCGTTGCTTGATTTCAAGTGGAAAGGTGATCGTGTCATTGCTGCAAATGTAATCGCCGACATAGGAAAAAAATATGAAGGAGAAGAGTACATTTGGTTGGAAAACAACAATGAAATCACACTTTATGATCTTGCTCGTGATCCAGAAAGAAAAAAACCCATCCACTGTAAAGATGAATCAACATTATTGTTTTAAATAATTAGGTAAACATTATGAAAAAAACTTTTTTTAATTTACAATTTTTTGCTACTTTAACTCTCTCACTGTTTAGCGCAATGAGTGCTTTTGCAAGCTCTTTAGTCATTGAAGTCCCGGATACCCCAGAGCCAACGATAGAATCTATTGCCTACCAATGCAGTATTGGAACAAAAAAAGAGCGCGTTGAAGCAACCTACTATAATACAGGTGATATTTCTTTAGTTGATCTCAAATGGAATGAGAAGCGTATTATCGCTGCCAATGTCATTTCTGCTTCAGGAGCAAAATATGCGGGAGGTGAATATATTTGGTGGACAAAACACAATGAAGCCTCATTATATGATCTCATTAATGATCCAAAGGAGGAAAAACCCTTCCACTGTGTAGAAGAACAAGATAAAAAATAGAAAAGTTCTTATACACTCAAAACCACGCTGGCTCTTGATCTTATGATGTTTCTTCTGTTGCGGACGATTTTTCGTCCATCTGATGCGATAAAAGAGCCAGCGGTTTTTTTAATTTATTTTCTGAATAATTTCGATAAGCTGCGGCCTGTGACAGCAACATAGAGGCTACAGGTGTCGTGACAAACAAGAAAATTACCAACAAGAATTCATGAAAAACAAAATGATGATCTACAAATATTGAATAAAGAAACGATGAAATGAGGATACTACCAGCGCCCCAACTTGTACTCAATGAAGGCATATGCAAACGCTCATAAAAATTGGAAAAACGCACCAATCCTATTGCTCCAATCAATGTGAGACCAGACCCTAATATTAAAAAAACTGTAACAATAATAGCAACCACAAGCGATACATCATCTTTCATTCAATAATTTCCCCACGCATAAGAAATTTTGCCAAAGCAACACTCGAGACAGGACCTAAAAGCCCAAGAATAAGAGCTGCTACAAAATAAATAGTTGTCCCTGAACGGATATCAAATGTAAGAAATAAAAGGATAGTATTTATATAAAGAGCATCTAAACCAACAATCCGATCCTGCGCCCTTGGTCCACAAATCAACCGAAACAATGCGAGAATCATCGCTAAACTTAAAAAAAACTGTGAGAGAAAAAGCCCCCAATAAAGAATAACCATACTCATGAAAAAATCTCCAAAAGTAATTTTTCATATCGTTGTTTGATCAACCGCTGGTAATCATATCCATCCTTAAGATTTAAGATATGAAGCAAAAGTTCACCATTTTTTCTATTATAGGCAATCCAAACGGTTCCTGGAGTTATTGCAAGGATACACGCTAAAACAGCCAAAGCAGTATAACTCTCGAGCAAAAGAGGCACCACAATAAAACCAGATTGCTGTTTTTGAAGCCTTTTTGTAAAAACAAAGAAAGCTACTGAAATATTTGATATGATAGAATCGATAAACACGCGGAAAATCAAACGAAAAACCGCACGCCAATTTTTAAGAGTGATCTTTTCCAGCTCAAGAAACTGAACCACCCAACCACTAAATAAAGCAACGATAATCCCTAAAAGCAATTGATCTAAACTAAAACCGTTTAAGGTTAACCACATAAAGACAATTGCCGCACTAAAAAAAGGGAAAGGACAAAAATAATTCATTAATTCATCTCCCTCTTTTTGAGAGAAAAATCATCTAAAACGCTGCCAATATAGTTTTGAGGCTCATATAAAGTTTTAGCTGTTTCAGACATATAATGACCAACAGGACCAGCGACAATTGTTATAAGAAAACACAAAGCAAGGAGAACGACAATAGGTGCAAATTCAATCACTTGGACACGCGGAATCCTCTCTTCAAGAGAAACCCAGAAAGTTCTGATACCTGTGCGTGTAAGAGCTATTAAAGCTGCAAAACCAGAGAGGGTAACAAAAATCACAAAGAGCCAATCATGATAAACCGGTAGAGAGGCAGATAAATCCTTCTTCATGTGGTTTAAAACTGCCAAGAACATCATAAATTTTGCAACAAAACCAGAAAAAGGTGGAAGACCAATAATCAAAAGAGCACAAAGACCAAAACATGCCCCAAGAATCGCCAAAGTTACTGGCAAATAAGTGCCAACTTCATCTTCTTCCTCCTCTTCATCATCACCATACACTTCCATTGTAACAGTTAAAACATTGGCGGCCACATCTTGACAACGTTCAACGAGCTCTACCAGAAGAAAAAAAGCACCAAGAGCTAAAGTTGAAGAAACAATATAAAAGAGTGCACCTGCTATAAGCTCTGTACTGCCAATTCCGATTGCGGCCAACAATGTACCGGAAGAGACAAGAACACTATAAGCTGCTAAACGGACCAAAATTTGGCTAGCCAAGACCCCAATAAAACCAAAAGTCATGGTTGCAAGTCCACCATAAAACAAAACCATATGACCAAAATGGTTCAAATATCCACTTTCAAGACCAAAACAGAGCAATGTTAAACGTAAAATAATATAAATACCCACTTTACTCAAAAGTGCAAAAGATGCCCCCACGGGAGCTGCTGCTGCGCTGTAAGTTGGCATCAACCAAAAGTTAAGTGGCCACATACCCGCTTTGAGTAAAAAGGCAATACCCAAAATTGCAGCACCTATTTCGAATAAAACAATATCTCCAGAAGCTATCTGTTTTATTTTTACAGCCAAATCGGCCATATTAAGGGTCCCAACGACTCCATAAATGAGTGCTGTACCAACTAAAAAAAAGAGCGAAGCTACAAGGTTAACCACAACATAATGCAACCCTGCACGCACGCGTAACTGACCAGAACCATGCAATGCCAGCCCATAAGAAGCTGTTAACATCACTTCAAAAAACACAAATAAATTGAATAAATCACCTGTCAAAAAAGCACCGTTTATTCCCACAATAAAAAATTGCATCAGTGACTGAAAATGAGGACCCGCTTTGTACCAATGAGCCTGTGCAAAAACCAACGCACTCATCATCAACAAACTAGAAAGCAAAAGCATCATAGCGCTTAAACGATCAAGAACTAAAACAATTCCGAAGGGAGAAGGCCAATTGCCAAGCCGATAAACCTCCGAGGCCGGCGTAACTTCAAGAGCACGCATAATCAACAAAACCGCAATAATAACCAACAATCCCGCTGAAAAAAGACTTATGAGTGATTTAAGTTTTGAACGGCGTTCATCATAAAAGAGAAGGAGTGCTCCTGTGCTTAATGGTAAAAGAATAGGCAAAATAAGAAGATGCTGCATGCAGGATTTCATCACTGCACCTCACGTCCATCAACATGATCTGACCCTGTTAATCCACGTGAAACGAGAAGAATCACTAAAAATAAAGCTGTTGTTGCAAAACCAATCACAATTGCTGTTAAAACCAAAGCTTGCGGAAGAGGATCAACATAATTCTCTGGATTGATTACTGTAGAAGGATCAACAATTGGCGCAGCATTGCTACGCAGTCTACTCATTGAAAATATAAAAAGATTAACGCCATAGGAAAGCAAAGATAACCCAAGAATAACCTGAAAAGTTCGTGGACGTAAAACCAGCCAAATGCCTGATCCAACAAGAACACCAATACCTAAAGAAAGAATAATTTCCATTAATCCTCCTTCTCTTTCAAAAGAGGTCTCTTACCAATTCGGTAACTTCGAATGGACTGGTGTGCAAGTGCAATTAAAATGAGAACTGTTGCTCCAAACACAAGAGAAAACACACCACAATCAAACAAAAAAGCGGATGCTATGGGAACCTTATCAATCAATGGAAAATCAATATATTGAAAAAAGGACGTTAAAAAAGGATAGCCAACCAACCAAGCTCCACCTCCCGTTGCAACTGATAGCAATAAGCCACCCCCCATCCAACGTAAAGGTAGAACCCTCAAACGACTTTCTATCCAACGAATATCACGTGCAAGATATTGCAAAATAAAGCCTATCGCTAACGTCACACCACCGACAAATCCCCCCCCAGGAAGATCATGCCCCCGTAGAAATAAATAAATCGAAAAAGCGATAATAACCGGAAAGAGCCATCCCATCATAACAGCAGGAATAGTAAGATAATTCAATACTGTATCCCCTACATCCCGATCAGGATGTTCCATATCAAAAGCTTTTTGAATACGTTGTTGAAAAGGCGCATCAATACTTTCAGGAGCAGGACGAAACCGCCGTAAAAGAGTAAAAACAGTGAGTGAAACAACGCCCAAAACGACAATTTCGCCCATGGTATCAAAACCACGGAAATCAACCAACAACACGTTCACAACATTGCGCCCCCCAGCCGCAGAATAAGCATTCGTCAGAAAAAAATCAGAAATTGTTGTCCCTTGAGAACGTGTCATCATGGCAAAGGAAAGCCACGCTACCCCTGCACCTCCGACAAGAGCTATAAAGAAATCACGCATACGGCGTAAACGCACAAAAAAATGAACAGAGATTGGAGCAGGATTATATAAACGTTTAGGCAACCACCGCAAACCAAGCAATAATAGAACGGTTGTCACCACTTCAACAACCAACTGTGTTATTGCCAAATCAGGTGCAGAGAGCCATAAAAAGGTTGCACAAGTCATCAAGCCGGCTCCCCCCAACAGCATAAGTGAAGCAAGACGGTGAAATTTTGCTTGCCAAGCAACTAAAAGTGCGCACAATCCACCAACCAACCAAAGAACAACAAAAGGAATATCAAGTGGAAAAAGCGGTAAAGAACCTGCTGAAATCAAACCATCACACCAAAGCAAAAAACCAACAAAGACAAAACACACACCAAAAATCCAGTGCAACTGTATTTGCAAACAGCGCGTTGATAAAATAGCTTCCAAAGCGCGTGCCCATTTCCAAGAAATAATGGCGAGAATGCGCTCAAAAATACGCGGTCCATTTAAATGGCGAAAGAAAGGGGCTCCATCATCACAGGATAAAAAATAACGGTGCCCAAGAGCATAGAGCAATCCACCCCCTAATAAAGCCCCCAAACTCATCATTAACGGGGTATTAACTCCATGCCAAACAGCTAAACTATAAGGAACTGTCATTGGTCCTAAAACAGACACAACCGCATTATCCAAAATAGGTCCTATTGTTACATTAGGAAAAATACCAACTGCCAAACAAATAAAGACCAAAAGTTCCATTGGTAAACGCATAAAATGCGGTGGTTCATGTGGCGTTTCGGGTAAATGAAGAGGTTTTGATCCCCAAAAGACGCCGTGAATAAAGCGTATAGAATAAGTCACACTAAACAAGCTCGCCAATGTTGCTACATAAGGTGCAATCCAGTCGAGCCACGACTCCATATGCATTTCAACTGCTTCAGCAAAAAACATCTCTTTTGATAAAAAACCATTTAACAAAGGAACTCCAGCCATCGCCGCACTTGCAACCAAAGCAAGAGTTGCTGTAATAGGCATAGAACGATAAAGACCTGTCAGTTTACGCATATCACGGGTTCCTGTTTCGTGATCAATAATGCCAGCAGCCATAAATAAAGAAGCTTTAAAAGTAGCATGATTGGCCATATGAAAGATCGCAGCAACACATGCAAGCGGACTACCAAGACTTAAAAGCGTGGTAATCAATCCAAGATGACTAATCGTCGAATAAGCAAGCAACCCTTTCAAATCTTGCTGAAACATAGAAAAATAGGCACCAAGCAAAAGGGTTGAGAGACCTGAAAAACCAACGAGGCAAAACCAAGATTCTGTTCCAGAGAGGACGGGCCATAAACGAACAAGCAAAAATAATCCTGCTTTCACCATTGTCGCCGAATGCAAATAAGACGATACGGGCGTTGGAGCAGCCATAGCATTGGGCAACCAAAAATGAAAAGGAAACTGTGCACTCTTTGTTAATCCTCCTAATAAAATACAAATAAGGGCAAAATTATAAAGAGAACTTGACCGGATCATATCTCCAGACTGCAACACCTTATCCAAATCAAAACTGCCAACGATGAATCCAATCAATAAAACCCCAATAAAAAGGGCAAAACCACCAAAACCTGTGATTGTTAAAGCCATACGCGCCCCTTCACGCGCACTCGCATTGTGATACCAATACCCAATCAATAAAAAAGAAAAAATACTGGTGAGTTCCCAGAACACAACCAAAAAGACGAGATTTCCTGACAAAACTATTCCCGTCATTGAGCCCATAAAAGCTAGGAAAAAAGAAAAAAACCGCGGTACAGAATCCGCTGGATCCATATAATAACGCGCGTAGACAACAATAAGCAGCCCAATTCCCGTAATGAGCAAGCAAAAAAGCCATGATAAACCATCCATACGGAGAATCAAATCAACACCCCACTCTGAAAGCCATGAAATATCTAAACGCACGACGTGATTGCCATGTATGGCTGGATAAAGTATTATTGTAAAAAGAAGACTGAAAAGTGCAATGATACCAGCAAACCATGCTTCATTATTTTTTGCTGTCGAACGAAAGAAACCTATAACAGCACTTCCACCAAAGGGGAGCAAAACGAGCAATATCAACATTGCTTCCCGTATTGTCATTCTTTAAGCTCCCTACAGTCCTTAATATTTTGTCATAAACAAAATAAAAATTTATAATTTATATTGTCACCCCCTCATCCCGCACTTACGATAATAAGATTTAATAAAACTTAAAAGCACTTAAAATTTTTAAAAAACAACTGTTGCGTGAAAAAATACGCATCATATAAATTCCCCCTCTTTAATTTTAGAACAGGAACGAATACGACAAGATTCGATAGAAATTTTTCACGTTTAACAACTTCTACCCTTTTAAAAAGCGCGAAAGACACTGCTTACGAGGCCCATAAAAAGGTTGATAACTGTTATCATTTTTATTATAAGAGCGATAACGCGCACGACAAGATTCAATATGCTCTTGAGGCAGTTTTTTCGCATCTGATATACCTTTCAAGAGCATGTGTTTTGCATTTAGATGTGGCAATACAACAAAGGCTGCTTCAGGATACCACCAATTATCTCTATACTTACGGTAACCACGCCGATAATTATGATACCCTTTAAAACCGTTAAGTTCTCTACGTCCCGTAAAAACCAGAGGCGTCGTACTTTCTGGAATAAAAACCTGAGAAGCCACTTTGGCTTCAACATCATTCTTATTTTTTCCCCAATAAACAATGTTGATTGTTATCATGAAAAAACCACTAACGAATATAAGAGCTAAAGCATAATATAATTTTTTTTTCACACACATAACGTAAATCTCATCATCACAAAACCAAAATGCAGTTACAGAAAATTTTTTTACAGCTAGAGAAACAAACCTCCTTTTTTTTTGAGACATTCTGTTGCTCTTTATATTAAACGTTAAACTTCACAATAAGATCCTTCAAAAGAGAATGGATAAACAATGATAAGAACTCCCTATTATCTGATAGATAAATCTAAACTCATAAAAAATATGGAAATTATCACGCGCTTACGCGAAATATCTGGAGCAAAAATTTTGCTTGCTTTGAAATGTTTTGCTACATGGAGTGTCTTTGATTTAATGTCTGAATTTATGGATGGAACCACATCATCATCCCTTTATGAATTGCGTTTGGGAAGAGAAAAATTCGGCAAAGAAACCCATGCTTATTCGGTTGCTTGGGCAGATCATGAGATTGATGAAGCCTGTGGTTACGCAGATAAGATTATTTTTAATTCCATCCAACAACTTCAACGTTTTGCTGATAAAACAAAAACCATTCAACGAGGACTAAGATTAAATCCAGGAATCAGCACATCTAATTTTGATCTTGCCAATCCTTCTCGCCCTTTTAGTCGCTTAGGAGAAATCAACAAAAGCGCTATAAAAAAAGTTCTGCCCTTTATCAATGGACTCATGATTCACAATAATTGTGAAAATGCCGATTTTAATCTTTTTAATCAAATGCTGAATCATATGGAAGAAAAATTCGCAGAACTTTTTGCTGCTGTTGACTGGATAAGCCTTGGTGGTGGAATTCATTTTACAGCTGAAAATTATCCTCTAGAAACTTTTGCAAAACGTTTAAAACATTTTTCACAAACCTATGGTGTCACCATTTTTCTAGAACCAGGAGAAGCCGCTATAACAAAAAGCACCACACTAGAAGTAAGTGTTCTTGATACGTTATATAATGAAAAAAAACTCGCTATCGTTGATAGCTCAATTGAAGCCCATATGCTTGATCTTCTCATTTATCGTGAAAATGCCAAATTAGAGCCCAATCAGGGCCCTCATGAAATTATGGTCTGTGGAAAGTCCTGTCTTGCCGGTGATATTTTTGGAACATTTCATTTTCCTGAGCCGCTTAAAGTCGGTGATAGATTATCTTTTCAAGATGCAGCAGGCTATACAATGGTTAAGAAAAATTGGTTTAATGGCGTTGCAATGCCCGCTATTGTTATTAAAGAATTTGATGGTACATTAACAGTGCAACGCCAATTTAGTTATAATGACTATCTGAAAAGTCTTTCATAAAAAATAACCGTTCAAGAAACGTTATACAACAGTATTGAAAAGGAGACGAATCGACAATGAAGAAAAATATTCTCATTATTGGTGCTGGAGGTGTTGCACAAGTTGTCGCGCACAAATGTGCTCAAAACAACGATATTCTCGGTGACATTCATATTGCTTCACGAACACTCAAAAAATGTGAAACCATTATTGCTTCCATTAAAGAAAAAAACGCAATGAAAGAACAAAGGGTTCTTGAAGGGCATGCGCTCAATGCAATGAATGTAGAAGAAACCATAAAACTCATCCAAAAAACAAAATGTGAAATTGTCATCAATGTTGGGTCGGCTTTTCTTAACATGTCTGTTCTTTCAGCTTGTATTGAAACAAAATGCGCTTATATCGATACTGCAATTCATGAAGACCCTTTGAAAGTTTGTGAAACACCTCCTTGGTATGGCAATTATGAATGGCCCAGACGCCAAGAATGTGAAAAGGCTGGTATAACAGCTATTTTAGGTGCAGGCTTTGACCCAGGTGTTGTAAACGCTTATGCAGCGTTAGCGCGTGAATGTTATTTTGATAAAATCACCGATATTGATATTATCGATATTAATGCCGGAAACCATGGACGTTGGTTTGCTACGAATTTTGATCCAGAAATTAACTTTCGAGAATTTACAGGAAAGGTATGGTCTTGGCAAAATAAAAAATGGGTTTCCAATCAAATGTTTGAAGTCAGCCATGAATGGGACCTTCCCGTTGTTGGAAAGCAAAAAGCTTATATGACAGGACATGATGAAATTCATTCATTATCTAAAAATCTCAATGTTGAAAATATTCGCTTCTGGATGGGATTTAGTGAACACTACATCACTGTTTTTACCGTTTTGAAAAATCTCGGACTTTTATCCGAACAACCCATTAAAACAGCAGAGGATCAAGAGGTTGTTCCTTTAAAAGTGGTAAAAGCCGTCTTACCTGACCCAGCTTCTTTAGCACCAAACTATACAGGAAAAACCTGTATTGGAGACCTTATTAAAGGCGAAAAAGATGGAAAGCCAAGAGAAGTTTTTATCTATAATATCGCTGATCATAAACAAGCTTTTCATGAAACCGGTGCACAAGGCATTTCTTACACAGCTGGAGTACCAGCAGCTGTTGCCGCTCTTCTTATTGCCACCGGAAAATGGGATGTTAAAACCATGGTCAATGTAGAAGAATTACCCTCACGCCCTTTCCTCAAATATCTTGATCATATGGGGCTTTCAACTTGGATAAGAGAACAACAAGAAGAGAAAAAGTTACAATTCTAAACCTATTTCCACTACCAGAAACAAATACAGAAAAACCGCCCTTTGAAAGAGGCGGTTTTTTCATAAACCTCCAACACATAAATTTACAAAAATGTGTATCTTAGCCTTTTTCAGAAAGAGTTACAGAGCGCAAACAAGCGCATCTAGAGAATTAAATATGCAGTGGTTTAGCAAATGTTGCTAAAGCTGCTTCTCGCACTGCTTCCGATAACGTAGGATGCGCATGGCAACAACGTCCTAAATCTTCTGATGAACCACCAAATTCCATTAAGACCGCAATTTCATGGATCATTTCACCAGCACCAAATCCAAAAATATGTCCCCCCAAAACCCGATCTGTCTTTTTATCGGCAAGAATTTTAACAAACCCATCATTTTTTTGCATCGCACGTGCACGACCATTAGCCATAAAAGGGAATTTACCCACATTATACTCAATACCGGCAGCTTTCAATTCTTCCTCTGTCTTTCCTACACTGGCAATTTCAGGCTGTGTGTAGACAACACTAGGAATAACATCAAAATTAACATGCCCTTTTTGACCTGCCAAAATTTCTGCTACAGCAACACCTTCTTCCTCCGCCTTATGCGCTAACATTGGTCCTTTAACAACATCACCAATTGCATAAATTCCTGGAATATTGGTCTGCCAATGCGCATCGATATCAATAAAACCACGTTCATCCACTTTGATACCAACCTCTTCCAAACCAAGACCTTCCGTATATGGAGAACGTCCAGTAGCAATAAGCACAACATCAGCCTCTAAAGTTTCAGTTTCACCACCTTTTACCGCTTCAAAGCTCACTTGAGCTCTTGAACCAGATTGCGTAATAGCTGTCACTTTTGCACCCGTCTTATATTCAATTCCCTGTTTTTCCATTATTTTTTGGAACTGCCGTGAAACTTCACCATCCATTGATCCTAAAACTTTATTAAGATATTCAATAATGGTTACTTTAGCGCCTAAGCGACTCCAAACTGAACCAAGCTCTGAACCAATAACACCAGCACCAACAACAATCATACGCGCTGGTACTTTTTCAAGAGCAAGAGCTCCCGTAGAAGAGACAACAACCTTTTCATCAATTTCAACATTGACACCTGGGATACCTGAACTCTCTGAACCCGTAGCAATAATGATATTCTTGGTTGCGACTGTTTGTCTGTTACCATCCCTAGCAACAACTTCAATTTGACCTGCGGCTAAAATTTTGGCTGTACCAAAAAAAGTGTCAACTTTATTTTTTTTCATCAAGAAAGAGACACCACTGGTATTGGCTGTAACAACAGCTTTTTTATGCGCCATCATTTGATCAAGATTAAGTTTTGATTTTGCAATAGAAATACCAAGTGTTTCAAAGCCATGTTGCGTTTCCGCAAACACTTCCGAAGCATGTAGCAACGCCTTAGAAGGAATACAACCAACATTAAGACATGTTCCTCCCAACGTCGTACGCTTTTCAATAATTGCTGTTTTAAGCCCCAGTTGCGCTGCTTTTATTGCTGCGACATAGCCACCAGGTCCCGCTCCAATCACAACCACATCATAAGACATCCGTTTTTCCTTTCATCCTGAAAACTGCATTTTACAAGTCAAGAACAAGGCGTTCCGGATCTTCTAAACTTTCCTTAACACGCACAAGGAAAGTCACAGCTTCTTGACCATCTACAATACGATGATCATAAGAAAGCGCCAAATACATCATAGGACGAATGACAATTTGACCATCAATAACCATTGCCCGCTCTTTAATAGCATGCATTCCCAAAATACCAGACTGTGGTGCATTCAAAATCGGCGTTGACATTAATGATCCATAAACTCCACCATTAGTAATGGTAAAAGTTCCGCCTTGCATATCAGAAACGGCTAATTTTCCATCACGAGCAAGACGGCCCAAACGTCCAATTTCTTTTTCAATTTCTGCCAATGACATCTGATCTGCATCACGAACAACAGGAACGACAAGTCCCTTATCCGTTCCAACGGCAATTCCGGCATTAACATAATTTTTGTAAATAATATCTGTCCCATCAATTTCCGCATTAACAGCAGGAAGTTCTTTTAACGCATAACAAACAGCCTTGGTAAAAAATCCCATAAACCCAAGCTTAACACCATGTTTCTTTTCAAAAAGATCCTTATAACGCTTGCGTAAATCCATCACCGCAGACATATCAACCTCATTAAATGTGGTTAACATTGCCGCTGTATTCTGTGCATCCTTAAGACGGCGTGCAATTGTTTGACGCAATTTCGTCATACGAACCCGTTCCTCACGTATTTCCTGAACAGAAGCAGAAGAAGAACTGGACTCAGAGACACTGGATGCAGAAACAGCAGGAGATGGCGTTTTTACTCCTTGTGTTAACACATTAAGAACATCTTCTTTGAGAATTTGCCCGCGTTTTCCAGAACCCAAAATATCCTTTTTTGCAATATTATTTTCAGCCATCAATTTTGCTGCTGAAGGAGCAGGAGGCATTGTACTGCTTGAAGAAGGCTGCTCCAATTTAGATGGAGTTGTTGGTACAAACGTCTCAGAAGGCGACGGTGATTTAACAACACCAGCTGCTCCAGCTTCAACCATTCCCAAAAGCGCATTCACTTCAACCGTATCGCCTTCCTTTGCAATGATTTCAGATAATTTTCCCGCAACAGGCGAAGGAACCTCAACTGTCACTTTATCGGTTTCTAATTCAATCAAGGGCTCATCCACAGCAACAGCTTCACCAAGTTTTTTAAACCATTTGCCAACTGTCGCTTCGGTAACCGATTCGCCCAAAGTAGGAACACGGATTTCAGTAGTCATAATATTTTTCCATACATCAGAGTAGTCATAAATTAAGAACCTAATGCGTCTTCAAGAAACGCAGCAAGCTGTTCAAGATGTTTCACCATTAACCCAGAGGCCGGTGATGCACTTGCAGGACGCCCCGCATAACGTGCACGCGAATATTGCGCATTAATATGCGTCAAAACCCATTCTAAATAAGGCTCAATAAATGACCAAGCCCCCATATTCTTTGGTTCTTCTTGGCACCAAACAACTTCTGCTTGTAAAAAACGCGATAACACATCTACCAAAGCTTTCGCAGGAAAAGGATAAAGCTGTTCAACACGCAGCAAATAAACATTATCAATGCCTCTTTTTTCACGTTCTTCATAAAGGTCGTAATAAACCTTACCTGTACAAAGAACGATACGGCGAATTTTACTATCTTTCTGCAATTTAATGGCAGAATCTTTAAGACGTTCTGCATCATCAAGTAACAAACGCTGAAAATTCATTTCTGGTCCCATTTCACTGAGGAAAGAAACGGCCCGCTTATGACGCAAAAGTGATTTTGGTGTCATTAAAATCAAAGGTTTGCGGAAATCGCGTTTAATCTGACGACGTAAAATATGAAAATAATTTGCCGGGGTTGTGCAATTAGCAACCTGCATATTATCTTCAGCACAAAGTTGAAGGAAACGCTCCAAACGTGCCGAAGAATGCTCAGGTCCTTGCCCTTCAAAACCATGAGGCAACAAACACACCAGACCAGACATACGAAGCCATTTACGCTCCGCAGAAGAAATAAATTGGTCAAAAATGACCTGTGCTCCATTAGAAAAATCGCCAAATTGCGCTTCCCAAAGCGTTAACCCTCGTGGCTCAGCAAGAGAATATCCATACTCAAAACCAAGAACGGCCTCTTCAGAAAGCATAGAATTAACAACCTCGTAAAAAGCCTGTCCATTCTGCAAATGATTCAAAGGAATATAACGTGCTTCATTTTCTTGGTCATAAAGAACAGAATGGCGTTGTGAAAAAGTTCCACGTTCAACGTCTTCACCGGAAAGACGCACCGGTGCTCCTTCTAAACAGAGTGAACCAAATGCTAAAGCTTCAGCAGTTGCCCAATCAACGCCTTCACCGGTTTCAAAAATTTTAGCGCGATTGCTCAAAAAGCGCTGTATCGTTTTATGCACATGAAAATCCGCTGGTATCTCAACAAGTTTCTGTCCAATTTCCTTTAAAGTGTCTATCGCAACACCTGTTGTCCCACAATGCTGTTCATCAGCACTACTACAAGCCTTTAAACCCGTCCAACTTCCATCAAGCCAATCCGCCTTATTGGGTTTATAAGAAGCACTCGCTTCAAATTCATTCTCAAGCTTATCACGCCATTGCTTCTTTTGTTGCTCAATTTCTTCTGAAGCAATCACCCCTTCCGCTATTAACTGTTCACCATAAAGCTGCAGCGTTGTTTTGTGATTACGAATTGCTTTATACATAAGCGGTTGTGTAAAGGAGGGTTCATCTCCTTCATTATGTCCATAACGGCGATAACAGAACATATCAATTACCACGGGTTTATGAAAAATTTGACGAAATTCTGTCGCGATTTTTGCAACAAAAACAACAGCTTCAGGATCATCACCATTCACATGAAAAATGGGGGCATCAATCATCTTTGCTACATCTGATGGATAAGGCGAAGAGCGCGAAAAACGGGGATCTGTTGTAAAACCAATCTGATTATTGATAATGACATGAACAGAACCTGCAACGCTGTAACCTTTAAGACCTGAAAGACCAAAAGTTTCCTGAATAACACCTTGCCCAGCAAAAGCAGCATCACCATGAATAAGCAATGGTAAAATCTTTGAACGTTCACTTAATGGGGGTGCATCCGTGCGCGTAGGCCCCATAAGTTGATCTTGTTTAGCCCGTGCCTTTCCTATAACAACCGGATCAACAATTTCAAGATGAGATGGATTAGCCACAAGCGATAAATGAACTTTCTTACCATCGAATTCAAGATCAGCTGAAGTTCCCAAATGGTATTTAACATCACCCGATCCTTCTACATCATCGGGTTTATAAGATCCCCCTTTGAATTCGTGAAAAATAGCTCGATGTGGTTTTGCAAGAACTTGTGAAAGAACGTTTAAACGACCACGATGCGCCATTCCTAAAATAATTTCCTGCACACCCAAAGCACTACCACATTTAATAATCTGCTCGAGAGCAGGAATCAGTGCTTCACCACCATCAAGTCCAAAACGCTTTGTTCCCTTATATTTCGTATCTAAAAACTGTTCGAACCCTTCTGCCTCAATAAGCTTATTAAGGATAGCTTTCTTGCCTTTCTGTGTGAAGGCAATCTGTTTATCGGGTCCTTCAATACGTTCTTGAAGCCATGCTTTTTGAGCAGGATCAGAAATGTGCATATACTCCACCCCAATCGTTGAACAATAAGTACGATTGAGAATCTCAAGCATTTGTGGAATAGTCGCATATTCCAACCCTAAAACATTATCAATAAAAATGGGGCGCTCGTAATCCGCAGGGGTAAAACCGTAAACTTCCGGAGAGAGTTCTTTATAATCTTCAAGTTTTTCCGCCAATTGAAGAGGATCAAGCTGTGCATGAAGATGCCCACGTGCTCGAAAAGCACGAATCATCATAAGTGCATGAACAGAATCACGTGTTGCTCGAATAATATCTTGTTCGCTAGAGGCTGTTCCTTTTTGCACAGAACCCGCTGCTGCTTTTTCTTTTAATTTATCACCAACATGCTTTTCAAGAGCAGACCAATCGCCATCAAGAGCAGAAACTAACTCACCATTAGCCTTTAACGGCCAATGATCACGTTGCCACGTTGCCCCTTCAGCGTTTCTAAGAACATCTTCTTTTTTATCATGCAGGTTTTCAAAAAAAGTGCGCCACTGTGAATCTACACTGGTGGGATCTTTTTCATATTCGGCATAAAGTTGATCTATATAATCCGCATTTCCACCATACAGAAAAGACGTTTGTGCAAAAAGACTATTTATTTCGTCCTGCCTTGCCATATACCTCTCCGGAACATTTATTCCGTCTCCTTATATCTCTTTTTAACCTCTCAATATTTGTCAAGCAAACAAAGATCAAAAAGTTCAAAAAAGCTTCACCTTTTTATATTCAATGTTTCACCTGAATAAGGAGAAATTCTTATTCAGGTGAGTTTTTTATCCCTTCAAAACCGACATCAAAGTCTTTCCTATCTGCGATGGAGAAGGAGAAACGCGAATTCCAGCTGCTTCCATTGCAGCAATTTTATCTTCTGCTCCACCTTTACCACCAGAGATAACAGCACCAGCATGACCCATTGTACGTCCTGGAGGGGCTGTACGACCAGCAATAAAACCAACCACTGGCTTTTTACGACCTTTTTTTGCTTCATCTTGGAGAAACTGTGCCGCTTCTTCTTCAGCAGAACCACCAATCTCACCGATCATAACAATAGATTGGGTTTCCTCATCAGCTAAAAACATCTCTAACACATCAATAAACTCTGTGCCCTTAACAGGATCACCACCAATACCAATAGCTGTAGTCTGCCCAAGACCTTCATGAGTGGTTTGAAAGACTGCTTCATAAGTTAAAGTTCCCGACCGCGAAACAACACCGACAGAGCCTTTTCTAAAAATAGAACCGGGCATAATACCGATTTTACATTCATTGGGTGTGAGAATACCAGGACAATTAGGACCAATGAGACGTGATTTTGATTTCTCCAATCGCGCCTTTACCTTAACCATGTCCATAACAGGAATACCTTCGGTAATACAGATAATGAGACGGATTTCAGCATCAATAGCTTCCATAATAGCAGTTGCAGCCCCTGCAGGCGGAACATAGATAACCGAAGCATCCGCTCCTGTCTTTTCCTTTCCATCCGCAACACTAGAAAAAATAGGAAGCGTTTCGCCTTTTGAACCTTCCCATGTTTCACCCCCTTTTTTAGGGTTAACACCACCAACCATTTGCGTGCCATAATAAGCAAGCGCCTGTTCTGTATGAAACGTCCCTGTTTTTCCTGTAAGCCCTTGAACCAGAACTTTTGTATCTTTATTCACAAGAATCGACATAACTTAAGCTCCCTTCACGGCTGCAACGATTTTTTGAGCAGCATCATCTAAATCATCAGCGGGAATAACGTTCAAACCACTTTCACTGATAATCGCTTTACCCTGCTCAACATTTGTGCCTTCAAGACGAACAACCAAAGGAACCTTTAAACCAACTTCTCTCACAGCAGCAACAACACCTTCAGCAATCACATCGCAACGCATAATACCGCCAAAAATATTAACCAAAATACCTTTAACATTTGGATCAGCGGTGATAATTTTAAAAGCAGCCGTTACTTTTTCTTTTGAAGCTCCACCACCAACATCAAGAAAATTTGCAGGCTCTGCTCCATAAAGCTTAATGATATCCATTGTTGCCATAGCAAGACCCGCACCATTGACCATGCAACCAATTGTGCCTTCAAGAGCAACATAAGCAAGATCATGTTTTGATGCTTCAATCTCTTTTGGATCTTCTTCTGAGATATCGCGCAATTCCAAAATATCTGGATGACGGAACAAAGAGTTATTATCAAAAGAGACTTTTGCATCAAGAACACGCAAATGGCCATCTTTCATCACAATAAGCGGATTGATTTCAAGAAGACTCATATCTTTTTCGCAAAACACCTTATAGAGAATTGGAAAAAGTTTTTCACCATCTTCTCTTGCACTATCGTGCAATTCCAATGCATCACAAAGCCTTGTACAATCAGCAGAAGTAACACCCTGTACAGCATCAATGGGTAGAGTTAATATTTTTTCTGGTGTCTCTTCAGCAACCGTTTCAATATCCATTCCTCCTTCCGTTGAAACAACGAAAGCAACCCGACCAACGGCACGATCAACCAAAAGTGAAAGATAGAGCTCTCGCTCGATATCAGCACCATCCTCAATATAAAGACGATTGACCTGCTTTCCCTCTGGACCAGTTTGTTTGGTTACCAAAGTTTTACCGAGCATTTCTTGGACATGTGCAACAACTTCTTCAACAGATTTTGCAAGCCGAACACCACCCTTTGCATCAGGACTAAGTTCTTTAAACTTTCCTTTACCACGACCACCAGCGTGTATCTGACTTTTGACCACATAGAGTGGTCCGGGCAATTTTTTTGCCCATTTTTCAGCTTGCTCTACAGAATAAACAGCAACACCATTTGCAATTGGTGCTCCATATTCATGAAGCAGACGTTTAGCCTGATATTCATGGATATTCATGCATTTGTCCTTTTCTTTTACGGATCACTTCATTAATCCTAATTATTATATTTTAAATACTCTGTTTTCACGAACAGAACCTTGCTCAATTTATTTGAGACTAGGTACAAGAGCGATACAAGCTTCACAAAGTTTTTGCACCGCATTCACTGAATGCTCAAAAGCATTTCTTTCCTCTTTATCAAGATCAATTTCTATAACCCGTTCAATACCACCTGCACCAAGTATAACGGGAACACCAACATAGGTATCATTTACTCCGTATTCCCCTGAAAGATAGGCGGCAACAGGAACAACACGCTTAGTGTCCTTCAAATAGGCTTCAGCCATAGAAACAGCAGAAGCGGCTGGCGCATAAAAAGCAGATCCTGTTTTTAACAAACCCACGATTTCCGCACCACCATCACGGGTGCGCTGAATAATTTGATCAATTCGTTGCTGTGTTGTCCAACCCATTTTCACAAGATCAGGCAAAGAAATACCCCCCACCGTTGAATAACGCACGAGAGGCACCATCGAATCACCATGTCCTCCTAAAACAAATGCTGTTACATCCTTAACAGAAACCTTAAATTCTTCAGATAAGAAGTAACGAAAACGTGCTGAATCAAGGACACCAGCCATTCCAACGACTTTATGTGTAGGAAGACCTGAAAATTTTTGCAATGCCCATACCATGGCATCAAGAGGGTTTGTAATACAAATAACAAACGCTGAAGACGCATATTTTTTAATCCCACCCCCAACTTGCTCCATCACTTTTAGATTAATGCCTAAAAGATCATCACGGCTCATACCAGGTTTTCGTGCAACTCCTGCCGTTACAATAACAACATCAGATCCTTCAATTGCCTCATAAGCATTGGCACCTTTTAAACTGATATCAAAACCGTCAATGGGTGAAGATTCGGCAATGTCAAGAGCCTTACCCTGAGGCATATCTTCTGCAATATCAAATAAGACAACATCACCAAGCTCTTTAAGTCCAAAAAGATGTGCTAAAGTACCACCAATCATACCTGAACCAATAAGAGCTATTTTTTTTCGTGCCATTTTTTCTTCCTAACATTAGAGAACTCAGCGCACATTTATCAGCGCCAGTATACTAAATATTTCTTTGACCTTAGCTATATTTTCAATAAATCATTAAAAAGAGAAAGAGATGAAACTTACCAAATTTCTCTTTTCATAGAAGCAACAATTCTCCACAGAAACAACTATCAGAAAACTACCATGAAGTATCGATAAAATGAATTTAAAAAAAATACAACAGAATTATCACACTTCTTTTAAGTTCAAAGAGTTATTATTTTTACAGTTTACGTAAAGGTAAAATTATATTCCGCTTTTCTCCTTTAAAGGAAAGCGCTCTGCCCAAAATTTCAAATAATCCTGACTTTGCATTTCAAAAAGACGCGATTGTGTTCTTTTAAACTCAAATGTTTCCGTCGTCTGTGCATAACCTTTATATAAATCATCAAGTATAACCGCGGCCGACATAAATAATCTTATGTTGCGTTCATAAAGAATATCAATAAGTAAAATAAACCGTTTTGTTTCATTGCGACATGTATCATCCATCACGGGTACATTATCAATAAAAATCGTGTGATAACGCTCAGCTAATGCTAAATACTCAGCTGCAGCCAAAGGCTTTGCGCATAAATCCTGATAATCAAAGCGTGCGCATCCTTCACCAGAGCGTGGAATATAAACAATACGTCCTTTTATAGAAAGTTCATGAGATATTTCCTTCTGTCCTTGCAGCACCAATGCCCAAGCTTGATCCATACATTTATTGGCTTCCAATCCTAACGGTGTTATATACACATGTTGTGGATTTGATTTTTCAAGACGATAATCTGTTTTTGCATCAAGATTGATAACGTAGACACGCGCTTTCAAAACTTGAATAAAAGGCAAAAAAAGCTCTCTATTTAAACCATTATAATAAAGATTATCGGGAGCAACATTTGAAGTAGCAACGAAGAAAACCCCTTTATCAAACAAAGCAGAGATGAGACGCCCTAACACCATGGCATCAGCAATATCTGTTACGCTAAATTCATCAAAACAAAGTACCCGAGCTTCTTGTGCAAGATCTTCAGCAACAGCTAAAATGGGATTATCTTTTCCAGTTTTTGCAGATGATTTTTGACGGTAAACATTAATACGTTCATGCACATCAGCCATGAAATCATTAAAATGAGCACGCTTTTTACGTTCTTGCGGTAAACAAGAAAAGAACAAATCCATAAGCATGGTTTTGCCTCGCCCTACTTCACCATAAATATATAAGCCTCGTAAGAAATCATCATTTTGCCTTGAACAGCGAAAAAAACTTTGTTTTTTCTTCCTAAAAAAATGCCAAAACCGCCAAGGACACGAAACACTTTGTTCCATAATATTTTGTAACAAATGATCTAAATGCTCTGCTAAAGCCAATTGAGCAGGATCAAAACTTATTTCTCCTTTGTACGCCAACTCCTTATAGCGCGTTGACACTAGCACCATCCAAACAACCTTTTTCAACCTATTCTCAATGAAAAATATAAGTTCTTTTCACAAATCTGTGTACAAATTTCTCATTTTTCATAAGCAACCAAAAATGATTTAACGGCTTAAAACGACTGGATAATCATCAATTGTACGTCCCTCAAAACGATCAACACTAGAAGAATAAAGTGTCATAATAACGCGTCCTGAATTATTATAGAAATATAATCTTTTTCCTTTAACCGTCCACGAATTTACTTGAGAAACGATTCCCGGACAGTGTAAAGGACCAGCGCGATATCCTTGACCAAATTTCGTTTGTGGCGTTGCAATTCTGCAAACTTTACCACCCATAGAAAGATTCCACACCCCAGCAATACTTGCAGGAAACAAATCCATGGCGTTGCTTGGCAATTCGAGATTAGCCATTCGTCCATCACTTTGAGAATCTCCTTTCTCATACATCGAAACATCTGCTGCTTCAGATGCTGAAGAATAAGAAGATGACAGATCAGACATCACCTCTGTTTGCACTTGTTGAAGTGGATAAAAAACTTCTAATGTGTTATCGTCATTGTTATTGTCAAAGCGAGATGTTGAACATCCTGCTAAAGAAATTACAATTGATATTGCAACGAAAAACGAAATTTTTGAAAACGACATATCTATACTCTTTCCCACAACAATAAATAAGCTCACCCAAAGAAATAGGTGAATATTTGTTATATGGCATTTTACAAAGATAAATTAACAAATTAAAAAAAACAGGATAAAAATTGGCTGTTTTAAACGATAAATAATTTTTTACTAGTCCTTTTATGATTAAGTACTGGAAATTTATAAAGCTTTCAGTCATATATCTTTTGTGAGAAATCACTAAAAACAGAGAAATTTCATGAAAATACCATTCAGCAAAATGAACGGTCTTGGCAATCAAATCATTGTTGCTGACATGCGCGAAAGCACAGATGTTCTCACGCAACAAGCAATTTTTGCTTTATCGAAAGATCCTCAAACACATTTTGATCAAATTATGACCCTTCACGCATCAACAAAAAAAGAAGCCAACTTTCGTATTGAAATATGGAATGCGGATGGTTCAATGGCTAAAGCTTGCGGTAACGGTACCCGTTGCGTAATTGCGTGGCTTACAGATCATAATCTTGGTAAAATCTTTCAATTAGAAACACCTGCTGGAATTATTGAAGGTAAAAGTCAAGCTGACGGACTTATCTCTGTTGACATGGGAAAGCCCCATTTCAATGCAAAAGAGATGCCTGTTTCACGTGAAATAGTCGATACCAATCACGTAGAACTTACTGCTGGTCCTTTAAAAGATGCTTGTCTTGTATCCATTGGCAATCTCCATGCTATTTTTTTTGTTGATAATGATATTCAACATATTCCATTAGAAAAATACGGACCAAAACTGGAACATGATCCCCTTTTCCTAGAGCGCTGCAATATTTCTATTGCTTATGTCACGTCAAAGAAAAGCCTAAATTTACGCACATGGGAGCGAGGGGCTGGATTAACGCAAGCATGTGGTAGCGCGGCGTGTGCGAGTGCGGTGGCGGCTTATCGACGTGGACTTACAAAACGCCATATTGATGTGAATTTACCAGGGGGAACACTAAATATTTTTTATCGAGAAGATGATCACATTATCATGACGGGTCCAATCAAATATGAATTTAGTGGTTTCTTTGACCCTTTAACAGGGAGTTACAAAAAGGATCACTCTTAATGACAATAGAAATTGTAACATTTGGTTGTCGACTAAACAGCTACGAATCGGAAATCATACGGAAAGAAAGCTCTTCCTCGGGGTTAGATCAACTCAAAGATGGTGCTATCATTTTTAATACCTGTGCTGTCACTGCCGAAGCCGTACGACAAGCAAAACAAGCTATCCGTAAAGCAAGACGCGAAAATCCTCATGCCCGCATTATTGTGACAGGATGTGCCGCACAAACAGAAGGACAAAATTTTGCTTCAATGACAGAGGTTGATCTTGTTTTAGGAAATGAAGAAAAACTTCATGCGCACTCTTACCGCCAACTTCCTGATTTTGGCATCAACCATTCTGAAAAATTGCGTATCAATGACATCATGGAAGTTCAAAAAATTGCTCCACACATGGTAAATGCAATGGAAGAGCGCACTCGTGCCTTTGTACAAGTACAAAATGGATGTGATCATCGCTGTACATTTTGCATTATTCCCTATGGACGAGGACCATCACGTTCAGTTCCCATGGGAGCCGTCATCGAACAAATTAAACAATTGATAGACAATGGCATTCAAGAAGTGGTTCTAACAGGTGTAGATCTTACAAGTTATGGGCACGATCTCCCAGGAAAGGCTACACTAGGAAAATTAACTTCAGCCATTTTACACCATGTTCCTGACTTACCTCGATTACGCCTTTCATCCATTGATTCTATTGAAGCAGATGAAGAGCTCTTTAATCTTTTGGCTTATGAAAAAAGGATAATGCCTCATTTGCATTTATCCTTGCAAGCAGGCGATAATATGATTTTAAAAAGAATGAAACGGCGGCATTTGCGCGAACATGCAATTCAATTTTGCCAAGATTTACGTGCCAAACGTCCTACAATGGTTTATGGTGCTGATTTAATTGCTGGTTTTCCAACCGAAACAGACGAGATGTTCCAAAATAGTCTCTCTTTAATCAATGATTGTAATTTAACACATCTTCATGTCTTTCCTTTTAGCCCAAGAGAAGGAACACCTGCTGCGCGTATGCCACAAATCGACCGTAGAGTGGTAAAAATGCGTGCAGAAAGATTACGCAAAGCAGGAAATGAAGCTTACCAAAAGCATCTTGCACACTTACAAAATAGTCAACAAACAATTCTCGTTGAAAAAGATGAAATTGGACGAACAGAAGATTATACTCTTGTACAAATTAAAGGTGCAAAAGCTAGAACAATTATTCAAGCCCTTATTGTTGACCATGATGGTGATAAATTGATTGCCGTCCTTCCAAAATTGAATGCCGCTTGAGCAGGAAAACCCTTATGAAAAAATCTTTTATCAAAAAAATATTCTCTTTTAACAAACCGAAAGAGCAGGAAATGGAAAAAACCTCCATTCCTTATAACGACGAAAAGATAGAAGAAAGTGAATATAAAAATATAAAAAACGACAAGCCCTTCATAAACAAAGAACAACAAGGAGCTAATCAAAATACAACACCTGCAAAGTCTGACGCGAAAGCTCCATCTTCTGAAGCACATTCTGATAAAGCACTACATTCTGGCAAAGTAATTGTCACAGATATAATCAGTGAAAAAAAAGAAGAGATTTTACCCGTAGCTTCTCTTGAACAGAAAAAAACAGCGTGGTTTGGGCGCCTTAAAAAAGGGTTAGCTCTTTCTTCACAACGCTTAAGTGGATCAATTAGTGATCTTTTTGTTAAGGGAAAACTTGATGAAGATACATTACAAGAACTGGAAGATATCCTTATTCAAGCTGATCTTGGTGTAGAAACGGCGACACGGATCACCGATATCTTAGCTTCTAATCGTTATGAAAAAAATTTATCTTCAGATGATATTCACATTATAGTAGCCGAAGAAATCAAAAAAGTGTTGGAACCTGTTGCAATTCCACTAGAACTTGACCTTCATCATAAGCCGCACGTTATTTTACTGGTAGGTGTGAATGGTACCGGAAAAACGACAACTATTGGAAAACTTGCGGCAAAACTCACCGCAGGAGGATTAAAAGTTATGTTGGCAGCTGGTGACACATTCCGTGCTGCTGCTATTGAACAACTCCATATTTGGGGTGAACGCACCGGCTCTCCTGTTATTTCAACCAAACTAGGAGCAGATGCTGCAAGTCTAGCATTTGATGCTTATGAAAAAGCAAAAAAAGCAAACAGTGATGTATTGATTATTGATACAGCTGGACGCTTACAAAATAAAACTGAACTGATGGACGAATTAGCAAAAATTATTCGTGTTCTAAAGAAACACTCCTCCCAAGCGCCCCATACAATTCTTCAAACACTTGATGCAACCACTGGGCAAAATGCTCTAAACCAAGTGGATATTTTCCGTGATATTGCTGGCGTTAATGGTCTCATCATGACAAAGCTCGATGGAACTGCACGGGGAGGAATTCTTGTTGCCATTGCAGCAAAATATAAATTACCCGTTTATTTTATCGGTGTAGGAGAGAATATAGAGGATCTGCAACCTTTTTCTGCTTCTGACTTTGCCGAAACCATTTCAGGAAGAAACGTATGAAAAAAACTTCATTTAAACCGAATTCGCATAACAATCTCGATTCGAAAAATGCCAATGATCATCAAGAAAATCTCTCTTCACCCACACTTAAATTTCTTTTGGAAATGGGGCCACTGGTTGTCTTCTTTTTTGCTAATTACAAGGGTGAGTGGTTAATAAACAACATTGAGATTTTTAAAAATTTTAGTAAACCTATTTTCCCTGCAACAGCTATTTTCATGGTAGCAATCATAGTTGCACTGAGTTTATCATGGGTTCTTACACGAAAAATTCCCATAATGCCTCTCATCTCAGGAATATTTGTTCTTGTCTTTGGATTTTTAACTCTTTGGCTTCATAATGACACTTTTATCAAAATGAAACCAACAATCATTAACAGCTTATTTGCTTTTATTCTTTTTGGTGGCATACTTTTAAAAAAACCACTTTTACGTTATGCCCTTGATTCTACTTTAAAACTCGATGATTTAGGATGGCAAAAGCTTACATATCGTTGGGCATTTTTTTTCGTGTTTCTTGCTCTTTTGAATGAAGTTGTTTGGCGTAACTTTAGCGATAATTTTTGGACGAGTTTTAAAGTATTTGGTGTTATGCCCATAACAGTTCTTTTTATGCTTACCCAAATGCCTCTTATACTTAAACATTCAAAGGGGCTTTTTACAGAAGAGGATAAATCTGATTCTTAAAATAAATCTTCATTACTACAATTTTTTGGTAGATTTATTGCTGTACACTGATCATGGAGAGAAGACGTGTTAATTGAGCAATTTATCTGTCGAGAAGATAATTTTGGTGTTCTCATTCATGATGAAAAAAGCGGCTACACAGCCGCAATTGATGCTCCAGAAAGCGAAGCTATTCAGAAAGCCTTAAAACGCCGTAACTGGACACTTCAGACTATTTTTGTCACGCATCATCATCACGATCATGTAGAAGCATTGGAAGAGTTAAAACAAGTTTATAAAGCTATAGTCATTGGACCAGAAGCAGAAAAAGAAAAGATTCATCATCTTGACCAAACACTTCAACCTGATGAACGTTTTTTCTTTGGCACACGCCCGCTCTTAGCCCTTTCAACACCTGGTCATACTTTAGGTGCATTATCTTACTATTTTCCTGAAGATGGTTTACTCTTTGCTGGAGATACACTTTTTTCGCTCGGTTGTGGACGTCTTTTTGAAGGAACACCTTCACAAATGCTGAATTCTTTAAAAAAGCTTCGTCAACTTCCCGATGAAACACTTCTCTATTGTGGTCATGAATACACCAAAACCAATGCTCTTTTTGCATTAACAATTGACCCACACAATCAAAAACTCCGTCAAAGAATCGAAGAAGTTTTTTTATTACACGCCAAAAACGCTATGACTTTACCAGTAACCTTAGGGCAAGAGAAAGCAACCAATCCCTTTCTTCGCTGGGATAGTAGTACTCTGCGAAAAGAACTTGCGATGGAAAATCAAACAGACGAAGAGGTCTTTTCTGAAATCCGAAGAAAAAAGGATAATTTCTAGTTATGTTTAGGTTTATATGCCATTTGTTTTTTCTTTTATATACCCCAATAACAATAGCAAATGAAAAAAACAATGTGTTTGATTTCCCATATATTTTAGAAAATTATACCTTAACAGAAGATTTTCTTTTAAAAGTGGAACAAATTGAAAAAGATTGTAAAAATCTACCACCAGAAAAGCCAGCAACATCTCATAAAAGTTATGAGAATAGTCTTGAGGGTTTTATTGCTCTTATTTCTGATCAACCAAAACTTATGGCTCTTTTAAGAAAAAATAATATTACACCAAAAGACTTTGCTCTTGGTAATTTGGCAATTCAAGCAGCAGTAACAGAACTTTTAAATGAATCTTTCCCTGGAGATCTTAAAAGAGAGGGTTTTTCTTTTCCTAAAAAAAATTCTGTATTTTTAAGTAATTTAGAATTTGGTAAAAAACATTTATACAGAATGCTTGTTATTTTAAAAGAAAGTTGTAAATAGCTTATCTCTTCTTAAACAGTGAATTTAACTTTGCAAACGTCGACAAATATCATCCAATTGTTCTAATGAAGAATAATGTATTTTTAAATCACCACCTTTTTTACCATGCCGGATAATGACCTTCATTCCAATAACATCTGCAAGTAATTTCTCTAAAGATTTTGTTTCTGTATCTTTCTCTACAACAGTTCTTTTTTTTACTTTAGGATTTGCCTGTTCATAAGCAAGTATTTCTGTTTGACGCACAGAGAGTCCTTCACGAATAATTTTTTCAGCTAAATCTTGCGGATTATCGACAGTGATAAGACAGCGTGCATGACCTGCTGAAAGTTGTCCCTCTGTTAAAAATTGCTGTACTTTTTGTGGAAGCTTTAATAAACGAAGCGTATTAGCAACATGGCTCCGGCTTTTTCCAATGACTTGTGCTAAATCTGCTTGCGTATATCCATGTTCATTGAGCAAAATTTCATACCCCATTGCTTCTTCAATAGGATTAAGATCAGCACGCTGAACATTTTCAATAATTGCTAATTCCAAAGCTGTCTTATCATCAACATCGCGAACAATGACTGGCAATTTACTTAAATTGGCTCGTTGTGCAGCACGCCACCGCCGTTCACCAGCAATTAACTCAAACCGATGAGGATGATCACGTGAAGGTCTCACAATAACAGGTTGAACAACACCATGCTGACGAATTGATTGTGCTAAATTGTCAAGTTCTGAATCGGTAAAATGGCGCCGTGGATTATGTGGATTGCACGAAATAGATTCAAGGGAAACAAATCGCTCAGAAACAGAAGAAACTGTATTGAACTCCGTCAATTTATCAGTATTTGACGAACGTTTAAGATCGCTGTTTAAATTGATATCCCCAATCAATGCTGCCAATCCACGACCCAGTCTTTTTTTTGATTGATCATCATTCATAATCTTGCTCTTTGCGTTTTCTTACAAAAATTATTTTTTACATTTTTAAGCAGCCGCGTGTGCTTGTTTTTCACGTTGAATTACTTCCGATGCGAGACGTAAGTAAGCTTGGCTACCAGCACATGTTAAATCATAAAGCAATACTGGTTTACCGAAGGAAGGAGCTTCTGATACACGCACATTTCGTGGAATAACAGTGCGATAAACTTTATCTCCCATAAAAGAGCGGACATCTTCGACAACTTGATTTGAAAGATTATTACGTCCATCATACATGGTTAAGACAATCCCCTGAATTTCTAGAGATGGATTAAGAACGGATCGTACTTGTTTTACTGTTTCAAGCAATTGACTTAAACCTTCAAGTGCTAAAAATTCGCATTGCATAGGTACTAAAACAGAATCTGCAGCCCCCATAGCATTAAGTGTGAGAAGATTAAGCGAGGGCGGACAATCAATGAGAATATAACTAAACTTCTTTTCCATCTTCGGATCATCACAGAGAGCTTTACGTAATCGTTGTATACGATCTTGTGATGAAGCAATTTCCATTTCTACCCCTAAAAGATCAAGAGTAGAGGGTACAATATGGAGATTAGGAACAGCTGTTTTTAAAGCTGCTTGTGTGACTGAAATCCCTGAAACAAGAACATCATAAGATGATAAAGGACGGCTGTTACGATCAATTCCCAATCCCGTACTTGCATTTCCTTGTGGATCAACATCCATAATGAGAACATTTTCACCAATAGCTGCCAAAGCAGTTGCAAGATTAATTGCCGTAGTTGTTTTGCCGACCCCACCTTTTTGGTTTGCAATAGCGATAATCCGTGTTTCGCTCATTTTGCTTTACCCTCTACTGATCGAACATGAGAAATTTCTAAAATAACAGAATTTTCATCAATTTTACTCTTATATTTTAGCAGATCAAACTGCCAATTGGCAGAGGCATTTTTTATTTCTGTAGCGTAATCCCGACCTTTTTGCAAAAGAGCTATTGTTTTTTTTGTTGATAAAGGAAAAATAAGCCGTAAAAGAGCATCGAGAGAAGCTAATCCTCGTGCTGTTATAACCTCTGGCAGTGCTATTTTTTTATACACATCTTCAATCCTACAGTGATAAACCGTTGCAGGAAGATTAAGTTGAGTAATAACCGTTCGTAAAAAGGCAACTTTTTTTCCATTACTCTCAACAAGATCAATATGCCCTGATTTTTTTTCTTTCAGAAAAATAGCAAGAACGATTGCGGGAAAACCCCCACCTGATCCAAGATCACACCAATGCAAAAAATCACTGTGGAGAGGATAAAGTTGTGCTGAATCTAAAATATGTCGTGTCCATAAAACTGGAATTGTTGCAGGAGATATTAAATTAATATGCCTATTCCATTGCATTATCAAAGTTTCAAATTGTATTAAATTTTTCATCGTTTCACGTGAAACAGAAGGAACAATATTTAAGAGTTCTTGATATTTTTTTTCTGTAGAAATATCCATCAAGCTGATTTAGCCTTTTCGCGTCGTTGACGTTGAATATAGGTAATAATAAGGGATAATGCTGCTGGCGTCATTCCATCAATTTTTTGAGCATCAGCGATTGAACGTGGAGAAAGTTGTTGGATTTTTGTTTTTAATTCATTTGAAAGACCTGATATTGACTGAATATCAAGAGAAGAGGGTATTTCCAAACGTTCATCACGCTGAAGAGAAGCAATATCTTGTGCTTGTCTCTCTAAATAAACAGCATATTGTGCCTCAATTTCTAAAGATTCAACAGTTTTAGAATCAATGGATTGCAATTGTGGCCAAAAATGTGAGAGACGCTCTATAGTCATGTGAGGATAAGCAAGAAGATCATATGCCGAACGCCGAATACCATCTTGATTGACTTGTAATCCATAAGCAGAAGCTTCATTAGGAGTTAGAAAAAGCTCCTGACATATTGATCGCGCTTGATCAAGACGCTGTTGTTTTTGTTTATAACAATCCCAACGCACTTTACTCACAATACCCCATTGTTGTGCTAAAGGTGTTAACCGAACATCAGCATTATCAGATCGCAAAGATAAACGAAATTCAGCACGTGATGTGAACATTCGATAAGGTTCACAAACACCACGTGAGACTAAATCATCTACCATAACACCAATATAAGCTGTTGAACGGCTTATAAGTACTTCATCTAATTTACCCACTTTACGTGCAGCATTTATCCCAGCTAAAAGGCCTTGTGCTGCAGCTTCTTCATATCCCGTTGTACCATTAATTTGTCCCGCTAAAAACAACCCTGGTAAAGAGCGTAATTCTAAGGCTTTAGTTAACTGTTGTGGATTAACAAAATCATATTCAATAGCATAACCAGGTTGTAAAATTTCAGCATTTTCTAAACCTTCAATAGTTCTTAAAAAAGAAATTTGTACGTCTTCAGGAAGAGAGGTAGAAAGACCATTTGGATAAATAGTATCATCATCTAATCCTTCAGGTTCTAGGAAAATTTGATGTCCATCACGTTCTCCAAATTTAACAATTTTATCTTCAACAGAAGGACAATAACGTGGTCCTAATCCTTCAATATTTCCAGAATATAAAGCAGATCGATGAATATTTTCACGAATAATTTGATGTGTTTGCGTATTTGTACGTGTTATTGCACATTCAATTTGTGATTGTTCGATTTTTTCTGTTAAAAAAGAAAAAGGAACGGGATCTTCATCAGCTTGCTGTTTTGGAAGAGATTCCCAACGAATTGTTTTTTTACTAAGACGCGCAGGAGTTCCTGTTTTTAATCTCCCAAGACTTATATTATAACTTCTCAGGCGTTCAGCAAGTTGTACACTCGACTGATCCCCCATACGTCCAGCAGCCCATGTTTTATCACCAATATGAATAAAACCATTCAAGAATGTACCTGTTGTCAAAACAACAGCACCAGAAAAAATTGTTCCTTGATTTTTTAATATAACACCTGAAACACAATTATCTTTAACAATAAGATCAACGGCTTCATCTTCAACAAGAACGAGGTTATCTTGTTCTTGCAAGAGTTTTTGGATAGCTTTTTTATAGAGTTGTCGATCAGCTTGTGTACGAGGACCTCTTACTGCTGGTCCTTTTCGTCGATTAAGAAGTCTAAATTGAATTCCAGCAGCATCTGCTGCCCTTCCCATAAGACCATCCAAAGCATCAACTTCACGAACCAGATGCCCTTTTCCTAGCCCACCAATAGCAGGATTACATGACATTGTACCCAATGCTGATATTTTATGCGTAACAAGCGCTGTCCGTGCTCCAACACGGGCGGAAGCTGAAGCAGCTTCGCAGCCAGCATGACCGCCTCCAATAACAATAACATCATATAATTCCATCGGGATTCATTCCATAAAGAATCATTCTAAAGTTTCACGTGAAACAGAATATAAATTACATAATCTTTAAAATGTGTCTATGAAATAATGAATGTTTCACGTGAATCATTATTTACCGATGCAAAACTCTGAAAAAATAATATCAAGTAAATCTTCAACATCTATATCTCCCGTAATTCTCCCAAGAAAATCACTCGCACGACGAAGATGCTCTGCACGTAAACTTAAATCAAGAGAAGTATAATGAATAGAAGCTTCAATTTCTTTAACAGCCTCTCTTAATAACTGAAGTTGCCTTTTACGTGCTGGAACAAGATTTCCAATTTTAGAAGCACGACGCGAACAAAACAACTCAAGTTCCTTAATAAAACAGTCAAAATTTAAACCAGTTAATGCAGAAAACTGTATAAAATAATGGGTTTTATTTTCCTCATAAAGATCAAGCTTATTAGCAACATGCCATATTTCAGCTGATGTTTCAGGTAAATCAACTTGCTTAGGATTTCCTATATCATAAACCAAAATAACCAAATCAGCATCCCTCACATGCTGCTTAGCAACTTCTATTCCCAATTGTTCTATTTTGTTTTCTGTTTCTCTAAAACCAGCAGTATCTGTTAAAAAAACAGGTAAACCACCAAGAACGAGCCTCATTTCTAAAGCATCGCGCGTTGTACCTGCTTCTTCTGTTACAATAGAAACAGGTCTCCCAGCCAAACGATTCATAATGCTTGATTTTCCAGAATTTGGAGCACCTGCAATAACAATTTTTAATCCATCACGTAAAATACTTGCACGTTCTCCTTCATTAATATGTTCCTGAAGAGAAGAGCAGAGATCTTGCATATCTTTCCAAACTTTATCAGATATCGAATTTGGGATATCAGCTTCATCAACAAAATCAAGTTCTGCCTCAATAAAAGCACGTGCCTTCATAAGCTTATGACGCCAATCGCGATAAAGCGTTGTTAAACGCCCACTTGTCCCCATAATTGCTAAACGTCGTTGGCTTTCCGTCTCTGCTTCTATTAAATCAGCAAGACCTTCTGCTTGAACAAGATCTAATTTTCCCTCCATAAATGCACGACGTGAAAACTCACCTGCTTCTGCAATACGGCATCCAGAAAATGTAGACAATTCATCAAGAAAACGATGAACAACTGCTTTTCCTCCATGCAAATGAAATTCTGCACAATCTTCTCCTGTAAAACTGTGAGGTGCAGGAAAAAAAACAGTCAAAGCAGAATCTAAAAAGCTTCCATCACGAGCAGTAAGATTTCCATAATGCATGAATCGCGCTTTAGGTAAACGACCACAAAGCGTCTCCACGACATTTACTACATGAGGACCAGAAAGACGAATGACTGCAACCCCTGAAGGCAACAATCCACTCGAAACAGCAAAGATTGTATCCACGGGATATTCCTAAGCAAAAAACTTAATGTTTTATGTATTCATTGAATCAAAAAATTCACTATTGTTTTTCGTTTGTTTTAATTTATCAATTAAAAATTCAATTGCATCCGTTACATTCATAGGCGTCAAAATACGACGAAGTACAAAAATTTTGTGTAAGTCTTGCCGCGCTACTAAAAGCTCTTCCTTACGTGTTCCAGATTTCAAAATATCCATAGCTGGGAAAATACGCTTATCAGCAACTTTTCTATCAAGAACAATTTCTGAGTTACCCGTTCCTTTAAATTCTTCAAAAATAACTTCATCCATACGACTACCGGTATCAATCAAAGCCGTTGCAATGATGGTTAAAGACCCGCCTTCTTCAATGTTACGTGCTGCACCAAAAAAACGCTTAGGACGCTGTAGAGCATTTGCATCGACACCACCTGTCAAAACCTTACCGGATGAAGGAACAACCGTATTATATGCACGTCCAAGACGCGTAATAGAATCAAGAAGAATAACGACATCACGCCCATGTTCGACAAGGCGTTTTGCTTTTTCTATAACCATTTCAGCGACTTGCACATGACGTATTGCTGGTTCATCAAAAGTAGAAGAAACAACCTCTCCTTTTACAGAACGCTGCATATCAGTAACTTCTTCTGGTCGTTCATCAATTAGAAGAACAATAAGATAACATTCAGGATGATTAGTCGTGATAGAATGAGCAATATTTTGAAGTAAAACTGTTTTTCCTGTTCGAGGAGGAGCGACAATTAACCCTCTTTGTCCCTTTCCCAATGGAGATATTAAATCAATCACCCGTGATGACATATCCTTCTCTGTAGGATCTTGTATTTCCATTTGGAAACGTTCATTCGAGTAAAGAGGAGTGAGATTATCAAAGTGAATTTTATAACGAATTTTTTCAGGATCTTCAAAATTAATTGTATTAATTTTAAGAAGAGCAAAATAACGTTCTCCTTCTTTTGGACTTCGTATAAGTCCCTCAACAGTATCACCCGTTTTTAAAGAAAAGGACTGAATTTGTGCAGGAGAAAGGTAAATATCATCAGGACCTGGAAGATAATTAGCATCAGCAGACCGCAAAAATCCAAATCCATCTTGCAAAACTTCAACGACTCCTTCTCCAATAATTTCTACATCTTGCAGAGCAAGTTTTTTCAAAATAGCAAACATTAATTCTTGCTTGCGCATCAAAGAAGCATTTTCAACTTCTAATGTTTCAGCAAAAGAAACAAGTTCAACAGGATTTTTACTTTTAAGTTCTTGTAGTTTCATTTCTTGCATCAAATATGCTCTTTAAGTAGTGGAGAGGACTGTCCTTTAATTGATTTATGGAAAATTTAAAGAACGAAACATTCTTATAAGGAGAAAGTATTGTACACTCAATTTTTTCAATCTGCAAGCATCATTCATAAGAATTATCTTGGTATGAATTTAAATAATTGTATAGAATATAACTCTTTATAAAATAAAGATAAAATTACCTCTATAATTTTATAGAAATATGAATTTATCCTATATCATTCATAAGATAATTTTCAAAAATATTTTTAATTTTTACAGATTTTTTTTATTTAAAATTTTATCTAAAGAGAGAGATTTTTTTTATTTATGTATGTGTTTAATGTGAATTATAAGTTATACTTCACTCATCCTCAATTTTATCCACAAATAAAAAAGAAAAAAAGGCAAGTATAACATTCTTTTAAAGACATTATCCCAGTTCTTTTATCATAAAAAAGATTTCATTATCACAACAGTTTGATTTGTGCATAATAAGGGAGAAATTTTCCTCAATTTTATCTTTATGAGAAACGACCAGGATATATACACATTTATTAACAAGGAGTTAAAATTTTTGTGACAAGAAAAAAAAAATCCTTTCATTTGCACATGCTTTCTGATGCAACAGGAGAAACACTCATTTCTGTTGGAAGGGCTGTTGCATCACAGTATACAATGACTCAAACAACAGAGCATATTTATCCGATGATTCGTAATGAAATACAGCTGCAGAGAGCTTTTGATGAAATACAACAAGAGCCGGGGATAGTTCTTTACACAATCATTGATGAAAAAATTAAACGTCTTCTTAGGAGAAGATGTGAAAAAATAAAAGTTCCCTGTATTGACATACTACAACCTGTTCTAGATGCTTTTCAGTCTTATCTTGGAATGCCAACAAATTTGCGTGCGAGTGCACAGCATGATCTCAATGCAGATTACTTTCGTCGTATTGAAGCATTGGATTTTACTATAGAACATGATGATGGACAGTCTTCTATTGATTTATCAGATGCGGATGTCATCCTTGTAGGAATTTCAAGAACCTCTAAAACACCTACCAGTATTTATTTAGCAAATCGTGGTATCAAAACAGCTAACATTCCTCTTATTCCAGGCATTGATTTACCAGGAACCCTTTTAGAAGCAAAAAATGCTTTGATTGTTGGTTTAATCGCTTCTGCTGAAAGAATCTCACATATTCGTCAAAATCGGGATTTGGGAAAGTGTATTGAAAGTTATACTAATCGTATGAACATAGCTGAAGAATTGACTTATGCAAAACGCATTTGTGAACGTTTTGGTTGGCCTATTATTGATGTCACGAGACGTTCTATTGAAGAAACAGCTGCTGCTATATTTGAACTTTTATCACGATTCCGTGAAGGAAAATGAGAAAAAATGGTAACAGGTATGTTAATATTAGCATCTCTTAGTTCTTATCGTGCACAATTGTTGAAAAAAGCAGGTTTAAAGTTTTTCATTGAAGGAGCTTCTTTTGATGAAAGAGAAATAGAAAAAAAAGCAAAAGAAAAAACACCTAAAGAACTCAGCTGTTTTCTTGCAAGTGCAAAGGCAAAAGATGTTTCTGATCGCTTTCCTGATGCCTTTGTCATCGGTTGTGATCAAGTGCTTGATTTAGAAGGACAAGTTTTTCATAAAGCCACCACCGAAAAGGAAGCACATCAACGTTTATGTGATTTATCAGGAAAAACCCACGCGCTTCATAGCGCAGTAGCTTTATTTCAAAATGGTAAAGAAATTTGGGTGGAAGTTTTTAGTGCATATATGTCAGTACGTCCTCTATCATCAGAGTACATTGAACGTTATTTAGCACGTGTAGGAAAAGATGTTTTAAACAGTGTAGGAGTGTATCAAATTGAAGGGGAAGGAATCCATCTGTTTGAAAAAATTGATGGAGATTTTTTTACCATTATTGGTTTACCTTTATTACCTTTATTAGCAAAATTGCGGCATTTGGGGGTTATTGATGGTTGATGTGACAATAAGGTGTGAAAAAACAATTCCACGTGCTTTTGTTGTTGGTACTCCTATTCATCATTCAAAATCACCCAAAATTCATAATTTTTGGCTTAAACACTATAATTTACAAGGTGAATATCTGGCACAGGAAGTAAGCTCTGAAGACTTTAGAGATTTTGTCAGATCTATACAAAAAAGAGGTTTTTGTGGGGGGAATGTCACTCTACCCTATAAACAGGAAGCTTTTCTTTTAGCACATCATAAAGACAATGTAGCAACAATGATTGGTGCTGTTAATACACTATGGTATGAAGGGAATAAACTTTGTGCAACGAATAGTGATGCCTATGGTTTCAGCGCTAATCTTGATGATTTTGTCCCTAATTGGGGGGGAGAAACAGCACTTGTTTTTGGTGCCGGTGGCGCTGCCTGTGCTGTCCTATACGCTTTAAAAAAACGTGGATTTGAACGTATTTTCTTACTTAATCGCACAAAGAAACGTGCAGATAATTTGGCTGAATATTTTGGGAAGCCTGTTGAAGTTTATGATTGGTATCGCGCTGGTGAAATACTTAACCAAGCTGATTTAATTGTCAACACAACTTCTGTGGGGATGGCAAACCCCCATGAGAAAGAAAGGAGTTCTTTCTTTTGCGATTTTGATAAAACAAAAGCAACGGCGTTAGTGACAGATATTGTTTACACGCCATTAATAACACCTTTTTTACAACAAGCAAAAGCACATGGTTTAAAGATAGTAGATGGGCTTGGTATGCTTTTACATCAAGCTGTTCCTGGTTTTGAACGATGGTTTGGAATAAGACCAGAAGTCACAAAAGCACTACGGACAGAAATTTTAAAGGATATGGGTGAAGAGATAGGATGAAAATCATAGGGTTGACCGGATCAATCGCTATGGGAAAATCAACAGTTGCTGATTTTTTCAAAAAAGCTGGTATTTCTGTTTTTAGTGCTGATGATGCAGTGCACCAACTTTATAAAAATGAGCCAACTTTATCCCTTATAGCGCGTACATTTCCTAATGTTGTTGAAAATGGCAAAGTTAATCGCCGCAAGCTTTCGGAGATTTTGATCGACGATAATGAAAAATTACAAACATTAGAAAAAATCATTCATCCTTTGGTACAAAAAAAAGAAAAAGAATTTATTGAGACAGCACGCCAACAGGGAAAAAAATTGGTTGTTCTTGATATTCCTCTTCTTTTTGAAACGAATGGTGAAAAGCGTGTAGACAGTGTTGTTGTTGTTTCTGCTCCATTAGCAATACAAAAAGAGCGTGCTATGATTCGCCCAAATATGAATGAAAAAAAATTTGCCCTTATTCGTGCAAGGCAAATGTCTGATGAAAAAAAACGAGAACGTGCTGATTTTATTATTGATACAGGAAAAGATTTAGAGAATACACGTCAACAAGTTTTTTGCGTGATAAAAAAATTACAAGAGAATTGAAATAATGCGTGAAATTATTTTTGATACAGAAACAACAGGTTTAGATAAAGAGAAAGATCGCATCATCGAAATTGGTTGTGTAGAGATGGTTGACCGTTATCTTACAGGACGCAGATTCCATGTCTATTTAAACCCACAAGGCGTGATTATTCCTGATGAAGTTGTAGCAATTCATGGATTGACCAATGAACGCTTAAAGAATGAAAAAAGCTTTAGTGATATTGCCGATGAATTTTTGGAATTTATCAATGGCGCAATGATGATTGCACATAATGCGAGCTTTGATATTGGCTTTCTTAATGCAGAATTAAGCCGAGTAAATAAACCGCTCATCAGTGTTGATAATATTCTTGATACATTGGCTATGGCACGACGTAAATTTCCTATGGGCCCAAATTCCCTTGATGTTTTGTGTAAGCGTTTTGGTATTGATAATAGTCATCGTGTTCTTCATGGTGCTTTGCTTGATGCGGAGATTCTTGCTGATGTTTATATTGAGCTGATTGGTGGAAAACAAGGAGTATTGGGTTTTAATAAAGGGGGTGTTGATGAAAATATCCAGAATGACAAAGACATTCTCTACACAGTGAAATCCCGTCCACAGGCTTTACCTTCAAGATTAAGCGCACAGGAAAGAAGGTTGCATGCTGATTTTATTAATAAAATGGGTGAAAAAGCTTTGTGGAATGACTTCAAAATTCCTGAGTAATTTACCGCTTTTTTCTTCCGAAAGATTATTAAAAAATCCAAGAAAAATGAATTCTCTGAAAATATCACCAAAAAAATGGTCGTTGTGGGGAGGGGAACACCACAACGACCCTGTCGCTACATCGTACCTCAGCTATCATAGGAGGAGCAAAATGAAAGCTATTATATCCTGTAACAGCAAAGAAAAGCTCTAGGTACGAACTACAAATTGCAACGACTTCACACCTTATGAAAATAAAAAATGGCTTTTTAGAGGCAATTCGATAAATTTTAAAAAAGAATGAAAAAAATATATAAAATTAAATTGTTTTTTGGCTGAAATGGAGAAATAAAATTGTCATGAAAGCAACAGATCATCTTTTTTTAGTTGATGGATCAGGCTATATTTTTCGTGCTTATTATGCTTTGCCGCCCTTAAAGCGCAAAAGGGATGGGCTACCTGTAGGAGCTGTCGCTGGTTTTTGTAATATGCTGTGGAAATTGCTCTGTGATGCGCGAAATACAGCTACCGGTGTTGTTCCAACACATTTTGCTGTTATTTTTGACTATTCATCCGATACATTTCGCAAACGAATTTATCCGCAATATAAGGCGAATCGAGAAACACCTCCTGAAGATCTTATTCCTCAATTTTCTCTTATACGCCAAGCAACAAAGGCTTTTAATTTACCTTGTATCGAAAAGGAAGGATTTGAAGCGGATGATCTTATTGCTACCTATGCACAATTAGCAACAAAGGAAGGAGCAAAAACAACAATTATTTCTTCTGACAAAGATCTTATGCAGTTGGTGAATGGGCACGTATCTTTGTATGATGGAATGAAAGATAAGCATATTGGTATTTCTGAAGTTATAGAAAAATGGAGTGTTCCGCCCGAAAAAATGGTTGATTTGCAGGCTTTGATTGGAGATTCGACAGACAATGTACCAGGTATTCCAGGTATTGGCCCTAAGACTGCAGCTCAATTGCTCGATCAATTTGGTACTCTTGATCTTTTGTTGCAGCGCGTATCGGAAGTTAAGCAAACAAAACGACGGGAAAATCTTCAAGCTTATAGTGAACAGGCGAAGATTTCTCGTGAGTTGGTTCGGCTTAAAAGAGATGTTCCTATAGACAATAGTTTAGATGATTTTGTTTTGGAATCGCAAGATGGTCCGCGTTTAATTGCTTTTCTTAAGGCTATGGAATTTACGACATTAACACGTCGTGTGGCAGAGGCAACAGAATGTGATGCAGCCGTTATTGACGCAGTCGATATCCATGTTGCGTGGCCGGATTCTGTACAGGATGTTACTCATGAAGCGAAAAAAGCTGAGAGAGAATTTTCTCAAGATTTTTCTGAAAATTCCCCGCAATTGTTAGCACAAAAACGTAAAGACCAAGCACGAACGCAAAAAATCACGAGAGATACTTATATGACCATTCTTGATGAAGAAGTTTTAAAAGAATGGCTATCGGAAGCACAAGAGCAAGGTTTTTTCGCTTTTGATACTGAAACGACTTCACTTGATCCACTGCAAGCAAAGCTTGTTGGTTTTTCATTAGCATTACAGCCGGAAAAAGCAGCTTATGTGCCTCTTGAGCACATTGAAGGGGGAGATGATCTTTTAGGGAGCGGGCGCATTGCCGGACAAATTGAGACGCAAAAGGCTTTGGCACTTTTAAAGCCGATATTAGAAAATCAAGCGATATTAAAAATTGGTCAGAATATAAAATATGATTGGTTGGTAATGAAACAACACGGCATTGTGATCAGCTCTTTTGATGACACCATGCTTTTGTCCTATGCTTTAGATGCTGGAACCTTAACACATAATATGGATGATTTATCAAAGCGTTGGCTTGGGCATAAACCAATTGCTTATAAGGATTTAACGCATAATGGAAAAAAGATTACTTCTTTTGCGCAAGTAGATTTGCAACAGGCAACCCTTTATGCTGCTGAGGATGCTGATGTAACACTTCGTTTGTGGAAAATTTTAAAACTACAGCTTGTCGCGCAGGGAATGACAAAAATTTATGAACGTCTTGATCGACCTCTGATAGAAGTTCTTGCAAGAATGGAAGAGCGCGGGATTCTCATTGACAGACAGATTTTATTACGTCTTTCAGGAGAATTAGCGCAGGCTGCTTTTATTTTGGAAGAAGAAATTTATCAGCTCGCCGGTGAGAAATTTAATCTTGCTTCGCCAAAGCAATTAGGTGATATCCTTTTTGATAAAATAGGCTTGCCTGGTGGTTCTAAGACCAAAGGTGGGCAATGGTCAACCTCTGCTCAGACTTTAGAAGAGTTAGCTGATGAAGGTCATATTTTGCCACGTAAAATTATTGATTGGCGTCAACTTGCAAAACTAAAATCTACTTACACAGATGCTTTACCTTCTTACATTTTGCCAAAAACAGGGCGTGTTCATACGAATTATTCTTTGGCAATAACATCAACGGGGCGGTTATCGTCATCAGAACCTAATTTACAAAACATTCCAGTACGAACTGCTGAGGGACGTAAAATACGAGCAGCTTTTATTGCTCCAAAAGGACATTTGCTGTTATCGGCTGATTATAGCCAGATTGAATTACGCATTCTTGCGCATATTGCTAACATCACGGCGTTAAAAGAGGCTTTTGCCCAAGGTCAGGATATTCATGCTATTACAGCATCACAAATGTTTGGGGTTCCGATAGAAGGGATGCATTCAGATGTACGACGCCGTGCAAAAGCAATTAATTTTGGTATTATTTATGGTATTTCAGCTTTTGGATTAGCTAATCAATTGGGTCTTTCGCGACAAGAAGCAAGCCGTTATATTCAGCTTTATTTTGAAAGATTTCCAGGAATTAAAGACTATATGGAAACGACGAAAACATTTGCACGTCAAAATGGTTTTGTAGAGACAATTTTTGGACGTCGTATCCATTATCCAGAAATAAAAGCAGCAAATCCACAAGTTCGTGCTTTTAATGAGCGGGCTGCTATTAATGCACCGATTCAAGGATCAGCAGCGGATATTATTCGCCGTGCCATGATTCAAATGGAAGATGCTTTAGAAAAGGAAAAACTGTCGGCAAAAATGCTGCTGCAAGTGCATGATGAACTCATTTTTGAGATACCAGAAAATGAAAGTGAAAAAACCATGGCTGTTGTTAAAAAGGTTATGGAAAATGCTACAATGCCAGTCCTCTCTTTGTCTGTACCACTTGAAGTGAAAGTCATGGTTGCTCAAAATTGGGATGAGGCACATTAGCCTTTTTGAGTTATTTTGTTTTTCAGAATAGTGATAGCATTGGCGAGGTTAAGATAAGCTTTGATAGGCAAATGATCTGAGGCAATACGTGCAAGTGGTGAATCATGATTTTCAACATTTATTACCAATTGTTGGGGGAAAGCAAAAATTCTATCAAGGGCAAGAAAGGGAAAGCGAGAAGGAAAACTTGGCACTGTTCCAACTGTGCTATCAAAATAAGAGGAGAAATGGTTTAAAGATGAACCTTTTCCCACACGCCATTCGTTGAAATCTCCGATAAGGAGTGTAGGCATAAGGGGGCGTTTTTGTAAGAGTGCAAGGAGCATTTTTGTTTGCTGATTGCGAGAGTGGCGTAATAAGCCAAAATGAGCGGCAATAACACGAAGAAGACCTGCGTCCATTTCCAACTCTACAATTACAGCACCACGTGGTTCAATACCAGGAAGAGTGACTTGTAAGATATCACGTACATGTCCTTTTCGCATAAAAAGAGCATTCCCATGCCATCCATGACCATGAGATGACATGGGATTCAGAGGCACTCGAATCAGTCCCGTTTCAGTTTTTAAAAGTTGAAGATCAATTAAACCAACGCGTTCACCAAAACGTTTGTCTACTTCTTGAAGGGCGAGAATATCACTTTGCAATTCAGAAATGACACGTACAATACGCGTAGGATCGAAAATTTTATCGACACCTACGCATTTATGAACATTATAGGAAGCAACAGTAAGATCATAATGATTGTTCTGGTTGATGATGTTTGACTGATGATGGGAATGATTATGGAGGGTCTTTAAAAGAGAATTATGGAGCTTTTGCTGGATAAAAGCAGTGAACCAAGGAAATTTCTTCTTGTAAGGCTTCTTTGTCATTTTGTGAATAGGGATGCCTAAAAGGTAGAGGGTAAATGCTAGATTAAAAGCAAAAGAACCTTGTTTCTCAAAGGAAACAAGGTTCTTTAATTAAGCTATAGCTTTTACAATCAATCACGATTTGAGCCAAGAAATTGCAGTAAGAAGACAAACATATTAATGAAATCTAGGTAGAGATTTAATGCACCCATAATCACTTTACGACCTTGAGTGTCAGCTCCATCTCCTTCATAATACATTAGTTTGATATTTTGTGTATCGTAAGCTGTTAAACCGGCAAAGATAAATACGCCAATTACAGAGATAGCAAATTGCAACGCGCTTGATCCAAGAAAGATATTCACAATCATGGAGAGCATCAAACCAACCAAACCGATAAAAAGGAATGAACCTATCGCAGTAAGGTCACGTTTTGTTGTGTAACCATAAAGTGAAAGAGCACCAAAAGCTGCAGCGGTAATGACAAAAGTTTGTACGACACTTTCTGTCGTATAACGCAAAATGATCGAGGAAAGTGAAAGACCAACCAGAGCAGCATAACCAAAAAAGAGACTACGCGCTGCATTTGTACTCAATGTATTGATTTTAAAACTCAGAAATAATACTGCCACGAGTGGTGCAAACATAACAATGTAGGAGAGTGGCGATGTATAAAACGTTACCCCGAATGAAGTTAAGTAAACACTGCTATTGATTTGAGCGGCTGCTTGGGTCATATCCGTCGTTGTTGCTAATGATGCAATTGCATAAGCAGCAACAGCCGTAATAAGCAATCCAAGGGTCATTGTGTTATAAATGCCCAGCATATAGCTGCGCAATCCTTGATCAATTGATGCATCGGCATGGGAAACAGATGCCGAACGTAGATTTTTAAAATCAGCCATAATATAAAGTCCTTTAGCATATGTTCCACCAGATGTCGGAGTTAAAAGGTTATCTCTTTATAAGAGCAGGCTTGTGTAAACCCTCATTCACCCTATATAACCAACCCCAGGCGCCGCCGGTGGAATTCCAGCATACCTCCTTTTATTATGGGGATTTATTTTAAAATTACAAGAGATTTTCATTCGAAAGAAACCTTACAAATTGGTAAGGAAAAGACTTATTTTAAGTAAAACTATAAAGTCTTTTTTGTAAGAGTTTATAAGAGAAAAGCTTAGAGTGTGAGGCTTTCTTTATTTCTTATCACAATAATATCCTGTGAAATTTACTGGATGTGATCTTTTTACGTTCATGATGCTATATGATTGAGTAAACATTATACCTTTTAAGACACATGATGATTTATCTATTGATCTGTTGTTAAATGTTTTTTGTGTTTCGGAATAAGAGGCGTTGAAAAAACAAAAAAAGACTCAAGAATTTTGAACACTACATGAAAAATGATAAAGAATGATCTCAAAAATATAAGATGTAAAGATATGAACGTTTTCTAAACATATTTTAGAAAATGCAATGATCCCCAGTAAATGAACAAGCTCTTATTGAGTAGATGTGTGGTTGGAATGACGTTTTGTTTTTATCCAATTACGCAATTCTTCAAAAAGGATAGCAATAACACCAAGTGTTATAAAACTATCGGCAAGATTGAAAATAGCAAAATAAAAAATATCATCGATATGAAAGAGTATATAATCAGTGACATGGTGAAAACGAATACGGTCAATAAGATTTCCGATTGCTCCGCCAATAATAAGAGTAAGTCCAAAACGCGTTAAAGATTTATTATACTCAACATTTTTCCAGACCCATAAAAGAAAAACAAGAATAGCAAATGTAATGGCAATAAGCCCCCAGTGAGAAAAAGAAGAAAAAAACGAAAATGCAATACCAGAATTACGTACATGGTAGAGAGAAAGAAAAGGAAGAAGTGTTTTTTCTGTTCCTAAGAGTATATTATGCATAACCCAGTATTTGACTGCTTGATCAAGTCCTATCATAAGTACTAAGCCAAGGATAAAAAAAGGCAGCGATTTACGTATCATATTCTGTCCTCGCATGTTCCAGTGTTAAATAAGGTCGGCGAATTTCATAAAGCATGAGAGCTGTGGCTATCGCTAGATTAAGCGAGTCAGCACGTCCACTTTGTGGTATACGTGCGAGTTTATCACAACGATTTGTAAGAATATCTGTTAGTCCCTGTTTTTCATTTCCCATGAGAAGTATAATAGGGCCATTTTTGAAATCAATTGTACGATAGTCAATAGATCCTTTGAGATGTGTGCCAATGATTATCCCTTTAAAGTGAGAAGACCAGTTTAAAAAGGCATTTTCATCCAAACGATAGAGCGGTATGGAAAAAATTGATCCCATTGTTGCACGTACTGTTTCGGGCGAAAAAGGATCTGTTGTTTCGCCGATCAAAATAACGCCTTTAGCTCCTACTGCATCAGCAGTACGAATAATGGTACCGAGATTTCCAGGATCACGCACACGATCAAGAGCAACATAAACATCTGTGACATGTCCTTTTATTGTTTCAAGGGAATGCCACTGTTGTTTGAAAATGCCAATAACTGTTTGTGGGTTATCACGACGGGTAATAGATTCCATTACCTTTTCTGAGGCTTTAATGACAAAACCGCCATTGGACACTGTATGTGCAGCAGTATTTTCGATAGCGGCATTACCAATTTTACTTTTAGAAAAAATGAGTGTTTGTATAGTCCAGCCGAGATTGAGAGCATCAATCACCAATTTAAGCCCTTCTGCCATAAAAAGCCCTTCTCGATTCCGGTTTTTCTTTTGACTGAGTGCTCGAAGATCTTTGATAATAGGATTACTAAGGGAGGTAATTTCTTTAACCTTACCAGTTTTGGGTATACACATATTCAGGCAATCCAACGGCTAAAAAGGGAAGTAGAAAGGGCGCGTCCAGCGGCTTCTTCACGCAAGATAAGCTCTCCTGATTCGATTGTGCCACCAAGATTTATGAATTCATCACGCATTAAAGCATGAAGTGCATAGAAAGAAGCACGAATAGAATAAGCTGTAAGAATGATGGCAAGAGGTTTATCAGAGAGAAGTTTACGACAGTTTGTAATCATAGCCGGTAAGTGATCGAACAGTTGCCAAATTTCGCCATGAGGTCCGCGCCCATATGCAGGAGGATCAAGAAGAATCATATCATAAGTTTTTTTGCGCCGCAGTTCACGTTCGACAAATTTTACAGCATCATCGCAAATCCAACGAATAGAACGATCCGTCAATTCTGCTTTTTCTTGATTAGCTTTTGCCCAAGCGATAGCTTTTTTAGAAGCATCAACATGCGTAACATGCGCACCTGTGCGAGCGCCAATCAGAGAAGCAATCCCTGTATAGCCAAAAAGATTGAGCAATTTTACCGGACGTTGAGTTTTAATAATTTGTTCTTCTATAAAACGCCAATGGGCATCTTGTTCAGGAAAGACCCCCACGTGACGAAAAGAAGTAAAACGACCTAGAAAAGACAGTCCATTCCAAGAAAGAGGCCAAGTTTCACCCAGCGGTTTTTTGGGAAAATGCCAGCGACCCACCCCTTCTTCTTCTCGGTTTCCTGTAAAAATAGCATCAACATCTACCCAATATTTTTGTGGTAAAGCAGGTTTCCATAATGCTTGACCTTCAGGACGGATAATGCGGTAAGCTCCATAACGTTCTAATTTTTGCCCATTTCCAGAATCTATGAGGGCATAATCTCCACTTATACCTGTTTCTAAAATAAGAGGTAGCTTTTCCTGCGGATATTTATCATTTTGGTGAGGTTGAATACATTGTGCAGGCATATTCGGTATCATGATACAGGTATTTTAAAAGTTTACATTAAAAAGCTCTTAAATTTCTTGTAAGAGTGCAGAGATTTTTAATTAAAGCATGTATAGGAAAAAAGAGAAAGAGCATTTTACTCTCCGTTGAACACAACAAAGAAAAGATTTCACTAAAATACTATTACACTATATTTGTAATAGAGGTTTTTAATTTCTCGAGCTCAGCGCTGCTTTTTTTTAGCGCTTTTTTGCATTTATGATATGCAAACCAATTAATTAAGATTCCTAGTAAAATACCAAGACCAAAAAAGAAAAAGAGCCATATAAAAAAAGGAGCATGGTAAATAAAACTTTCAGAGTTTATCCGAAAAGGGACAAGCGTCAATGCAACTATTTGACGATTTACTAAAATAAAAGCAACTAAGAATACTGTAAAAACTACCAAAGAAGCTACTGAAAGAATACGCTTAATTATCATAAAGTCACTCGTTGATTAAGGCGATCACGCAATTCCTTGCCAGTTTTGAAAAAAGGAATCCATTTTTCTTCAACGACAACGGCTTCACCTGTTCGTGGATTACGACCGTTACGGGCGGAGCGGCTTTTAACAGAAAAAGCCCCAAATCCGCGAAGTTCAACGCGATTACCATTAGCAAGTGCTGTTGAAATTTCCTCAAAAATAGCGTTCACAATATTTTCCACATCACGTTGGAAAAGATGCGGATTCTGACGGGCAATAATTTGCACAAGCTCTGATTTAACCAAAATAGCCTCGCTTTCATATAAAAAGGTTTTTTATAATTGTGCATTTTATGTATGCATATTACAACATATAAATGGTTGAAAGCAAAATAAAACCAAGAAAAAACAAATTGCAAGAAACAAAATTTGAAAATCCCTTTTATAAAGGTTATACAGGTTGAAAACACGGAATATTTAAGAGATTAGGGTAGTATGTCCGTACACAATTATTATGAAGCTTTTTCAGCAAAATCATCTTGCAGTGATATTTTTAAAAAAGCATACCGTCATTCGCGTCGCATTAGCCTATTGAAGTTTTTTTTACCTCTTTTGGCATTGGTGGCAGCACTGGTTTTTTGCTGGTTTACATTTTTCTTTGTTCCCGTTTCTTCTGATCCTGTTACTTTAAAGAGTGAAGAGGGAGAGATAATGAAATTAACAATGGTCAATCCAAAATTAGAAGGTTATACGCGCTCTCATGAGCCTTATTGGCTTAAAGCAGAAAAGGTATTTCAAGATCGTATCCGTTCTGGAGTGATTGGGTTGAAAAATATCACAGCTGAAGCGCATTTGGGTAAACAAAGACGGGTTTTTCTTGATGCGCAAGGGGGAGTTTATGATAATATGAATGGTTGTTTACAACTGGATAAGCCATTCACTATTACAACAAATGATGGAATGACTGCGCAATTTATGGCGGCAAATATTAATTTATCTGAGGGGCAATTAAACACAAATCAACCTGTCAATATTCAGCGTGCAGGTTTGCATCTTGCAGCCAATGCTTTGCAAATTCGAAAAAAAGGACAAAATATGTACTTTCATGGTGGTGTGCATTTAGTGCTTGATAAGCAATGAGAAAGTTTCAATACGACTTTTTAAGTGTCTATTATGAAAAATAAGTCTGTGTGTATATGGACAGAGGAATTAAGGGTGATGAGATGAAGCCGAAGAAACCATACAAAAAATGGTTGAGTATGATTGTGGCTTTAGGCATGGGAATGTTAGGGATTGGAACAGTTTTGGGATATGCTGAAGTTGCTCATTTTGGAATTAATTTATCAAACGACAAAGAACCATTAGAACTTTATGCGAATTCTTTAGAAATACGTGATAAAGAGGGGATAGCGCTCTTTAATGGTAATGTTTCGGTGATTCAAGGTGAACGCCTTTTGCGAACGGCAAAATTGGTTGTGTACTACGATAAAGCATATAAAGGTGCTCATAAGGATCAAGGAGAGATAAAGGCATTGCCTGCTTGGTTTGGTTCAACAGGTATTAAGAAAATGGAAGCTTTAGGAAAAGTTTATATAAAAAATGCTACACAGATTGCTACAGGTGATAAGGGCGTTTTTGATGGTAAGTCGAAAATCATGCATTTAACAGGGAATAATGTTGTATTAACTGATGGTGATAATGTGGCAACAGGATGCAAGCTAACGGCAGATATGAAAAGCGGAAAGGCTTTTTTAGAAGGTTGTGAGACATCTGAGAAAAAGGGCCGTGTTTCTATTATTTTCAAACAAAATCAAAAAAATGGCCATTAAGATTTTATGTTTGGAATCAAAAGAAAAAAACAGACGGACAGAAATGATCTTGCAAATGAAGCTTTAAAAAAGCGTTTAAAGGGGACTTTGATTGCTAGTCGTTTGATTAAGTTTTATCGTGGAAGGCAGGTTGTTAAGGGAGTTTCTTTTGGTATTCGTACTGGAGAGTCTGTTGGAATTTTAGGTCCCAATGGTGCGGGTAAAACAACTTGTTTTTATATGGTTACGGGCCTTATTAAATCTGATGGAGGGTCTATTAGAATTGATGGATTTGATGTCACCCATCTACCAATGTATCGACGTGCACGTTTAGGTCTTGGGTATCTTCCGCAAGAAGCGTCGATTTTTCGCGGACTTTCAGTAGAAAACAATATCAAGGCTGTTTTGGAAGGTGTTGAAAAGGATCCCCTCAAGAGACGTGAAGAATTGGATGCTCTTTTACATGAATTTAAAATTGATCATCTACGCAAGATGTCGGCTCTTTCTTTATCAGGAGGAGAGCGCCGACGGCTTGAAATTGCACGTGCTCTAGCTTCTCGTCCCCATTTTATGTTACTTGATGAACCATTTGCAGGAATTGATCCTATAGCCATTTTTGATATTCAGCAGCTTATTCGTTATTTAACCCAGCGCGGAATTGGTGTTTTGATAACAGATCATAATGTACGAGAAACATTAGGTCTTGTCGACCGTGCTTATATCATTCATGCAGGGCAAGTGTTAGTTCACGGTTGTCCCAACGATATTATCAACAATGCTGATGTGCGCAGAATTTATTTAGGAAATCAGTTTTCTCTCTGATTTTATAGTTTCAATGAATACCTTAAATCTAAAGAGGATATGATGAACACAAACACCATTCTTGAATGTTCAGAAAATTAAACGCATTATACAGGGGGAAGTAAAGCTTTATTTTGATTCTTAACTGCGATTATAAAGATGCGTCTCCATTGTATAACCAAGAACAATTATTAATGCGTTGCGGAAGCTATGATTATGTTATTAAGAACTTTAAATAAAACAGAAGACACAACAGTCTCGCAGAAAAAAGGCTACGGATGTTTTTTAGTTTTGTTAATATAATGGGGGTTCTATTTATTGGGTTATTGTTGAGAGGCTCCTTATTTGTGCCAAAACTTTTTTTATGATGATCACCTTAAATTGAATTTTTGCTAAATGTTGAAAAATCCTCAACAAGATGAGGTGATTTTACTATATTTATAGATTTCGTTCGCTTTTGACTATAGCATGGAAAAGATATCACTAGATTAACCTGATAATGAATGATAAACGGAGCTATAAATAATAAATGCGCATGTTGTTGGAAAAGAGAGGGTATTGATGATATCTTTTTTGTTGAAAAAACAACGGAACAATAGCGCTGTTTAGGATATTTGAGGGTGGCGCCATGGGTTATATATTACGGTTGTCAAATAAGATTTGTGATATTTTGTTGGTTTGCATTGCGCATTTAAAAGCGGATGCATGGCAGCGGATGCTAATCTGAATATGTGAATCCCTTTAAAATAAATGTTGAACGACTTAAAGCTTTTTAGATCGTTGTAGTTGGGCGGTGTTCAAGCTGCATGGTGATTATCAAAGTAAAAAGCTATTTTACCTCGATATGCTTCTCATTTTATGAAGAGCTAGGTTTTAAAAAGAAGAGGAAGATCTGATGAGAAATGATACACGAGTTCTTGTAATAAAAAGGTTGATAGATTTACGAACAATGCCTTTGCGACTATCGTAGGAAAATTAATTTTACGGACAATTTCATTTCTTTGTTTTCTCATGCTGTTAATGAGGAGCTGAGTGACTATTTATTGTTGCACTGATAGTGAGATGAATTGAGCCGTCACCCGTTATAAATTGAAAAATAAAGTCACATGCGATGATGCAAGAAAATGAATATGTTTACAGATTTATTGATGAGTATTTAAGCGTGTAAAAGGAAAATTAAAATATGAATTTGAGTGAGTTAATTGCACCGGAAGCAATTATTCCGGCTCTTAAAGCGAATTCGAAGAAACAAGTTCTACAAATTTTGTCTGAAAAAGCTTCTGAACTGACAGGTCTTAGTGCACGTGTGATTTTTGATATTGTTTTGCAACGTGAAAAACTAGGTTCAACGGGTCTGGGTGGTGGTATTGCGATTCCTCATGGAAAATTGCCTGATATTCATCGAATCATTGGTTTATTTGCGCGCCTTGAAAGCCCTGTTGACTTTGAAGCTCTTGATGACGAGCCTATAGATCTTATTTTTCTCCTTTTAGCCCCTGAAAATGCTGGGGCAGATCACTTAAAAGCTTTATCGCAGATTGCACGTGTTTTGCGTCATGTTGATGTTGTTCAAAAATTACGTAATACGTATGATGCTCATGCACTTTACGTTCTATTAATTCAGAATTCAGAATCAAATGCAGCTTAAAAAAATGGTGTGGTATATTCTCTACAATGCACCACAGAGTGGATGGGGAAGACAGTCTGTTCTTAAAGAGCTTAGAACCACTCATGATATCATGTGATTTAAAAAGAATTCCAGCAATGGAATCATCATTTCAAAAAGCGCGAACAACTCTGAAGCTTGTACACAAAGCATCCATTATCATGCTTTTAGGTCTTTTAATTTATCCGTGAATTGGATTTGAAAATTAAAATGGCTTGAAGAATGTAAAAAGGTGATATCTAAACAGTATTGAATAGAAAGTGTGGACACACTATAATTTGTTGAAGGGCGAATATTTTGTGATTTTTATTAACGCAAATGCATTAATCATGTTAAATTTATAATGATATTCGAAAGGCTGTTCCTTTATGGAATACATTTCTGGAACTTTACAACAAATTTTCCGTGGTGTAAGGGCGTGGTTTATTTCTTAACAGGGTGATGCTATATTCACACTTTATTTGAAAGTCTGATTGCTTAAAGAAGAAAGATTTTTTATAGGAGAAATGGAATTTGTAGCATACAATCAAGATGTTATTTTTCACAATCTGGTTATTGAATAAAAATTCCATATTTCGTAACAACCGAAGAGTCAAAGTTAAATAAAAATCTTTTCTTGTTAGAGTAAAATTTTTTTGCTTGTTGAAAGGATAAGAACGATTACAATTAAAGCGTTTATGAGCTTTTTTCATGATGAGAATCTTGTTAGAGACTAAAGAAGTGAGCTAAATGAAGATGTTTGAAAAGACGATTATTGCTGCATCTATAATGGTTCTGGTTACTTTCGGAGAAGCGTGTGCACAAACGCCAAGCCGTTTGAATCAGTTTGAAGCGTGGGGAGCTTATTCTTATAAATCACCGAAGAATACGATTTGCTACGTGTTATCGGTACCTTTAGAGGCACTTCCAACGACGGTTAATCATGGCGATAATTTCTTTTTGGTTACCAAGCGTTCGGATTCACCTATCTCATTTGAACCACAATTTATGGCTGGATATACACTTAAAGAAGGATCAAAAGTTACTGTGACCATTGGAAATGTGGATTTTGATTTTTTTACGAAAGATTCATCGGCTTGGTTGGCATCATCAGCGCTAGAAAAGCAGCTTGTTTCTGCTATGCGTTCTGGGATGAGTATGACGGTGAAAGCACTTTCAAAACGAGGAACCCATACCACCTATACTTATTCCTTAAAAGGTATAACTGCTGCATTAAACGCGGTCCAGAAATGTCATTAAGGTTTCTGTAACTCTAAATTCGTGATATAAATTGGAAAACAATGGCCATTTCATATGACCTTAGACCAGTCGGTGCATGTCGAGCACGAGAAACAGATACTGTTATCGTGGAGGGGGATGCAAAACTCTCTTTAATTGGCTTATCACAAGATGAAATGATGCACGCTTTAAAGACAATAGGTGTTCCAGAGCGCCAAACGCGTATGCGTGTACGCCAGCTCTGGCACTGGCTTTATGTGCGCGGTGTTTCAAATTTTGATGAGATGCTGAATATTTCTAAATCCATGCAAGAAATGCTTAAAAACCATTTTTCCATTGCACGTCCGGAAATTGTTGGAGAACAAATATCAAAGGATGGAACGCGTAAATGGCTGTTGCGTTTTCCAGCCCGTGGAGCAGGAAGACCCGTTGAAATTGAAACGGTTTATATCCCTGAAGAAGGGCGTGGTACTTTATGTCTTTCATCACAAGTAGGATGTACGTTAACGTGTTCCTTTTGCCATACGGGAACACAGGTTCTTGTTCGTAATTTGACAGCAGAAGAAATTTTAGCGCAATTATTGGTTGCTCGTGATTGTTTAGGTGATTTTCCTGATAAAAATACTCCGGATGGAGCAATTGTCCCAGTTGAAGGGCGTAAAATCACCAATATCGTTATGATGGGGATGGGCGAACCACTTTATAATTTTGAAGCAGTTAAAAAAGCTTTATTGATTGCTTCTGATGGAGAGGGACTTTCTTTATCGAAACGTCGAATTACGCTTTCAACCAGTGGTGTGGTTCCTGGAATTATCCGCACTGGAGAAGAAATTGGAGTGATGTTGGCGATTTCACTCCACGCAGTAAATGATACACTACGGGATATGCTTGTTCCCATCAATAAAAAGTATCCACTTTCTCTCTTGATGGATGCTTGTCGAAATTATCCTGGTCTTTCTAATGCCAAGCGCATTACATTTGAATATGTTATGTTGAAAAATATTAATGATAGTTTGGATGATGCGAAGCGATTGATTCAATTATTAAAAGGGATTCCTGCTAAGATTAATTTGATTCCTTTTAATCCATGGCCTGGAAGCAATTATCAATGTTCTGATTGGGAGCAAATTGAGCGTTTTGCTGATGTGGTTAATCGAGCAGGCTATGCTTCACCTATTCGGGTACCGCGTGGACGTGATATTTTGGCTGCGTGTGGTCAACTTAAATCAGCTTCAGAGCGCTTACGAAAATCGGAACGTTTAAAATTTGAAGATGCAGTTAGCAATAAATGACTTTAATCTTGGATGATAAGAAGATGTAAAGCAAAACTGGTAAAAATACTCGCCATACACCAATCTAAAAAGCGAATATAAGAAGGATTTTTTTTAAGGTTTTGAGTAAGTTTATGAGCCATAAAAACCATGGAAATCGTAACTGGTAGAGAAATAGGGATATAAGAGAGCCCTAAAATGAACAATTTCTGTGTAGCCATGGGATCATTTGCATGAATAAATTGTGGTAGGAAAGTTACGTTGAAAAGAATAACTTTAGGATTTAAGAGATTAATTCCAATACCAGCAAAATAATGACGTCTAAGGCTTTGACGCTTTTGAGATGTTTGGTTGAGAGAAAATGTCGTTTTTCTACATAATGTTTGCAAGGAAAGCCATAAAAGATAAAAAGCCCCGCCAATTTTGAGGAGAAAAAAAGCACGGGGCGAAGTAAAAATAAGCGCAGATAAACCGAGCGCTACAGCAGTCACCTGAATGGCAAAACCTGTTGCACTTCCTAAAGCGCACATAATTCCAGCTTTTTTGCTTTGTGCAATAGTACGTCCTACTGATAGCATGATATCAGGCCCTGGAATGAGCGCTAAAATCAACGATGCTAAAGCAAATTGTACAACAACAGACCACTCTGGTAGAAATGACACGTAAAACTCCTCTTATTTGTAAGCGATGCTTACCATTTTTACCTCTGACAAAAACATATTCACTTACATTTTTTTTTGCGTCTTTTTAATGTTGTTTAAAGAGAATTTATTTTATACTGCTTATATCGTTTTTATTTCTGAATACAAGCAAAGAAAGCAAATCATATAGAGCTTTAAAATGAAAAAATGGCAAAACGTAAAAAAAGTTGTTTTGGCTTATTCAGGGGGGTTGGATACGTCGATTATTCTTAAATGGTTACAAAGTGAATTAGGTACGGAAGTTGTAACTTTTACAGCTGATTTAGGGCAGGGGGAAGAGTTAACAATTGCTCGCCGTAAAGCTGAGATGCTTGGTGTTAAAGAAATCTTTATTGAAGATTTACGTGAAGAATTTGTACGTGATTTTGTCTTTCCAATGTTTCGAGCGAATGCAGTTTATGAAGGAACTTATCTTTTGGGGACATCCATAGCTCGTCCGCTTATTGCAAAACGACTTATTGAGATTGCCAAAGAAACAGGTGCAGATGCAATTGCCCATGGGGCGACAGGGAAAGGCAATGATCAAGTACGCTTTGAGCTTTCTGCTTATGCGCTTAACGCTGATATCAAAATTATTGCTCCATGGCGTGATTGGTCTTTTAAAAGTCGGATGGATTTGCTTAACTTTGCGCATGCACATCAAATTCCGGTAGAGAAGGATAAACAAGGAGAAGCACCTTTTTCCGTGGATGCAAATTTATTACATTCTTCATCAGAAGGAAAAGTGTTGGAAGATCCAGCACTTCCTGCTCCTGAATATGTGCATATGCGGACTCTTTCGCCAGAAGCTGCTCCAGATAAGGCGACCAGAATCACGATTGGCTTTAAGAAAGGTGATGCCATTTCAATAAATGGGAAAAATTTATCGCCCGCGAATTTACTGTCTGAATTGAATCGTTATGGACGAGACAACGGTATCGGTCGGTTAGATTTGGTAGAAAATCGTTTTGTTGGCATGAAATCACGAGGCATTTATGAAACACCAGGAGGAACTATTCTCTTAACAGCTCATCGTGCAATAGAATCTTTAACACTAGATCGAGGAGCGGCACATTTAAAAGATGAGTTAATGCCGCGTTATGCAGAACTCATTTATTATGGCTTTTGGTTTTCGCCTGAGCGGAAAATGTTGCAAGCTGCGATTGATTTATCCCAAGAAGATGTTGAAGGTGAAGTTACATTAAAACTTTATAAGGGGAATGTAATTGTTGAAGGACGCCAAAGCAACAAGTCCCTTTACTCTAGTAAATTGGTAACTTTTGAGGATGATAAAGGAGCTTATGATCAAAAAGATGCTGCAGGCTTCATTAAATTAAATGCTCTACGTCTGCGCACATTGGCAATGCGTTCTTTGGCATGTAAATAAACGATTCTATAAAATGACTCCTAAAATATAATAAAAAGGACTTTTTATATAAAATGTTTAATTTTGTCATTTTTCTAACTTATTGGTGTCTGCAAAGAGGTTAATTGTCCTATTTTTAGCTCGATACTAGAGGATTTTTTTTCTTTCTGATACGTGTAATAGGAAAGACCTAGAATAATGGCAATTAAAATACCAATGATCAAAACGAGTAAATTACGGTTCATGATACTTATACTTCATTAATAAAAATAAAAGAGGGTACAATGAAAAGAATAGGGCAGGTACTGGTCATAACAAGAGCATGATTAAGAAGATTTTAGTGCGCTATTATTGACGAATAAATACAATAGCCATACACAAAGCCATTTAAGAATTTAATTTTAGGATCAAGATAATGATGCGTGACCAGTATGATGCCCTTAACCTTACGCCAGAATTAAGAGATGCAGCGGTTCAATCGAAAGCTTGGCCGTTTGAAGAAGCACGTAAAATTATCAAACGGTATGAAAAAACAGGTTACCCAGAGAGTGTGATATTTGAAACAGGCTATGGTCCTTCTGGTTTGCCGCATATTGGCACCTTTGGAGAAGTAGCACGTACAACCATGGTGCGTCATGCTTTTCATATTCTCACAGAGAATAAAGTTAAAACAAAACTGCTTTGTTTTTCTGATGATATGGATGGTTTACGCAAAGTTCCTGATAATGTACCTGATCGCGAGAAGATGGAAAATTATCTTGGTCGACCGCTCAGTTGTATACCAGATCCTTTTGGGGATATTTACCCCTCTTTTGGGGCAGCAAATAATGCGCGTTTACGTGCTTTTCTTGATCGTTTTGGTTTTGATTATGAATTTGCCAGTGCGACAGATTATTATAGTTCTGGTCATTTTGATGAAACACTTTTAAAGATACTTGCCTGTTATGATAAGGTGATGACAATTGTTTTGCCAACATTGGGTGAAGAACGACGCGCGACCTATTCACTCTTTTTACCCATTTCTCCATTCTCTGGAAAAGTATTACAGGTTCCGATGATTGCTCGTAATGTTGAAAAAGGCACGGTTACCTATATTGAGCCTGAAACAGGAGAAACCATTGAGACGGAAGTCACAGGGGGAAAAGTCAAATGCCAATGGAAGGTAGATTGGGCAATGCGTTGGAAAGCGCTCGGTGTTGATTATGAAATGGCGGGAAAAGATCTGATTGATTCTACCAATCTCTCTTCTAAAATTTGCAAAGTGCTTGGTGGAAATCCGCCAGAAGGCTTTAACTATGAGCTCTTTTTAGATGATAAGGGTCAAAAAATTTCTAAATCCAAAGGAAATGGTTTAACCATTGATGAGTGGTTAACTTATGCACCAACGGAGAGTCTTGGGCTCTATATGTTTTCAAAGCCCAAAACAGCTAAACGGCTTTATTTTGATGTCATTCCAAAAGCCGTTGATGAATATTATGCACATCTTTCAGCCTATGGTCGTCAAGGATGGCAAGAGCGGCTTAATAATCCTGTATGGCACATCCATAATGGTTTTCCTCCGCAGGTTGATTTGCCTGTATCCTTTGCTATGCTTTTGAATTTAGTAAGTGCTTCAAATGCGGAAAATAAAGAGGTTCTTTGGGGGTTTATTTCTCGTTATGCTAATGGTGCAAATGCACAAACTTATCCGGAACTTGACCTCTTGGTACAATTTGCTCTGAAGTATTTTGAGCTTTTTGTTAAACCAAATAAAAAATTTCGAACACCAGATAACAGTGAACGAACCACATTAACACAAATAGATGTAAAATTAGCCACTTTACCTGAAAATGCTGATGGAAACACACTTCAAAATGCGCTTCTTGATGTTGCACGTTTAACGGAACGCTATCAAGACCACAGCAAAAAAAGTCCTGAAGGGGGCCCAGGTGTTTCAAATGTCTTTTTTCAAATGTTGTATGAAGTGCTTTTAGGACAAGAACGAGGACCACGATGGGGGTCCTTTATTGCGCTGTATGGGATTAAAGAAATGCGTGCATTGATTGCTGAAGCACTTGCACGACCTGTGGGGGAATAATGGAAAAGAGAGCGCAAGAAGTAAAACGACGTCGTACCTTTGCGATTATCGCTCATCCAGATGCGGGGAAAACAACGCTAACAGAAAAGCTATTATTATTTGGCGGAGCTATTCAGCTTGCTGGTGAGGTGAAAGCAAAAAAAGACCGTATTCAAACCCGCTCTGATTGGATGAATATTGAACGTGATCGTGGTATTTCAGTTGTAACATCGGTGATGACGTTTGAATATGAAGATCATATCTTTAATTTGTTAGATACTCCAGGACATGAGGATTTTGCAGACGATACTTATCGTACTCTCACAGCTGTTGATAGTGCTATCATGGTGCTAGATGGTGCACGCGGAATTGAGCCTAGAACACTGAAATTGTTTGAGGTGTGTCGGATGCGGGATATTCCTATTGTTACTTTTATCAACAAAATGGATCGTGAAGCACGTGATCCTATAGAACTTTTAGATGAAATTGAGGAAAAACTCGCACTTGATACCGCACCAATAACATGGCCAATCGGTACGGGTAAAGATTTTGTTGGAACATTTGATCTTCATCATAATCGTTTTCGTCAAAAAGATGATGAGCGCATACAACAGATGGTTTCTGGACCGGATGAGATTGCAAATTTGCTTCCAGAAAATCAACGTTTATCTTTTATCGAAAGCGTAGAGCTTGCGCGAAATGCTTGCAAAAATTTTGATCTTCAAGCTTTCCGTGAAGGACATATGACTCCGGTTTATTTTGGTTCGGCTTTACGTAATTTTGGTGTTCGTGATTTAATCAATGCGCTTATTGATTTTGGTCAAAGTCCTCGTGATCAGAGTGCAGATCAACGCAATGTCATGGCCATGGAATCTAAAATGACGGGATTTGTTTTTAAGATTCAGGCAAATATGGACCCCAATCACCGTGACCGTATTGCATTCTTTCGGGTCTGTTCGGGGACACTTGAGCGTGGTATGAAGACAAAGTTGGTACGAACAGGAAAATCGATGACACTTTCTGCTCCACAATTTTTCTTTGCACGCTCGCGGCAAATTGCAGATCAAGCTTATGCTGGTGATATTGTAGGAATTCCCAATCATGGAACTTTGCGGATTGGTGATACTTTGACTGAAGGAGAAGATATCCTTTTTAAGGGCGTCCCTAATTTTGCGCCAGAGATTTTACGTCGTGTTTGTTTGGGCGATCCAATGAAAGCAAAAAAACTGAAAGACGCCTTACAGCAAATGGCTGAAGAAGGGGTTGTGCAACTCTTTATTCCCGATGATGGATCACCCTCTCTTATTGGCGTAATTGGTGCTTTGCAAATTGATGTTTTAAAGGAACGACTGAAAATAGAGTATGGTTTGCCAGTGAATTTTGAATCGGCACGCTTTAGCGTGTGCCGTTGGATTTCTTCAGAGGATAAACACGAATTACAAAAATTTCTTATCAATCACCGTTCTGCTATAGCTCATGATTTGGATGGTGATGCAGTCTTTTTGGCAGAAAATCACTTCTCATTGAATTATGAAGCGGAACGGGCACCGAAAATAAAATTTTCAGCTTTTAAAGATTATCAAATTTTCTCTGAATAAACAGCAACTTTTATTATTGAAAAAGCAGTTATTTTAATAAAATCCTCCGAAAAAGGGAGAGGTGAAGCTCCTCTCCTTTATAGCAAGACCTATTATAGGCAGATTTAACCAAGCCCTTCTTTGATCCATTCAGAAACACGTCCCTTAGAAGCAGCTCCAACCATATTTGATGAAACATTTCCGTTTTTAAACATCAATAAGGTAGGAATTGAACGTACTCCATATTGGGTAGCAAGTTCCGGATTTTCATCAATATTCACTTTGGCAATTTTAACTTGATTTTGCATTTCCATTGCAATTTCATCCAAAATTGGAGCGATCATTTTGCAAGGGCCACACCATTCAGCCCAAAAATCAACCACAACAGGGGTGGAAGAGGTCAGAACTTCATTTTCGAAATTGCTTTTATCAACTTTTATACATGTCATAAATTTATCCTTTATATCTACTTCTATACATCGGTACGATAACAATTCATATCAAGTTATTGAAAAAATAAATTATAAGGTCCTTTATGGAAAAAGTTTTTTTATTTTATGAAGCAATTTCATCAAGAAGCGCCTCGAGTTTTTCTGGAAGAAGTTTAAAAATTTTTATTTCTTTACTATAGACAAGAAGAGCTTGAACATTTTTTTCTGGATAAATAGTCTGTAGTAATTTTCGATAAAGAGCCATTTGCAACAAATAGCGCGGAGCGATATCAGCTTCACTTTCTGGTGGCGTTCCAGTTTTAAAATCAGCAAAGATAATGCTCTCTTGTGTGATGTATAGACGATCAATTTGACCGGAAACTGATTGTTCTTTACCACGAATTTTTACAATACCCATAAGGGAGATTTCAGCACGTGAATCAACGGAAAAGAGGGGTTTGAGGTAGGAGTGCTCTAAAATTTGCCAAACATGAAGAAGTGCTTTTTCTCTTTGAGATTCATGCCAATGAGAGGCTTTTGTATTGAGATAGTGTTGGGCATAATCGCGACGTTTTTCGAGAGGATAATTGGGTAGATATTGCAGTAATCGATGCACAATAGTCCCATATTCGATGGAAAAAGCCCTGTTAGTATTTATTCCTCCTAAAACAGGTGAAATGCTAAACTGTTTTGTATTGGAAAAAACCTCATTATCAACTTCAATAGAGAGACTAGCAACAGAGGGGCTTAATGGTTTGGGCAGGGCTGGTTCTATGGGTACTTTATGAAAGAAAAAATCCGGCAAAGGTAGGAGTACCAAGCTATCAGTACAGGATACTTCTTGATTTATAGGGGCAGAAGAAGATGTGATGCAATAACGCCAAGCTGCAATATCTTCTGCAGGACCTTTTATTGGCACGGCGTGTGGTTCAAGGGCTTTTTTTACCAATTGTAGCCATGTATGAGAGGAGGATTTCTCACTTTTATATCCACAAATAAATAATCGATCTTCAGCGCGTGTCATACCTACATAAAGAAGGCGTTTATATTCTTCTTCTGCACGTTCTTTTAAATGTGAAAGTGCTTTTTCAGAGGGGGGGGTACTAAATTTTGCGTTAGGACACCAGATAAAAGCTTGTTGGTTGCTTAATTGTTTGTTGTTTAAGGGAATTTTCAGAAGATGTGGTGCATGTTGAGAATGCCAAATAGCACTTCCTGGATCGACGAGAAAAACAACAGCAGCTTCCAATCCTTTAGCAGCATGAACCGTCATAATACGGACTTCTTCGTGGTTTTGATCAAACTCACGTTTAATTTCTGGGTCGCTTACACTTAATGTTTCCAAAAAAGCTTGCAATCCTGGTAAGCCTGTTTTTTGAATGGTGAGTGTGTAATCTATAAAAGCATCGAGCACGTCATTTGCTTCAGATCCTAAGCGGGCTAGAATTTTTTGCCGTCCCTTATCATTGTTCAAAATATGGCTATAGAATTCAAAAACCGGTATTTTATCCACAAGAGTGCGATAGTGGCTTAAGGTTTCAAAAGCATGTTTAAAAGAAATATGCGATGATGCATGCGTACAAAGGTTTTGCCAAAGAGAGCCTGTACGGTGTGCTGCAATCTGATAAAGTTCTTCTTCACTAAGCGAAAAAAGAGGACTTTTTAAAACACAAGCAAGAGATAAATCATCTTGTGGTTGCAAGACAAAACGTGCAAGTGCCATCAAATCACGCACACTAATATGGTTGGTAAGCTGTAAACGGTCTGCTCCCGCTACGGGAATATTATGTTGTTTAAGTGCACGAGAAAGTGCAGAGACAAATTCATCACGCTTGCGAACCAAAACCATGATATCATTTGCACGCATTAAGCGCCCTTTTGCTGGAAGCATTTCTCCTTTCTGTAACCAGTTTGCGATGGTTTCAGCAATTTTTTCCGCTAGATGTACTTCCGGTGTATCTAACTGATCAACAGTTAAATGCCAATCGTCAGGAAATTCATGAGTTTCTTTGGAAAATGCATCCCATAAAATAACTTCACCAGGGCTGTGAATACGAATAGCTTCGTGCACTGTTTTGGCATTTTCTGCTGAAAGCCCTTTGTAATTCTCTGGTGTTTCAAAAACAAGATCGACACTTTTAAGGACATCAGCAGTAGAGCGAAAAGAATAATTCAGTTGTATTTTTTCAAATTTCTGCTTCGCTTGTTCTGCTTTTTTTTGGATCATTCTCCCATTTGCAGCAAAATTTTCTGGAGCAGCGCCTTGAAAAGAATAAATAGATTGTTTTTCATCTCCAACAGCAAAAAGAGTACGGGTGTTTGTACGTTGACCGTGACCTGTGAAAAATTCTTGCGCTAAAAGTTGAATAATTTTCCATTGATCAGGGTTGGTATCTTGTGCTTCATCAAGCAAAATATGATCAAGACCAAGATCAAGTTTATAGTGTACCCATTGGCTAGCACCTTTTCGTTGTAACAAATGGAGTGTACGCTCAATGAGATCATCAAAATTTAAAAAACCATTGGCTTTTTTTAAATTTGCATAAATTTTGAGATAGATGGCACACAGCTGAAAAGCAGCCATATTGAGTCCGAGGATTTTTACGCATTGATATTTTTTTAAAAGAACAGCAAGTTTGCTTTGTTTATCTTCTATTTCTTTTTGAACAAAGGGCCAAATTTCATCTGTTGTTTTACGAGTTAAACGTGAGAAATTACGGGGGGAATCTGTCGTTCTGAAATAAATATCGGAAATAATGTTGATAATCTTTGTTTCATCAGAAGTCTCTGCTAATTGGGAAAATTTCGCAACCATATCCTTAAGATTCTGGTTGCCGTGGGTTTTGCAATGTGTAAGAGCATAAAGAGGCAGGCGAGCGGTCTGTTGAATTTTTTCCAGTAGTTGCTGGTTTGTGTCATCGGGCGCTAAATCAAAAAGCGCACGTAACTTTTCTTCTCCATTTTCAGAGAGAAGAGAGGATAAAAAACCAGATAGTTTATGTTGCTTTTCAGTTGCTTCGTACAGCAATTGGTTAAAACTGTGTTCACTGATAACCTTAAGCAGTTGTTTCAAAGCGGGTTGTGCATCATTATGCTTCAAAAGTTGGCAGCGGGCTTCTTGTAATAATTTTTTTCGGTTGATATCATCTATGAGTTCGAAATGCCCTGCAATATTGGCTTCTAGCATGAATTGATGTAAAAGAGATTCACAAAAGGCATGAATAGTTTGGATTTTTAAGCCACCCGGTGTTTCGAGGGCACGAGCGAAGAGTTGTCGTGCATAAGTTAATTTTTGCGCATTGATGGGTTTATTTTCAAGTTGCGATAAGGTTTTGTGCAACTGTTCATCATCAAGTTCGTTCCAATTAGAAAGTGTGCGAAAAATTCGCGATTGCATAACAGCGGCAGCGGCTCTCGTATAAGTGAGGCATAAAATACGTGCTGGAGGAGTACCATTTAAAAGCAAACGGATAACACGTTCGCTTAAAACGTGCGTTTTTCCAGAGCCTGCATTTGCAGAAACCCATACGTTTTTTTGGGGGTGTGTTGCTGTTTTTTGTGCATCAAGGGCTGCTTCAGGAATAGAAAAAAGGGTCATGATTGATTTCCTTTATGAAAACCATGAGACCATTCCCATAAGCGTGCCAGATGGTCATAATCACCTTCATAGTCTTTTTTGAAAGGGACTGCGTGTGAAAGATAACCTTGCTGTGGATTTTTATAATACTCCATTAATGTGATAAGATGCTCCCATGCTTTTTCACTGAGACTAATGACATTTTGGTGCTCTTTTTCCCTTTTCTTTGAAAAAATTGATTTAGGAGTGATTTCCCCTTTTCCATTGAGGGGAATGTAAAAGAGATTTGAGGGGGTAAGATTTTGAAAATCTGTAAAGGCTCCTTGCATGAGCAAAGCTGCTTCCAGTGCCAATTGTGGAAATAACAAATGACGAACTTGTTTTGAGGAGGGAGGCGTACTGGTTTTAAAATCAAGAATTTCCACCATTTTTTCTGGCAAAACATCAATACGATCAGCGCGTCCTGAAAGAGTTACACCTGTTGTACCTATCGGTATTTTTTGTGATGCGACTTCAGTATGTCGTTCTCGGGGCTCTAGACTTTGTTCCCACTGAAGAATGAAAGGAGCAAGGTTTTCAAAATTTGTCCACCAGATTGTTTCAACATCGGCAGGTAAATTGAACTTATCAAATTCTTGTCGTCCAAGAGTGAGCAGGGCATCCAATGCATTTGCGGCATTTAGATTCTTTATTTGTGTACCAAAAGCAGCAAGAATAGCATGATAAAGCATTCCGCGCTCAGAAGCACTAGGATGATAGAGAAGCGCTTTAAGCGGTTTTAAGCGCAAGATTTTTTTTGCATAGATGGCATAAGGATCATACCGCAAAGTTGCTATTTCAGTGACTGAAAAATGGCGTGGACGCATATTAAGAGGTGGTACAGGGCAAGGGCGCTCTGCACAAGCGATCATATTTGTACTATCGAGCATTTTTGCCCAATGGAGAAAATTTTCTCCTCGGGCACGGATTTGTTTCCAAACCTGTTTTCCTATCACTGTTTCTAAACGTTGTAACCAGCGTGAAGGAAGTGAAGGAGCATGATTAACCCTTATCGCTCGACTCATCACGACTTTATTCATTCCCATAGCCCATTGAAAATCATGCGCGGAAAGACCAATACGCTGTTCTGGTGGTTCAAGAGTTAACATCATTTTCATTGGCCGCGATAAAAAAGCATCATTGCGGGTTGCTATGGGCCATGATCCTTCATTAAGTCCGCCGATAACCACCGTATCAACCGTTTGCAAGCGTGATTCCAAAGTACCCCAAATGAATAAACGTGGATGCCCTCCGGGGGAAGGTGTTACAGAACGGGGTGCTATAAGAGCTGAAAATATGGCAGGCCATTCGCAAAGGGGAAATGTTAATTCTGATTGATCGCTGACCAATTCACGCAAAAAAGTTGCTAAAGCTTGTCCTGCTTCATGTTGATAAAGATGTTCAAGAGAATTGTTTTCATCGCGCCCAAAATTTTCAAAAACCTCAACTGTTGCTATTGCAGCTTCATTGATCGTGCATTCTTTCTCTTGTTTCATGAGAGATGCTAAGGGTTCAATAGCTTGACGCAAAAGATGACAAAGGAGCTGTGCTTCTTCGCATTTCTGTTGATCAAGGGCATTGATTTCAGAAGTATTTTGGAAATGTGTTTCTATCCACTTTTCGAGAAATTGGTTGCATTCGCAAAAATTGATACGGCTCGTGTTTCCTCGCAGAACAAAAAGTTCAAAATTTTCTGCCATTTCGCGTAAGCGATGACGGTTTTGTTCAAGTGTTGTGAGTGGGTGTTTGAGAAGAGAAAGAAAAGCAATTGGATCATGAGGTTGAAACACATTTTCTAAAAGAAGCCGTAACAGAGTTGCAGGCAATGTTTGTGCAAGTGGTATTCCTCCTGAATCATTTGCTTCAATTCCAAAACGCTGTAATTCAGCGGCAACACGGCGCGCTAAATTACGGTCATTTGTAATGAGAGCGGCGGTTTTCTGAGGTTTTTCAATGGCATTGCGTAAAGCAACAGCGATAGCAAGAGCTTCTTCGCGCTCGTTGATAGCTTCAATGAATGACCAATCTGCACAAAGGTTTTCATAATCATCACGGACAATCTGTACCCACTTATCTGTTGTAGAAGCTGGTCGGAATACTTCTGATAAAAGCGCTGTATGTTTTTTCTTTATGGCACTTTGTTGACCAATTTCACGAACATGAATGCGGTGACATTTCATGAAAGAGAGAAGTTTTTTAAAATGATATTGAGGATGGCTAAAAATATTCGCTGTATGATCAAAAGAATGATAAATTGCCTTTTCTTTATTGGTTGTACCTAACGCCTCCCATTGTTCTTCATCCATATGAAGATCAAGCCCCGGAAGAACAACAGCTCCTTTGGGTAGAGAAGCAATGACTTTTAAAAGATAAGAAACTGCGGGAATAGAACCTGACACACCAGCTGCAAGGATAGGTTTATGAGATTGTGTATGGTGTAAAGTTTCTGCATGCATTTTGAGAGTTTGATTACGCCATTCAACAGGATTGCTTCGTTGTCTTTCTGTCAAAATTTGTGGCCAGTTTTGTGTAACAATGGTAAGAAAATCGAGTGTTATTTGCCACCATTCGGCTACCATATCAGGAACAATTTCATTCAGTTTTGACCAATCTGCTGCTTCTGTTTCAATTTCATCTATCAACTTTGCTAAATCTTGAGCAAGCCAAATTGCATCGGCAGTGTGAGCAGGAATAAGCACTTCTTCTGTACCAAACATGGCACGCAAATGGGCCGGTAAGTTTTCACGCCAAGGGCGAATGAGGCGCGCTAAAAGCAGAAGACGTTCACTTTCTCCAATGGGAGGATTGAGAGTGTTGGTATGGTTTTCTGCAAAAAGGAAATTTTCTTCGTCCAGATCTCCCAAAGGACGAATAGTTGGCAAAAAGCTTGATTTTATATTGCTTCTTTCAACAAAGGCTGTACGTAAAGCGCGGGCAGCACGACGTGTTGGCACATAAATGAGGGTATCGGCAAGAGCCATTTGGATATCCCCATTTGGCGCAAAGTTATCAATAAGTGCACCAGAAAGGAGTGCATCAACAAAATGCGGTAGAAAAGGAGTTCCCGTAGAAATAGAAAAGACACGTGGTTTATAGGTCATGTAATCTCATTTGGGATATGTGGAAAATATTCTATTTTATGAATTATTTGCATGATTTCTACTGTATACAATTTTCATGCAGGGAAAAACTAAAAAGCTCTATTTGTGCAGTGGATTTTTTTAACTATCTTGAAAATCAAGAAAATCAATGCGGGCAATTCCTTCTTTATATATAAGCCAAGGAATATTGGATGAATGATAACCACATATACTGTAATGCTTGGCAATAATAGCAGGAAATTTGAAGTAAAAATTTTGCAAATTGCTTTTTTGAAGGCCAAGGTTTTTGGTGAAAGACAGCCAGCAATTCGCTACAAGCAATAGAGTGCTCTCTCAAAGGCTTACCGATTTTATCAGCAAGTCTTTCACGCCAGAAATCTTCTAAAATCAATAAGACTTTTTTCTCAATCTTTGACAAAGATATAGAAGGCAGAAAATCCATTGTCTAAAACTATTGTCTAAAATAAGCTGGTTAATCCCTACAAATTGACGGATACCTTTTGTAAGATTATGTCATCGTTGCATGGGAAAGGAATCTGTTTGCATAATTTGTACATCAATGAAGTCTTTATGACGATTTTCATCATTGAGAAGCTTTTAAGTATATGTACAAGCATCATGAGCCAAAAAATGGCGATAAACATGACCGCGGTTATAAATTTTTAAAAATGCGCGAATTTGCAAAAGATCGCTGTAGGCGCTCAGTAGAATGTTGTGCTGATGTAAGTGTCACATGACGCCCATGATCCTTATATTGTAAAGTGAGAGCAAAAGTAGCTGGTCCTAAAAGATCTTCACCTTTTTCTGGCCATTCGACGAGTAAAATATTTTGCTTACGCGCTTCTTGAAGTCCTAATTCGTCAATTTCTTCTGCCATGGAAAGGCGATAAAGATCAGCATGGATAATTTCAAATTGTGGAAGTTGATAGCTTTGAGCAAGTGTGAAGGTAGGGCTTGGAACATCTAAAGTATCGTCGTTAGCAAGTGTGTGGATAATTTTACGTGCGATGGTTGATTTTCCTGTTCCAAGATCACCTTGTAGTGTGACAAGATCACCAGGTTTTAAAGCAAGGGCTAGATCGTGCGCGAAAATTTGAGTTGCTTCTTCATTCTCAAGAAAAAAACTAAAATGCATTGAAAATTTCCGTGAAATAGATGAAAAAATTATAATAAGATCGCTGGGATTAAAAAACTTTATCTCCTTTGGAAATTGGGAAAAAACATTTAACCGTTGTTCCTTGTCCTGTTCCGGTGAGAATTTCAACATGTCCACCATGAAGCTCAACGAAGCTTTTAACAAGGGATAGACCAAGTCCTGCTCCTGCACGTCCACCATGGTGTGAATGGGAAGAAAAACGTTTAAAAACGCGTTCAAGGACATCTTCTGGAATATCAGATCCCTCATTGTGGACACTGAAAACAATGTGATCATCTTGCTCATCTGCACAAAATTCAATCGTGCTTGCCTCTGTTGCAAAATTAATAGCATTACTAAGAACATTAACAAAGATTTGATGTAAACGCGTTGCATCAGCAAAAATAAAATTTAAAGAAGGAGAAATTTGTTGTGAGAGCGTAATATAACGTCCATTAAGACGCTCTTCTACGCGTGCTACTGCTTGCACCATAGCATCAGCAATATTAACCGATTGTATGTCAAGCTCCATGATACCCGCATCAAGGGTTGCAAGGTCAAGAATATCATTAACAATATTCAAAAGAGTACCTGATTCTGAGTGAATATACCCGAGATATTGCGTTTGGCGTTCATTGACAGAGCCAAAAATTTGATCACGTAAAATATCAGAAAATCCAATAATATTGGTAAGAGGTGTACGTAATTCATAGGAAACATGTTGGACAAATTCATTACGCAAACGATCAGCACTTTCTAAGGCTTCATTTTTTTCTTGAAGAGCACGCGCGACATGGACACTGTCTGTAACATTAACGAATGTGAGCATTGTTTGCCCATTGGGAAGTGGGACCAATGTATAGTCAATAATCGTTCCATTTATGAGGTCCATACGGCCTGAATATGTATCGCGTTTTTCATCAAAACCTGTAATAAATTTGGTAAATTCGTTCCATTCTTTCCCCACGGTTAAGGTTGAACAATGGCTTTGTAATTGTGTAATATGGGTACCTTCTACCAATAAATTATACGGGAGAGACCATAATTTTGATAAGGCTGGATTTGATAAACGAAGACGCCCATCACTGCCAAAAACGACCACGCCTTCTGAAAGCTTATCAAGTGTTTCGCCTTGTATTTTAATGAGTGTATTATAGCGTCGTTCGAGATCAATTTTTTCTGTGAGATTTTCATAAAGCCAAGTCACACCTCCTTGAGGGTGAGGGCTAGAAATAACGCGTACTGTGCGTCCATCTGGAAGATTCCAAATTTGTTGATTCGATTCAGTTTGCCGGTAGGCTTTAAAAAGTTCTTCTTTCCACGCACGCCAATCGGGATGTTCAGCAATGAGTCCTTTTTCTCGCAAACGTTCAAGAAGCAATGTATGGCTTGGTTCACTTTCTAAAAAAGAACTCTCCAAAGGCCATAAAATTTTAAAAGCATGGTTGCAGAATTTTAATTTTTGGTTGGTATCAAAAATAGATACAGCTGTTGAGATTTGGTCAAGTGTTTCACAATGGTTTTGCAACACACGTTTTAGTTCATGAGCAAGATTTTCATATGCGCTGTCATCATGCGCAAAAGCGGCCATTCCTTCAGCTGTTGTAAGCCGTGTAAGATGAAAACGGTGCCGTTCTCCATCAATGACGGTATGAACATGCTCTTGAAAAATCGTTTCTATTTCATCTGTTTTGTGGTGTGGTGTGTCCTTGAAAAGATCATCTACTTCATGATGGCCTTCTCGAAAACCTGTTATTTCTCTAAAGGCGCGATTAACAAAACAAACTTTTCCTTCACAATCTCGTATCCATACGGGTTCTTGAATACAATCAAGCAGATTGCGCTGCATTCTTAGTTCTATAAGGATTTTAGCGATATCTTTCTGCAAATGCGCATTTTCACTCTGCTGTGTTGAGATGTCTTGAAAACGCGCAATAGCTACTGTTCCAGCGATGACCCCTGTCACTTGTAACAGCACATTGTTTTTAGTAGTAACGGAAAGTTCAAAAGGATGAGACTTACAACGCAATTGCGTTAATGCATAGTTAAGTTCTCGCAAGGAATTTTCTTCAAGCCAAAGCTCAAAATGCTGAAAATCTTGCTGCACAATTCCTGTTTTTTGTAATATGGGAATATTACCAATCATACGAGGAGAAACCGTTGGATTTTCCCAAATAAGAAGCAATTGCTTTGTTTCTTCTAGGAGCCATTCATAATATTTAAGTTTTTCAGAAAAATCTGCTTGAAGAGCCTGTAAAGGCTTTTGTGAAGCTTTTTTCACACGTATAGTAACTGCTATACAGGTGAGAAGTGAAGCACAAGAAACTCCTCCACACAATGCTAGAAGAAGCCATGGACCCTCTAGTAAAGTGAACACAAAGGGTAAATGGGCTTCTAATGACTGAGCAACAACGTCTGCTGGGAAAAAAATGGTAAAAAGGCAAAAAATATGTGTATAAATTCGAGTCATTTTGTAAGCTTTTTCTTTGGGGGTATAATCACCAAAGCGGAGCACGGCACTTTTTCCTTTTTCTTTTAACCCTAGGAAACATTTTAGTAACGATAATGATCTGGTTTATAAGGTCCTTGTGGTGTAACTCCAATATATGCTGCTTGTTCTTCTGATAAAACAGTTAATTTTATTCCTAGTCGTTCAAGGTGAAGGCGTGCAACTTTCTCATCGAGGTGTTTAGGTAAAACAGTGACTTCATTTTTGTAGTGTTCACAACGGTTAAAGAGTTCAATTTGCGCTAAAACTTGGTTGGTAAATGATGCCGACATGACAAAAGAGGGATGTCCTGTTGCATTTCCAAGATTAAGCAAACGCCCTTCAGAGAGCAAGATAATACGTTTTCCATCAGGAAAAGTAATCATATCAACTTGCGGTTTAATATTTGTCCATGGCAAGTTTCGAAGAGCGGAGACTTGGATTTCATTATTAAAATGACCAATATTTCCAAGGATACACATATCTTTCACTTGCTGCATATGGTCTAAACGAACAATATCTTTATTGCCTGTTGTTGTGATAATAATATCAGCACTGGATGCGGCATCATCTAAATGAACAACTTCATAGCCATCCATAGCTGCTTGAAGGGCGCAGATTGGGTCAATTTCTGTCACTTTAACGCGTGCTCCAGCACCTGAAAGAGCGGCTGCGGAACCTTTACCCACATCGCCATAACCACAGACAATAGCTATTTTCCCAGCGATCATTACATCTGTTGCGCGCCTGATACCATCTACTAATGATTCTCTACATCCATATTTATTATCAAATTTTGATTTTGTGACACTATCATTGACATTAATGGCAGGAAAAGGCAGAAGCCCTTGCTTTCGTAATTGATGAAGACGGTGTACTCCTGTTGTCGTTTCCTCACTAACACCTTTGATTGCTGCGCGTTGGCGTGTAAAAAATCCTGGTGTGACAGTCATACGTTTTTGAATTTGTTTGAAAAAAAATTCTTCTTCTTCTGTTTCGGGCTGAGAGAGAATATCTTTGTTTGCTTCTGCAAGGCATCCCATCAAAATATAGTTTGTAGCATCGGCTCCATCATCTAAGATAAGATTGGAAGGATTGCCGTCAGTCCATTGGAAAATGGCATCTATATAAGCCCAATATTCTTCAAGAGTTTCGCCTTTAACTGCGAAAACAGGGATACCCGTGGCTGCAATAGCTGCCGCGGCGTGGTCTTGTGTAGAAAAAATATTGCTAGAACTCCATCGTATATCGGCGCCAAGTGCTTTCAACGTTTCAATCAAAACAGCTGTTTGAATCGTCATGTGCAATGAACCAGAAATACGTGCTCCACGCAAAGGTTGGCTGGAAAAAAATTCCTTACGACAAGCCATTAAACCAGGCATTTCTGTTTCGGCGATATCAAGTTCTTTACGCCCATAGGCAGCAAGCGCAATATCTTTGACAACATAATCTGAAGTTGCCATTCTTTAATTCCTTTAAAATTATTTATCCCCAGAGGGTAGGAGAAATTGAAAAAGACGGTAGGAGAAATTAAAAAAAAATGCAAGCCAATAGAAAGACTTCTTTATGTGGAAAAATTTTTTTTAATCTCCATAAATTCCAAATAATAGTATTCCTAGAAAATAGGAAAGGACTCATAATTTTTTTAGAATTTTGAATGCAAAAGATTAAAATGAGAAATAGGACTTTATTCAATCTTCTAATTTCAAGAGAGGAAAAATGAATCACTACAAATCAAGAGTTTGACTCATTCTTGCGAGAATATGTGCTAAGCTGGCAAATTTTTTGAGAATTGACCTTGTGGACGAAAACGCCAGAGATAACTTGACAAGAGAGCAGTCATTGTTTTAGGAGAAATTCCTGCTCCTTCTAAAGTATATCCATTTTCTATAGCTTCTTGAGAAACAATGTTATCCACTTGCAGGAAGCGTATTTGATGAGCTGTAAGGAGTGTTGGTAAGAGAGGTAATTTTCCGATAGTTCCAAAAACACTCCCAATTAATAAACCTGCAGAAAGAGGCATGGAGAGAATTGTTTTCTTACGATGAACAATTTTTAGTACATTTTCAAGGGTATTTTGGAATGTAACAATCTGAGGTCCCCCAAGATCATAGCTTTTTCCAGAGAGAACTTGTCCTTCTAAAGCGCGCACGACAAATTCAGCAATGTCACCAACATATACGGGTTGCAATTTGCTTTGCCCCCCTCCAAAAAGAGGCATAATCGGTAAAAAACGGGAAAAATTTGCTAAGGTATTGAAAAAACAATCTTCTGGTCCAAAGATAACAGAGGGGCGCATAATAATTGCTTGCGGATGCTTGCTTTGAACGATTTTCTCACACATAGACTTAACGCGTGCATAAAGAAATGAAGCGTTTTCATTGGCTACAAGCGCTGACATATAGAGAAGTGGAATACCAGCTTCAGCTGTTAATTCAGAGACATTTTGTGTGCCATCAATTTGTGTTTTTTGAAAGCTTGACTGATTTGCTTGTACTAAACTACCAGGAAGAAATACTGCACCCTCTGCTCCAAGCAATGCCCGTGCAACAGAGGCACGGTGCTTGATATCAGTTTTAAGCATTTGGGTTTGTCCTACTTCTCCTATTTGTAGCATATAATAAGCTTTTTGTGGACAACGAACAGCGATGCGAACGCGATAACCCCGTTTGGTTAGAGCCTCAACGATGTGTCGACCTACAAAACCAGATCCGCCAAAAACAGTAATAAGTTTAGGATGTTGATAAAGTGCACAATCAAGTTGCATGGTCAAAATGTCTATCTTTAAAACTCTATGGATTACCAATTCCTAACATGGTGGTGTTTTATTGTCACGTAAAATATCACCGGCAAGGTAAAGGGAACCACCAATAAGGACAATTGCATTATTATGCTCTGTATTAATTTTCTGTAGAACATCTTGCAAATGGGCTTGAGGGCTGGCAAAGAGCCCTACTTTTTGAGCAGATTGTGCTAAATTTTTTGGACAAATACCAGCAGTGTTGTTTGTTAATGGAATTGTATAGATTTTATCTACGAGATTGGCGAGAGGGCGAAAATAACCAACAGCATCTTTAGTGTTAAGCATGCCAGCAATCATAACAATAGGACGGTTTGTTTTTTTTCTCCATTGGGTAAGTTCTGCTGCTATAACTTTTCCAGCAGCAGGGTTATGTCCACCATCTAACCATAAATCAATGCTAGGAGAGAGTTGATCAATCAAAAAACCATGCGTAAGATGTTGCATCCGTGCTGGCCAATAAATATTTTGTAAGGCGTGACTTATGGCTTGTTCTGAAAGTTGAAAACCCGCTTGATAAAGTGCTTCAAGAGAAGCTCCGGCATTGGCAATTTGATGAGCGCCAACGAGGTTAGGAAGTGGAAGATCCATGAGGCCTTGATTGTTTTGGAAAACCATACGTCCATGTTCTGTATAGCTTTGATAATCTTGATCAAAGAGGGAAGAAGGTGCTTTATTTTTATCCGCAAGGGTTGTTAAAAGTGAAAGAGTTTCTTCGTGACTTTGTTGACCAATAACCACTGAAACCGCTGGTTTAATAATTCCCCCTTTTTGAAAAGCGATTTGTGCAATTGTGTTTCCAAGAAAAGCTTCATGATCATAATCGATGGGCATAATAAGCGATACAGCTGGCTTATGAATGACATTGGTGGCATCAAAACGCCCTCCTAACCCAACTTCTAGAATCACGACATCAGCTGGATGTGTACTAAACAGCATAAAAGCTGCTGCTGTGAAAATTTCAAAAATAGTAATCGGTTCTTGGCGATTCACTTTTATAATTTCACGAATTGTCTCAGCTAATTGGTTCTCTGTAACAAGTTTACCTCTTCCTTTTTGACCTAGCCTGCAGCGTTCATTCCAATTAACAAGATGAGGTGAGCTATAGACATGAACGCGATAGCCGGCACTTTCTAAAAGAGCACGACAAATTGCACTAGCAGATCCCTTGCCATTTGTTCCAGCAATGTGAATAACAGGTGCAAGTTTTAAATGCGGATTGCCAAGTCGTTCTAAAAGGCGAAGAATACGCTCTAGAGAAAGATCAAATTTTTTCGGATAGTTTTTTAATAACTCATCTATCATCCCTTGTACTTGGCTTTTTTCCATGAGATTAAGCAGCTTCTGTATGAGAAAGCGATATCTGAGAATCTGTGGGAGATGGATGGGAAGGATGCACAGCTACAGGACATTTCATCATCAAGCGTAAAAGGCGTGCAATGGTCGTTTTCATTTCTAAACGCGAGACAACCATATCAATCATACCATGTTCGAGCAGATATTCACTACTTTGAAAACCTTCAGGTAAAGTTTCACGTATGGTTTGTTGAATCACGCGTGGTCCTGCAAAACCAATCATAGCGCCAGGTTCAGCAATGTGAATATCGCCAAGCATGGCGTAAGAAGCAGTAACACCACCTGTAGTTGGATTGGTCAGAACAACAATATAGGGAAGTTTTGCTTCTTTCAGCATTTCAATTGCGACTGTTGTACGGGGCATTTGCATTAATGAAAGTGTTCCTTCTTGCATGCGTGCACCGCCAGAAGCAGCAAAAAGAACTAAAGGACATTTTTTGGCAATAGCAGTCTCAAAAGCTTTAATGATAGCTTCTCCTGAAGCCATGCCAAGGGATCCCCCCATAAAAGCAAAGTCTTGAACGGTAGCTATAATTGGTAAGCCTTCGATAGTACCATGTGCACTTAAAATATTGTCATCAACTCCAAGTTTAGAACGATAATCTTTTAATCGGTCAATATAGCGTTTTTCATCGCGAAACTTTAAAGGGTCTGTTACGACTTTTGGATTTTCAAGAGGCGTATAAATGCCATCATCAAAAAAATGCATGAGACGATCTTTAGCGCTGATACGCATGTGATAACCAGAATTGGGAATGACATATTGATTCATTTCCAGATCTTTATGAAAGACCATTTCACCACTGGTGGGATCTTTAATCCATAGATTATCTGGAATTTCACGGCGCCCCAATATAGAGTTAATTTTAGGACGAACATAATTTGTAATCCAGTTCATCTTTATAGCCTCTCTTTAAATATTATATACTTTTTACACGATTTGAAAGAATACTAGGATTGAAATTATGAGATCCACTTTACAGTTGAATAAAAGAATCTCTATTCATATTTTTACAAGTATACATATATTTCTAATTCTATTATCCTTTAATTTTTTTGTCCGTGTCATAGCAATCACCTGCATAAGGAGTATCCTTACAACAAATCTCTCAGTAATTTAATAACTTATGTTATTTGTTCACTTGCTTTGATATCAAAACCTGTTCCCTGCACTGGTTGGCTTTTCATTTGCTTCTGATGAAAATGAATATCCGATTCATCATGAATATCAACGGTTTTGAAGCAAAGAAACCTTAGAATTATAAAGACTATAACAGTCCATAAAAACAATGGACATGACAGTGCTATGTTAACGAAGTACCAGTACCAGAGCAAGATTTTTTTAAAAGGGTTCCTTTGATGAGAGAAATGAAAGCCGTTCTTTAAAAGAGTGAGTCTCTTTTAAACTCTCTTTTATTCATATACTTTGTAGCTTTTAAGTGAATAAGCATCGTTATTTTTGTGTAATGCATACGGTGGTCTTTTGGGAAAGCACCTTGTGTAAGTGTGTCATAAAGGCGGCTGCGAAAAGTGGTGCTGCTAAGTTAAGGATAGGAATCGAAACAAAAAGCGCGATCAATAATCCTGCCCCAAAAACCGTCAAGTAATGAACCCGTAAAAAAGCATGCGCTTCATGTTCAGTTCGAAAACGGTAAGCGGCAAACACAAAATATTCACGACCAAGCAAGTAGCCATTAATAACATAAAAGGCGATCAAATTAATACCTGGAACGAAAAACAAAAGAAAAGCGATTCCATTGCCGAGAAGGCTTAAAAGAACAAATTTCAAAGAGAGAATGAGAGAACGTCCAAACGGTAGTGCGTGTCCAATAGGCTCGTTTGGATAATCTTCTTTTTCAATAATTTCGGCAGCAGCATCAATGAAAAAACTACCAATCATAGCGGTAATTGGGGCAATCAAAAAAGCCATCAGCAAAGCTAAACCAAGATTGAAAATGATAATCATGCCCAATCCCAACCATCCAGCCCAACTGGGTAATCCGGGAAAAAAATGAGCAATCCAAGGCCAAAAATAGGACACAAAAAGCTGGTGTACACATAGCCATAAAATAATGAGTACAACAAAAGTAATCCCCAAAGCTTTTAAGATCATAATGCGATATTCTGGGGTCAGAAGACGTTGTAAAGCGCGATAGGCGGAAGTAAAAATCATAATAACCAAGTAAATAAGAGAAAAAAAGTGAAAACAAGAGAGAGTGAAATGTGCTTTATATAGGAACTTGTTTCATAGAGCTTATAATGTTGTTGCTTAAGGGTAAACAGTTAAGAAAAAATATTTTTATTCTTTATACATAGTAGAAAAATCCCGATAGAATTTTTTGTCAGGTTCATGAAAGAAGCAACAAGAGTGAATGGCAGTAAAACCGCCAAGACTATCTGTGTTATAAAAGGCTAAAATAGGTAAGGATTTTCGTTTCTTTCGAATATGGAGAAGCTCACTCTTTGTACAAAGGGGATTATTCAATCAATAGGATTAACGTAGAAATAGCTTGTCGTATTTTGATGCGTACGCTTCATTTTTTGCTTGGTATTGCATTTTTCATCATCGATTCATTTTTGCGAAATTTTTATTTTCATTTGAAATAAAGAGCTTCTTCCTCATTGACGAGTAGGGTTATAAGACTCGAAGAATGATATAATAACCTTTGCTAATTTTTGAGCGACTTGTTGTTTACTCATATGCGGCCATTGTTCAACAATGTCTTTACTAACAAAACAAACTTGATTTGTGTCAGCGCCCATGATGCTTGTACCATCAGCGTGAAGAGAAACATCATTGGCAAGAATGAAATTTGCTCCTTTTTCGATACATTTTTTTTGCGCATTGGCAATGATATCAGAGGTTTCAGCAGCAAATCCAATGACCAGAGGTGGGCGATTTGGAGCATGTCCAATGGTTGCCAAAATATCAGGATTTTCAGCTAGTTGTAAGGATGGAGGTGTTTGATGATCATGCTTTTTGATTTTGTGTATAGATTGTGTTTGGCAGCGCCAATCGCAAACGGCGGCGACAAAAATAGCACCATCAGCAGGCAATGAATCTTGAACAGCTTGTAACATTTGACATGCTGTTTCAACATGAAGAGTTTTGACTCCTGGTGGTGCGGTAAGGTTAACCGGTCCACAAATAAGCGTTACTTTGGCGCCTAAATATGCAAGAGCTGTTGCAATGGCATGGCCTTGTTTTCCAGATGAACGATTAGCAAGATAACGTACTGGATCAATGGGTTCATGGGTAGGACCAGAAGTAACAATAAAATGGCGACCAACAAGGGGTTTTTCTTGCACGCCTAAAAGAGTTTCTGCTGCGGCGACAATCGTGAGGGGATCACTCATGCGTCCACAACCTGTTTCATTGCGTTCAGCCATTTCACCAACTTCTGGTCCGATGATATGAACGCCATCTGTACGTAACTTTGCAACATTACGAACAGTTGCTGGATGGGTCCACATTGCAGGATTCATGGCGGGTGCAATTAAGAGTGGACAGCGTGCCGCTAAAAGCACACAATCAGCTAGGTCATCTCCTATACCATTGGCTATTTTGGCAATGCGATTGGCTGTGGCAGGCGCTAAAATAATAAGATCAGCATCGCGTGCCAAGCGAATATGCCCAATATCATGTTCCTCTTCACGTGAAAATAAATCGCTATAGACCGTATGACCACTGAGAGCTTCAGCGGCTAAAGGCGTAATAAATTTTTGCGCCGCTTTTGTCATAATAATGTTTAAACATGCTCCACGTTCTTGCAATCGACGAATGAGATCAAGGGCTTTATAGGCTGCAATACTCCCACCAATAATAAGAAGCAGTGATTTTGATTGCAATGATTGCTCTTCAATGGTACTTACTTGAGAGGGGGATATAGATTGCGTGATAGGGTTACTTAAAATACGGCGGGCTTCTTCTTCCATAGAAATGCCATTTTTTGCAGCACGTATGCGTAAAGCTTCTTTGATTTCAGGAGAGAGGTTGCGAATAGTAATACTAGCCATAAAATATTTCCAAGAAATAAATTGATTTCAATGATTTCATATTTTATAGCATAGTGAGTAGATTAGAAAAGATAAAAAAAGTAGAAAGTAAGGCAAACGCAACAAAACGCAATAATGAACAGACTATAACGACCACAACGGTTGATACGACTTTGCTCACGAGCAAGTTGTTTAAGAGTGGTCGGTGAAAGATGAAATCCGGTTTTTACCATTTGGTTGAGGTCTTCTTCCATCCGTTGGAGATTTTGTATCAATTGCGGTGCTTTGCGTGCCAGAGAAAGGAGTGTTTGTGCCCCTTCATTGAAGTCTTTTGCAATTCCAATGGGTCCTAAATTTTTGCTAATCCATTCTCTAACAACGGGTTCAGAGGCTTTCCACATATTAAAATGAGGGTCCAATGTGCGCGCTACACCTTCAACGACAACCATAGTTTTTTGTAGAAGTAAAAGTTCAGGGCGTGTTTGCATATCGAAAAGCTCAGTGACTTCAAACAACAGTGTAAGCAATTTTGCCATAGAAATGCTTTGCGCGGATTGTCCATGAATTGGTTCTCCAATAGCGCGATTGGCTTGGGCAAAGCTTTCAATATTATGGTGTGGGGGCACATATCCTGCTTCAAAATGAGCGCGTGCTACCCGATGGTAGTCGCGGGTAATAAAGCCATAAAGGATTTCAGCAAGGAAATGCTTTTCTTTTTTACCTAGCCGTCCTGTAATTCCTAAATCAACAGCAACAATACATCCTTTTGAATCTACAAATAAATTACCAGGGTGCATATCTGCGTGAAAAAAACCATCACGCAATGTATGGCGAAGGAAAGATTGAATAAGCGTAATTGCAAGCGCTTGTAAATTAAAACCAGCTTCTTTGAGGGCAGAAATTTCAGATATTCTTATACCATCGACCCACTCCATTGTGAGAACATTGCGTCCTGTCCGCTCCCAGTCGATTTTGGGAACGCGAAATCCTGTATCATGTTTAATGTTTTCAGCCATTTCTGATATGGCAGCGGCTTCTAATCGTAAGTCCATCTCAATTCGTGTTGTTTGTGCCAAAGTATCAACAACACAAACAGGGCGCAGCCGCCGAGAAGCTGGTATATAACGTTCTTGTAAATGGGCAACAAGATAGAAGCTTCTAAGGTCTCTAGCAAAACGTGTTCTGATATTAGGACGGATGACTTTAACAGCACATTTTTTTCTATGGCCAGCTTCATCATTGTATTCAGCTACATGAACTTGAGCAATAGAAGCGGCAGCAATGGGGGAATAAAAGTTTACAAAGAGATCATTGATAGATCGACCGAGCGAACTTTCAATTTGAGCAATAGCAGCAGTACAAGAAAATGTTTGCACACGATCTTGTAGTTGCGCCAAATCTTCTGCAATGTCATGTCCAACAATATCAGGTCTGGTAGCAAGAAATTGACCAAGCTTTATGTAAGAAGGACCGAGTTTATTAATGGCATAGGAAAGATTTTCAGACCTTCGCTTTTGTTTTGTTTTTCGCCGCGCTAACATACCTGCGATACGATGACATAATGCTGGAAATCCTTGAAGATCATCGTGAGGCAGGGCACTCAAAACACCTTCGCGTGCTAAAACCCATCCCGTGCGCATCAATTGGAAATAAGTAGAAATTTGCACCATTTTTAAATTTTCCAACCTGAATGTAGCGCTGCGATTGCACCTGTAAGATTGCGGTATGATATGCGCGAAAAACCGGCTTTCTTGATCATAGAGGCAAAGTCATCTTGTTTAGGAAATTTACGAATAGATTCAACCAAGTAACGATAAGCGTCACCATCATTTGCAATGACTTGACCAAGCTTAGGGATAGCATGGAAAGACCAAAGGTCATAAAGTTTATCAAGCCAAGGCATTTCAACATTTGAAAACTCTAAACATAAAAAGCGTCCACCGGATTTTAAAACACGAAAAGCTTCTCTAAGAGCTTTATCAATGTGAGGCACATTGCGAATTCCAAAGGCAATAGTGTAAGCATCGAAGCTTTGATCTTCAAAGGGGAGACATTCAGCATTGGCTTCAACAAAATCAATCAGAGGAGCGAGGCCATTTTTTTCTGCACGCTTTTTGCCGATACTGAGCATTGAACCATTAATATCAAGTACTGTAACATGTGCTTTTTGGCGTGAAGCATTAAGGATTCGGAAAGCGATATCACCAGTACCTCCAGCCACATCAAGCACCTTCCAATTGGCAAGCGCTGGTGGAGAAAGCCATGCAACCATAGAGTTTTTCCACACACGATGTAGTCCTAATGATAAGATATCATTCATCTTATCATAGTTTTCAGCGACGGAGTGAAATACACCATCAACCATAGACTGCTTTTGCTCTTCATCAACTTTTGTAAAGCCGAAAGAGCTTTCCATACCACCCTTTGTTCCAACACGTTCTGTTTCAGCTGTCATGTGTATGACTTTCCTTCGTTTTTCTTTTTTATCGTAGATGAAGTGTAGAAGGAATATTCAAATACGAAAAATATCTTATAAAACTGCGATGTTTATACAGCTAGAAACAGAAGAGTACCTTTAGATATCAAGATTGGCAACGCTCAAAGCATTATCTTGAATAAAAATTCGTCTCGGTTCAACTTCATCGCCCATTAAACGAGAAAAGAGTGAATCAGCATCGGTTGCATCATTGATTTTAACTTGTAAAAGGGAGCGCGCCTCAGGATCAAGGGTTGTTTCCCAAAGCTGCTCAGCGTTCATTTCTCCAAGACCTTTATAACGTTGGAGAGTGATACCTTTTTTACCGTTTGTAAAAATACTTTCCAATAAACTCATAGGCCCCAAAATGCGTTCTGATTTATCTTTTCGGTGTAGGAGTGGTGGAGGGCTATATATTTCTATAAAACTTTTAGAGACACGATCGATTTGACGCGCATCAGTTGAATTGATCAGTCCTGCATCCAAAGTAATAACATCTTTAACGCCGCGTAAAATCCGTTCAAAACATAAACTTCCATCTGGTCTGTATTGCCCACTCCAACCACGTTCTATGTCATCAGCGATTAAATCAAGGCGGTTTGCAACTTTATCGGCTGTTTTTTGTGCTTTTTCTGGTGTTGCAAAGGTTTCAAGATTAAAAGCCCCAACAATTGCTGCTTGTTCCACAACTGTGCGATCATAGCGTGTGTGAAGACCATTTAAAAGTTGGCGTAACATACGAGCATCTTCAGCGAGTTGGCGCAAATCAGCACCAGCGCGCATTTCACCTGTTGACAATTCTAGAGTTGCTTCTTCCAATCCAGCATTGATTAAAAATTCCTCGAATGCCATCTCATTTTTAATATATTGGGAAGACTTTCCCCGCGATACTTTATAAAGGGGTGGTTGAGCGATATAAAGATGCCCCCGTTCAATCAATTCAGGCATTTGTCTGAAAAAGAAGGTAAGCAGAAGTGTGCGAATATGTGCACCATCAACATCAGCATCTGTCATAATGATGATTTTATGATAACGCAATTTATCTGGTGAAAATTCATCTTTACCAATGGAAGTTCCAAGAGCAGTGATAAGGGTTCCAATCATATCTGATGAAAGCATTCGATCGAATCGTGCTCGTTCGACGTTAAGGATTTTACCCCGCAGAGGTAAAATCGCTTGATTTTGACGGGACCGTCCACTTTTTGCTGAACCACCAGCAGAATCCCCCTCAACGATAAAAATTTCTGATTTTGCTGGATCACGTTCTTGGCAATCGGCAAGCTTTCCCGGTAGAGAAGTAATATCAAGAGCGCCTTTTCGTCTTGTGAGTTCACGTGCTTTACGTGCAGCTTCACGAGCTGTTGCAGCTTCTACCACTTTACCAATAAGCAACTTTGCTTCATTCGGGTGTTCTTCCAGCCATGCGGAAAGACCTTCATTCACTAAATTTTCAACAATAGGGCGCACTTCAGAAGAAACCAACTTGTCTTTTGTCTGAGAAGAAAATTTGGGATCAGGAACTTTGACGGAAAGAATAGCTGTAAGTCCTTCACGACAATCATCACCAGTTAAGTTCACTTTTTCTTTTTTTGCAATCCCTGAAGATTCAGCATAACCATTAATTTGGCGTGTTAAGGCGCTACGAAAACCTATTAAGTGAGTTCCACCATCACGCTGCGGAATATTATTTGTAAAGCATAAGACCTTCTCATGATAGGAATCATTCCACCAGAGGGCAACGTCAACGCTCATCCCATCCTTTTCATTTGCAATGTAAATAGGGGTATCTAACAATGCTTTTTTTGTTTGGTCAATATATTTGACGAATTCAACTAACCCACCTTCGTAATGGAGCTCAACAGATTGAATATCAGCATGACGTTCGTCAACGAGAAGAATATGGATACCAGAATTTAAAAAAGCGAGTTCGCGCAAACGACGTTCTAAAGTTTCAAAATCAAATTCAACCATCGTAAAGGTTTCAGAGCTTGGTAAAAATCTGATTTCTGTTCCACTTTCTGTATCACAATCGCCAATAATGCTTAACGGAGAATCAGCAACCCCGTGGGTAAATGACATTTGATGAATTTTACCATTGCGTTTGATTTGCAATTTAAGCCAAACAGATAATGCATTTACAACAGAGACACCAACGCCGTGTAAACCGCCTGAAACTTTATAAGAATTTTGGTCAAATTTTCCTCCTGCATGGAGCTGAGTCATGATAACTTCAGCTGCTGAAATGCCCTCTGTCGGATGAATATCTGTTGGAATTCCGCGCCCATTATCGCGAACAGAGCAAGAACCATCAGCATGAAGTGTGACATTTACAAGGGTAGCATGACCGGCTAAAGCTTCGTCAATAGCATTGTCCACAACCTCATAGACCATATGGTGCAAGCCTGAACCATCATCTGTATCACCGATATACATACCAGGACGTTTGCGTACAGCATCAAGACCTTTGAGAACTTTGATGGAAGCGGCATCATAGTCACCAATCTGTATTGGTGAGGTTGTTTCATCACTCATAAGTTAATCCATTCCTCTATTCAATTTGCAATATTTACCAACTTTTTTGAAGTTTAACATTCTGTCCAGTTATCTATGGAATAACCATATCAGATATTTATCGTATATCAGATTGATATTCAACATCTGTTGGTTCACAAGGAAAAAATGATTAAACACATTGTATTATATATCAGAGGCTGAAAATAGGAAAAATTGATTTCAGGAAGTTTATTTGCTATAGGGTATTTATGTCTCTCATCGGAACCAATAATCACTTGGATTTTGTGATGACACCAAGCGTGAGACGATAGTGCTTTTTCGTAAGGGGGCATAAAGCACGATTTTTATGCGAACACGCCTTCTGCGATGTAGAAGTGCGTAATTTGATAGAACTATGTTATTTTTGTGTCGTTTTGACGTAATGTTTAAAAACGGGGGTGTTTTTTCACATCATTTTTGGGCATGCAAGGGATTTAGATAAAGCTATCTGGTAGATCAAAAATATGTACAGCTTGTTGTCTAATAATAGTCTAATAAAAAAACAGGATGCGCTTTCTTAAAAGAAAAATTTTGCGTTTATAAAAAACACCAGAAGTATTTTTAGTTTAACCAAGATACTTAGAAGAAAATAAAATCAAGAAGAGTTCAGTTGTTTATTGACATTTCAGGCTAAAAAATCTCTTTTTCACCAAGAGTTTCCCTTTGTGCATTTGCGTGAAGGATTTTTCGAGAAAACATCTTCCCATCTGTTTTGAAAATGAGAGAGAACCTGTTATTTTTGACAGTTTTTGGAGAATAACAGCACTTTTAATCCATAAAGGAACAGATATTTCAGTGAAGTGCATTAGATATTATACCTGAGAAGAATTGTATTATCACTTTGAAAATGGGGGAAAAGTTTTGCCAATAAAAAAGCTTATATATGGATTCAATGTTCTCATTGGAGTTTTATTCGTAACATGGGGATTTTTATTTTCCTCTTTCGTAGAAGCTGAAACAACAGCAGGGCTTCCCTCTTTTTTTGGTGCGCATGAACATTTTCTACAGCCTGATACGACAGATATCATTCGTTTGCGTTTTGTAACAACTTTTGATTTTCCTCCTTTTAACTTTCTTGACAAAACAGGGTATCTTGCAGGTTATCACATCGATTTATTGCGCGCTATTTGCTCAAAATTAAACCTTGAAAAAATCTGTGAGATAGAAGTTGTTCCTTGGGAAGAGCTCGTAGATCATGTTAAAAATGGTGATGCAGAAGTTATCATTGCAGGTTTAAAAGAAACAATCAAAACACGTAAAGATCTTTTTTTTACAAGGTCTTATTTACGTTTTCCGGCTCGATTTGTTGCATCTCAATTTATTGCGTCTCAACTTGTAGATTTCGCTGGACCAATCAGCGATAAACTAACATATTTAAACAGTGGATTATTGTTTAAGAGTGCTCACGAAAAGCTGTTCCATAGTTATTTTCCTAAAGCTAAATGGCAAGGATTTAAAGACAGAGCAGAGCTTTATCAAGCGCTTCAAGATCATAAAATTGATCTTATTTTTGATGATGGTTTTGCTTTATCATTATGGCTAAATGATGCAAAATCAGCTGCGTGCTGTTATTTTGTTGGAGGGCCGTATATAGCTCCTCAGTTGTTGGGGCAGGGAATGCAGCTTGCTGTTGCTAAAAAGAACGAAAAATTAATTGATGTACTGAACTATGCTCTAAAATCATTAGAAAATGATGGCAAGCTTACGGAACTTTATCTACGTTATTTTCCAATTGGTTTTTATTGATAAAAATTTTTTTCAAGAATGTGCTGTTAATCTTTCCGCACCCAACCGGTAAGAAATAGCTTCCGCGAGATGGTGACGTGATAGGTTGTCGGCTTCTTCGAGATCAGCAATGGTGCGTGCAACTTTGAGAATGCGATGATAGGCTCGTGCAGAAAGGCGCATTTTCTCACTCACATCTCTTAAGAGTTTAGTAGCGTTCTGGTCAGGAACGGCAATTTGTTCGATGATTTTAGCAGGACAATCACCGTTGGTACGAATATGGTCAAGACCCAATGCTTTAAAACGTTTTTCTTGAATAATACGACACTGTGCAACACGTTTTGCAACATTACAGCTTTTTTCTGATTGTTCTGGTTGCATAAGATCCATAGCTGTTAGTGCAGGGACATCAATCCGTAAATCAATTCGATCGAGTAAAGGACCAGAAATACGGGATTGATAGTCAATTTGACAACGTATTCCTTTTGCACAAACAGTGTCTTTTTCTCCTGCCATACCACATCGACAAGGGTTCATAGCGGCGATGAGTTGGAAGCGGGCAGGATAGCTGATATGGTGATTAGCACGGGCGATAACACATTCTCCACTCTCTAAGGGTTGGCGAAGAGAATCAAGGACCTGTGGAGAGAATTCCGGCAATTCATCGAGAAATAAAACGCCATTATGTGCCAATGAGACTTCTCCTGGTCGTCCTTTAAGACCACCACCGACCATTGCTGCCATGGAAGCAGAATGATGCGGAGCACGAAACGGACAATGGAGTGAAATGGTATTATGAACTGTTTCTCCTGTGATAGAAGCAATCAGAGAAACATCTAAAAGTTCACGACTATCAAGAGGGGGCAAAAGAGAAGGTAAGCGTTGCGCTAACATAGATTTTCCTGCGCCAGGAGGACCTACAAACAAAAGATTATGCCGTCCAGCGGCGCAAACTTCTAATGCGCGTTTGGCAGTTTTTTGTCCTTTAATTTCGCAAAGATCTGGAAGATCGGTTTGAATTGTATATTGGCGTGGTTGTGGACGTTTTTGAATTTGGGTTCCTTTAAAATGATTGACCATGGTAAGAAGAGTTTCAGGAGCGAGAATATTCATTTCTTCATGAGCCCATGCGGCTTCAGGCCCACATGGATGGGGACAGATCAATCCTTTATCGAGTGCTAAAGCTGTCATTGCAGCTGGTAAAACGCCATTAACAGCCGTGATAGAACCATCCAATGATAATTCGCCTAAGATAACGTAATCTTGTGCGACTTCGGGAGGAAGAATTCCCATAGTCAGCATTAAGCCTACAGCAATTGGCAAATCGTAATGTGATCCTTCTTTAGGTAAATCAGCAGGTGCAAGATTAATAGTAACACGTTTGTTTGGCAGAGAGAGCCCACAAGCGTGAAGGGATGCTTGTACCCTTTCACGGCTCTCAGCGATTGCTTTATCGGCTAATCCAACAATAGCCATTCCTATTTTACCAGGGGAAATCATGACCTGTACATCAACAGGCACTGCGTCTAGACCGCGAAAAGCAACAGTTGTAACACGCGCGATCATCAGTTTATTCCCCCTTCTAGCTTAGAAGAGACAAGCATATCTCTACATAAAAATCAAGCAGTCTCTATGGTTTTTGGAGTGAAGAGATCTATATATTTCTGCAAGCTTTTTTAGTGTAATGATGAAGAATAATTTGCACAAATTTAACCATGATTGCATGCAGTGAAATAAAACATTTATAATGAGCTAAATGAATATGGTAGGGAAAGGAAATAAGGCTGTTTATATTGCACAGCAATGTCGAAGTTCATGGAATATTAAGGGAGGGGATATTATGTATTGCAAGAAAAGAGCATTATTTGATGTAATCAAATATGTGAAATATAATCAAATATGTGAAATATAAACAGTAGATATATTTATCTTTCTTGTTCTACGTTATTTATAGTACTAAAGTGATATGAAGTCTATTGAAGGTATCTGATTTGATGGTATACCAAACGGGAGTTTTGTTAAAATCAGGAACCATGCGCAGTGTGTTGATAAGTTTATGCTTCATCTGTGCTTTTCCGCAGCCACTTGCAGCATTTGAGCTTTTTGGCATTCCTCTTTTTGGTCAAAAGAAAGCAAATTCCTCCTCCTATAGTGGTACAGAAAAATTTTATAAAGTTAACGTTATTTCCCCACCGAGTGCACCAAAAGAAGGTGTTAAAATTGTGAAGGCTGTATCTTCTCTTATTGCTGATCAAGGGAAAGCATCTAGTTCTTCTGGTTTATTAGCGAAAGCTCGTTCAGATTATCGGGCAATTCTTTCTGCTCTCTATGCTGATGGACGTTATGGTGGTGTTATTAGTATTAAGATTAATGGCTTAGAAGCTGCAGATTTGAGTCCGATGACACAACTCCCAGCACAATCGGACATTGTTATTACAATTGATTCCGGCCCACAATATATTTTTGGCGTTGCAAACATTGATAAAATTGCTCCATCCGTAAAATATAAAGTCAATAGAATGCCTACAATTGAAGAATTGGGGTATAAGGTTGGGACAGTTGCTAAATCCGAAAGTATTTTAAAAGCAGAAAGATGGGTGATTGAAGGATGGCGTCGACAAGGTTATGCTAAAGCTAAAATTGTTAAGAGTGAAGTCGTTGCTGATCATGCTGCGCACCTTATTGATGCGCGAATTTCCGTTAATCCTGGACGAGAAGCTTATTATGGTCCTTTAAGAGTGCGTAATGTGAGTAAGAAGCCGCGTATAGATTCAGCCTATATTGCATGGATGACAGGCTGGAAGGTAGGCCAAAAATATGATTCTGATGCGTTAGCTAAAGCGAATGAAAGACTGGCACGCCTTAATGTTTTTCGTGCTGTGAATATACGTGAGGCTGATACAATTAATCCTGATGGAAGTTTACCGCTTACGCTTGTTTTGGAAGAACGCAAACCCCGTCGTTTTGGAGCAGGTGGTAGTTATTCAACATTAGATGGTGCTGGTTTTGAAGCTTATTGGATGCATAACAATCTTTTTGGCCATGCGGAACACCTTAAAATTGAGACGAAAGTAAGTGGTATTGGGAGCAATAAAGAGGAATCTTATAATCTGAAAAATTTTGATTATCTTCTTGGTGGTACATTTATAAAACCTGGTATATTTACTCCTGATACAGATTTTAGGTCAGAACTGAAAATTCAGCAAGATGTCCTAGATAATTACATGACAAAAGCCATCAAAGGAAAGCTAGGTATAACGCATATCTTTAATGGTCATCTATCGGGTCAAGTTGCTGTAGAAGTTTCCAATGGTTATTCACGTGATATCTATTTTGGAAGCCGTAATTTTACAACAGTTGGGTTACCAAGTAGTGTCATTTACGACAGTCGGAATAATAAGTTCAACGCAACTAAAGGTTTATATGGTGAAGTGTTTTTTGAGCCTTTTTATGAAATGCGTTCTCATAATTTCGTAGCAAAAATGACTGTAGAAGGCCGTTCTTATTGGACGCTGGATGAGAAGGAGCGTTTTGTTTTTGCTGCGCGGGCAAAGCTTGGTACAATTCTTGGAAGCAATACAGCACAAGTTCCTTCGGATACGCTCTTTTTTGCTGGTGGTGGTGGATCTGTTCGCGGTTATGCCTATCGTAATATTGGTGTTAAAACAGACAATGATGCTGTTTTTGGTGGGCGGGCACTTGTGGAGGGTACGGCAGAATTACGTTTTTCTTTAAATGATAAGATAGGGCTTGTTAGTTTTCTTGATGGAGGTCTCGTAGGGGAGAAGGTGCATTTTGATTTTTCTCAAAACATTAAATGGGGAGCTGGTATTGGAGGTCGCTATATGACAGGTCTAGGGCCTTTGCGTGTTGATTTAGCCTTTCCTCTTAAGCGGGAAAAAGGTGATCCTCGTATTGGTTTTTATGTGGGTATAGGGCAAGCATTTTAATGAAAAAAAATGTACGTTTATTGGTTTTCTTATTTGGCTTTTTACTTTTTGTAACAAGCGTTTTTGTTTTTATGCAAAAAAGCAATTTGCTCTCTAGAAAAGCGATAGTGGATGATCGTTCATGGTTTATTTCTTTAATTGAACGTAGACTTTCAGCGCCTAATCGCCAAGTTCGGCTACATAATGTGCGCGGGGCACTATCTTCTCAAACATCAATCGATACTATTACTGTGAGTGATAAGAAAGGTGTGTGGCTTAAAATTACCAATGCTCAAATGAATTGGAATCGCTTATCATTGCTAAGAGGGCGCATGGATATTAACCAGCTTTCTTTGGAAAAGATTACAATTTTACGCAAACCACAAAGCAATTCTTCTTTCATATCTTCTCTTGAAGCGGGGCGGTTTTCTTTACCAAAATTTCCACTTGCTCTCTCTATTGATACACTTACGGCTAAACATGTGATGTTTGAACAGGACCTTTTAGGTTTTTCTGCTGATGTATCCTTAAAAGGGAACCTCACTTTGGCTAACGGTGTTTTTGATTCTGAGTTAGCGGCTCATCGTTTAGATGCATTAGGATCTTTTTCTGTTCTAACGAAGATATACGATAACGACCGTACAGCGAAAATTGATATTCTTGGAGATGAACCACAAAATGGTATTCTGGCAAATATCTTTAACATTGAAAAGCGTCCTGCATTAAAGTTTGCGCTTAAAGGTGACGGTACTTTTGATGATTTGGCTATCAAACTTTCTTTAGAAGTTGATCACCATCCTATTTTAGATGGTGATGTTGTTCTCGCAAGTGTTGCAGAAGGACACAGCCTTTCTACTAAACTCGTGGGCACACTTGGTTCTTTAATGCCTCCTCAATATCATAGCCTCTTTGCATCTGATGTCACGCTGAAAGCAGAGGCAAGAATGACAGAAAAAGGCGTTACACATCTTGATCATATGGTGATTGAAGGTAAAGCGATAAATGTTGTGGCCAATGCTGAAATAGCGGCCGATGGATTTTTACGTCGGCTTTTTGTTGATGGCAAAATGACTCTGGATAAGGAAAATGAGGCATCGCATTTACTAGCATCAGAAGCACCAGTGCGTGCGGATAATCTTGCTTTAAATATTGATTATGGCCGCGAAGGGCAACAATCATGGAATGGACGGCTTGTGCTCCATCATTTGCGCAATAAAAATATTCATATTCGCGATGCAATTTTTGTTATGGGAGGAGTAAGCGAAAATCTTGATGATGCAACTTCTCGTCATGTTGGTATTCAGGTTAAGGGAACTCTTCGAGGAGTTGAAGACAGTAAAGGTACGCTGATAGAGGGTCTAGACCAAACAGTTAATGTGCATCTAGATACAGATATTGTTTCTAAAAAACCAGTTTTTGTTCATGATTTTAGTATTACGAGTCAGGGTTTTTCTGCTTGGTTAAAAGGGAAAATAGATCGTTTTGTTTTTAAAGGTGATCTTGGTTTAAAAGCCCAAGCACTCGCTCCTTTTAATCTGTTGAGTGCACAATCATTTTCTGGTGGCGCAGATATTAAAGCCAAAGGAATTATTGGTTTAATAGATGGCATTTTTGATCTCGAACTATCAGGAATGACTGACAACATGGAAATAGGTGTGGAGCCTTTCAATCATTTATTCAAGGGAAATTTTACTCTTTCAGGTGGTGTTGCTCGCAACAGGACAGGGTTAATTTTTCGTCGTTTAGATTTGAAAAGTCAATACGCAAACATAAAAGCAGATGGTCATTTTTCAAGTGAGAGTGCTAAGATGGATTTATATGCTAGACTATCTGATCTTTCTAAATTGGATTCAAGGATGAAAGGTGCCCTCACAATTCGCAGTACTGCTAGAGGACGCAATAGTCTTATAAAATTTAACACACACGCCCAGATTGCTGAAGCATTTTTAATGGGGAAAAAACTCCAAAATACAACACTTACGATGCAAACACTGATGGATAATACATTGCCGGTACCTTTTTTAACGGGTTCTGTAAAGGGGGAAGGAACTTTTGCTAAGAAGCCGTTATCTTTATCTGCTTCTTTTAAGGATTCTCATCGGATTCGAAAACTTGAAAATATCAATATAAGAGGAGGAAACGCAAAAATAACAGGTGACCTTTCTCAAATAGGAGATTTTGTGAAGGGAGCATTACATATTGACGCTGATGATATTTCAGATCTTGCTGCGTTATTTTTGCAGGAAAGTAGCGGAAAAATAAAAGGGGACTTTGTTTTTGATAAACAAAATGGCAAACAGAAAGCCAATTTCAAAGCGCATGTTGACCATTTAAGCTTTGCAAAGAATAAAATTAAAAAGTTGGAAGTCAAAGCAGATATCTTTGACCCTTTTGGCATGGCACAGTTTGAGGGTTTTATCCATGCGGAGCATATCCAAACGCCTTTGATAATGGTTAATCGTTTAAGTGCTCAGGCCAATAGGAAGAATGAGCAAACAGTTTTTACTGTTCAAACCGTGTTGCCTAATAATACCAACGCAAAGCTTTCTGGACATTTGGTGATGGTAGGACTTCCAGTAGGTATAAAACGAGAAGTACAGATTGAAACGATAGATGTTAAACAACCAAATCTTAACGCGAAATTGTCTAAACCCGCTACAATTGTTTTTGATAAAGATGGCATGACAGTAAATGAATTGAAAATTGCCATTAATGGTGGGGCGGTTCTGCTTTCGGGAAATGTTCAAGATACCTTGAATCTGCATCTTACGATGAATGCTCTTCCTGTTTCTTTAGTTAATTTATGGAAATCCGATCTTGGAGCAGCAGGTACTCTAACAGGGCAAGTGATGATTCGAGGTCATTTCAAAAAACCTGATGTAACCTATGAGATAAAAGGTGAAGATCTAACAACCATTGCGCTTCGAGATAAAAAAATCATGCCTTTTGTGCTCTCTGCTACGGGTAAAACAGTAGACCAAAACCTGACTTTGAATGCAAATTTAATAGGAGAAGGAGTACAAGCACAAGCACAGGGGAGTATGTCTTTAGATAAAAACAAACTTGATCTCCATATTAACTTACGTGATTTTCCTGCGCGTTTGATGAATAGTTTTACTGAAGGACAAGCGCTTGAAGGAAAAATTGTAGGCAAGGTCGATGTTGGTGGAACAATGGAGGATCCATCTGCTTATTTTGAGCTTTCTAGTCAAAGCCTGACTGCTATGACGCATAAAGGATCTCTATCGATCAATATGAATGCCCATGGTTCTTATAAAAAATCGATTTTTCATATTGAGAATATAATAGCAACAGGAGATAAAGGATTAGATCTTTCTATAAACGGACCTGTGTCTTTAAGTGGTTCAGATGCCAAATTGAATGTTAAAGGAACAATGCCTCTTAGCCTTATTGATTTGTTGTTAGCTAAGCGTGGTGCACATGTAACGGGTACAGCAAGAATTGATACAGCTCTACAGGGGAGACTATCACAACCACAGCTGACAGGGCATTTTTCTATAGCCAATGGTAGCTTTTTTGATTCACAAACAAATGTAGGGTTGAACGATATAACGCTTGAAGGCAAATTAAATGGTGACCATATCCTTATAGAAAAAGCTTTTGCTTCTTCGTCTGGAGGGGGGTCTCTTTCCGCTTCGGGTCGTATTTCTAATGATTTGCAAGCAGATTTAGTATTTAATCTCAATCGTGCCAATTATAATGATGGTTCCATGATTTTTGCAACATTATCAGGCAAAATGACAATGAGGGGTTATTTTTTGAGCGACCTTGTTATTGGTGGTGATATTACAGTTGAAAAAGCAGAAATCGTTGTTTCTGATCATTTTCGAAATGCTAAATTTCTAGATGTTAAAAATAAGAATTTAACCAAATCGATTCAAAAAACACTTGAACGTGCTGATGTTAAGAGCTCTAGTCAAGACCATGATGTTTCTCAAAAATCTTCATCTACTGTGCTAAATATGCGTATTACTGCACGTAATCAATTTTTTGTACGAGGGCGAGGGTTAGACACTGAATTGGGAGGACGCATTAACTTGACTGGGCCATTACACGATGTGCATCCGGTTGGTGAATTTCAGATGATTCGCGGACGTTTTGATATTCTTTCACGGCGTCTCAGTTTTGATCAAGGACAAGCGAGCTTTAGTGGTAACCTTGATCCTACTGTTTATTTTGTGACCAACAATAATATTGGTGATATTCGTGTCACTGTTACTGTAAGTGGAACGATTGATAATCTGGATGTGCATTTTTCTTCGCAACCTAATTTGCCACAAGATGAGGTTCTGGCGCGTTTGATTTTTAACCGCTCTCTTAGTGAATTATCACCATTTCAGATTGCACAGCTTGCCGCAGCAGCAGCAGACCTTGTCGGTGCTTCTAATACATCCTTATTAAACGCGCTACGGGCTAAAATTGGTCTTGATGATCTTGATGTTATCGTTGATGAAAAGGGTAATACGGGTTTACGCGTTGGGCGCTATATACACAATAATGTTTATTTAGGCTTTGAAGCAGGATCGGATGGTATGACAAAAGGAACAATTAATTTGGATATTTCACGACATCTCAAAGCTAAAGGTGCCATAGGGAATGAAAAGAATTCTAGTGTTGGTATATTTTACGAAAAAGACTATTAAGGATTGAAGCACTAAAGTTCTCATTTTAGGTTCTGTTTATCATGCCCTTTAATGGGTGCATATTCTTCAAAAAAGCAGTATATCATTATATTGCTCGTTCGGTATATTTCTTTTAGTCTCTCTAATTGTTTCAATTCCATCTCACAGTGCTATCTATATATGCAGCACAATCTATAATAGACAGTACAAAGATGAGTATAGATAAAAGCGGTATAGATTACCACAGCTTCATATTTCTTGGTAAGTTCTTTAAAGTTTAAGGCTTTTCCTTTTCACATGCCACATTTATAGATACTACGCTCCTTATCTTGAAGATGAGGAAGCTTTCATTATCAGGATTCGATTTTTAAAATGAGGTAAACTTCTTTAAAAAACAGCAAGTAAAATTTATTCTCATGCAAATTATAGAAATTTTTCTCAAGAAGTTTTAAATTTTCTATCAATTTCTACTCTTAACGCAATCCTTCTCCATAGAAATATTTCTGTTTTTTGTAAAGAAATGTAATCCTCTATAAAATTTTACTTAGATACACAGGATTTAGGATATTTGCTTTTTGAATTGGATATTATGAAGTTTTTTATAAAAACTATTTTCTTTTTCCATTAGTTCTTTTTGGGTACCTTGTTCAATCAAGTTTCCATTTTTTATGACAACAATTTTGTGAGCGCGAGCAATCGTTGAAAGGCGATGAGCGATAATGATTGTTGTACGTCCCTTGGTAAGATGATGAAGGGCTTCATTAATTTGTGCTTCAGTGTGTGAATCTAAAGCGCTTGTTGCTTCATCAAAAATCAGGATTTCACTATCATGAAGCATTGCTCTGGCGATAGCGAGTCGTTGTTTTTGTCCCCCTGAAAGATTAAAGCCATTATCACCTATCTTTGTATCATAGCCATTTGGTAGATTCATAATAAAGTCATGCGCATTGGCTGTTTTCGCTGCTTTGATAATATCATCATCACTCGCTCCTTCTTTTCCAAGACCAATATTATATTTAATGGTTCCCTGAAAGAGAAAAGTATCCTGACCTACATAGGCTATTAAGTTTCGAAGAGAGCGGAAAGTAGTATATTTGATGTCTTGATCATTAATCAATATTCGTCCCTTTGTTGGATCATAAAGGCGCATAATCAGGTTAATAAGGGTTGATTTTCCTGATCCTGAAGGACCTACCAATGCGGTCATTTTTCTGGGTTCTATTTCCAGATTGATGTTTTTCAATACCATTTGATTATCCGCATATGAAAAAGAAACATCTTCAAAGCGGATAATTCCTTGTGTTTTATCTAGATCTTTGGCTTTTTCGTGTTCTATGAGCGTAATGGGATGGTCAAGTATTTCATACATGGTGCGGATATTAACCAAACCAGATTCAATTTTGACACGCACATTTGCTAGTCTTTTTGCGGGTTCATAAGCTAGAAGCAAAGCAACAATGAAGGACATGAATTCACCTTGAACACCAGCACGTTGGGTTGCAAGGTAGCCAGAAAAGCAGATAATACCTGCAATGGAAACTCCAGCAAGCGTTTCCATAATCGGATTTGTAATGGCTTGAAGTGTTGCAATAGTATTTGCTTGTTTTTCAACATCACGAATGGCTTTATTCATCCGTTTTTTCATGAGTTCTTCTAATGAAAAAGCTTTGATAACTCGAATACCAATGGAACTTTCTTGCACAATTTTGATAATTTCACCAAGTGAAAGGAGTTCTTTTTCCACAAGACTGCGAACACGTTTTAAAGCCATTCTTACCCCTAAAAAAGCCAGTGGTCCTACTATTAAAGTGATAGTGATTAACGTAAAATTTTGAATAAACATGACCAGCAATAAGCCGCTAACAGAGAGCAAATCACGCACAAAAGTTGTGATAATTGTATCAATAATATTACGCACTGCTGTAGCGTTATGGGTTACGCGAACAAGGAGATCAGAAGAAGTGTTGTTGTGATAAAAAGAAACACCTTGTTCCATAAGGCGTGCATAAATTTTGCGTTGTTGTTCAGCAACAATACTGTTACCTGCTTTGCTTAAAAAGTAAGTTTGGGTAAAAGTTGCAATCCCTTTGAGAATAAAAATAAAAGCAATAATGCTAGAAATTAAAACAATCATACCAAAATTCTGCGCCTCAACAATAGAGTTGACAACATCACGCATAATCCACGCACTCGCTGCAGTTGTGCAAGAAATAATGATCATTGCAAAAACAGCTGCACTGTACCAACGTGCATGTTTATGAAAATTTTCTTGCAAAAGACGAATGATAAGATGTTTATCAAAAGCGGAAATTTGTTTTTTGACCATAAAGTGCTTCTATATTCTATCGTTGTTTTATGCAAGATTGAAGCATTATTAAAAGACAGTTAGTCTTTTTGATAAAAAGAATAGTCACTTAAAAAAGGGATTAATATACACACACTACCTATTTAAAAGCACCACAGGAAGTGTCATGGTGCTTTTAAACCATATTCACACATTTAACTCTAGATGAGTTGCATTCCGTACATCATCTCAATGAGAAATCATTTAGCTGCTATGACCATCATCATTTGGCGGCCTTCGAGTTTTGGTTCAGATTCGATTTTGGCAATTTCACTTGTATCTTCTTTAACACGCTGAAGAAGTTTCAATCCAAGATCTTGGTGTGCCATTTCACGACCACGAAAACGCAAAGTAATCTTTACTTTATCGCCATTACCAATAAATCGATGAATAGCTTTAAGCTTGACACCATAATCATGGACATCAACATTTGGACGCATCTTAATCTCTTTGATTTCGATGACCTTTTGCTTTTTACGCGTTTCAGCAGCTTTTTTCTGAGTTTGGTATTTTAATTTTCCCAAATCAATAATTTTACATACTGGTGGCTCGGCATTTGGTACAATTTCAACCAAATCAAGCCCCGCATCTGCAGCCATAGCAAGCGCCTCTTGTATTGCAACGACTCCCTGATGCTGTCCCTCATCATTGATAAGCTGAACACGAGGAACTCGGATATCCTGATTTGAACGTGGCCCATCTTTCTGGGTAGTTGTCATTTTAAATGGTCTGCGAATGGTTTATGCTCCTTTAATTTTGATTCATCTACAGCATAGAATTAATATACAATTATATACAGAAAAACAACTAGAATTCGTGCTTTTTTCATTATTTGATGATGACTTTAAGGTTTAATTTTGAGAAGAGAAATTTTTCTTTTATGAGTAAACTGTTTTGTAGAGGACAAGAATAATGGATCAAAATATTTCGTGTCAATTTTTTTCATTTGAAGATACTGCTCTCGCAGTACGTTATCGTGAAGGCAGTCGTTCTCCAGGTTTAGTTTGGCTTCATGGCTATCTATCCGATATGTTAGGGGATAAGGCACTGTTGGTTGATAGTTTTGCTCAGAAGAATGATTTGTCTTGCTTACGTTTTGATTATTCTGGGCATGGAGAATCAGGCGGTGATTTTTTTCAAGGAACGATGTCACGCTGGATTCAGGAAAGTTTAGCGGTTTTTGAAGCTTATTGTAAGGGACCACAAATTTTGATTGGCACCTCTATGGGGGGATGGATTGCTTTAAAGCTTGCTATGATACTAGCACAAAAAAACAAGAAGCTTGCTGGCATGGTTTTGATTGCACCAGCTCCTGATTTTACACAAACATTGATAGAATCAGGGCAGGGTCGAAAGGGGTGGAAAATTTTAGAAGAAACAGAGAATATTGAACGATCTGCGATTAGTTATACTGAGCCGGTTCCCTTTACAAAAGTATTTATTGAAGATGGCAGAGACAACTGCGTTATGAAGGGATGCATAGATGTTGGATGTCCTATTCATATTCTACAAGGGATGGAAGATGTGGAGATACCCTATCAGCATACAATGACTTTACTGAATCATTTGCCTTTACATGATGTGACATTGACACTCGTACGTGATGCAGATCATCGTTTTTCGCGTCCGCAAGATTTGGATTATCTCGAAAGGGTATTGAAATCATTGATTGAACAAATTAATGCGGAGTAAGATTCATATTCATTGATAATAAAGACATAATGTATGATCATTTATGAACAGCATTTTATTTTTTCTGATCGTGTTGTCCCTCTAAAAGTCCGTACGCATAAACATGCGCGTCGTCTCACATTACGTGTTGATGCGAATGGGCAGGGGATTTGTGTCATAACACCGCCAGCGATAAGCCTTTGTTCGGTTCAAGCTTTTATTGAAAAACACCGCTCTTGGATTGAAGCGCGTCTTACGCGTGTGTGCGTTTCTCAAAAAAATTCTTATCTCAAAGAGGGGACTACGATTCCTTTATTAGGTGTTGCACATACTATAAGGCATAAAGAAGGACGTGGGGTGACGGAAATTATTGCAGGGGATGTGGGACAAGAACCTCAAATTATCGTTTATGGTCAATTAGAATATTTGCCAAGGCGTGTTGCGGATGTTTTAAAAAAACAGGCTGCGCTTGTTATAACACCCTTGGTTGCATGTTATGCAGAGAAAGTAGAGCGTAAAGTGAAATCAGTTTGCTATAAAGATACCAAGAGCCGTTGGGGATCTTGTTCGATAGACAGACGCCTTTCTTTTTCTTGGCGTCTTATTATGGCGCCAAAAGAAATTGTTGAATATGTCGTTGCACATGAGGTGGCCCATCTTATTGAAATGAATCATGGACCAAAATTTTGGGCTCTTTGTGAAAAACTTTGCCCAGGGAGTAAAACTCGTCGCGCTTGGTTGAAAGAAAATGGTCATATGTTGCAAGCGATCAATTTTCATTCCTATGAGTTGGATAAGTTGGAAATATGAAAAAAAACTTGAAAAAGATAATATTCAATGGAACTTCTTATTTCACTTTCCATTATGTATTGTGTTTCATCACATGATGAGCAACGCATTGAAGCCTCAGCAAGATTGTCTTCCCCTACTTGGCTTGTTGAGTGTCTTCAATGTTTTTGCTTTATCTTTTTTGTAATTCAGCTTAATAATCTTTCATCATTCTTGAGTTCAGATTGGAAAAGCATTTATGCCTGTTCTTACAAATCCACTTCAGCTCTTACAGGCGCTTATTCGTTGCCCTTCTGTTACACCGCATGAAGCAGGTGCTTTATCAACTTTGGAGCAATTTTTAAAGAAGATGGGGTTTTGTGTTGAACGCCCTGTTTTTACGGATAAAAATACAGAAGATGTTGAAAATTTTTATGCAAAGATGGGGGAGGGTGGACCGCATCTTATGTTTGCGGGTCATACTGATGTTGTGCCACCAGGTGCGTTGGAAGATTGGACGTACCCTCCTTTTGAAGCTGTCGTAAATCAAAGAAAATTATACGGACGAGGCGCTGTTGATATGAAGGGCGGGATTGCTTGTTTTATTGCAGCGTTGGCGCGAGTCCTTGAGAAACAATACATTAAAGGAACAGTAAGCTTTCTAATTACTGGTGATGAAGAAGGCCCTGCACTTAACGGTACAGTTAAACTTCTCAAATGGGCAGAACAAAAAGGAGAAAAATGGACTGCGGCTCTTGTAGGAGAACCAACAAGCGTGAAGGTTGTTGGGGATATGATAAAGATTGGTCGTCGAGGATCAATTTCTGGTATCATTACAGTTAAAGGGCGCCAAGGTCATGTCGCTTTTCCTGAGCGAGCAGCCAATCCATTACCTTTAGTAAGTAAACTTATTCAAGCGTTGACACAAACGGCTTTAGATCAAGGAACAGAAAATTTTCAACCAAGTCATTTGGAATTGACATCCATTGATACGGGTAATTGTGCAGTGAATGTTATTCCAGCGCAAACAATAGTGCGTTTTAATATACGCTATAATGATCTTTGGATAAAAGAAACGCTTATGACAGAAATTGAAAAGCGTCTTGCTTTAGTACAATCAAAAAATAATAGTAATCAATATCCTTATTATCAGCTTGAATGGATTCCAAGTTTGGGAGATGTTTTTTTAACCAAAAATGACAAACTCATTGCAACTTTATCAAATGCTATTGAAAGCATAACAGGGAATATACCAGAATGTTCTACTTCTGGGGGAACTTCGGATGCGCGATTTATTAAGGATTATTGTCCAGTGGTTGAATTTGGTTTACCAGGGCAAACGATGCATATGACGGATGAGTGTGTAACTCTTGATGCATTGGAAACCCTCACTTCTATTTACGAACGTTTCATTGTTGATTTTTTTGCATAGAGAAAAGCTTATTTTTAAGCACCTGCTTCTTAAATTGAAAACAGTAAATGTTATGTCATAAGTGACAGGGTTACGAGTTAAAATCATGAGGTTCTAGATTGCTAATTGGCTGATGACGTGGTCAAGAAGAATACGTCCTTTGCTTGTCGCCTTTAAACGCTGATTTCCTAGCATTTCTATGAGTCCTTGTTGTTGTAAATCAATAAGCTTTTCCATTGGTAAACTTTTGGGGTTTAAGGTTTCATAACGCGGAAGATCTAAACCTTCTGAAAGGCGTAAGCCCATGAGAAGCATTTCATTTGCTTGTTGTAATGAGGTCAATTTTTCTGTCTCAATACAGCCATGTCCTGTCGTTTCTACTAATTTAAGCCAATGTTCAGGATATTTTTCATTTATTGTAACATAACGTTCACGGTTTTCAATTTGAGAGTAAGGAGCTTTTGAAGAAGCAGAAAAATTATTTGGTAGGTGTATAAAAAAGCGACCATGGGCTCCTGGGCCAAAGCCTGCATATTCATGATAACGCCAATAAAGAAGATTGTGCGCCGATTCAGCGCCGGGGATTGCATGATTTGAGATCTCATAGGCTAGAAGTCCGTGCTGTGCTGTTATTTCTTGGGTGAGATGATACAAGTCGGCTGCGAGTTCTGAAGCGGGAAGGATTAGTCTTCCTGCGGCATGAAGCCGTTTATAGGCGGTCCCATCCTCGATAGTGAGTTGGTAGAGAGAAAGATGATCTGCTGCTAAATCAAGTGCTTGAAACAGTTCAGATTTCCATTGTTCTAACGTTTGTTCAGGGCGGGCATAAATGAGATCAAAGGATAAACGTGGAAAGATTTCCCGTGCCAAAGCAATCGCGGAAAGAGCCTGTTCCACATTATGAAGACGACCAAGTTTTCGCAATGCTTTGTCATTGAGTGCTTGTACACCTAAGGACAAGCGGTTAACGCCTGCTGCACGATATCCACGAAAACGTTCTGCTTCTACACTTGATGGATTAGCTTCTAATGTAATTTCAACTTTATCATCAACAGTCCATTTTTTTGCAAGTGCTTGCAACAAGGTATCGACAGTCTGAGGCGTCATAAGAGAAGGTGTTCCCCCGCCAATAAAAATACTCGTAATGCGACGTGGACCTATTTTATGGTACTGCGTTTCTATTTCGCGTTCAAAGGCAGCGACAAAACGTGGTTGATCAACACCATGAACGCGCACATGTGAATTGAAATCACAATAGGGACATTTTGTTGCACAAAAGGGCCAATGAATGTAAATGCCAAAAGGTTCATTCATGAGAGTGTCAAAAGGTTTTCGGCCAAAAGTTTAAAAGCACGTGCGCGATGCGAGAGAGGTGTTTTATCATTGAGTTTCCAGTCATGTTTTTGCTCTGTTGACATTTCTCCAAAGGTATTTTCATATCCATCTGGTAAAAAAATGGGATCAAAACCAAAACCTTTATCTCCTCGTGGTGGCCAAATGAATGTGCCTTCAACGCATCCACGGAAGTAATCAGCATGAGCATCAGGCCATGCGATGCAAATAACCGATATAAAACGGCATTTTCGTTGGATTTTTTTTTGCGCCCCAACTTTTTGGAGTTCATTTTCTATTTTTTTCATAGCTTTTGAAAAATTACGTGTACCATCGGCTTGAATCGCCCAATCAGCTGTATAAACGCCCGGTGCACCGCCTAATGCATCTATTTCTAGGCCAGAATCATCAGAGAGAGCAGGAATATCTGTATTTTTTGCTGCGGCAAAGGCTTTGATGTAGGCATTTTCTTCAAATGTGGTTCCTGTTTCTTTTGGTTCCGGCAATCCGAGTTCTTTTGCTGATTGTATTGTAAAACCGAAGGGAGCAACCAAAGTGGTAATTTCATGCAATTTTCCAGCGTTATGTGTCGCGATGACAAGTTTCTTGGATTTGATACTTCTCATATAAATTTCTCCAGAAATAAAGAGGGTACGTTGCGCTAAAAATCAGCTTAAACGCTCACATATATGCGAGTTTTTCCACATTTTACGCGATATGATTTTTGTATATCATCGATAGTTCATGCAAAAGAAATCTTTTGTATTTTGAATGGACAATAATTAAAAAGATATATAGTAGGTCGCTTTTTTTGATGATAGCATTTTTTTATGGTAAAATATATAATATGCTTTTCCACTACTTTGGACTATTTGACCAAAACTTAGTAAAACTTATATAAGAAAGAAGTGTTTTTAAAGTAGTGAAAAAATTGTGATGAAACACAAACCTATTGATGATGAACTAAAATATCTTGATGAACGGTCGCGTGATATTTTTCGCCATATTGTGGAAGCCTATCTTAATGATGGTGAGCCTGTAGGATCACGAAATCTTTCGCGGCTTTTGCGACAGACATTATCACCTGCAACGATTCGTAATGTGATGAGTGATCTTGAACATCTTGGTTTGATTTATGCACCTCATATTTCTGCAGGGCGAATGCCAACACAATCAGGATTACGATTTTTTGTTGATGCGTTTATGGAAGCAGGTGATTTGCCAAACGAGGAGCGTGAGAGTATTGAAATGCAAGTTAAGGAGGCTGGTCATGCGCAATCCGTTGAACATTTTCTTGTCCAAGCGAGCCGTGTTCTTTCAGATCTCTCACGTGGGGCAGGGCTCGTTTTAGCAACAAAATATGAAGGGACATTGAAGCATATTGAATTTGTGCGTCTTGATGGGGAGCATGCTCTTGCTGTTTTAGTGACTCAACAAGGTGAAGTTGAAAATCGTATTGTTCATTTACCAGAAGGAGTTACCCATGCACAATTGACAGAAGCAACGAATTTTCTCAATGCTCATATTCAGGGGCTTACTTTGAGTGAAGCTAAAGAAGAAATTGCCCGTTTATGTTCAGAAACACGGGCTGCGCTCGATCACTTGTCTCATCATCTTGTTGAAACGGGGTTAGCGTTGTGGGGAGGGGAAGATGCTGACCATAAAATACACCTTATTGTTCGCGGGCGTAGCAATTTGCTTGAAGATGTGAGGGCTGAAGAAGATTTAGAGCGGTTACGACATCTTTTTGATGACCTTGAAACGCGTGAAAGTATGGCGCAACTGCTCGATTTAACGGATGAAGGTTCAGGGGTTCGTATTTTTATTGGTTCAGAAAATAAGTTGTTTTCGCTTTCTGGTTCTTCTTTGGTGGTGGCACCTTATCGTGATTCAAAACAACGAGTCATTGGCGCTTTAGGCGTTATTGGTCCTACACGGCTTAATTATGCAAGAATTGTACCTATGGTCGATTATACAGCTCAACTTGTATCGCAATTATTGCGTTAAATGATTAGAGGCAATATTTGTATTATAAATGTTTATTATATTGAAGATGCATAAATACCCCTTGATTTTTGTCTGTAAAATTTCGATATCGGGAATAAGAAATCTTATGAAGGAATGGAATTTTTATGTCTGATGAAAAAAACAAGTTTACTGACGCTTCATCTGAAAATTGCGATTTAAAAAATCCAGCTGATCGTGATGCGCTTAAAAAAGCAGCGGATACGTTTTTAAAAACACGTGAAGCAGAGGCTCGTGCAGAGGTTGAAGAGGAAGAAAATGAGTTAGCTGATCCATTGGCTGCTTTACAGGGTGAAAATAAAGAGCTGAAAGATCAAATTTTGCGTCTTGCTGCAGATATGGAAAACCTTCGACGCCGTACTGCACGTGATATAGCGGATGCGAAGGTTTATTCAATTGCTAGTTTTGCACGTGATATGTTATCTGTTTCCGATAATCTCAATCGTGCTTTGGAGGCTATTCCAGAAGGGGCAAAGGAGAATGATGCGGGTTTAAAGACATTAGCGGAGGGCGTAGAAATGACTGAGCGGGCAATGATGGCAGCGCTAGAACGTCATGGGGTGCAGAAAATTCACCCAGAGGGGCAAAAATTTGATCCTCATTTTCACCAAGCGATGTTTGAAATTCCTAACTCTGATGTTCCAGACAACACTGTTCAGCAAGTTGTTCAGGCCGGTTATATTATTGGTGAGCGTGTTCTACGTCCGGCTATAGTGGGTGTAGCTAAAGGAGGAACGAAAGAAGCTTCTGTGGAATCTGATTCAGCATAAAACACATCAGCAGTAACACTTTCGGTACCATAATGTGCTCGTATGTGTTGTTCATCATATTCAGAAATATTTTATCAAAAAGGGCTCTAAAGGGTGTTAAAACGCCCTTTTACCCTCTCAGTATCCAACTTTTTTCTACAATATAAGGGGCATCACTTGAGGGAGATGGCGATGATAATAAAACAAAATTATTAACTTCAAAAGGCGGAAAAGAGAAATCACTCCGAAGAGATAAATAAGAAGGAAGATTTTCAGGTTTAATATCGAGCAATCGCGCCAGAGTAATATGTGGGATAAATTGTTTTTCATCAGGTGTTAAGTTCAAATTGCTGCGAATGCATTGCATTTTTTTATGTAAAAGGCTGAGAGTTTCACAAGGCTCAATACGAACAACAAGAGAATGTGGAGCTTTTTCTGAACCAAAAACGTTAAATCCCCTTGGTTGTAGTACAAAAGGAGGGAGCTTTATTGTATCAAAGGCACGAATAAGTGCATCTTCTACGGAGCTCTCAACTTCGCCAAAAAAAGACAAAGTGATATGAAAGTTTTGCGGATTAATCCACTGCGCGTTTGGCAAGCCATTTTGCAATGATATGAGTGCTTCTGTTGTTTGTTGAGGAATCTGGAGAGCACTAAACAGGCGTTGCATGGGTAGTATCTCCTTACAGTTAAAAAACGTCACCATAAGTACAATGGCAGCTAACAAGAGGCAAGCATGCACTCTTGAGGATAAGACAATTCTGTAAAAAAAGAATGGCTAAAAAATGTTGACAACATTTAAATTCATAACGCTTATTTATCTTAAGAAAATGGTTATGATACCAACAAAAGTCGTATTTTTGTGCGTTTCATCAAAAAGATATGTGCAGTAAAGGATAGTTTGTACTTTTATTATAAACACTAAAAATAAAGCCTAAGAGTGGAAAACTGATAGATTTCTAAAGCACATCTCCATAAATATTTAACTATACATGTTAAGTGATACATCCATAATATGCAAAAATACTCAAATGATTCAAAGAGTTCTGAGAAAAAAGCAAGCGCAAATATTACATTCAACAGGATTGCTACAAGTGTTGACGTCTATGACGATTATAAAGCTGTAACAGATATGAACTTTAGGATTTTGAAAAGGAAAACAAGAAAGCCCACTATAATAAAATGGAAGGCAGTTTTTCCTCATTCCAAGGATGATCATATGTCTTTTTGGTGAGAATTCTAATTTTCTTCGCCAAATTTATTATTGATGAGTTTTTCAAGAGCATCAAGAGCATCAGTTGCTTCTGGGCCTGAAACACGAATGGTAAGGTTGCAGCCAGATGAAGCTGCTAACATCATAAGTCCCATAATTGATGAACCACCAACAATTTTTCCATCTTTTTCAACTTCAACAGTGGCATTGAAATTGTCAACAGTTTGGACAAATTTGGCAGAAGCACGTGCATGCAACCCACGTTTATTACAAATATTAAAATGACGACTTAGTTTAGATGGGAGAGGGTTTTTGGAAAGCATCAGTGTTAATTATCCGCTATAAAATCATACTGGTACATTAATATATTTACGCCCTGCTTCTTGTGCTATTTTTAAAGCTTCTGATAATGAAATATCAGGACATTGCCGAATAGAAATGAGTTTAATAAGCATAGGTAAATTAACACCCGCAATCATCTCAACGCGTCCTTTTTCAACAGCAGAAATAGCCATATTTGAAGGTGTTCCACCGAACACATCTGTTAATATAATAACGCCATGGTTTGCATCTGTAGAGGAAACTGCGGCTATAATATCACCTCGGCGCTGATCTATGTCATCATCAGGATAGACGCATATTGTTGCGAATTTCTCTTGCGTTCCAACAACATGTTCTACGGCATGTAGAAATTCAACAGCCAGCTCGCCGTGCGTTACAAGCACGAGTCCAATCATTTACACAAACTCCTGTTAACTAAAAATCCGACCATATTGGCGGAAAGGATATTTTACAAGGCTTTATCCTGCTGCCAAGAAAAATTTGCAAAAAAAAGGCAAAAATAATGTTTTTTATCTTTGGAAAAAAATTAGACAGATTTACGCCATATTTTTCTAAAAAAGAATGCTTCAATAGCTTGGCAAATGGCTGTACAATCGGCTTCGTGAAGGCTAGGAAGTTTTAAAAGAGGAATATGGAGATTTGCAAATTGAAAAGTTTGATTTGTGGAAAAGCGTTCATATTCAGAACCAAGACGAATAACACAATCGATAACTGTTTGTTTTTCAAACTCTATTGCATACAGGCCAACACCGCGAATCTCAATACCACCTTGTAAACCTTCTGGGGTATAGCCATAAAGTTTTTCATTTTCTACACGGAGAATTGTATAATCATCACTGATAAGTTTTGCGTCACGTTTTGACCATTCGGCACGGTCGAGCAAAGAAAGAGTAAGAGTTGATTTTCCTGATCCCGATGGGCCTATAATGAGCAGTCCCTTTCCTCCCAGCTGAAGACAATTGGCGTGCAGTAATTCATTTTTTGTTTTCATACCTTTTGCTTTGGATAAAAGATTTATTTAGCGAAGGGAAGCATAATGATAAAACGTGCACCAGTTTTACTCTTTCCAAATTCATGGTCAACAATATTTTCAGCTGTAATTGTCCCATTATGAGCTTCTATGATTTGCCGACTAATAGAAAGACCAAGTCCTGAATTTTGACCAAAAGCATCTTCATTTGGTCGATCAGTATAGAATCGTTCAAAAATGCGTTCAATATTCTCTGAGCGAATACCGGGACCATTATCTTCAATGGTTAAAATGAGGGTTGAGTCCTGACTTTTCATTGTTATACAAATTTTACCATTATCATGGGGAATAAAGGAACGTGCGTTTTCAATAAGATTGGAAATGACTTGCCCCAAACGGAGTTCATGACCCAAAACAAGATAGGCTTTTCCATGAGGACGTGGGACAATATTAAGGCTTACATCAAGAGTTTGTGTATTTCTGTATACTTCTTGGACAGCACGAACAAGACTTTCCAAAAGTGATGTCATATCAACAATCTGTGCGGTTTCACGAGCAAGCTCTGCATCTAGCCGCGAGGCATCAGAAATATCAGTAATCAAACGATCAAGACGACGCACATCATGTTGAATAATTTCTAACAATTTTTCCTGTGCTTCTTCATTTTTAGCCAGTGGAAGCGTTTCAACAGCACTTCGTAGTGAGGTAAGTGGATTTTTTAATTCATGACTTACGTCAGCAGCAAAACGTTCAATGGCTTCAATACGCATATAAAGAGCGTTGGTCATATCACGAATAGAGGCTGAAAGATGACCAATTTCATCTTCACGCATTGAAAAATCAGGAATTTCTACGCGCTTATTATTGCCATTGCGCACACGGTTGGCAGAAGCAGAGAGTTTGCTCAGAGGATGGGCAATTGTATGAGCTAAAAAGAGAGAAAGTACCAAAAGAACGCTACTTACAACGACAAAGACTTTAAAAATCACTAATCTTTCCCCCTTTACAATGTTATCAATATCTGAACCGGTCGTTGAAAGAAGAAGTGCCCCCACCACTGCACGGTAACGTTGAACAGGAACAGCGACCGAAACGATTAATTGACCTTGTCTGTTGCGTCTTTTGGCAGTCGCAACAGATCCGTTTAATGCTCGATATACTTCTGGATAGGTAATACTGCGTTTTTTGATTTGTTCTCTGTTAAGAGCAATACCATTGCCATAAAATATGTTTGATAGCCACGAAGTGAGATGTTCCCACATATTTTTTTTCGTTTTAAGTGGAGGTAAATCATAGCTAAAAACTTCACCACTAGAATAAAGAACGCGCGAATCAAGAAGTAAAGTAGCATCACGATCATAGATACGTGCTCTTGTTGTTTTAGGTTTAATAAGGCGTCGTAAGAGAGGGGCAACTTGTTCCGGATTAATAGGAAAGTCCCACGAGTCAATTGATTGAGGCTCAGGTGTAACGCTCTCTCCAGCGTGTAATTCTAGAAGTTTTTGAGGATCAATGAGAATAGAATTTGGATCTACCGTTGCCGAAGCAGCAATGGCTCCAGCAATAATTTTTCCTTGGATGCATAGACTTTTCATCGTCGCTTCAATTAAACCATCGCGAAATTGATTAAAGTATAAAATGCCTGTCACCAGAACGGCAAGAGCAGCAATATTTAAGATAACAATACGACGTGTAAGACTAGAAAACAGCAATTGTCTGAGGAGACGTTGTATTCTAAAATGCAAATCGACAAACATAGAAAATGGTGCTGAAGGGGTACCTCTTGATGTCGTTTTTTGTAGGGGTTCCAGTTGAGTATTTTTTGTCATCGATTTGATTATCGTTCACGTTTTTGCAACAAAACAGTTTCATACTTCGTGGAAACGATAGCCTACACCATAAAGTGTTTCAATCATTGCAAAATCATCATCCACTTGTTTAAACTTTTTACGCAGACGTTTAATGTGACTATCAATGGTACGGTCATCTACATAGACTTGATCACTATAGGCAGCATCCATCAAAGCATCACGACTTTTCACAACTCCTGGTCTTTGTGCTAAAGTTTGTAGAATCAAAAATTCCGTAACAGTCAGGATAACAGGTTTATCTTTCCATGTACAGGTGTGTCGTTCTTGATCCATCACAAGATCTCCGCGTTTGAGAGAAGAGGTAGGAGAAGTACCTGTTGTAAGCGGTTGATTACGTGCATTAGAACGACGTAAAATAGCTTTCACGCGCTCAATGAGAAGACGTTGAGAGAAAGGTTTGGTAATAAAATCATCAGCGCCCATTTTGAGACCAAAGAGTTCATCAATTTCATCATCTTTAGAGGTAAGAAAAATAACAGGAATATCAGATTTTTGACGCAAACGACGCAAAAGTTCCATTCCATCCATTCGGGGCATTTTAATATCAAAAATAGCTAAATGTGGAGGATGGAGTGTGAGACCTTTGAGTGCAGATGCTCCATCTGTATAGCTTTCAACTCGATAACCTTCTGTCTCAAGCGCAAAAGATAAAGATGTCAAAATATTGCGGTCATCATCAACAAGTACAATCGTTTGCGTGACTGTTGGTGTATCTTTCATGGCTTCTTAGACCTTTCTATTGCTATGATAGCAAACAACCCACGCTATTTATATGGGAGTTCACATTTTTTTTGCAAAACAAATATGGTACAAATTATAGCAGAGTAAAAATCCTTTTATTTTTACGGTAAAAGCTTGTTTTATCTTTGCAATTTTATAATGCTTTTGTGTGCGTTAAGATCCCTTTGCTTGAGAGAAAATTTTTATAGGGGCATTTTTTATCAAAGCTTGTTGTTGTTTTTGTCCCATAATTGTACAAATTTGTTTTGATTGTTGAAGTTTAGAAAACATGCCTATCTGTTTTATTTACAAGCAAAGATAAATAAAGTGTGGTGACATATGCACAAAAAATTGCTTCCACTGCACGAAAGGAGGCTAAAATGGGATTATTTCATTTTATTAAGACGGTTGGAGAAAAACTTGGTATTGGGGATCGTGCGCCAGAAGAGAAAGATTTTAAGGCTGCATTTGATGATTTTCGACTCAGAGCAGAAAAAGTGAATATTCGGGTTGAAAATGGCAAAGCTATTTTAAATGGGGAGGTTCCAGATAGAGAAACTCTTGAAAAAGTGCTTTTGGTTGTGGGAAATTCGCAGGGCATCTCTTCCGTTGATATCGACCAATTGAAGATTGCAGAGAGTGTGTCCACAAAAGTTTCTCGCTTTTATGAGGTTAAATCTGGTGATAACCTTTGGAAAATTGCTGAAGAAGTTTATGGTAAAGGACAAGGTGATAAAAACACATTAATTTTTGAAGCCAATAAACCAATGCTAAAATCTCCCGATAAAATTTATCCTGGACAAGTTTTGCGTATTCCTGAAGTTGATCATGTTTAATTCAGAGAAATAATTAAATTTTTACTCATTTTATATTGCCAAACAAATAATAAGAAGTGCAAGAAAATTTTTGCACTCCTTATCATATTGAACTGTACATTGAAAAGTGATGAAAGAGCTTAGTGCATAGAATCTGATTTAGAAGGTGATTTATCTCCCAGTGCATTTACAGAGAAATCAATACTAATTGTTCCCGCTTTCTCAAAAGTGAGTTTTGCACCAATTTTTTCACCTAGCTTGAATGGTTGTGAAAGCCCCATGAACATAATATGATTACCACCGGGTTTAAGCGAGATTTCGCCATTTCCTGGAATTTCAATGCCATTATGCATTTTTTCCATGTTCATAATATTGTTAACGACCACCATAGAGTGGATTTCTGTTGTTTGTACTCCGTTTGTTGAAACAGCAATCAAACGATCTGGAGTATTGCCATGATTAATGATGTAGAGATAACCGCTGCTTACTTTTACACCTCTGGGTGTTGCGCGTGTCCAAGGATGAAGAATTTCTATGTCGCCAATTTTATATTGCTGAGCGGTTGCGGTTGCGGGCATGGCTATGAAAGTAAAGAGAAGAAGACACACAACATTTTTGATAACCTTTTTGAGTGGATATTGTACAAGAGCTAGATTTCTGGACATGAAATTCTTTATTCTTCTAACAATAAGTATTATCATTGATTTACCCTCCTTTGTGAGATTCACTTCACTCTATTTTTAGCAGAATTTTTGTTCAAAATAAAAGAAAGAATTGCCAAAGTTATACGAATTTACCTGTGAGAAGGGGGCATCTTTTTTAGAATAAGGCAGTAAGGTTTACAATGACAGTGTCCTTAAAGCCAAAAGGTTAAGGGGCTACCTCATATATTTCGAATGAATATTTAGGTAAAAAGAAGGTTATGTCGGATATATTCAAAGCATGGTATCCAAAGAAAAATGAACAATTAAATTAATGATCAGAGGCGGAGCTTTTAAGAGTAAATTGATGGATAATATTCCCATAAACCCGCTATAGATAAGGGGATAAGAAACATCTCATCTCTTAATTACATGAGTATATGATGACTATGAGCGGTGTAGCTAAGCAGATTTATGGTATTTATGTCACAAATCACAAATCATTTGTGTCTTAGCAATATTAAAACAATCTGTGAGTATTTCTTGCACCTATGAGAGATCAAGAAAAAGTGCGCCATTCTTCATCTTTGATTTTTTGATTGTTATAGGTTGGTATTTTTATGAGCATTATGAGAAAATATGTTACGGTAGTTCGTTTCATTGAAAGAGGGCGTTTACGTGTAAGCAGAATGCTTATTTAAAAAGAAAATTTTATTTTGTGGATGTTTCTCTCATTCTTCTCTTGTAGCAATAAGAGCCTGTTCTTATATACGGAGCAGAAAAGGCTTGTTGCACTTGCAATTTATTGTTTGTGTAACTTTGAAGTAAGGTGCAGGCTTTTAAGTGTTATGAGGAGCTGTCTTAGAAAGATGCTTGATGAAGGTTGAGGTAGCTTGCTGAATGGAGATTATAATATGGCAAAAGTAATAGGTATTGATTTGGGGACAACTAACTCTTGTGTCGCTGTTATGGATGGCAAAAACGCAAAGGTTATAGAAAATTCAGAAGGGGCACGAACAACACCTTCTGTTGTTGCTTTTACTGATGGAGGAGAACGGCTTGTTGGTCAACCTGCTAAACGGCAAGCGGTTACGAATCCTGAAGGGACGGTTTTTGCAGTTAAGCGCTTGATTGGTCGCCGTTTTGATGATCCCATGGTTGAAAAAGATAAAGCGCTTGTGCCTTATAAGATTGTTAAAGGCGATAATGGTGATGCATGGGTAGAAGAAGCAGGTAAGAAATATTCTCCGTCACAAATTTCAGCTATGATTTTGCAAAAGATGAAAGAAACTGCGGAGTCTTATCTTGGTGAAAAAGTTGAGCAAGCGGTTATTACTGTTCCTGCCTATTTCAATGATGCACAACGTCAAGCGACCAAAGATGCAGGTAAAATTGCTGGACTTGAAGTTTTGCGGATTATCAATGAGCCAACAGCTGCTGCCTTAGCATATGGTTTGGATAAAAAAGATGGAAAAACCATTGCTGTTTACGACCTCGGTGGTGGTACATTTGATATTTCTGTGCTTGAAATTGGAGATGGTGTTTTTGAAGTTAAGTCAACCAATGGAGATACTTTTTTAGGCGGTGAAGATTTTGACATGCGCTTGGTTGGTTACTTTGCTGATGAATTCAAGAAAGAACAAGGGATTGATCTAAAAAATGATAAATTGGCGTTGCAGCGCTTAAAAGAAGCAGCAGAAAAAGCAAAGATTGAACTTTCTTCTTCACAACAAACGGAAATCAATTTGCCATTTATTACAGCAGATCAATCTGGTCCTAAGCATTTGACAATGAAGTTAACACGGGCAAAGTTTGAGTCTCTCGTTGATGATTTGGTTCAACGTACGATAGAGCCTTGTAAAGCCGCATTAAAAGATGCAGGGCTAAAAGCTGGTGAGATTGACGAAGTTGTTTTAGTGGGTGGTATGACACGTATGCCCAAGATCCAAGAAGTTGTGCAAAACTTTTTCGGCAAGGATCCACACAAAGGTGTTAATCCCGATGAGGTTGTAGCAATGGGTGCTGCTATCCAAGGAGGGGTCTTGCAGGGCGATGTGAAAGATGTGTTGCTCTTGGATGTGACACCTTTGTCTTTGGGGATTGAAACGTTGGGTGGGGTTTTCACACGTCTTATTGAACGCAATACCACTATTCCAACGAAAAAATCGCAAGTTTTTTCAACAGCTGATGATAATCAAAGTGCCGTGACTATTCGTGTTTTCCAAGGTGAACGCGAAATGGCTAGTGATAACAAATTATTGGCTCAATTTGATCTTGTTGGTATTCCACCAGCACCGCGTGGTATGCCTCAGATTGAGGTTACTTTTGATATTGATGCGAATGGTATTGTCAATGTATCTGCTAAAGATAAAGGGACAGGTAAAGAACATCAAATTCGTATTCAAGCATCAGGTGGTTTAAGTGACGCTGACATCGAAAAAATGGTAAAAGATGCAGAAGAACATGCGGCTGAAGACAAAAAACGCCGTGAAGGTGTTGAAGCTAGAAATCAAGCGGAAGCTCTTATACATTCAACTGAGAAGTCATTGACTGAATATGGTGATAAGGTATCAGCTGCAGATAAAGAACAAATTGAAACGGCGATATCTGATTTGAAGTCTGCGCTTGATGGTACTGATACTGAAGAAGTAACAGCAAAAATGCAGAAGTTAGCAGAAGTCAGTATGAAGCTTGGACAGGCTATGTATGAAGCTTCACAAACAGCAACAGACAACACTGAAACAGATACAAAGGATGATGATGTTGTTGATGCTGATTTTGAAGAAATTAATGATAAGAAGAAATAGTGTAAGCAAATGCATTGATTACTTAATAAACCCGGCCTTCGAGAGAGAAGGCTGGGCTTTATTATTTGGGATAAGTTGCAACTTTTTTGCTAAAAATATAAATTAAAAGCAAATCTTATCCGTAAAGATGGATGACAAAAAAATTATCAGGAATACATGATGAAAGTAGATTATTATGAAATTCTTGGCGTAACTCGTGAATGTGATGATAAAAAGTTGAAATCTGCTTTTCGTAAGTTAGCAATGCAATATCATCCTGATCGCAACGCAGGGGATAAAGAGGCTGAGCGGAAATTTAAAGAAATTGGTGAAGCTTATGAAGTTCTCAAAGATCCTCAAAAGCGCGCAGCTTATGATCGCTTTGGTCATGCGGCTTTTGAAAATAGTGGCCGTGAGGGAGCAAATCCCTTTGGTGGTTTTGCTGCGGGTGGTGGATTTGCTGACATTTTTGAAGATTTTTTTGGTGAAATTATGGGAGGGATGCACCGTAAGCGCAATGATGGCCGCGAGCGTGGTGCTGATCTGAGTTATAATATGGAAGTGACCTTGGAAGAGGCATTTTCAGGAAAAACTGCGCAGATTAATATTCCTAGTTCTGTTACGTGTGATGTTTGTGAAGGATCAGGTGCGAAAAAAGGCTCTAAGCCGCAAGTTTGTGGAACGTGTCATGGGGCTGGTCGTGTACGTGCCGCACAAGGTTTTTTTTCTATTGAACGAACATGTCCTGCATGTCATGGACGGGGTGAAACTATTACGGATCCATGTCCAAAATGTCAGGGGACGAGACGGGTGGAGAAAAAACGTTCATTGAGTGTGAATGTTCCGGCTGGTATTGAAGATGGTACGCGTATTCGTCTTTCTGGTGAGGGAGATGCAGGAATTCGTGGTGGTCCTAGCGGCGATCTTTATATTTTTCTTTCTATTAAACCGCATGAGTTTTTTCAGCGAGAAGGAGCTGATCTTCACTGTCGTGTACCTATTTCAATGGTGACAGCGGCTTTAGGAGGTGAATTTGAAGTTGCCGACCTTGATGGTGTTAAAACACGTGTTAAGGTTCCAGAAGGTACACAAAATGGGCGTCAATTCCGTCTTAAAGGAAAAGGAATGCCCATGTTGCGTCGTCAGCAAGTAAAGGGCGATCTTTATATTCACATCACTATTGAAACACCTCAGAAATTAACGCAGGAGCAACGCGAATTGTTGCAAAAGTTTGAGAAGCTTTCAAATCATGAGAATTCGCCACAATCGCATGGTTTCTTTTCACGTATGAAGGAATTTTTTGAAAATATTTCAGGACAAAATTAATGAATACGCATTCATGAATGAGTTATGTGTATTCCTGTAGAAATAAAAAACGAATAATCTTTCATAGAGAGAAGAAGAAGATTCAATTTTATTCTTGCTTAATGAAAAAAAACACCTTCATTGTGTGAAGGGATATTTTGGTTTTTTCGTAATGCTTTTGTTACTCTTTGTGCGTTTCTTTAGGGGAGTTTATACAGTGATAAGAATACAATAGAAGTTGATGCTAAAGGTTTTCTGATGTGGTGTTATCAACAATTTGCACTTAATATTTATTTGCAAGCTATCAATATTGCATTTTCTCTTATTTGAGACAGCTCATAAGGGAACAAGAAATGAAGAGAATATTGCTGTATTCAATGTATTTATTTAAACTGCAAAACGATTAATTATCTTTATAAATCAATGGTTGTATATATTCATGTTAAAAATCCCAGTATAGAACAAAATCATTGCGTTAAATGTACGGTGTGGCTTAAGGATTTTTCCGAATTTTATAAATAAAATTGTAGGATAATGACATTTTGTACACTTATTTTGTTCAATTTTTTTTATGCTAGTTCTTTTTAGAGAGGCTGTTTTAGATTTATCACAATTCAAAGAGGGATGGACGATTTTCAGGGGGGGGGGGGGGATGGATAGAGTAAAACTTGTTTTAAATTTGTTTTCACTTTTTCTAAATTCTATTAAGAGAGGGTAAAAAGCGATGAGGAGGCTCTTTTATGGATGATGTTGAAAACAATGCTGCAGATGTTTTTGAAAAACAGGCAGCATTTTTATCGTCTGCTTTACCCTATATGCAGAAATATGAAAATGAAACAGTGGTTGTAAAATATGGTGGTCATGCCATGGGGGATAGTGCTTTGGGACGCGCATTTGCACGTGATATTGCTTTATTAAAGCAATCAGGTATTAACCCCGTTGTTGTTCATGGTGGAGGACCTCAAATTGCTAAAATTTTGATGAAAATGGGGATTGAATCACGCTTTGAAAACGGTTTACGCGTCACCGATGAGCGTATCGTTGAAGTGGTTGAAATGGTTTTAGCAGGTTCTATAAACAAGGAAATTGTTGCTCTTATTAACGCTGAGGGTGAATGGGCAATAGGATTGTGTGGCAAGGACGGCAATATGGTTTTTGCTGAAAAGGCATATAAAACGGTCATTGACCCCGATTCGCATATTGAACGTGTTTTAGACTTGGGGTTTGTTGGTGAACCTGTTGAAGTTGATCGCACATTATTAGATCTTTTAGCATGTTCTGAAATGATTCCAGTTCTTGCTCCTGTGGCTCCAGGCCACGATGGAAAAACCTATAATATCAATGCTGATATTTTTGCTGGAGCTATTGCCGGTGCATTAGAGGCCAAACGCCTTTTATTTCTCACCGATGTTCCTGGTGTCTTGGATAAACAGGGTAAACTTTTAAAAAAATTGACCATTTCTGAAGCGGAAAGCTTCATCAGAGATGAGACAATTTCAGGGGGAATGATTCCAAAAGTAGAAACCTGTATAAAGGCTCTTCAAAATGGTGTAGAAGGTGTGGTTATTTTAAATGGTAAAACCCCCCATTCTGTCTTGCTAGAATTATTTACTGAACAAGGAGTTGGAACGCTTATTGTTGCATAAGATGTGGAAAAATTAGAGGAAAAAATCTTTCATGGTTGATAGAGAACAGTTAAAATGTCCGTTATTGAGCAAACAGGAATTGGCGCTATTTGCTGCGACAATATTATGGGGCATTACCTTTTTAGTGACACACATTGCGGTACGCTATAGTGGCCCCCTCTTTTTTGTGGGATTTCGTCTTATGGTTGCGTCATTTATATGCGGGACAATTTTTTGGCGCTCTATGAAAGGTATAACTGTTTATGAAGTTTTTGCTGGGATTGCGATTGGTTTAGGAATGTTTTTGGGTTATGGTTTGCAAGCTATGGGGCTTCAAACAATTCTGAGTAGTCAGTCTGCTTTTATTACGGCACTTTATGTTCCGATAGTTCCAATATTGCAATGGATTGTTTTTAAAAAGCCTCCCCGTTTAGCTTGTTGGATTGGTATTGTTTTTTCTTTTATTGGTCTTGTACTTGTTTCCGGACAAAAGCCAGGGAGTGTTGATTTTTCAAAAGGTGAAATTTTAACTTTGTTGGGTGCTTTGGCAATTGCTGGAGAAGTTATACTCATCGGAATTTTTGCCAACAAAGTTGATAGTCGACGCATAACGATTATACAGTTATTTTTTGGTGGTCTTTTTTCATTTTCTTGTATGCCTTTAGTGGGGGAAAGAATTCCTGAGTTTTCATGGATATGGCTGAGTATCGGTGCAGGATTGGCACTGATGAGTGCTATCATTCAATTGGCAATGAATTGGGCACAAAAGTCTATTTCACCTACGCGTGCAACACTTATTTATGCAGGAGAACCGGTATGGGCTGGTATTGTTGGGCGTTTAGCGGGTGAACGTTTGTCTCCTTTAGCTTTATTGGGGGGAGCGCTTATCTTGATTGGGATCGTTGTGGCTGAATTACAACCTTCACAATGGCGTAAAAAAGATAAAGTGATTGAGAAAATTGATTAACTTTGCCTCTCTTTTATCATGCGTTTGTTTCATGATATTTTTACTTAAAGAGATTTTATTTTGTTGTTTTTTCAACAAGACGAAGCAGATTCTTTATGCTTTTCACTTTTAGATAGAAGAAAAGGAATCTTTTAAGAAATATGCTTTTTTAAAACGAGCTTGCAAAAGAGAGCATATTTTTGAGGTTTTAACAGATAAGAAGATGAACTGCTCGGATATGAAGCTTTTTTTATTTTGTGTAAAATGAAAAAAGTAAGTTATTATGTACAAATAGCAATAATTTTTGCACATTTTATCACAAGCCTAAGCGTTCTATATATTTCGAGTCTTGTTCGAGCATAGGAGAGATAAGGCCAACAGATATGAAAAAGTTGAGAGCATTTGCGTCCTTATTAATCATTGGTATTCGTTTTAGTAAACAAAGGTCTTATTTTTAGATTATGAAAAATTGTGTTTCTAGAGGCTCTTTTCCTTTGTATTTTTCGAAAGCTTTTCAAAGGAGCATAATTGGTCTTTGCGTTTTGTTTTATTCTTTGCTAAATCGCCTCATATGACAAGAGACCGTAATTATATCCGTAATTTTTCCATTGTGGCGCATATTGACCATGGAAAATCGACTTTGGCTGATCGTCTGATTCAAATGACAGGAGGGCTTGAGACACGAGAAATGAAAGAGCAAGTGCTCGATTCTATGGATATTGAACGTGAACGTGGAATTACTATTAAAGCACAAACGGTGCGTTTGCACTATAAGGCAAAGGACGGTGAGACTTATATTTTAAATCTTATTGATACGCCTGGTCACGTTGATTTTGCTTATGAGGTATCGCGTTCATTGGCAGCTTGTGAAGGTTCACTTTTGGTTGTAGATGCGAGCCAAGGTGTAGAGGCGCAGACATTGGCGAATGTTTATCAAGCTATCGATAATTCTCATGAATTGGTTGTTGTGCTCAATAAGGTTGACCTTCCAGCAGCAGAACCTGAACGTGTTAAAGAGCAAATTGAAGATGTGATTGGTATTGATACCTCTGAAGCCGTTGAAATATCAGCAAAAACGGGTTTGGGAGTTCCTGATGTTTTGGAAGCAATTGTTACTCAGTTGCCATCTCCGCGTACTGGTGATGTTAACAAACCTTTAAAGGCAATGTTGGTTGATAGTTGGTACGATAGTTACCTTGGTGTCATTGTTTTGGTGCGGGTGATAGATGGTGTGTTGAAAAAGGGACAAATCATTCGCATGATGGGGACAGGAGCAAAATATCCTGTTGAGCGCGTTGGAGTCTTTACCCCTAAAATGGTTCATGTTGATGAATTAGGACCAGGGGAAATTGGTTTTATAACAGCCTCTATTAAGGAAGTTGCTGATACACGGGTTGGTGATACCATTACGGAAGAACGGCGCCCTTGTGAAGAGGCACTGTCTGGTTTTAAACCTGCACAACCGGTTGTTTTTTGTGGACTTTTTCCCATTGATGCTGCTGATTTTGAAGATTTGCGTGCAGCCATGGGAAAGTTGCGTTTAAATGATGCGAGTTTTTCCTTTGAAATGGAAACATCAGCAGCTTTGGGGTTTGGCTTTCGTTGTGGATTTTTAGGGCTTCTTCATCTCGAAATTATTCAAGAGCGATTAGAACGTGAGTTTAATTTAGATCTCATTGCGACAGCGCCTTCGGTTGTGTATCGCATGAATATGAATGATGGTTCTGTCAAAGAATTGCATAATCCAGCAGATATGCCTGATATTGTTAAAATTTCTTCCATTGAAGAACCATGGATCCGGGCGACAATTATGACGCCTGATAACTATCTTGGTGCAATTTTAGAACTTTGCCAAGAACGGCGGGGAGTCCAAGTGAGTTTGTCCTATGTAGGAACACGTGCTATGGTTACATACGATTTGCCACTGAATGAAGTTGTTTTTGATTTTTATGATCGTTTAAAATCAATTTCGAAGGGATATGCTTCCTTTGATTATCAAATGACGGATTATGCGGAAGGCGATCTGGTTAAAATGTCTATTTTGGTAAATGGAGAGTCTATTGATGCATTGTCGATGCTTGTGCACCGCACGATTGCAGAAAAGCGCGGGCGTTCAATGTGTGAAAAACTAAAAGACCTTATTCCTCAGCATATGTTTCAGATTCCAGTTCAAGCAGCGATTGGTGGTAAAATCATTGCACGCGAGACAATTCGTGCGTTGCGTAAAGATGTGACGGCTAAATGTTACGGGGGTGATGTGACGCGTAAACGCAAACTTTTAGAAAAGCAAAAAGAAGGCAAAAAGCGGATGCGCCAATTCGGAAAAGTAGAAATTCCGCAGTCAGCTTTTATTCAAGCGCTTAAAATGAATAAATAATAAAAAAGGGAGAATTTTCCCTTATTAATTACGCTTTTTATCGATAAGTGAAAAATTTTGAGGCGTAATTTTAATCACGCAAAAGATCATTAATGGATGTTTTTTCTCGTGTTTTTTGATCAACGCGTTTGACTATAACAGCGCAATAAAGATTTGGACCTGCTTCACCATTTGGTAATGGTTTGCCAGAAAGAGAACCTGGAACAACAACAGAGTAGGCGGGCACTTCACCGATAAAAATTTCACCTGTTGTACGATCAATGATCTTTGTAGATTTTCCAATAAAGACTCCCATTCCTAAAACAGCGCCTTCATGGATAATACAGCCTTCAACGATTTCAGATCGTGCGCCGATAAAACAATGATCTTCAATAATCGTTGGATTTGCTTGTAGTGGTTCTAAAACACCTCCAATTCCAACACCACCAGAAAGATGAACATGTTTGCCAATTTGTGCACAAGAGCCAACAGTAGTCCATGTATCAACCATTGTTCCTTCACCGATAAAGGCACCAAGATTGACAAAGGATGGCATCAAGATGACATTGGGAGCAATGTAAGCAGAATGGCGTACAATTGCTCCAGGGACGGAACGAAAATCAGCTTTTTTAAAGTCCGCTTCTTGCCAACCAGAAAATTTCGAAGGGACTTTATCCCACCAAGATGTTCCATTTATCCCACCAGAAATAATTTGCATAGGATTAAGTCGAAAAGAGAGAAGAACGGCTTTTTTCAACCATTGATGAACATACCACTGTCCATTTTTTTGACGTTCTGCAACACGGACTTCACCTTTATCAAGAAGATTTAATGCATCCTCAACACTCTCGCGAATTTCACCCTTTGTGGTGGTATTGATAGAGTTACGGTTGTCAAATGCTTTTTCAATAACCATTTCAAGTTGTACGAGATGAGTCATGACCACAGTTCCGTTAAATAAGTTGAAAGCTTCAAGATTTACTCTTTATGACCTACGCGAAGAAATGTTTTCAGTCAAATAAAACAATAAAGAAATAGGGTAGGTATATGAAAAAAGGCTATAAAGAAAAAAGAGAAGAAGAACAAAAAAATTGGGCACCACTTCTCCATGTGAAGGATGCTTTACAACAGGGGTGTGAGGTCTCTGATTCAGCACAAATGTGTTCGCCTACTTATCGTTTGGCTTATATTGATCAAGAGTTTATGATGCGCTCTGAACTACGCTCACAACGTCTTGGTCTTGAATTTTTAAAGCCAGAAATAACGCTTCAAGAATGTGATATTCAATCAACAGTTGTTTTATTTGGCGGTGCACGTATTCCTCAACCTGGACAAGAAGCGTGGGCGGCAAAAAATGAAACACAAAAGAAGAATTTGCATGCTCTGTCGCATTGTTACAATGAGGCAATGGAGTTTGCACGTTTGTGCTCATGCTATTCTGCTACGACTGAATATCGTGAATTTGTGGTTGTCACAGGGGGAGGACCAGGAGTCATGGAAGCAGGAAATCGTGGTGCTTCTGATGTGGGGGCACCAACGATTGGCTTAAATGTTGTTTTACCCCATGAGCAATCGCCTAATTCTTATGTATCTCCGCATTTATGTTTTAATTTTCATTATTTAGGGATACGTAAAATGCATTTTTTAATGCGCGCAAAAGCATTAGCTGTTTTCCCTGGAGGATTTGGTACTCTGGATGAGTTGTTTGAAACGCTCACTTTAATACAAACGGGACGGATGAAACGGATTCCGATTTTGTTATTTGAAAAAGAATTTTGGGACAATGCGATTAATTTTGATTATTTATCAGCGCAAGGTACGATCTCTCCTTCAGATCTCAAACTGATCACATTTGTCAATACAGCAGCGGAAGCTTTTGAAGAAATTCGTGCCTTTTATAAGCTTTCTTAATTGTTATTGAAAAAGTCACTTTGCAGGAGAGCTAATATTCCACTTTGGTCAAATAAAGTCCTGAAGGTGGTGCAACAACACCACAACGTGTGCGGTCTTTAGCATGGAGAGCTGCTTCAAGATCATTTGCTGTCCAGCGCCCAACACCTACTTCCATGAGGCTTCCTGCAAAGGAACGAATTTGATGATGAAGAAAAGAGCGGGCTTGTGCATAGAGAAAGATCTCTTCTCCTTCTTTTTGAACATCGAGTCGTTCAAGGGTGCGAATAGGGCTTTTGGCTTGGCAATGTGCAGAGCGAAAAGTGGTAAAATCGTGTTGTCCTACAAGTTTTTGGGCAGCTTCATGCATGGCTTCAGCATTGAGAGGTTTTGGCAACCACCATACACGTTTAGCATTGAGAGCGGGGGGAGAACGGCGATTGAGAATTTTAAAAAGATAATGGCGTTTGATTGCGGAAAATCGTGCATCAAAGCTATCAGGGACGTTTTCTACATTCAAGACTGAAATACTTTCCCCTTGTCTTTGTAAATGTGCATTGAGTGCATCGCGTACAGTATGTGTGTGCCAATTTTTTTCAAAATCAACATGTGCAACTTGCCCCGTAGCGTGTACACCTGCATCAGTTCGACCTGCTGTCGTGGTGGTCAATTGTTGTCCACAGAAGCAAAAAATGGCTTGTTCGAGAGCCCCTTGTACAGTGTGCAGCTCTGCTTGGCGTTGCCAGCCAGCGTAGTTTGAGCCATCATATTCAAGAGTGAGTTTAAAACGGGGCATATTAAAAAACAGCCGAAATATGAGCGCCTCGCAAGAATGTTGCGCTATCAAGGGTTTTACCACCAGATCTTTGCAGGGAGGTTATTTCAAGACGTCCTTGTCCGCAATGGATAATCAAAGAATCTGGTTCTCTCCGACCAATTTCAAGAGAAGGACCTGTCGTTAAACGGCTCCCAAGAATTTTCACACGTTCTTCTCTATCACCAATATGCATGTTACACCAGCAACCAGGAGAGGGGGAAAGTGCGCGGATATGCCTATGAATAAGTTCGGCAGGCTTTGTCCAATCAATGCGGGTCTCTTCTTTTTTGATTTTGGAGGCATAGGTTATATCTTTTTCTGATTGTGGGGTTAGTTTAAGTTGTCCTTTTTCAAGAGCCGATAGAGCTTCTACCATAAGTTCTGCCCCTATCTGTGAAAGCTTGTTTGAAAGTTCAAAGGTCGTCATGTTATCGGTGATAGGGATAGAATGGGAGAGTGCGATAGGCCCCGTATCCAGTCCTTCATCCATTTTCATAATCATCATCCCTGTTTCTTTATCACCAGCCATAATTGCACGTTGAATAGGTGCAGCGCCGCGCCAGCGTGGTAAGAGTGAAGCATGGGCATTAAAACAACCAAAACGGGGGATTTCGAGAATGGCTTTCGGTAAAAGAAGTCCATAGGCAACAACAACAGCAGCATCAACACAAAGTGCCGCAAATTGGGCCTGTTGTTCGGCTGTTTTAAGTGTTTGAGGTGTGAAGATAGGAATAGATTTTTCTTGTGCTGCATTTTGCACAGGTGAGGGGATGAGCTTAAGACCACGACGTCCTGCTGGACGAGGGGGTTGACTGTAAACAGCGACAATATCATGACCAGCATCCAACAAAGCATGTAAAATGGGAACAGAAAAATCAGGCGTTCCCATAAAACTTAATCGTAATGCCATTACAAAAGTGCTTCCTCTGTCTTTTTCTCTTTTGCGCGTTTTTTAAATTTCCGTATCACCATATCACGTTTGAGCTTTGAAATATGGTCAATAAAAAGACAGCCATTTAAATGATCAATTTCGTGTTGTAAACAAGTAGCTAAGAGATTGTCTGCTTCAATTTCTGTTTGTTTTCCTTCACGATCTTGATAGCGAACACAAAGGCGTTTTGGACGTTCAACTTCTGCATAATATTCAGGAATGGAAAGGCAACCTTCTTTGTAAAGACTACGTTCCTCTGAAAGCCATAAAATTTCAGGGTTTATAATAACAAGTGGATTTTTCGCGTCATCATTTCCAGAGACATCAATGACCAACATACGCAGTGGTATGCCGATCTGAATAGCAGCAAGACCAACACCTTTAGCATGATACATAGTCTCCAGCATGTCATCAGCAAGCTGCTGGAGAGCTGAATCAACATGCTCGACAGGTTTGGATATTTCCCGTAAAATCGGATCAGGTAAGGTAACTAAAGATTTAAGTGGCATAAGCGTAGATTAAACAATGGTGTGTTATGGGTCAATATTTAAATAACAGATTCTTACACTGATTAAATAACAGATTCTTGCGCTTTTTTACAATTAAGAGCGTTATATTACTTCTCATGTTTGATTCTTTTTCTTCTTTGCTGCTTTTTGATGGATCTTTAGTTCAATTGGTGATTTTGTTTTTATTTATACTGGTTTGCTTAGCCTTTTTTATGTTGATACATTCTCATCGAAAAAAGGGACTTTTGGAAAGTGAAATTGCTGAACGCGCTCGTGAAGCACAAATACAGATGGAGACATTATTAAAAACACAAGCTGAAATGCAAGGCCGCATGCAAACTATGGCAGAAATTTTTGGTCAAAGGCAAGCTGAGTTAAATAAGTCTATAAGTGAGCAACTCAATGGGATGACAACCAATTTGGGTCAAACGCTTCAGGTACAAACCAAATCTACTTATGAAAATTTGAATCGTTTGCAGGAGCGTTTAGCGGTCATTGATGCGGCACAAAATAATATTCAATCGCTTACGGGACAAGTTGTGCAGTTGCAGGCTATTTTAAGCAATAAGCAAACGCGTGGCACTTTTGGTCAGGGAAGGATGGAAGCAATTATTGCCGATGCTTTGCCGGCGAATGCTTATGTTTTTCAGGCAGTTCTTTCAAATGGAAAACGACCAGATTGTCTCATTCATATGCCGAATAAGGCACCTTCTCTTGTTGTTGATGCTAAATTCCCTCTGGAAGCTTGGAATGCTATGCGTAAAGCAGCATCGGCGCAAGAACGTCAGGAAGCAGAACGCCAATTTCGCACCGACATGGAAGTTCATATTCGCGATATTGCGCAGAAATATTTAATTCCTGGTGAGACACATGATACCGCTTTTCTTTTTGTGCCATCAGAATCGATTTTTGCAACAATCTATGAAGATTTTGAACCATTGGTACAAAAAGCCAATCGATCGCATGTGATTATTGTCTCACCGTCTTTGTTGATGTTGTCTGTTCAGGTTGTACAAACTATTATGAAAGATGCGCGAATGCGTGAACAAGCCCATTTGATTCAATCAGAAGTAGCAAAATTAATGGAAGATTTTGGACGAATGGATGCACGTGTGCGTGCTTTACAGAAACATTTTTCCAAAGCAGGTGAAGATATTGAAGGGATTTTAATATCATCCTCCAAAATTATGAAACGGGCCAGTCGTATTGAAACTTTTGAATTAAAAGAGCAAAATTCAGGACCAAAGAAAATGCCTTCTCCTGTTCAGTCCCAAACGTTGCGTTTGGTTGATGAAGAATAAAGTGAACTTGTGTAAAAGCCAGTACCATCATACTATTTACCAGCCCCAAATGTTGCGACAGCTCTTGGTCTTTAGACGATTCATTAAAGGCATTTTACTCCTTTCTTTCTTTAGAGCTTTTATCCACACGACAGTCCAGCGTATGGCGTGCAGAAACATAGTTTTGATTGATTCAACATAAGAGGATTTAAGATGAGGGAATCTTTATAATATTCTGGGGTCTAATTCAACATACAAAACGATAAATTATCATTATAAATCAATATGTTATATTATAATAAAGCGTTCTTTATTTGTTGGTAATATTTTTTTGCTACCTATAGCGTGTTTTATTTCCCAATGAGAGGAATAGAAAAGATGCGACACCTTTTGTTGTTAGGAGCATTGGTGTTCTTGCTGGAGGGATGCACAACAAGTCATCCCCTGTACACAAACAATGCTTGCGCCGTTTTAGCTCAAAAAAATGGTTTTTTTGATAATTGGGGAAAGGCTTCTAAACGCGCAGAAATGCGCTATGGGATTCCGATGCCTATCATTCTTGCAACTATTAATATGGAATCAAATTTTCGTCACAATGCACGCCCTGCGCGTACAAAACTTCTTGGTTTTATTCCATGGAAGCGCCGATCGACAGCATATGGCTATTCCCAAGCACTTGATAGTACATGGGCAATGTATTTGCGTTCCGCAGGAAGACCTTATGCGCGGCGTACCAATTTTGCAGATGCTGCTGATTTTGTTGCTTGGTATCATCGCCAAACTGTTCAACGCAATGGTGTAAGAGTTAATGATGCCTATAGCCTTTATTTAAATTATCATATAGGGCATGGTGCTTATGCACGCAGTGGAGGTTATGTCTCTGAGGCACTTGCGCAGGTAGCACAGCGTATGGAAAATTTGTCCAGAAAGTATGAACAGCAATTAAGGACATGTGGTTGGCGTTAGAAAGGGGTATTCTGACTCAAAAGATTGGATTGGTTTTAAATGGATGCGAATGCAGAATTTTTATAAGAGGGTATGATTTTTTTTAAGGTACCGAGGCAACAAAAAAAATCCCACGAGAGTTCCACGGAGTTTTTTGTAATGCATCTGAGAAGATCATGTATAGGATATTTTCATCAAGATTTTTGTTAAAAAAAGATGTGGGATCAAGAGGTAAAAAGTCTACAATAAAAGCCAGAGAACTGGATATCTCAAAGGGTATTGATTAGAAGAGATCTACACAACTGTATTTTTGTGAAGAACAAAAATACAGATCACTGCTTTTAAAAATGGTAGTCTTGGAATAGCGTAAAGCTAAGCACCCCCATATTTTCTGATTGAAAAGAGTGACACTCTGTAAAATTAAAAAGATTTTCTTTCAATTTATTTACAGAAAAACTTATCTTATTTACAAAAAACTTATAACCATATCTTATCGGGTAATACTGAAAGGGTCTATAAAGATGCTCAGTTGCTTTTCATAAAATAGATTAGTGTAGAGTTACAATTTGGAGTTCATGCTCATTAGCCCCTGCAAGAGCGATAGAGCGTTCGTCAGACAAAATGATGGGATAACCTGTTTCACCAAAGAGAGCCCATATTGTAATTCCAGGTGTCATCGGTGGAAGATCTGGAAAATTTTTAGCCAGATCATCTGTGCAAACCTTTTTCAAATAAGCAATCTGTTTCGCATCAAAATGGGCGATATTTTGTAACGATGAGTTTTGTTTGTGTTCTCCCATTTTATTATTCCTTTACGCCTTGTTTTTACGACTCATTACTACTGACTTTAATTGGAATCTGCCGTGTTTGTTTTTTTACTTTTGGTTGATGTAGATTAATTGATAAGAGACCATTTTTCAACTCGGCATTTGTAACGTGCATTCCCTCTGCAAGAACAAAAGTACGTTGGAATTGACGTGCCGCTATACCGTGATATAAATATTGATGGTTTTGATTGTCTGTTCGCTTACCATGAATGATCAGTTGATTGTCGTCGAGCGTAATAGTGAGATTGTCGACTTTAAATCCAGCAACAGCCAAAGTTATACGTATATGATTTGCGTCATCGTTTTTGTGTAAACGTTCAATGTTATAGGCTGGATAGGCTTCGTCAGCTTTACCAATATGTTGCAATGTTTTTTCTATCGTTTCAAATCCTAAAAGAAAGGGATTGGAGAAAGGCGTCACATGTGTCATTGTGAAGGTCCTCTTCAAAGCGGCTTTACTTGACCAAACTTTATAAAAAGTGTTTGCTGCATTCCTCTCATATGGCAAGCATAGACGATAACTTCAAGAGAGAAGATAAGAGAGTTCAATGATTCAAAGAACGAGTACATTGTCAAAAATGCAAAAATCTTCCAAAATTTCTGGAATATTGTATGTGGAAGATGAAATTGAAGAGATTTTTCGCCGTTTTTCTGTTCAGCGCCCGTTTCCTAAGAGTGATCTTATCTACACCAATGCTTTTACACTTTTGGTTGCAGTTGTTCTTTCTGCTCAAGCGACAGATATGAGTGTTAATAAAGCGACAAAAGAGTTATTTCGGCTTGCCGATCAACCGGAAAAAATGGTTGCATTAGGAGAAGAAGAAATAGCACATCATATCCGTTCAATTGGTCTTTGGCGCGCAAAAGCACGCAATGTTTATGCGCTTTGCAATTTTTTAATTGACCAATATGGTGGTCAAGTGCCTAACAGTCGTGAAGCCCTTATTGCTCTTCCTGGAGTGGGACGAAAAACGGCGAATGTCGTTTTGAATGTTGCTTTTGGTCAGCCTACACTAGCGGTAGATACACATATTTTTCGTCTTAGCAACCGTCTTGGTTTAGCGCCCGGCAAAACTCCAGAGATTGTCGAAGAAAAATTGTTAAAGATTATACCGATGCGTTATTTACATCATGCACATCATTGGCTTATTTTACATGGGCGTTACATTTGTCAAGCGCGTAAAGTACACTGTACGCAATGCATTATTGCAGATCTGTGTAAAGCTGCAATCAAAACAAATGCCATTCCAGCACCTTTGGTTGAGGTTCAAGGAAACGGTGCCCCGATTTTTTTTTGATATGCTCTTGCTATTTTATTTATACTAGCTTATGAAAACGCTGTTGAAGCCGCCCGGCAGGGCATGCCGTGGCTGCTTAAAGGCTCGTTCAAGTGTTGGTCCGCTTGAATAGATAAATCGACTTGAATGAATTAAGAATAAATTCAATTGAATAAATAAATGTATGGAGTAGCGAAATGCCCAAGATGAAGACCAAATCATCCGCTAAGAAGCGGTTTAAAATCACTGCGTCAGGTAAAGTTAAAGTAGCAGCAGCAGGTAAACGCCATGGCATGATTAAACGTTCGAATAAGTTTATTCGCGATGCGCGCGGAACGATGGTTTTATGCGAACAAGATGCTAAAAAAGTTGTTCAGTGTTATTTGCCAAATAGTTTATAAACCTTACGCTTTTGATTTTTAGGAGAGTATTACATGGCACGTGTAAAAAGAGGTGTGACAGCGCACGCGAAACACAAAAAAGTTCTTAAACAGGCTGAAGGTTTTTACGGGCGTCGTAAGAATACCATTCGTGCGGCTAAGGCAGCGGTTGATCGTTCTAAGCAGTACGCGTATCGTGATCGCAAAAATAGAAAACGGACTTTCCGTGCTTTGTGGATTCAGAGAATTAACGCAGCTGTTCGCGCAGAAGGCTTAACTTATGGGCGTTTTATTGATGGTTTATCGAAAGCGGGTATAGAAATTGATCGTAAGGTTCTTTCAGATATAGCAGTTCACGAAGCAGCAGCATTTTCTGCTTTAGTTGCTTCCGCCAAGAAGGCTTTGGAATATTTAAAGGACACAACACCTAATGCTTTTGAGGGCGCTGTCAAATAAGCCAGTCGTGTTCTCTTAAAGCATTTATTTATTCGGGTTCCCGTACTGGTTGTTACTGGTACGGGTTTTTTTCTATTCACAAAAATAGGCAAAGATATGAGCGATATTGAGCGTCTGGAACAAGAAATTTGTTTAGCTTTAGAAGCAGCTAATGATGAACAGGCACTTGAAACAGTGCGTGTTGCGGCGTTAGGCAAAAAAGGCAGCATCTCTGAAAGATTAAAAGCATTAGGAAAGATGGATGCTAGCGAGCGCCATAAAGTTGGGCCAGTTCTTAATGGATTAAAAAATCGCGTTTTAGAATTATGGGCGCAAAAGCGTGATCTTTTGAAACGTCAAGCAATGGATGCGCGCCTTTCTAGTGAAACGGTTGATATTACTTTGCCGGTACGTTCGTCGCCTATAGAACGGGGACGTATTCATCCTATTTCGCAGGTGATTGAAGAAATTATAGCCATTTATACGAAGATGGGTTTTTCACTTGCAGAAGGACCAGATATTGAAACAGATTATTATAATTTTACGGCATTGAATTTTCCGGAAGGTCATCCAGCGCGCGAAATGCATGATACCTTCTTTTTTGATGCTGATAAAACGGGAGAGCGGAAATTATTACGTACCCACACATCCCCTGTACAAATTCGTACAATGGAAAAACAAAAAGCACCAATACGTATCATTATTCCGGGAAAAACCTATCGTATGGATTCGGATGCAACGCATTCACCAATGTTTCATCAGGTAGAAGGTCTTGTGATTGATAAAACCTCTACCATAGCGCATATGATGTGGCTTCATGAGACTTTTTGCAAAGCCTTTTTTGAAGTTCCTTCGGTGAAGATGCGTTTTCGTCCTTCTTTTTTTCCTTTTACCGAGCCTTCTATGGAAGTGGATATTCAGTGTGATCGTTCTGGTTCAGAAGTACGCTTTGGGGAAGGAGAGGATTGGTTGGAAATCTTAGGATGTGGAATGGTGCATCCTCATGTATTGAAAAATGTAGGTTTAGATCCCGATGAGTATCAGGGCTTTGCGTGGGGAATGGGCATTGATCGCATTGCTATGTTGAAGTATGGTATGCCCGATTTACGGGCTTTCTTTGATGCTGATCTGCGTTGGTTAGACCATTATGGTTTTCGCTGTTTTGATATGCCTGCTTTTTTCCAAGCTTAGACAAAGTGTGATCTTATCACAGTTTTCACGTGAGGTTTTAAAATGAAATTTACATTATCGTGGGTAAAAGATCATTTAGAAACAGATGCGTCTTTGGACGAAATTTGTGATAAACTAACGGCTATTGGTCTTGAGGTTGATCATGTGGATGACCGTTCTTCTTTAAAAGGTTTTGTGATTGCAAAAGTTTTAACAGCAATAAAACATCCTGATGCAGATAAACTCCAAATTTTGACTGTAGATATGGGAACTGTTACGCCTGTGCAAGTTATTTGCGGTGCACCAAATGCGCGCGCTGGGCTTATTGGGGTTCTTGCATTGCCAGGTACTTATGTGCCTGGGCTTGATATGACGTTATCTGTGGGGAAAATTCGCGGGATTGAAAGTTTTGGGATGATGTGTTCACAAGCGGAGCTTGAATTATCAAGTGAACATGATGGCATTATTGAACTTCCAGAAGATGCACCTATTGGAACGTCTTTTGCAGCTTATGCAGGGTTAGATGATCCGATCATTGATATTAGTTTGACACCTAATCGTTCTGATTGCACAGGTATTCGAGGCATTGCGCGTGATCTTGCAGCAGCTGGAATTGGGCAGTTAAAAGAATTATCCTTACCACAATTTGATGCGTCTTTTGAAACACCACTTGATGTTTCTTTAGATTTTTTGCAAGATTCATTGTTATGTTTAGGTTTTGCTTGGCGTGAAGTGCGCAATGTTCAAAATGGCGCATCGCCGCAATGGATGCAGCGGCGTTTGAGTGCAATTGGTTTGAGACCAATTAATGCGCTGGTTGATATGACTAATTATATAAGTTTTGATCTTGGTCGTCCGCTTCATGTTTTTGATGCGGATAAGATTAAAGGCAATTTGAATGTGCGTCGTGGTCGTGAAGGTGAACAACTTCAGGCGCTTAACGGAAAAATCTATAATTTGGGTATTAATGATTGTGTCATTGCAGATGAAGAGGGTGTTGTTTCTATTGCCGGTATCATGGGGGGTGAAAGAACAAGCTGTGATGAGACAACACGTCGCGTTATTATTGAATCGGCACTTTGGGATTCAAAGAGTATTGCACAGACAGGTCGTGCATTAGGGCTTATCAGTGATGCACGCTATCGGTTTGAGCGTGGTGTTGATCCGGCTTTTATGGAAAAAGGACTTGAGATTGCAACAGAACTGGTCTTACGTCTTTGTGGTGGTGAAGTTTCAAAGGCAAAAATTGTTGGTTATCAGCAGCCAGAAATCAAACAGATCGCCTTTCCTTTTTCTGAAATTAAACGCTTGACACATTTGCAAATAGACCGTGCACAAGCCATCACTATTTTGACACAGCTTGGATTTGATATCGAAGGGGAAGGAGATGTCGTAAAAGTTAAAGTACCAACATGGCGCCCCGATATTGCTGGTAAAGCGGATTTAGTAGAAGAGGTTATGAGGATTTATGGGCTAGATAAAATTAAGCCCATTCCATTGGAAAATTTTACAGAGGAAAAAAATCAACTTTTAACGGATTCGCAGCTTCGTTCCCGTGTTACGCGGTTGGCTTTGATACATCGCGGTATGAAAGAGGCTGTAACTTGGTCGTTTATTTCTGAAAAACAAGCACTTGCTTTTGGAGGCGGTCAAGCACAGCTTAAATTAGTCAATCCTATTTCTGCTGATATGTCCGTAATGCGTCCTTCTCTTTTACCTGGTTTGCTGATGGCGGCACAACGAAATGCTGATCGTGGTTTCCCTGATCTTGCTTTGTTTGAAGTTTCCAGCATCTACGAAGATGATACAGCTGATAAACAACAACGTGTTGCTGGTGGGATTCGCCGTGGAACAGAACGATTTGAAGGAGCAGGGCGCTTTTGGAATGGGAATGCAAAAGCCGTTGATGTTTTTGATGCGAAAGCAGATGCATTGGCTGTTTTGGAAGCATGTGGTATGGATATTGATAAGGTGCAGATTGAGGTTGGAGCACCCGATTGGTATCATCCTGGTCGTTCAGGGGTTATGAAGCTTGGATCAAAGATTGTTCTTGGCTTTTTTGGTGTTTTTCATCCTGCTACATTGGAAAAGTTAGATGTTAGCGGTCCTTTATGTGGTTTTGAAGTTTTTCTTGATCGAATTCCGGCGTCAAAGAAAAAGTCCACAAAAAGCCGTTCTCCTTTAAAATTATCGCCTTTTCAAATGGTACGACGTGATTTTGCGTTTGTGGTTGATAAAACTGTTGCTTCCTCTCTTATTATACGTGCTGCAAGTGGAGCGGATAAAAAACTTATTCATTCAGTACAAGTTTTTGATGTTTTTGAAGATTCAAGTCTTGGTGAAGGTAAAAAATCCGTAGCAATAGAAATTGCTCTTCAACCTATTGAACAAACTCTCACGGATGAAGATATAGAAGAACTTACTTTAAAAGTGGTGGAAAGTGTCACTAAAGCGACGAACGCAAGCCTGCGTTGTTGAATCTCTTTTTATCGAATTACTTTATAAAGAAGGAGCGCTTTTGGGTGCTCCTTTATTTTTTTGGCATTCAAGATTTTTAGAGTCTCTAAAAGACAGGTTGTCTGTATCAAAAGTTTTTTTAATTATCAGCCTTCTTCAAGACAAGAAAGCATGTTTGTAGATATCTTAAAAAGTTATTTTTACAGAATCTTTCATTGCAAATATAAAAAATAACTGTTACTGCTAAATAATAATGCAAATCATTAGCAATAAGAAAACAACAGTAAACGAGAGAGAGGGTCAATGAACGTAAAGGTGTTTTTTACCATAATTTGGGGAAGTGTTATTTTTTTCACACCTCATTTTGCTTTGTGTGCTGGTAAATTTAAAGCTGTTACAACATTTACAATTATTGCTGACATGGCACGAAATGTAGCAGGTGATGCCGCTGACGTTGAATCAATCACCAAACCAGGTGCTGAAATTCACGAATATCAACCGACACCTCGCGATCTTATGCGTGCACAAGGAGCAAATCTTATATTGTGGAATGGGTTAGAGTTGGAACTTTGGTTTGAGAAATTTTTTCAAAATATTAAGGATGTTCCAAGTGTTGTTGTTTCTGAAGGGGTGGTACCAATAAAAATTGGTGAGGGGCCTTTCAGTGGTAAGCCCAATCCTCATGCATGGATGTCACCAACCTCAGCTTTGATTTACGTTGATAATATTCGTGATGCTTTTGTAAAATACGATCCTGAACATGCTGCTATTTATCGAGAAAATGCTGAAATTTATAAACAAAAGATACGCGCAACAATTGATCCAATTAAGGCGGAATTAGAAGCAGTACCACAAGACAAGCGTTGGCTTGTGACCAGTGAGGGGGCATTTAGCTATTTGGCGCGTGATTTTAATCTGAAAGAACTTTATTTGTGGCCCATTAACGCTGACCAGCAAGGAACACCACAGCAGGTCAAGCATGTTATTGATATGGTTCGCAAATACAATATTCATGCAGTTTTTTCTGAAAGCACTATTTCTCCTGCGCCAGCTAAACAGGTTGCGAGAGAAACAGGGGCTAAATATGGCGGTGTTCTTTATGTTGATTCTTTAAGTGAGAAAAACGGTGAAGTACCAACCTATATTGATTTATTGCGTGTCACAAGCGGGCGGATTAGCAAAGCCTTATTAGATGGAGTACAAGGCCAATGACAGGATCTGGAATATTTGCTCAAGGGGTAACAGTAACTTACCGTAATGGGCATACAGCTTTGCGTGAAGTAAATTTTGCGAGTCCAACGGGTTCCATTACGGCATTGGTTGGTGTTAATGGATCAGGTAAGTCAACATTATTTAAAGCTATCATGGGTTTTGTGCGACCATCAAAAGGGAAAATTCGCATGTTTGGTTTGCCTGTTGATATGGCTTTGAAAAAAAATCTTATTGCTTATGTTCCCCAGAGTGAGGATGTTGATTGGAATTTTCCTGTTCTCGTTGAAGATGTTGTTTTGATGGGACGATATGGACACATGAATTTCTTTCGTTATGCACGGGCGCGAGATTATGAAGCTGTTCGTGTTGCATTAGAACGCGTCGATATGTTGGCATTTGCCAAGCGTCAAATTGGCGAACTTTCTGGTGGACAGAAAAAGCGTGTTTTTCTAGCACGCGCTCTTGCACAGCAGGCAAAAGCTATTTTATTGGATGAGCCATTTACAGGGGTTGATGTCACAACAGAAGATAAAATTATTGCTTTGTTACAAGACCTCCGTAAAGAAGGAGCAGTGATATTAGTTTCTACCCATAATTTGGGTTCTGTTCGTGAGTTTTGTGATCATACGGTTTTAATAAAGGGAACGGTTTTGGCTTCAGGGTTAACGGAAACCGTCTTTACAAAAGAAAATCTTGAGAAAACTTTTGGAGGTGCTTTACATCATCATATTTTTGATCTTCAAAGCACAAAAAAAAATGATGTCTTTGCAAGGAGCAAACAACCTCTCTTTCCTGAGAATACTAAAAATATGGGACATGTGGCATGATTTCTTGGTTACTTGAACCACTGAGCTACCAATATATGGTTAATGCGATGTGGGTTTCGGGGTTAGTTGGGTGTGTTTGCGCCTTTCTTTCTGCTTTTCTGATGTTAAAAGGTTGGTCATTGATTGGCGATGCACTTTCCCATTCCATTGTTCCTGGTGTAGCAGGAGCTTATCTTTTAGGGTTACCTTTTTCGCTTGGAGCTTTTTTTTCTGGGGGGCTTGCGGCTGCAGCGATGCTTTTTTTTAATCACCGGACAAAACTGAAAGAAGATACCATTATTGGTCTTATTTTTTCTTCCTTTTTTGCTTTTGGGTTATTTCTCAAATCATTAAAACCAATGGCGGTTAATATTGATACAATTGTTTTGGGAAATATTTTAGCAGTCAGTTCATCAGATATTGTACAATTGGCTTTTATTGGTTTTTTTTCTTTGTTTATATTGCTTTTGAAATGGAAAGATCTCCTGGTTTCTTTATTCGATGAAACGCACGCACGTGCTATTGGATTAAACGTAAAATTTTTAAAGATTCTTTTTTTCACACTTCTTGCCGCTTGTACCGTTGCTGCCATGCAAACAGTTGGAGCATTCTTGGTCATTTGTCTTGTTGTGACGCCTGGGGCAACAGCTTATCTTTTAAGTGATCGTTTTGTGAACGTTTTGATTATTGCAGTTATGATTGGAACATTCACAAGCATATTAGGTGTTTATGTGAGTTATTTTTTGAATGCACAAACAGGTGGTGTTGTTGTTCTGTTCCAAGCATTTCTGTTTATGATGGCTTTTATTTTTGCTCCTAAACATGGGTATATTGCTGCGCGCTTACGTATAAAAGCGGCAAAAAAAGGTGTGATGTTATCATGATTGATCAATTACTACTTCCTTTTCAGTTTTCTTTTATGCTTAAGGGCATGATTATTGTCACGATCCTTTCTATTCCTATGGCGATGCTTTCGTGTTTTCTTATTTTAAAAGGGTGGGCCCTTTTGGGAGATGCAATTTCGCATGCTGTTTTTCCAGGTGTTGTGATTGGTTATATGACAACGCCGTGGGTGATAGCATTTTTGTCTTCTTTACCGTTTGCTTGGTTTCAGCATGTGCGTCCAGAAAATGTTACAATGACTTTAATTACGTGTGGTGCTTTTGTCGCGGGGATGGTTTGCTCTATCCTGACGGGTTTTTTAGGGAGCAATAGCCGTATCAAACAGGACACGGTGATGGGTGTTGTTTTTTCATCGATGTTTGGTTTGGGGCTTGTCTTAGCAACGGCTATTTATAGTAGCTTAGATTTGAATCATATTCTATTTGGTAATCTTTTGGGAGTTAACTGGCTTGATATTACACAGACAGCGATAATTTCTACTATTGTCACCTTTATTTTAGGAGCAAAATGGCGTGATTTTATGCTGTATATTTTTGATTCAGTTCAAGGTCGTGCAACGGGGTTACGGATATCGGTACTCCATTATACTCTTTTAACGATGATTTCTCTCACCATTGTCGCAGCTTTGAAAGCTGTTGGTATTGTTCTCGTTATTTCTTTATTGATAGCACCAGGAGCAATTGCTTATCTTATCACGAAGCGGTTTTCTTTTATGTTGGTGATTGCTATATTTGTTGCAGCTTTTTCTGGTTTTTTAGGAATTTATCTAAGCTTATTTATTGGTTCTGATTCTGCTTCCACAATTGTGTTGATTTTAACACTCATTTTTATCGCTATTTTTATGTCACTTTTCTTTCGTAGAAGTGCCATTCGGGAAATTTAAAGGCGATAAAATATGTGCATAGCAGTCATGCATTTTTGTATGTTGTGTCTCATGCTTGTTTTCACTAGAAGCCGAGGTGCTAGGTCATTTTCCTCCTAATGTCTAGCAGATGAGTGCAGTATATATTCTCCCCCCAAGTACTGCATTTGTAATTAAAAGGCTGCATTGATTTATTCTGCAGCCTTTTTATTTTTAGCTTTTCTAAAAATTTCTTTTGATTTCTTGAAAAATTTGAAATGAACATCATATTGCGTAGGCTGTTTTGTGTTTCAAAGAGGGTATCACAGAAAAGACGCTTACGAATAAAGGTGTATGGCGAATAAAGGCTATAGCCGTTATGCACTAAAGCACGTGAAAAACAAGAAAAGAGATACAAGGGTCTTTCATAGAGGGAAATAGTGCTAAAAGATGAAAAAAAATTTTAAGATATCGCACCCTTTGCGTATTTTCACTTCTATGGTGGGATGGGTTATGATTGTATTAGGTGTTATCGGTATAGTATTACCTATTATGCCAACAGTGCCTTTTTTATTAGTTGCTTCATGGTGTTTTGCTCGTTCATCTCCACGTTTTCATTGTTGGTTGCATAATCACCGTGTTTTCGGTCCACCTATTAAGCAATGGGAAGAAAAGGGAGCTATTTCCAAATTTGTTAAAGTTATTGCAGTGGTAAGTATGGCGGGTGGTTTTTTATCTTTTCTAGTAATAGCACGCCCTGTTTTGTGGCTTGCTTTGTTTGTTGCTGCTGTATTACTGTTTATTGCTGTTTATATTGTGACACGTCCCTCTTCATAATGGAGAAAAAGGCTTTAGAAGCCTATCTTTGACGAGTTTGTGAGAGCCCTTGATCAAGATTTTCCTCAAAATTTAAAAGTAACATCTCTATATCAAGAAGAAGACAATGAGCTTCTTTAGAACAGTTTATAAGAGAGAATAATATGTTCGTGAAGACAATTTTATGAGTAGAGAAAATGCTGAACTGTCATCCTAATGTTCATAAAGCCACTTTAATGAGCAACAACATATTGATTTATAATGATAGTTTACTGTTTTGCATGTTGCTATTACTACACCTATGCGTAACCCCATGAAACTAAGCATCTCGTGCAACACGAGATGCTTTCTTTATCAAGAGCCTCTATTTTTCTTTACTACTTTCAATCAACAGAGCATGAAAAATATAGGTAATCAATATTCCTTAGATGCGCGTTAACCGGGGCACAATTACTCTTGAACCCCAAAGAGCGAAGAATGGGATAAGTGAACACCGTAACTTGAAATTTGTCGTATGTTTTACGAAAGAAGCTTTTCATCTCAGGAACAATAACGTTTGAAAGAAGAGTTTTCTCGTACTCTTGAATATTACTTTTTAGTTTACCTCGCTCTACAAGTTTGTCCACTATCGGCCTCCCACAGCCTTTCCCCATCGGCGCTGCACTAGCCATTATTGGAGATAATACTGAAGAAAAGATAGAAAAAAAAGCCGCAGCTAAAATAATATGTTTCATGAAATAAATTTCCCAATAAAAAATAAATTTACAAATGCGTTTGCTATGAAATTAAGGCAAATACACATTATGGTCACAGCAAATGCACGTTTTGGTTATAATTGTCAATGAATAAATTATAGTTTTTATTGCTCAGATTCAGCCATTAGCTTAAGATGTTAACCTGTACTGCTTAAGAAGAATATTGCTTTCACAAGCAAGAGTGGATGATATTTCTAGAAAGATATATTTTTTTGTTAATCTGAGAGAAATTGCATCCTTTTAATCCATCGGTAATTGATTTTGTAGTTGCTTATCTTTTATTTCATACAAATGGGTTTGTGATTAAGTCTTTACGGGTCTAGCAACACGTTTTTCATTCCCGAAGAAATCGAGATAACGTTGTGTTTCTTGCGGATCACCGATGGTTTTTTCAGGATTATCGGAGAGTTTTACGGCTGGCTGTCCATTGGCATGTGTGACTTTACAAACAAGGGAAAGAGCATCAAAATTGGCAATTTCTTGGGGTGCACATCCTACAAAATCATTCGTAAGGTCTGTTCCCCATCCAAAACTCATACGAACTTTTCCATGGAAATGATGGTAGGTTTTTTCAATTGTATTGACATCAAGTGCATCAGAAAAAATTAATAATTTTTCATGTGGATTTTTCCCTTTTTCTTTCCACCATTGGATAATACGTTCGCCACCTTCAATGGGGGGAGCACTGTCAGGTCTGAAACCTGTCCAATCAGCTACCCAATCTGGTGCATTGCGTAAAAATGCTTCTGTACCAAAGGTATCAGGTAAAACAATGAGAAGATTTCCACCATAATAACGGTTCCAATCTTGGAGAACTTTATAAGGAGCTTGACGCAATTCGTTATCATTATTGGCAAGAGCAGCAATAACCATGGGCAATTCATGTGCATTGGTACCAAGAGCTTCTAAATCTGTATCCATGGCAAGAAGAACATTGGAAGTTCCGGTAAAAGAATCGCCAATTCCTTCCTTTAATGCTTCAACACACCATCGTTGCCATAAGAAAGAATGGCGACGCCTTGTGCCAAAGTCGGATATTTTGATATCAGGCAATTTTTTGAGACGTTCAACTTTACTCCACATTTTTGCTTTAGCACGTGCATAAAGTACATCAAGCGCAAAACGATCTAAGTTTTTCATAGCAGCACGTGAACGCAATTCGCTAATGATAGCAAGGGCAGGAATTTCCCACATAGAACTATAGGCCCAAGGGCCATGAAAATGGAGAATATATTGGCCATCTTTACGGGCTAGTTCATATTCTGGGAGTTGAAAATTTTCAAGCCAATGGAGAAAATCTGGCTCAAAAATTTGTTTACGTCCATAAAATGTATTACCAGCAAGCCAGATCATTTCTTTTTTCGTAAAGCGCAAACTAAGGGTATGATCAAGTTGGGCACGCAATTCGCCCTCATCAATATCATCAGCAAGACGGATTGTTTTGGTACGGTTTATGAGGGAGAAAGTAACATTTACATTGGGATAAAGTCCCCAAATCATCTGCACCATAAGAAGTTTATAAAAATCCGTATCCAGAAGTGAACGAATAATAGGATCAAGTTTCCAAGTATGGTTATAAACACGTCTCGCAATATCTGGGTGATTCATAACCCTTTTTCTTTCAGTTTTGTGAATGCAAAATTACTATGCACCAATGTAATCAATATAGGGACGGCAGAAACTATAACAACTCTAAGATTTTGGGCAAGAATAAAAAAACTTTTATTTTCTGTTATTAAGATTTAATGGTACGTATAATTTCGTGTTTTCCCGTTTTTTGTAACTGTATTCCTGCATGAACTTTGGTATATTTTTTACCATCAACACTAAGTTTATTTTCAGATCCCCATTTCACTTTAATGTTATAAACAGCATCATAAAATTTCATTTTTACTTCATATTCAGGCCAAGAGGAGGGTAAATTTGGTTTTAAGAACAATAAATTGCCTTGACGATTAATGCCAAGAATGGCTTGTGTTGCGGCATGATAAAACCAGCCTGCTGAGCCTGTATACCATGTCCACCCGCCTTGTCCTCGGCGTGGTTCAACGGCGTAAATATCTGCAGCCATAACATAAGGTTCAACACGATAAATAGTAGGATTTTGCCCGTGGGTAATAGGGTTTATCATAGAAAATAAACTATAAGCTTTATCGCTTTCTCCCATTTGCGCAAGCGCCAAAATGCTCCAAATGGCACCATGCGTGTATTGACCGCCATTTTCTCGAATCCCTGGAGGATAACCTTTTATATAACCGGGTTCGAGAGTACTTTTATCAAAAGGTGGCCAGAAAAGACGTATGAGGCCACTTTTTTCATCCCATAGATGTTCAAGCATTGATGCCATTGCTTGTTTTTGGCGCTTAAGTGGTGCCATTTGAGAAATAACAGCCCAAGATTGAGCAATAGTATCAATTTGGCATTCATCATTTATTTGGGAACCAAGAGGAGTTCCATCATCAAAGTAACCACGTCGATACCAAGCACCATCCCAACCGTTTTTTTCTAGAGATTTTTTTAAACGTTCAAGATATGCACCCCATGCCTGTATATGGCTGCTGTCACCACGGTTTTTGGCAATGGTGATGAATGCTTGTAATGTGGTGCCAAGAAACCAACCGAGCCAAGTGCTTTCCCCTTTTCCTTTAATTCCTACCAAATTCATACCATCATTCCAATCACCGCCTAGGATAAGTGGGAGCCCATGTTGTCCACAGCGTTCGATGGCAAGATCTAAAGCGAAAGCACAATGTTCATAAAGCGTTGCGACCTTTGAAGATTGTGTAGGCTGAAAATAAGCATCATGTTGTTCGATATTCAAAGCGGCGCCTTCAATGAAAGCAATGAGGGTATCAAGAAATTCATATTCACCAGTCGTATTGACATAAAGAGCTGTTCCATATGCAAGCCAGACGATATCATCAGAAATGCGTGTACGAACACCAGCATTGGTATCAGGCAACCACCAATGTTGTACGTCCCCTTCGAGAAATTGATGCGCTGCGGCATTTAACAGTTGTTCACGCGCGAGTTGTGGTTTTAATAATAACAAGGACAAGCTGTCTTGCAATTGATCACGGAAGCCAAAAGCACCACTTGCTTGATAAAAAGCTGTACGCGCCATCATACGGCATACATAAATTTGATAAGGAAGCCAGTGATTGACCATAATATCAAAAGAAGGATCAGGTGTTTTCACTTGGAAAGCAGAAACAAAATCACTCCATTGTTGTTTTTGCTGTGTTAAGAGGGTTGCAAAATCACTTGTACGCACGTGGTCTAATAATTTTTCAGCTTCTTGCCTGTTTTCTGCACTGCCAAGATAAAAGATTATTTCTTTTGTTTCTCCTGGTAAAAGATCAATATCATAAGCGAATGCCGAGCAAGGATCACTTCCTGCTTCAACCCTATTTGAAAGGGCACCAGCTTTTCGGATAGCATGTGGATGTATAACAGTTCCTGTGGAACCAATAAATTCACTCCGATTGGTGGTGGTGCTGGTTGGCATTTGCGATGCTGATAAAAATGTCACTTGTTGAGATTTTTCGATGTGATAAGGATTTTGAATAAAATGTGCACCACGTTGGGCATCATAAGAAGGAAAGATAAAAGGTGCATATTTTGTGCGGATATTACCTAAAACCCATTCAACATAATTATAGAGGCGTAAACTGCGCAACTTTTTCCCTTCATTTTTCAGAATGAGACGTGAAAAGCGAACAGGTTTTTCTTGATCGAGAGTATGAGTAAGCTCTAATACAATTTCTGAATGTGTAGATTTAAATGTTGAGAATCCAAAACCATGACAGGCTTCATAAACAACATTTTTATCACATTCAACGGCAGAAACGGGTGAGAAACGTTTTAAAGTTAGGCGATCTACCAGATAAAGGGCTTCTCCTGGACGGTTAGAAACAGGATCATTTGCCCAAGGCGTTAATTGGTAATCACGACTATTGTTAGCCCAGGTAAAGAGTGCACCTTCAGCAGAGACATGAAATCCAAAGCCGTGGTTAGCAATGACATTAATCCACGGGTGTGGTGTCGTTGTGTGTCCATGAAGACGGATAACATAATGATTGTCATGATTAAAGCCACCGTAACCATTCCAATATTTTAGATCTTTGCCATTTATAGCAAGAGGTGAGGCTTTTTGTTGGCCAATAAGACCAATCGAAGTAAAGAGATTGGGTTTAGTTGGTGTCGCTATTTGCTTTTTTTTATCATATTTGCTGTCATTGAATTTACTATCAAATTCTTGATTACTGTTACGTGTTGCTAGATCAGAGTCAATATTTTCCATACGTTTAAGCTGTTCAGACAAAGATCCATTTTGCGCATGAAGGATGATACGGGCTGATGCAAGAAGTGTTTTGAAACTTTGTTCATTCATTTGATCACGCCGAAGAGTAAAAATATGTTGGCGTTCATCCATGTTATGCGTGTGATGGCGGTAGGATTCGCATACCCATTCAATAGCGCGTTGCGTATCTTGTATATAGGAAAAGGCTTGCTCATTTAAAATAACAAGGTCAACAATGAGACCACGTATACGCCAATATTCATGTGCTTTAAGGAGTTCGCGAAGGACAGTTATATCCATTTCATTATCTAATCTTAAAAGGCAGATAGGGATATCTCCTGAAATGGACATTGGCCAAAGATCAGATTGTTTTCCAAGAGTTTTTGCTAGTATTTCAGGGGGAAAGCGCCATGTATGATCTGGATAAATAAGCGGTGTTGCATATTTTTGATAAGTAAGAGCTTCTTTAAGGTTTATATCACGTTGATAGAGCGAGACCTGTGAACGTGTCCATGCCATTGAAAATTCTTGTTGGAATATATTGGGCTGTCGATAATGTTTAATATGATTGTGCAAAGTTTCTTTTTCATGAGCAGCAAAAGTCCAAAAAATGAGTTCGACTTTTTCATGTGCCGGAATTTTTACACGGCAGCGAAGTGAGATGATTGGATCAAGTACGCAGCCTTGACTGTTGCTAAAACGAGCATTTTGATCAAATGCAGCAGGTCGATGAATGGATCTACCTCGACCAATAAACAGAGAACGGTCTGTTTCAGCTTCTGTTTCTTGGATACTATTCATAATATCACTCACAAAATGGGCAATATGGATTTCAGGATCACTAGGAGAGCGTTTGCGTCTTTTGGCAAAAATTGTTCTTCTGTCTTCAGCGATTTCTGTTTCTATAAACATATGTGAAAAAACAGGATGGGCGCAGTCTGTGTCGATAGTTGCGAGCGCTAATTCACCATAGGAGGTAACTTCAATGAAGCGGTCTTTGTTGGTCATATTTATAAGTTGGAGACGCCGTCCTTCACCATTGCTTTCAGATGTAACGAGACATTCGAGTGTTGATTTTATGCCATCAACCATTTTCATATAGTCAGCTTTTTCATCGGTGAAAATGCTAATTGCTTCTTCTTCAGCAACGCGTGTTGGCTCACCTGTAACAGACCACCAACGTCCACTATGCATATCACGTAGAAAAAATAAAAGTCCCTGTTGATCTTCTGTAGCATCAGGAATAAAGCGCGTAATCGTATAATCATGCCAACGGCTGTAGCCTGAACCATTGGCTGTCAACATTGTAGAATAAACGCCATTAGATAAAAGTAAAGTTGCACGTGGTTTAAGAAGTGGGTTCGTAATGATACGGGTAGAGGTATTATCAAATTCCTGGGCGTTATTGCGAGTGGGATTGGCAACTTTTGTGTGAATAATGGGAATTTGATGTGGCGCTCTTTCATGTAATAACAATTGTGTTGCTTCAATGACTGTGTCATGATGAAAACGATTACGCATACGTCCTTCGAAAATGACATTGTTGATAGCAAGAATTGACATACCATGATGATGTGCATAATAGTTACGTACAATGGCGTATTTTTCTCCCTTTTGAACACGTGAAGGCGTAAAATCGACAGAATCGTAATAACCATATGCTCCTAAAGCGCCAAGATTACGAAGTTGTTTTAAATTTTTTACGGCATGGGTTGGCATATATTGTGCTGCTAAAAGGCTTGCATAAGGAGCAATAACTGCGTTACGTGATAAACCACGTTTGAGTCCAAGGGTTGGGTCCCCAAAGCTAGCATATTGATAATTCATTAAATGATCGCGTGCATTAAATGCGGCTTCTGAAATGCCCCATGGCAATTTTTTTGCATGACCATATTGTATTTGATGACGAACAATTAATCTATTTGTTTGATTGAGGATTGAACCTTTAGGTTCATGCATAATAAGAGATGGCATTAGATATTCGAACATGGAGCCAGACCACGATAATAACGCACCTTTCCCACCAATTGGGATGAGCAATCGACCAAGATGAAACCAATGTTTGTATTTTATATCGCCTTTTGCGATAGCAAAAAAGCTCGAGAGGCGTGCTTCTGAAGCCAAAAGGTCATAACAGCCTTCATCAAGTTTGTTTTCCTGAACACGATAACCAATGGACAAGAGTTGCCGTTCAGGCTGTTCTAGAAAATCAAATTCCATATTAAAGGCTATTTGTCGTGCTTTTGTAGCTAAAGTATCTAATTTTTGACGTATTTTTTTGGTATCATGAATCCGGTTGTTATCATGATGATGTGCTTGGCATGTTTCTACGAGGCGTTGAGCCCAACATTGTGCGCGGGCAGATTCTACAGTTTGCGTTTTTTGATGAAATTCCTCTATTAAGTGTTCAATATTGCGGGCGTTAAGTAAAAGGTTTGTGATAGAGAAAGAGGCTGTCTCTGATGTTTCTATAAAAGCGCACATGGAGCGATGAAAGTTAGAGATATGCTCTTCGATTCGCTGGCGTAAGGAATATGCGTTGGATTGATTATTAGGAATTTCTTTTACAGTTTCTTCGAGAATAGCATAGACATCCCAGAGGCCCATTCGATCACTTTGGAAAAAGACATAAGGTTTTTCAGCCCATTCTCTTAAGGCTGAAGAGAGTGTCACCAAATGACCGGCGAGATTTCCTGAATCAACTGTTGATATATAAGTTGGCAAGAGAGGGGTGAGTGTATCCGTTGCGTACCAATTGTAGAGGTGTCCACGGAATTTTTCCATTTTTGCAAGAGAGTTTAATGTATATTCAACACGGGTAAGAGTTTCTTCAAAGCTAATCCAGCCAAAATCACGTGCAGCAATAGTGGAAAGAAGATAAACTCCAATATTCGTAGGAGATGTACGATGCGCAATAAGAGGTTCAGGATCTTCTTGAAAATTATCAGGTGGTAAGTAATTGCTTTGTGCATTGACGAAGGTTGCATAATAAAGCCATGTCCGTCGTGCAATAGATCGTAGTGTTTTTTTGTCTTCGGAAGAGATATCAAGGGTGTTTTGAAATTCTGAAGGTTGGCTAACAAACCACGCAATTAAGGGTGAAAAGAACCATGCAAGTCCAAAAGGCAAAGCAATAAAGCTTGAGGAACTCTTAAAAAAGAAAGGTAATGTTATGGCAAGAATACCAATAAGCGATGCAGTCCACATTGTAAGGATATAAAAGCCTAAACTGTTGGGCATTGTCTTTGTTGCAGCAGAAGTTTTCCATTCAAGAAGATGTTTTTTTGAAATTGTCATGCGATAGAGTGCGCGGATGATGGCATCAGTCATAAAATAAGCTGAATGGGCAAGAAATATAAGTTTAAGAAAGATATTTGCACCCGTAAGGACAATCTTGTTCAAAATTAATTGAAAATACCCTTGCAGAGAATAATCAATAGTGGATGGAACAAGAGTTTGTAATACGCCTAAAATTGGTGAGACGAAGAGACTAAACAGCAGGAATATTTGCCAGATGATTGCACTCTTTAATGGTAAAAAAGACCACCCTGCGAAGGCAGCGATTATCCACATAAGTGGTGTGAGAGAACGACGCAGATTATCTTGCATTTTCCAACGTGTTGTGGAACTGATTTTCTTGGGGGAAAACAGATAAGGCAACAGTTGCCAATCACCGCGAGTCCAACGATGATGACGCATAACATCAATATTGTAGGTTGTTGGATAATCCTCGATCATTTCTACATTACTGACCAATGCAGTGCGTGCATATCCTCCTTCTAAGAGATCGTGACTAAGAACGGTATTTTCTTTAATCTTTCCTTCAAGGGACTGTTGAAATGCATCAAGATTATAAAGGCCTTTACCAATGAAAGTTCCTTCTCCCAAAAGATCTTGATAAGTATCAGAAACGGCAAAGACATAAGGGTCAAGGCCACGGTTCGTAGAAAAAATACGTTGCAGAATTGATGTTTCTTTTCCTGTTGTAAGGGAAGGTGTCATACGAGGTTGTAAAATGCTATAACCTTTTACAATTTTTTTATTTTGTGTATTAAAGATCGGTTGGTTGAGCGGATGGTTAAGTTTTCCAACAAGTTTTGTCACACTTTCATGGGTAAGACGTGTGTCTGAATCGAGCGTCATAACAAAACGGCAATTCATGGGAAGAAGTGGATTGGGAGGGTAAAAGCTTGTATTTTTATCGCCTCTTAATAACAGATTAAGTTCATAAAGTTTTCCTCGCTTTCGCTCCCATCCCATCCAGCATTTTTCACTGGTATTATAAAGACGCCGACGGTGTAAAAGAAAAAAAATGGGGATATCATCACGATGATAACAACGATTGAGTTGATCAATTTTTTTTTGTGCATAATGCAGAAGATCAAGATCATCTTGCGTTTGTTCGAAAGGAGCATCACTCCAATCCGTTACGAGCGCAAAATGAATGGCACCTTTCGGATTAGAAAGATAGTGTACTTCAAGATTACGCACTTGCTCATCAATATACTCATGGGATGAAATAAGAGTAGGCACGACAACCATTGTGCGTGCATTTTTAGGAATCCCCTCTTTATATTCATAACCAATGAGTTGTTTTGATGGAATAATCCATGAAACAACAGTGTTGAAGAAGGCAAAGGCCGCATCCATAGCAGGAAAAAGCGCTAATGCGGTAAAGAAAATAGTCATCCATGGAGCTATGCTAGATGTCGATAATAGAAAATAAGTTGTAAGCAAAAAAGCAAAGGTTAAAAAAGAAACAGGAATTGCAATAGTTTTTATTCGTAAAGAAGAGAAAGCTCGTGCCCATTTTATGAAAAGAGGAGGCGTGTATCTACAAGCTTTTTCAAAAGCGTAACGCCCATCATCAACGAGATACCAGCCAACAGAGGAATGACTACGATGAGAAGATTCTTTAGAGGAAGAGTGTGCCATTTCTACAGCTTTACGTGCAACTTCTAGTTCACTAAGAGGTGAAAGATGTGCAATTTTTTCGATGACTTGTCGATAGAGATTGCGTGAACGAGAATCAATTTCGGAAAAATCACTATTTTCACGCAAAATGGAGTCCACAGAACTGATAGTTTCAAACCATACTGTCCAATCAACATCATCAATGGCTTTAAGGGCACGGATAATATTGCCCATAGTTACACCATTTGCTGCTTGGCGGGTATGTTCATCCGCTGTCACAATTTCTAAATTACTACCTCGGCTTTGTAATTGCTTTTCAAGCCAAGTTAATGCGGTTGTTGTATCTACAGATGCACTACGGAGACGGTAGAATAAATGCGTTGAAAAGGTTGGATCAGCAGTGAACGATTCATAGCGCGTAAAAAGAGTGTGTAATTTTGTTTCATTGTCTGCAAGAGAAATTTTATCAGCGACTTTATGCGCAAGATGGCGCATAGACCGTGTTTTTTCAATATGCTGTGAAAGACGACACACATTTTCAATTAACAACATTTGCATGACAGAAGGAAGTGCCCATAATTCACCAATTTTAAGGGTACAAATTTCTTGAAATCCTTTGATCATGGCCGTGAGTGTTTTTTGTGAAAATCCACTATCTGTATGAGCAATATAAAGCCAAGTTAAAGCAAAGATACGTGGTATGCCTGTATTTTGTTTATAAACGGGAAGTTGCTTGATGAAGGACTTGGATAAATTACGACGCAGTTGTTGTATCGTTTTGTCAATAGTATAATGATTATCAATGAGCCATTGCGCAGCTGGAGAAATGGTTTCATCATTCCAAGCAGCAATATCGCTGGTCTGAAAGGCATGGAGAATAAGTTTGGCATTTTCATTTAACCTTCTATGAAAATTATTTTCTCCTTTATATTCAGGAAGTAAGATTTCTTTTTGAGAGGCAATATCATGGCCTAATTTATACAATTCATCCTGTGATTTATAAGTTGAACGAAGGGGAAAATTGGTTTGAGTGAGAAAATGGGTTTCAGTTTGTTGAGAACAAAACCACTTCATGAAAGAGATTGTAAGTGCCATAATTTTCTATTGCTATTCAATTACATGGTTTCTTTATGTTTAAGAGGCTGTAAGCACTTTATCTTAATAATGAGCAGTTCATAGAAAAAACAAATTTTTTATTTTTCTTTAAGAGTCTTTACAATTTTTGAAGAGATTATTGCAGAAATCAGCAGACAACTTCTTTAAAAAATAAAAAAGGCCGCTAGAAAGAAAAGCGACCTTAATTTTAATCATTGTGTTAACAATTGAACATTAATCTTGTTCTTGTTTTTTCAAAGCTGCGCCGAGAATATCGCCAAGAGAAGCGCCTGAGTCTGTAGAACCATATTGTGCAACAGCTTCTTTTTCCTCAGCAATTTCTAAAGCTTTGATAGACACTGAAAGTTTACGTGTTTTTTTATCAAATGCAGTGATGCGCGCATCAATTCTTTGACCAATTGAAAAACGTTCAGGGCGCTGTTCATCACGATCACGAGCTAAGTCAGCGCGACGAATGGTTGTTTCAAGATTGTGGTCAATCAATTTCACACCAATGTCATTGTCATTAACCGCAGTCACTTCACATGTTACGACAACACCTTTGCGAAGTTCTCCAGCAGCAGCAGCTTCTCCAACTTTATCATTGGAAAGTTGTTTAATTCCAAGAGAAATACGTTCTTTTTCAACGTCAACGTCCAGGACGACAGCTTTAACGATATCACCTTTATTGTAATTATCAATGACTTGCTCACCAGGGCGATTCCAATCAAGATCGGAAAGATGAACCATGCCGTCAACATCACCTTCAAGCCCAATGAAGAGACCAAACTCTGTTTTGTTTTTGACCTCTCCTTCAATTTGTGAATTAACAGGAAATTTGTTGGCAAAAGCAATCCATGGATTTTCAAATGTTTGTTTTAAGCCAAGAGAAATACGTCGTTTAGAAGGATCAATTTCCAGAACCACCACTTCCACTTCTTGCGATGTGGAAAGAAGTTTTCCTGGATGAACATTTTTCTTTGTCCAACTCATTTCGGAAACGTGGATCAATCCTTCGATTCCGGGCTCTATTTCAACAAAACCACCGTAATCAGTGATGTTGGTAACAGCACCAGTAATTTTTTTACCAACAGGATATCGAGCGCTGATGGTTTCCCAAGGATCACTTTCAAGCTGTTTCATACCAAGAGAGATACGGTGTGTATCTTGATTGATACGAATGATTTGCACTTTAATAGTTTGTCCAATTGTGAGCACCTCAGATGGGTGGTTAACACGGCGCCAAGCCATATCTGTAACATGCAAGAGGCCATCAATTCCACCAAGATCGACAAAGGCACCATAATCAGTGATATTTTTAACAACACCTTCAACGATTTGGTTTTCTTCAAGATTTTGTACGATTTCTGAACGCTGCTCGGCACGACTTTCCTCTAAGACAGTACGACGTGAAACAACAATATTGCCACGACGACGATCCATTTTTAAAATTTCAAAGGATTGCGAATTGTGCATGAAAGGTGAAACATCGCGAATGGGTCGAATATCGACTTGGCTGCGAGGCAAGAAAGCAACAGCACCATCGAGATCGACTGTAAATCCTCCTTTAACTTGGCTAAAGATAACGCCATCAACGCGTGCTCCAGCATTGAATTTTTCTTCTAAACGAATCCAGCTTTCTTCGCGCCGTGCTTTTTCACGCGATAGAACAGCTTCACCCATGGCATTTTCAATGCGCTCAATGTAAACTTCAACTTCATCGCCAACTTTTAAGGAACCATCTTTTCCTTTAGCTCCAAATTCTTTGAGTGGAATACGTCCTTCGACTTTAAGTCCAGCATCAATAATGGCTATATCTTTTTCGATTGCGATGACATGACCTTTAACAACGGATCCTTCATTAAGATCATTGGTTTGAAAAGATTCTGTTAAAAGAGCTTCAAAATCCGCTGTTGTGGGATTGTATTGTGACATAAGAACTCCTGATACATACCTTAATTGTAATAAGGCATAAGCGCTAGGTTGGTGTTAACACTGGGTAACTTCATGCCTTTTTTCTTAAATAGGAAGAAAAATTAGCGCTAGGCCGAAAATCACCTTAACGATTTCATTCAATTATATGCACTTTTATGATTGGATCAATAAAAGTGCATGCAACTGCAAATGTTGCTTCTATACTCAATTCTGATGTATCAAGCAAGTGGGCGTTTTTCGCTGGCTTTAAAGGACTTTGTTTACGTGTTGTATCGCGACTGTCACGTTGTTCAAGTTGAGCTAAGATTTCATGGTAATCTGCTTGTATGCCTTTTTTTAAAATCTCCTGATAGCGACGTTTTGCGCGTGTTTGAACATTGGCTATAACATAAAATTTAATATCAGCATCGGGGCAGACAACAGTGCCAATATCACGTCCATCAAGCACACTACCGGGTAAAATTTTAGCAAAGTCACGTTGTTTGGCGACAAGAATTTCGCGTATAGCAGGGTTGAGTGCTATTTGTGAAGCGGCTTCACCAAGTTCATGAGAAGAGAGAAGAGCTGGATTTAAAGTATGAAAATCAAGCTCTATGGCACAAGCAAGAGCACTTTTTTCATCATCGAGAGCTAAGTTTTGTTGTAGAAGTGCATGAGCAACACCGCGATAAGTAAGACCAGTGTCGAGATGTTGCAGATGATAATGAGTAGCAATTTTTCGTGCTAATGTCCCTTTTCCTGAGGCTGCGGGTCCATCAATTGCAATAACAAAAGGTTTCAAGAGATTTTTCCCCCAAGTTGTGTTATGAAAGGGATAAATTCTGGGAAGCTCGTAGCGATCATTCTTTTATCATCAATAGTAACAGGCTTTTCTGATGCAAGCCCGAAGATAAGAAAACACATGGCAATTCGATGATCAAGATATGTGGTAACATTTCCCCCCCCTAATCCTTTTTGGGAACCTTTTCCATGAACGATGAGGAAATCTTGACCTTCATCACACTCGACATGATTCATTTTTAATCCTTGAGCAAGTGCAGAGAGTCGATCTGATTCTTTAACACGCAATTCTTCAATTCCGAGCATAACGGTTTTGCCTTCAGCAAAGGCTGCCGCTACGGCTAAGGCGGGGTATTCATCAATCATTGATGGAGCACGTTCTTTGGGGGTCGTTACACCTTTTAGCGTTGAGGATTTAACCCGCAGATCGGCAACATCTTCTCCACCTGTTTGGCGTTGGTTTAAAAACTCAATTTGCGCACCCATTTCCCATAATGTTTCGATAAGTCCTATTCGAGAAGGATTGATAAGAACATTTTCAATGGTGATATCAGAATCTTCTACAAGAAGGGCGGCGATAAGCGGAAAAGCAGCAGAAGAAGGGTCTCCTGGGATATCAATAGTTTGTCCGCTAAGGTGTGTTTGTCCATTGAGATGAATAAAACGCGTGCCTTGAGCATCTGTTTCTATCTCAAGTTCAGCACCAAATGCTTTTAACATTTTTTCGGTATGGTCACGTGTGGGAATGGGTTCAATAACAGTTGTGGTACCAGCAGTATTAAGCCCAGCAAGAAGGACGGCTGATTTAACTTGGGCAGAAGCCATTGGCATACGGTAGCGAATCGGGTTAGCTGTTTTAGGGCCATAAAGCGTTAAAGGCAGATGGTTGCCTTGAGTTGCTTCAATTTCCACACCCATTAAACGGAGGGGATCGAGAATACGGCCCATTGGGCGTTTGGAAAGAGAGGCATCCCCGGTAAAAGTTGTTTTCATATGATAAGGACCAACTAATCCCATAACAAGGCGAACACCTGTTCCAGAATTTCCGAAATCTAAAGGGTTCTCTGCGGTCAAAAGGCAGCCATTTCCAGTTCCTCGTATGACCCAGAGATCATTTTTCTTTTGAATATAAGCACCCAGAGCTTGCATAGCAGCGGCTGTATTGAGAACATCTTCGCTTTCAAGCAGTCCGTAGATATGTGTTTCACCACTTGCTATCCCTCCCAATATAAGAGATCTATGGGAGATCGATTTATCTCCTGGTATTTTAATTTTTCCAGAAAGACTGGTAGATTTATAGGCGGTTATAGGGATTGCTTTTTGCATAGAAGTTCTATCTATTCTTAACTGAATTTTATTAAAGAAGCACTTTTTAGCACATGCTTTGACAAGCGTCATGAGAAAATCTATGTGGAACGAGGGATTTATCTTTGACAAAGGCATTATTTTTCGATTAAGGACCGTAAAATTTATCTTTTAACGCAATTGTAGTTAATCAAAGAGGGATGGTTCATGGCAAAACAAGAACTTGGAACGAAGCGTATTGATCCAGAAACAGGAAAAAAGTTTTATGATCTTAATCGCGACCCTATTGTATCACCTTATACGGGAATTTCTTACCCGCGCTCTTATTTTGAAGTTGCAGCAGCTGAAGCAAGTAATGAAGAAGAAGTCGATGCGGAAGAACTTGATACAGCACTTGAAAAGTCTGCTTTTATGCTTCTTGAAGAGGATGATGACGATTCTAAAGATGATGATCTTCCTGATTTGGAAGATAGTGATGTGGATCTTGGTGATGACGATGACACGTTTTTGTCTCACGATGAAGACGATGACGATGATGACGTTACTGGTATTATCGGAGGTGGTGTTTCTAACGATGACGATCTTTAAGAGACGATTTTTAAGAGAAGAAAGAAGGTCTCCTTTTTATTGCATGCAAATTCTTCTTGATCTTCGCTTTCTCTCGTTTTAGAAACCCTCTTGAGATTGTTTACCGTTCTTTGGGAAAAGAATCCACCTTTATGTGGGGCTATAGCTCAGCTGGGAGAGCGCTTGCATGGCATGCAAGAGGTCAGCGGTTCGATCCCGCTTAGCTCCACCAAAAAGGTACAGATTTTTACTAATAAGGCATCATCATATAACAGAAATTTATGCATTTTAAGGGATGCAGGTGTGGTTGGTGTTGCTCTTGCCTTGTAATTTTTTAATGGTTCTTAAACAATATTTATTTGCGGTTTTTGACCATGCTTTTTTATTATTTATAGAGCTTTACTGTCATAAAAGCGAAAAAATAAGTGCGTGATATTCATCAGATGCATATGAAAAGGCGCGTTTTTATGTCGATAAACATCATATGTAAAAAAGAGCAGCGGTAAAAACGATAAAAAGAAGCTTTATGAGAGTATGAAAAATACTGTCGCACGAGGTTTATGGTTAACTTCGCATTTTGTGATTTAAATGTCTCAAAAGAGGTATTTTTTTCTTTTTTATGCATGCGCTCTTGTTTTTAAGGTTAGCTTACAGCACAACAGAAAAAATGGAATTATTTGAGGGGAAAAAATAATGCCTTCTTACCGTTCAAGAATATCAACCCACGGACGCAATATGGCAGGAGCCCGTGGTCTTTGGCGTGCAACAGGGATGAAAGATAGTGATTTTGGTAAACCCATTATTGCTATTGCGAATTCTTTTACACAATTTGTACCAGGGCATGTCCATTTAAAAGATCTTGGGCAGCTGGTGGCAGACCAAATAGCTGTTGCTGGTGGTGTTGCGAAAGAGTTTAACACAATCGCTGTAGATGATGGAATTGCTATGGGGCACGATGGGATGCTTTATTCTTTGCCTTCGCGTGAAATCATTGCGGACTCTGTTGAATATATGGTCAATGCACATTGTGCTGATGCACTTGTCTGTATTTCCAATTGTGACAAAATTACACCTGGTATGTTAATGGCTTCTTTGCGGTTGAATATTCCAACAATTTTTGTTTCAGGTGGTCCTATGGAAGCCGGTAAGATTAAATGGAAAGGTCAAGATCTTACTGTTGACTTAGTTGACGCAATGATTGCTGCGGCTTCAGAGTATAATTCAGAAGAAGAAGTTGCGGAGATAGAACGGGCTGCTTGTCCTACATGTGGTTCTTGTTCAGGGATGTTTACAGCAAATTCTATGAATTGTTTGACCGAAGCATTAGGGCTTTCTCTTCCTGGAAACGGGTCAGTGTTAGCGACTCATTCAGATAGACGAATGCTTTTTGAAGAAGCTGGAAGGCAGATTGTTGCGCTGGTCAAGCGTTACTATGAAAAGAATGATGAAACAGTTTTGCCGCGTTCTATTGCTTCACGCAAGGCTTTTGAAAATGCAATGACCGTAGATATTTCCATGGGGGGATCAACCAATACTGTCTTGCATCTTTTGGCTGCAGCACAAGAGGGTGAGATCAATTTTACCATGACAGATATTGATCGCCTTTCACGTCGTGTGCCTGTTTTATGTAAGGTTGCCCCTGCTGTTGCTAATGTGCATATGGAGGATGTTCATCGTGCTGGTGGTATTATGGGGCTTTTAGGAGAACTGGATGCAGCAGGTCTCATTGACACATCTGCCTATACGGTTCATGCGAAAACGATGAAAGAAGCTCTTGAGCACTGGGATGTGAAACAAGCACATGAAACAGCGATTCATGAATTTTATCGTGCAGCACCAGGTGGGTTTCCAACACAAACAGCTTTTAGTCAAGTTCGTCGCTATGATACCCTTGATCTTGATCGTAAAAATGGTGTGATTCGGGACAGAGAACATGCCTATTCGCAAGATGGAGGATTGGCAGTTCTTTATGGAAATCTTGCAGAAGATGGCTGTATTGTAAAAACAGCAGGTGTTGATCAGTCGATTTTAACTTTTAAAGGTCCAGCAAGGATTTTTGAGAGCCAAGATTCGGCTGTTGCGGCAATCTTGAACGACAAAATTCAATCAGGTGATATTGTTTTAATCCGTTATGAAGGTCCTCGTGGTGGACCGGGGATGCAAGAAATGCTCTATCCAACGAGCTATCTCAAATCCAAAGGATTAGGCAAAGTCTGTGCGCTTATAACAGATGGCCGTTTTTCAGGGGGAAGTTCAGGGCTTTCTATTGGGCATATTTCACCAGAAGCAGCTGAAGGAGGAGCAATTGCTTTGGTGGAAGAGGGTGATATTATAGAAATAGATATTCCTAATCGTACCATTCATATGTTGGTTGATGATGCTGAGATGGTGTGTCGTCGTGCAAAAATGGAAGCAAAAGGAAAGACGGCCTGGCAACCCACAGAGGTGCGTAAACGTAAGGTATCAAAGGCTTTAAAAGCATATGCAGCAATGACGACTTCTGCTTCTAAAGGAGCGGTTCGTAACATTTAACTATAGTAAAAAAATTATTTTATGAATGAGCGTTTTTTAGAAATTCGAGCATCTCTTGCGCAATATTGCAAGTGATTCGTTTGAATGAACTTGACGGAGTATTTCAAGCTATTGTGAATATGATTTACAAATTGCCGTGGATTTTTTATATGAGAGGCTGAATCTTATAACAACACATTGATTTATAATGATAATTTATTTTTTGCATGTTGAATGATATCCCCGAAAATTATAAGATTTCTTTCGTCTCAAACCCTCTTATATTCAATCAATTAAAATTACTTTCTTGCATATCATAAGTGTGGTTGATGTATGGGCAAAAATCCGTTTAAAAAGGGGTAAAAATGCCTGTTATGAATCGTCTTAATGCAAGGGGTGTCGGAATATTGGGGGGCAGTAAATACAATGATGGCGCTGGCTTGTTACTCTTACACGCTAGCTTTTCTTCTAATGCTGATCAATACATTGCAAGAAAAAGCAAGAATAATATGAATAAATAATCATACATTAATAATAGTCATGAAATAGCACTTTGTATAGTGTTCCTATGAGGGATGATTTTTTTCAAGTTGTTTGAGGTGATAGAGTGCCTCTAAAGCTTGTTTAGGAGAGAGTTCATCAGGATGGATATTTTCTAAAGCTTCATGAAGTATAGAATGTTTATTTGTTTTGTCATTTACAGAAGATGGTGCTTGAAGGGAAAAGAGCGGGAGATCATCAATTAATTTATGCCCTTTTCCTGCCATTTCACCTTGTTCTAATTGGTAGAGAACATCCGTAGCACGTGTAATAACGGCTTCAGGAAGTCCAGCAAGTTTAGCAACTTGTACACCGTAGGATCGATCAGCAGCTCCTTTTGCAACTTCATGAAGAAACACGACATCGCCATCCCAATTTTTGACTTTCATTGTTACATTATGGAGGCGATCAAGTTTTTGCGTGAGTGCTGTCATTTCATGAAAATGTGTAGCGAGAATAGCACGACAGTGATTGACTTCATGAAGATATTCAACAGCAGCCCAAGCAATAGAAAGTCCATCAAAGGTCGATGTGCCTCGTCCAATTTCGTCAAGAATAACGAGGGAATGACTGCTAGCATGATTAAGAATCGTTGCTGTTTCGACCATTTCCATCATAAAAGTTGAACGTCCACGTGCAAGATCATCAGAAGCACCAACACGACTAAACAAACGATCAACAACGCCAATATGTGCTGTAGTAGCTGGAACAAAAGAACCCATTTGCGCCATAATAGCAATAAGAGCATTTTGCCGCAAAAAGGTTGATTTTCCTCCCATATTGGGACCTGTCAAAAGCCAAATTGCTGCATATTGATGATTTTCTTGTACAGAGAGATCACAGTTATTGGCAACAAATGGTTCTGCTGCTTGTTTTCGTAGTGCTTGTTCTACGACAGGATGACGCCCTGCTGTGATATGAAAGGTAAGTGATTGATCAACTTTAGGACGACAATATCCTTGTTCTTCAGCAAGATGTGCTAAAGCAACAGTGACATCTAAAACAGCGAGTGCTTCAGAGGCTTTACGGATAAAATCAACCTGTTCGGTAATTTCATGAGCAAGAGTTTCAAAAATTTCTAATTCGAGTGTGAGTGCATGGTTAGCGGCATGAGCAATACGGCTTTCAAGATCGGCAAGCTCTGTTGTGGTAAAGCGCATAGCATTTGCCATTGTTTGTCTATGGATAAAACGAGCTTTAGCTTGTGGGCTATTTGTAAGAGCAGACGCTTGTCCATTGGTTACTTCAATAAAATAGCCTAGAATATTGTTATGCTTGATTTTGAGTGTTTTAATATCTGTTTCTTGAGCATATTGTGCTTGAAGTTCAGCAATAACACGGCGAGATTCATCGCGTAAAGCGCGCATTTCATCGAGCTCTTTATGGTATTGAGGACGAATGAAACCACCATCACGTTTAAGGAGGGGAAGGTCATCGGCTAACGCTTGTTCTAGATGTAAATGCAAAGCCGTAGGTAAATGTGAAAAAGTCTGTTGTACATCACTTATTTCCTGAGGAAGCAATTCATTGTTAAGAAGCTGATGAAGTTCACGAACGATTTCAAAGCCGCGCTGGATTGTTGCCATATCACGGGGACCTCCTCTACCAAGAGCTAATCGAGAAACTGCCCGCGGCATATCTGGTCCCCCTTTTAAAGTCAGCTTTATGGCTTCTGCAAGGGATGGGTTGCGTAGAAAAAAGTCGATGGAATCTAGACGTCTGTCAATAGCCGCAGGTGTGGTGAGAGGAGCAATGAGGCGATCGACGAGAAGGCGTGATCCCCCTCCCGTGACGGTACGATCAATAGCTTTTAATAAACTACCATCGCGTTGACCGGATATTGTTCGAATAAGTTCAAGATTCATTCTGGTTGCTGCATCAATGAAAAGGGTAGCACTTTCATTTTGACGTTCAGGACGCATGAGAGGGGGGCGATGTGTGATTTGCGTTTTTTCGATATAACGAATGGCAGCAACGATTGCGGAGAGTTCGGGGCGTGAATAATCAGCAACACCTTCAAGGGTTGAGAGTTTAAAATAACTACAAATATCGCGTTCAGCAGTGATTACCTCAAAAAGGCTAATGGGTTGAGGTGAAATAATACGGCCGAGAATATCAAAAAGTGATTTGTGAGATTTATCATGAAAAAAAGAATCAGCGACAATGATTTCTTGAGGATCCACACGCATAATATCTGCTAAAAGCTTTTCATTGCGGCTTTCCATGACACGAAAGATGCCTGTCGAGATATCAATCCAAGAAAGGGCAAATTCTTCTCCATCGCTGGTTTTTATGCGGGCAAGTGTCATAAGATAATTTGCACGCGTTGGATCAAGGAGCTTTTCTTCTGTTATGGTTCCAGGTGTGACAAGACGAACGACATCGCGCCGAACAACCGATTTTGCTCCACGTTTTTTAGCTTCTGCAGGATCTTCTGTTTGTTCACAAACAGCAACGCGATAACCACAGGCAATCAGTTTTTGCAAATAATCATCCGCAGCATGTACGGGAACACCACACATAGGAATATCTTCACCCAAATGTTTTCCACGTGTTGTGAGTGTGATTCCTAAAGCTTGAGCGGCTTCAATTGCATCATTAAAAAACAATTCATAAAAATCACCCATTCGATAAAAGAGAAGGGAGTCATTATTAACTGCTTTGATCTCTATATATTGCTCCATCATGGGCGTTGGGCGTTGTTGATGGAGAGCAGGTGAGGAGGGTGGCTGTAGGATTAAATTATTTTTATGATCACTTTTCTTATCCATTTTTGTGCGTCTGTCTCTTTCAAATGAGGCTTTGATACCCTTTTTTGTTTACTTCAATATTTATCTTCATTATCTCTAAATTGAAACATATGATCAGCTCTGTTAAAGCAAGCATAGCGGTTTATAACATATGGATCAAATTTTAAAATCGGGTAATGATGCACACATTATAGAGTAGAATTTTCACTGTTTTGAGAAAGCTAAATGAGATGAAAAAAAGTAATCAGGATCAGAAAACGCCTCAAAGAATTTATAGTGCGAGTGAACGAGAAGCACTTGATTTTCATAGTCGTGGTCGTCCTGGAAAGCTTGAGATTGTTGCAACGAAATCTATGGCAACGCAGCATGATTTAGCACTTGCGTATTCACCAGGTGTTGCTGTTCCTGTTAAAGCGATTGCTGAAAATCCAGTGTTAGCTTATGATTATACAGCAAAGGGCAATCTTGTTGCTGTTATATCAAATGGAACAGCTATTTTAGGTTTGGGCAATTTAGGTGCACTTGCATCTAAGCCAGTTATGGAAGGCAAAGCAGTCCTTTTTAAGCGCTTTGCAGATATTGATTCAATCGATCTGGAAATTGATACGAATGACACGGAAAGTTTTATCAATCTGGTGCGTCATTTGGAGCCTTCTTTTGGTGGTATCAATCTTGAAGACATTAAAGCACCGGAGTGTTTTATAATTGAAAGTCGCTTGCGTGAGATCATGAATATTCCTGTTTTTCATGATGATCAACACGGTACAGCGATCATTGTCGCTGCGGGTGTTCTCAATGCTTTGACTTTAACAGGGCGCAATATGCAAAATACGCGCCTGGTCTGTAATGGCGCTGGTTCTGCAGGAATTGCTTGTATTGAATTAATCAAAGCGATGGGTTTTCGATCGGAGAATATCATATTATGTGATACGAAAGGCGTTGTCTATGAAGGTCGTGAGGAGGGGATGAATCAGTGGAAATCTGCCCATGCTGTGCGAACGGATAAACGCACTCTTGCTGAAGCGATGGAAGGTGCTGATATGTTTTTCGGGGTTTCTGCTAAAGGCGCACTTACTCCTGAAATGGTAAAGTCGATGGCACCTCAACCAATTATTTTTGCTATGGCCAATCCTGATCCAGAAATTACACCGGAAGAGGTTATGCAAGTGCGGGATGATGCCATTGTAGCAACAGGTCGTTCGGATTATCCAAATCAGATTAATAATGTTCTTTGCTTTCCTTATATATTTCGTGGTGCGCTTGATGTGCGTGCGACAGTTATCAATGAGGATATGAAAATTGCTGCAGCGAGAGCTCTGGCGGGATTGGCTCATGAGGAAGTGCCTGACAGTGTTGCCGAAGCTTATCGTGGAAAGCGGTTAAAATTTGGTCGAAATTATATCATTCCTGTTCCTTTTGATCCGCGTTTGTTGACTGTTGTTTCTATGGCGGTGGCAACAGCAGCAATGGAAAGCGGTGTTGCACAAAAACATATTGATGACTTAGAGGCTTATGAACGTGATTTGAATGCAAGACGTGATCCCATTTCCTCTATGATGCGTGGTGTTTACAATCATGTTCGTCAAGCACCAAAGCAGATTGTCTTTGCAGAAGGTGAAGAAGAACAAGTCATGCGGGCTGCTGTTTCCTATGTTCATCAAAAACTAGGAAAAGCGATTTTAATTGGTCGTGAAGAGCAAGTGAAGGAAACAGCCTCTGTTGCTGGCATTGATCTTGAACGTGAAGGTATTTCTGTTACGAATGCCAAGCTCTCCTGTAGCACAGATGCTTATGCGAATTATCTTTATAAAAAAATGCAACGCCAAGGCTGGTTGTTGCGTGATTGTCATCGTCGTATCAATAATGATCGCAATTATTTTGCTGCTTGCATGGTGGCGTTGGGTGACGTTGATGCGATGGTTACTGGAGTAACACGCAATTACGAAACAGCATTGATTGATATACGCCGCGTGATTGGTGAGAAACCAAAAGAACGGTTAATTGGTATTTCAATGGCTATTTGTCGTGGGCGCACTGTATTTATTGCGGATACAGCTATTTACGAACACCCCAATGCTGAGGAACTTGCTGATATAGCAGAACAGACAGCTTCTTTTGTTTGTGGATTGGGATATCAACCGCGGGTAGCTTTTGTAGCATTTTCTACTTTTGGCTATATGAAAGGACAGGTTGCACAACATATTCAAGATGCTGTTCATATTTTACATGAACGCAAAGTTAGCTTTGAATTTGATGGAGAAATGAGTGCTGATGTGGCGCTTAATTCGAAGTTGATGCAGCAATATCCTTTTATAGGATTAAAAGAACCTGCTAATATTTTAGTGATGCCGGGATATCACGCGTCTTCTATTGCCAGCAAAATGCTACAAGAGCTTGGTGAAGCAACAATCATTGGTCCTATTTTGATTGGATTAGAAAAATCTGTCCAGATTGTACCGTTTAGTGGAAGTGATACAGATGTTGTTAATATTGCAATGCTTGCTGCTTACCATGCGAGGAAATTATAAAAAAATAAAGGCCCATGATATTTCAGGGCCTTTTTGAAAACAAAAAAATAATTTTTTAAGAAGGTTGTCCCTGACTTTGACTGTCTTTTTGTTCTTCAGCAAGTCTCTTTTGGAAGAGAGCAGCAAAATCAATTGGGTCAATCCACAAAGGCGGAAAACCACCATTTTGGGTGGCATCAGAGATAATTTGCCGCGCAAATGGAAAGAGAAGACGGGGGCATTCAATAAAAACAAGAGGCATCACATGTTCTTGTGGAATATTTTTAATATGAAAAACGCCACCATAAATGAGTTCTACATGAAATAATGTTTCAGTGTCATCATCAGCTTTGACAGAGAGGGTCAAAATGACATCGTAATTATCATCACCAATTGGGTTGGCGTTAACATTAATGTTGATATCGATTTGCGGTGCCTTTTCACGTGAACGCAGTGAGTGGGGAGCGCTTGGATTTTCGAATGACAAATCTTTTAAATATTGCGTTAATACAGCAAAAACTGGCTCTCCACCGTTATTGTTCATTTCACCTTCAGCCATAACCAACCTCTCATCATCATTGTGTGTATTTCTATTTTAGATCTAAAGATCAAGCTGGTTATCATGCTTCGCAAAAGGTTGCAAGGAATCCTCTTGTTGTCTTGATTATTTTTGTAAAGTCACTTACAGATTTTTAGCATTTCAATGATTATTATCATTTTTACGCCATGGAGATTCTGTAGGATTATGGACCTGATAGTCTTCTGCGTTAAGATCAATAATTTTTTCAGACTTATTTTGCATGTTAGACTTGTTCTGAGTATGGGGATTCATCTTGTTGCTCAAGAGTGAAAAGAAATACCATATGCCGGAACGGACTGGTTTCATAAGAAGTAAAATTCCCAAAAGATCGCTTACAAAACCTGGAAGGATAAGCAAAATTGCACCAAGAGTGATGAAGGCATCATCCATTATATGATTTTTTAGTATATGTCCTTGGGTAAATTCACGTTGTATATTTTTAAAAAGGTTAAACCCTTGTATTCGCAACAAAGTAATTCCTATTATTGTTGTAAGAATAACCAAACTTAACGTTGCTAAAATTCCAATTTCTTTTCCCACAAAGATAAAACCGGCGATTTCGATCAAGAAAGCGCTGATGAGAAGGAGGATAAAAAAGCGAGGATTGATAGAATAAAACTGTATCACACAAAAATTTCCTTCTCGATGTTTAGGATAGAAAAATATGGGGACATTTTTTAAAATATGAATGAATGAGGGTTACAAAAATATTTGAATAGTAAATTCCTTATTTTACTTATTTATTTATAAATGATATTGACTGCAATGTTTATTACAGATCATCTTAGATTTGGAGATTAACAACGCCCATGGAATTTGACATTATACTTGTCGTAGCTCTTGTTATTATGGTTGTCGTTTTTGTGCAACTCCGTAATGTGTTAGGAAAACGGATTGGTTTTGAAAAGCCTCCCTTTGATCCTTATTCTCGACATTCTAAAAAACAGATTGAAGCAGAAACGGCTGATAATGCTGTTTCGTTCCCTCATCAGGGCAATTCACAAAAGAGTGATTTTGATGAAATTGATGCGATTTCACCAGAGGGCAGTGCACTGAATAAAGGTTTACGGGCACTTCGCCAGAGCGATCCTCATTTTTCTCCTCAATTTTTTATAAAAGGTGCTCAAGTTGCTTATGAGATGATTGTAACAGCTTTTGCTAAAGGGGATCGTGATCAACTTAAAAAGTTGCTTTCTCAGGATGTTTTTGAAAGTTTTAGTGCGGCCATTGAACAACGCGAAAAAAACAATGAAAAAGTTGAGTTTACTTTTGTTGGAATTAATAAGATCGAGTTTATCACAGCAAAAATGCAAGAAAAGGAACAATTTTTAACTGTACGGATTGTGAGTGAAATGATTTCTGTAACCTATAATGAGCAGGGAGAGCGTATCGATGGTGATTCTGATGCTATTGTAGAAATTAGAGATATATGGACTTTTGTTCGCAATAGCCTATCGTCTGATCCAAATTGGAAACTTTTTGCAACGGAAGATGAAAATTAAGCTCTCTTTGGCCTATAAGGTCGCATGAATAAGTTTTAGTCGCATAAATAAATTTTATAAGAGATTGAAGATTGCAATGTCCACGGGCAAATGGAGAGAGAAGAAGGATTTATTGACTGCAAAGGATCGTCTTTTATGGGAGAGGGTTTGTCATACAATAGTTCCCCTTCATAATACATTCCATTTTTCTATCGAAAAAAATGCAATAAAGATCGATCATAAAAAACAGCCTGTATCACCAATCTTTTCATTATCTCAGAGGGAACAGCAAAGACCAACAGTGGTTAAAAAAGAAACGACGGCGATTACCAAAACACAGAAGGCCCGTTTCTTTGATCATGTCGTCCATCGTAAAATTGCTAAAGGTCATTATCCACTTGAAGCGTGTCTTGATCTTCATGGCTATGGGCAGGAAGAAGCTTACTTTTTCTTAAAAGAATTTCTACAATCATCTCAGCAAAGTGGATTACGTTATGTGCTTGTGATTACAGGAAAAGGCCGATCAGCTGGAAGTGATGGTGCTTTGTATAAATTTGTTCCTCATTGGTTATCGACATCAGCTTTTCGGTATTATGTTCATGCATTTGAACGCGCAGCTCGTCAACATGGCGGTAGAGGCGCGCTTTATGTTTGGCTGCGCCGTTTTATGCCGAGCAACGGGCTATAATATCGTTTAGATCTTTCTAGGTTTATCTTTGGTTTTGTTAGCTATAGTATTTTACAAGTTATATTTTGCGATAAAGCTATGAGGATACAAAATTTTATCGTGACATTCACGTGATTGCGTCCAATTGTTACAAACAAGAATTCTGCTGAAAAAACATTTGTTAAATAAGTGATCTTTATAAAGAATATTCAAAACATTACAGACGTTTTAAGAGGTTTAGATTTTTTTTAACAATGAGATGTTTATTTGCTCGCTTTATTTTTGATTATTGGAATTATTCTAGAAAGATGTTTGAATTTGTGTACGCTATCGACAATTGTATTACCAAAAAGCACATATGTATTACCAAAAAGCACATAATGTTTTTTTACTTAAGAGTATATACGCTAAAGGAGTTTTTTCGCTATTCTTCTTCTGTTTATAAAGCAACAGACTAAGAGTGTTATTATATTGACTATCTCCGTACTATGCTTTTTTGCATTAGGGTGATTTATAAAACTCTCATTTTAGCTCGATTACAATTGCTCTTTTAATATTCAAGTACACTTTTTTGATTCTTAAAATAGGTAAGATATTGATTTATAATGTTAATTAATTGTTTTGCATGTTGAATGAGAGAGCTGAATATTCTAAGTTCCTTCACTTCACTCCTGCTTTTGTTGAAACAAATCAAACCATTCTATCCCCTTGAATTTCGCAAGTGAAATGATTGTATGAATAAAAACATGAGAAGAAGGGCAAAATGCCTGTTATAAATCATCTTAATGCAAAGGCTATTGCTACATTGGAGGCTGGTAAATACAATGATGGTGCCGGCTTGCTCCTTCATAAGCGGAAAGATAATGATACTCAGTGAATTTACCGGTATGGCCTTCACGAGTGTTGTCGTGAAATGGGCGTGAGTGCCTTAAGAAAGTTTTTTAAGCCCGTGAATGTGCAACACAATAACGTTTTGTTCTGCATAAGAGTCATGATCATATTAACGAATGTGGCCAACAAAAGCGTGAGGCAATACGGAATCTTCATTCCCTCAAAGACATTTCTGTGGATGTTTTTGAAGGTCGTAAAGCTGAGTTAAAATATGATGGTAAAGATGGAAAATGGTTTTTACCTTTACCACTTGATATCCTCCCTAAATGAAGAGAGTTCGAATAAAAAATAGGATTCTATTCATGAATTTCATTTGATTTTAAAAGATTTTTTATCTTTAAAATCAATAACTTGATACGACTATAAAGAACGTTAAAAAACTTGGTTGTGATAAGAAATCAATTCTTGCTAATATGCCAAGAATAAAAGAGAGGTCTTTTCAGGGAGGAAGGACCGTATTTTAAGGAATGGGTTACTTTTTAAAAGCATATGGAATTTGTGTTGGCTTGAACAAAGAGCATGATTGTATAGACAATAAAGAACGGTTAGCTCTAAGGAAACAAGATATATAATACACTGCTAAAGGTTCATTCTAACTCTTTGGTTTATTTTAACCCTTTTTATGTTCTAGATGCGTAACTAAAATTGATTTTAGCTGCGGCCGATATTCTCCTCTTTATGAGGAATATTTGTTACATTTCATTTTCAGAAAATTCTTGTGGTTTGAAACGATAAGTTGTTGAACAGAATTCACATGTGACTGAAATATATTCACTTTCAACCATTTTATTGCGTTCTTCAACGGGAAAACCTTCCAACATTTCTTTAATTTTTTCACGTGAACAAGAGCATTGATCGATGAGAGAAGAAGGAGTAAAAACTCTAACACCTTGTTCATGGAAGAGACGGAATAATAACCGCTTACTGCCAACTTGGGGATCTGTTAATTCTGCGCTTTCAATGGTTGCTGTCAATGCCTTGGCCTCTTGCCACTGGTTTTCAAGTTGCGTTTTCGTTTCTTCTGTTTTTTTATCTTGTTCATATATTTGATGCTGAGATGATGCTTTGGGTAAGAGTTGGGTTAGGAGACCTCCTGCTCTCCAGTTTTTCTGTGGTTTTCCTTGTTGATCTCGGTTAATTAATATAGCAACAGCCAAACGTATATCGGTAGGAATTTGTTCTGATTGATCAAAATAGGTACGGGAAGCTTCTTGTAAATTTGCTCCATCTAATGCCACTATTCCCTGATAAGGCTGTGTATGGGTGCCTTGGTCAATAGTAAAAGCTAAGGTACCTTTTCCCAACAGTGTTTCTGAAGATATTTGCTCATTGATGGTTGTTTTTTTAAATTTTTCTTTATCAAAACGCGCATAACCGCGGAGGCCGGAAGGAGGAGAGAAATCACACACCAACATATTAACTGGTCCATCGGAATGGGTTTGTAAAATAAATTTTTCCTTAAGTTTTAGAGAGGTTCCAAGCAGAACGGTTAAAACTAAAGCTTCTGCAAGAAGATAAGAAACCGGTTCGGGATATTGATGCCTTGTCAGAATAGAATTTAAAGTTTCTCCAAGTTGCACAGCACGCCCTCGAATATCTAGTTCTTCGACTTGAAAGGGAAGAACAGTATCATCTTCACTCAAATGGATATTGCTGAGAGAAGATGCCTCTGTGGATTGTTCGTGCATCGTATCTTTGCCTTTTATATGATTTATTTTGCTAGGCTATTGTGAAGGGAAAAGTGCATCTTGTAAACACCATGCAAGAATTGCTTTTTGGGCATGAAGACGATTTTCTGCCTCGTCAAAAACAACGGAATGCGTTCCATCTATCACAGCATCGACAACTTCTTCACCACGATGAGCAGGAAGGCAATGCATAAAAAGAGCGTTGGGTTTGGCTAATTTCATCAAAGCTTCATTTACTTGATAAGGCTGAAAAACAGAATGACTGCGAGCACGAAACTCTTGTCCCATGGAGACCCATGTATCAGTCATAATACAATCGGCATCTTTAGCTGCCTTTTGTGGATCATTTGTCAATGTAATATGTGCCCCTCGTTCACGAGCCCAATGGACAAATTTTTCTTGTGGTTCATTGCCTTTGGGCGTAGCGATTCGCAAATGGAAGCCAAAAAGAGCAGCAGCTTCAATCAAGGAATGCAGCACATTGTTGCCATCTCCCATCCACGCAAATATTTTGTTTGTAATAGGTCCACGATGCTCTTCATAAGTCAGGATATCTGCAAGAATTTGGCAAGGGTGTGTATCATCGGTAAGGGCATTAATAACAGGAATTTGTGCGTATTGTGCCAATTCGAGCATCCGGTCATGGCGTGTTGTTCGTAAGGTCACGATATCCACAAAACGCGATAAAACGCGTGCTGTATCAGCGATGGTTTCACTATGTCCAAGCTGCATCTCTGAACCTGTTAGCATAATTGTATCCCCACCCAGTTGGCGCATGCTGATATCGAATGAAATACGGGTTCGTGTGGACGGTTTTTCAAAAATCATTGCCAGTGTTTTCCCAACAAAAGGTTTTGAACTTTTTCCTGCTTTAAAGGATGTTTTAAGACTTTTTGCATAATCGATCAAAGCACGTGCTGTTTGCGGGGTTAACACCGATAAATCGGTGAAATGGCGGAGAGTATTTGTCATGTTTATGATACTTGCCTTTTTTTGTTTGTTTATGAAAGAGAAGCAATTGCTTTTTCAATACGAAATAAACTTTCCTCTACTTCTTCTTCTTTTATGATAAGCGGGGGTAATAAACGCACTACGTTATTATTAGCAACAACACCTAGAACATATTGCTTTTCCAAGGCGTCGACGACGGCATTTGCAGGAACGACACACTGGATACCTAGCATAAGGCCAACACCTTGAATCGTAGAGATAATATCAGGATAGTTGTTGAGAATTTTTGAAAGTCCACTTTTTAGCTTATGGCCCATTTGTTGAACATGATGAAGAAAATCTGGTTCTAAGATGATATTCAAAACACTGTTGCCTACAGCCATCCCAAGAAGATTTCCGCCAAAGGTTGAACCATGGGTTCCTGGTATCATACTTTTTGCAGCTTCATTTGTTGCAAGACAAGCTCCCAACGGAAAGCCACCACCCAGTCCTTTTGCGAGAGTAAGAATATCAGGTGTGATATCACTCCATTCATAAGCAAAAAGCTTTCCTGTTCGTCCAATACCTGTTTGGACTTCATCCAGAATGAGTAACAGATTATGATCATCGCAGATTTTGCGCAGAAATCTTAAAGTTTCGCGAGAGACAGCTCGTATTCCTCCTTCACCTTGGATAGGTTCAATAAGGATAGCTGCGGTATTTTTATTGATAGCATTCTGCAAAGCATTTTCATCACAAAATGGAATTTGAATAAATCCCCCAGCTTTTGGTCCAAAGCCTTCAAGATATTTTTCATGTCCAGTCGCAGCAAGCGTTGCAAGTGTGCGCCCATGAAATGCTCCTTCAAAAGTAATAATTTCAACGCGTGTTGGATGACCAGAGGCATAATGCATGTGACGAGCCGTTTTGAATGCGCATTCAAGTGCTTCGGCGCCAGAATTACAGAAAAAAACCTTATCAGCAAAGCTATTTGCACAAAGTCGTGCAGCAAGGGCTTCTTGTTCGGGTGATTGAAAAAGATTGGAAATATGCCAAAGTTTTTCAGCTTGTCTTTTGAGGGTCTCAACCAACTTTGGATGAGTATACCCTAACACATTGACAGCAATGCCAGACGTCAAATCGAGATAACGCTCACCTTTATCGGAAATAAGCCAGACACCCTCACCTTTTTTGAAATGCAAATTCCGTCGAGCAAAGCACGTATAAAGCGGTTGTATAGCAGTAGTGCCCATCATGATTTCCTTTATCTTTTAAATTTGTGCCATACAGTAAACAAAACAAATAAGCAAATAAAGTAGTACCGCAGTTTTGGATAGAGTGTAATCAGCTTTTCATTTTGGCAAAAAACAATGAAGGTTTTGCAAGAAACATTTATTAGGAAAAATTCTTAAGAAAATATGAGAGTTTGTCCTATATTTGATTCGCAAGTTGGGGAAAACATGCGAAATAAGCTCTTCAAGAGGGCAAAAGCTCTTGTCAGAGAGTCAGTGCATATTGTAATTTGAATCCGTAAATAAGCGGGTGTTTTAGTTTTAAGTTCCATAGGTTGAATGGGTATTTGTGCTTAAGTGAGGTATAGTTTTTTCATTCAGCCCATTGAACACGTTATTCAAACATTTAAAGATGCAAAGGAATGCATCTTAATGAGGTGATCGGAATGGAGTGCTGATATGGGTTGGACATATGAACGCGTTGAACTTCTTAAGAAGTTTTGGAGTGAGGGATTAAGTGCAAGTCAGATTGCAGCCCAATTAGGGGGCGTTAGCAGGAATGCAGTGATCGGTAAAGTGCACCGGTTAAAGTTACCAGGGCGTGGTAAGACAGCACAAGGTGTAACGCGTGCCCAAAAGACACCTGCTAGCTCACCATCTCCACGTATGCGTCGCGCGCCCACACCATCGACTGTATTGCCAACAAATGCTGCGTCTTGTAGTATTGAAGAGACCGCTTTAGAAGCGGAGTTTGTAGCAGAAGATGTGAGAGAAATTGATCCGTCTGTACAATCAAATGTAGTCGTGCCGATATCACGTCAACTTAATCTTTTACAATTGAGTGAAAATACATGTCGATGGCCAGTTGGAGATCCTTTATCATCAGATTTTCATTTTTGTGGGGCCGATTCTGGTGAAAATGGTCCTTATTGTGCTTTTCATGCAAAGATAGCATTTCAGCCAGTTTCTGAAAGACGACGGATAAGAGTGTAGTATTTGCGCTATTAAGTTTCATCTTTAAGAGATAATCTGCTAAGAAAGATATTTTAGAGGATGAGGCTTCTGATGAATGAATTTTTTCATCAAAAAATATTCGTGTTTTGTTTTTTATGTTCTTGAATGAAATTCTGCCTCTATAAAGGACAGTGTCATTTGTTTATTTACGTGCTTGTTTTAAAGAGATATCTTTTTTTCAGACAGTTTTATTACACATTGCTCCTTGTCGTGACATGTAAATAAGCCTTTTTAAGGATTCCTCATAGAGGGAATTGAAATAAGAAAATCCAATAGTGTTCTCATTCAATATAAAAAAGACAGATTATCTTTATGAATCAACGCATTGCTGTCTTATAATTTGTCTATCATTATAGCCTTTTCGATTTTTGGCAGGATTTTTTTCTGATAAATTTGCCATGTTAAAGGGCCAATATATTTAGCAATAATAACGCTTTCTTTATTCAAAAGAAAGGTCTCTGGTGGTCCAGAAACCCCCCAATTAATAGCTGTATGTCCTGAGGCATCAAAGCCAATAACTTTAAAAGGATTGCCCAAATTTCTCAAAAAACGTTGAGCGTTCTCTTTATTATCCTTATAACTAATGCCAATAAGATCAAAACGTTGATCTTGTGCAATTTTCATAAGAAGTGAATGCTCCCCGCGGCAGGATGAACACCATGATCCCCAAAAATGAACCAATGTTACGTGGCCTTTAAATTGTTCTAAATTGAGAAGATATTTTTCGTCTCCAAGGAGGGGAAGATTGATTTTGGGTGCAGGTTTTCCAGCTAGTGTATTTGGGAAAAGAAAAACACCATTGGGGCGGTTGCATTTCATAAAGTAGAAGAAAAGCATAAGAAGAAGAAAAAAAAACACGAATGGTCCAAAAAGACCAAATGAAACGGATGATGATATGCTTTTTCTAGATTTTTGAGGAATGGTTTTCATGATATTGTTTCTTTTCAAAGAGCTCTTTTTTACTCAGCTGCTGTAGGATTTTTTTTTGGTTTATAGCTTTGTAAAGAATGTGCGCAATAAGGCATAGAAGAGAGATTGCAGAGAACATATAGCTGAGAATAACAATTTGCTCGTGGTGAAGGGAACCAAGGAAAAAATCAATTTTCTGAGAAAGATTTCCTAAAAATCCATTGTGCGTGTTATTTAGGGCGTGCATGATGAAGAGTCCTGATATTGTGCGCGACGGGCTTTTTTGGTCTGAAGTATTTGGATATGACGGCGATTGATTTCGTTGCGCATAGCCATCAAATAGAGCAGAATAAACATAAAGCCGAAACAAAATATCATTGTTATCAGGGGCCATAACATAGCATGCTCGATTGTTGGTCCTCCTGAACGCAAAAGCGATGCTGATTGATGGAGTGTATTCCACCAATTAACGGAAAATTTGATAATGGGAATATTCACAAGTCCAACGAGTGTGAGAATTGCTGTAGCACGTGTAGCTTTTGCTTGATTATCAAAAGCGCGAGCAAGCATAACGATGGCAAGGTAAATAAAAAGCAGGATTAAAACCGATGTGAGCCGTGCATCCCATACCCACCATGTTCCCCATGTGGGGCGCCCCCAAAGCGCACCTGTCATGAGGGATAGGGCTGTAAAAATTGCTCCAATGGGTGCCCCACATTTGAGTGCCACATCAGCAAGATGAAGTCTCCAAATCAGACTTCCCAAAGCAGCAGCACTTATTATGAGATAACAAAATGTAGAGAGCCACGCGAATGGGACATGAATATACATAATCTTGACTGTAATCCCCTGCTGATAATCATCAGGTGAATGCATAATCAGAATAAGTCCTAAGATAAGGAGACACAATGTCATACCTGTTAACCAAGGTAAAACGGCACTGCTTATTTTCATAAAACGGACTAAACTTGTAGGAAGTCCTCTTATTTTATGTGTGTGAACTGTTTCATTCATGAAAATTATAATAGGCAGAGTTTTGCTATGCGGCAATCATCTTTTATTATTCTGATAAAAGTTTGAGTGTTATCGCTGCAACAAAAGAACTAAAAAGACTCAACAGAAGTGAAAAAGCAATAAGAAGAGTCAAGGCAGTGAGAAAAGAGACATTGTGGTTTGTTGGAGCTGTAGCAGCAGAAACACCAAAGATCATGATGGGAATGATCCACGGTAAGATGATAATAAAAATGAGAAGAGTGCTGTGTAACAATGACGTTGCAAGGGCAGCTCCTATAGCACCAATAAAGATAATGGCAGGTGTTCCGCATAAGAGGGTGAGTATTGTTGTAAAAGTTATCGTGCTATCTAAATGGAGCATGAATGCTAAAACAGGAGTAGCAAAAATAAGGGGGAGCATTGTTCCTACCCAATGGGCAAGGCATTTGATAAAGACAATCAGTGTAAAACTTTGTCTTTGTCCAGCAAGAATGAATTGGTCGAGATTTCCATCATCGTAATCGGTTTGAAAAAGTTTGTTCAAATTGAGAAGTCCTGCGAAAAGAGCTCCAAACCATAATATGCCTGGGCCTATTTGTGTGAGAACTTGAGGATCTGGTCCAATGGCGAAGGGAGTGACCATAATAATAGCGATGAAAAACAAAAGTCCTGTTAACGAAGAGGCTTGTGGTGTTAAGGCGAGTTTAAGATCACGCAAAAACAGTGCTTTCATGCTCTTTTTTCCTGTGGGGGTAAGAATTTTTCCAGAGCAATCTTAAGGTTTTCTGAAATGCCGAGGGGATGATGGGTTGCAGCGATAATCATACCGCCTTGATTGAGATGGCGTTGAAAAATATTGGCGAGCAGAATTTGAGAATGGCTATCAACTCCCGATAGTGGTTCGTCTAAAATCCAAATAGGACGATAAGAAAGCAAAAGGCGAGCAATAGCTACACGCCTTTTTTGCCCCGTTGACAGAACGTTGAAGGGTAAGAGTTCAAGATCAGAAAGATGAATGTCAGCAAGGGCTTCATGTGGATAGCGTAAATGTTGCCCATAAAATGTTGCCCAAAATTGCAAATTATCGATGACAGATAAGGAAGGTTTCATGGCATTTTGAGGACCAAGATAATGACACGCAGTTGCTACCGGATATGTTTGTTCGTGGTCTTTAAGTATTACCTGGCCTTTAGCAGCTTCAAGAAGACCAGCGATGATTCGTAGCAATGTGGATTTTCCAATTCCGTTTGGACCTGTGATTGTCATAAGTTGGTGTGGGAGTAAACAAAAAGAAAGTTCTTGGAACAGAACTTCTTCATTTCTGTGAGCTGCTAAGTTTTTACCCGATAACACCATGTAATTGCCTGTTTTTATTTTTTTTCTATAACCTTTATTGCATTATAGGATAAAAAACATGTTTTTTATGCAATTGTATCTAGAATAGTTCTAGAAATAATTCTATAAGCTATATGTTACATCAAATATCTGGTGTAGAAAGTTTTTTAGCGCTGATTTCCGAATTTACCGAGAGAATAGATAAGGTGAAGGGGGAAATGGATGGCGGAGGTGGTTATGTCTGCGCTCAAGCTGCGGCCTTGATTCGTAGTTTGGTTGTTCATTCCAGGAAATTGGGTGGTTTGTAGTATGAGGGTAGGCAGTTATGTCTCAAATTGATAGTTTTAATTGTCGCAGAATTTTAGATGTTTGTGGCCAGAAATATACTTATTATAGTCTGATCGAAGCGGAAAAGAATGGGCTCGAGGGAGTTTCTCGTTTGCCGTTTTCGATGAAGGTTATTCTTGAAAATTTATTACGATTTGAAGACGGACGTACGGTTAAAAAAGAAGATATCTTAAACGTTGCTAAATGGTTAAATGACAAAGGCAGTGCTGGTGCAGAAATTGCTTACCGTCCCGCACGCGTCCTTATGCAAGATTTTACAGGTGTTCCTGCAGTTGTTGACCTTTCTGCAATGCGTGATGCTATGGTTAAACTTGGAGGGAATGCCGAAAAAATTAATCCCCTTATTCCCGTTGATCTCGTTATTGACCACTCAATTATCGTTGATGATTTTGGCAATCCTATGGCTTTTAAGGAAAATGTTGATCATGAATATGAACGCAATGGTGAACGTTATCGTTTCCTGAAATGGGGGCAGCAAGCTTTTCAGAATTTTCGTGTTGTTCCTCCTGGAACGGGGATTTGTCATCAGGTTAACCTAGAATATTTAGCCCAATGTGTGTGGATGAAGAATGAGAAAGGCGAGCAGACGGTTTATCCCGATACTTGTGTGGGAACTGATTCGCATACGACTATGGTGAATGGTTTGGGGGTATTGGGTTGGGGTGTTGGTGGTATTGAAGCAGAAGCGGCAATGCTAGGTCAGCCTGTTTCTATGTTGTTACCTGAAGTGATTGGTTTCCGTTTAACAGGAAGACTTAAAGAAGGTGTGACGGCTACCGATTTAGTATTGATGGTGACACAAATTCTACGCAAAAAAGGCGTTGTTGGTAAATTTGTTGAGTTTTTTGGACCTGGTCTGGAACACATGACGCTTGCAGATCGGGCAACAATTGCAAATATGGCTCCTGAATATGGAGCAACCTGTGGTTTTTTTCCCATTGATAAGGAAACAATACGTTATCTCAATATGACAGGGCGTGATGAGAATCGGATCGCTTTAGTAGAAGCTTATTCCAAAGCACAAGGGATGTGGCATGATGAAGCCGTAGCCAATCCTATTTTCACGGATACAATTGAATTAGATATGGAAAGTGTTGTACCTTCCATGGCTGGTCCTAAGCGTCCTGAGGGGCGTATTGCGTTGGAAAGCGTTGGACAGGGTTTTGAGGGAGCATTATCTAGCGATTATAAGAAGGTTGTTGGACAAAATGACCGATATCAAGTTATGGGTGAGGAATATGATCTTGGCCACGGAGATGTGGTGATTGCCGCAATTACCTCTTGTACGAATACGTCGAATCCAAGCGTTCTTATTGCTGCGGGTCTTTTAGCACGCAATGCTGTGGCGAAAGGTCTCAAGAGCAAACCATGGGTTAAGACTTCTCTTGCTCCCGGTTCACAAGTTGTTGAAGCTTATCTTCTCAATTCAGGTCTCCAAAAAGATTTGGATGCGTTAGGGTTTAACTTAGTGGGATTTGGGTGCACAACATGTATAGGGAATTCTGGTCCTTTGTATCCAGCTATTTCTAAAACGATTAATAAGCATGGTTTAATTGCAGCAGCTGTTCTTTCAGGAAATCGTAATTTTGAAGGACGTGTATCACCTGATGTGCAAGCAAATTATTTAGCTTCACCACCACTGGTTGTTGCGCACGCTTTGGCAGGGACGGTGCGTAAAGATTTAACGAAGGAGCCTCTAGGAGAAGGTTCAGATGGTCAATCCGTTTATTTGAAAGATATTTGGCCCACTTCTCAAGAAATACAAGAATTTATAGAAAAGAATGTCACGCGTAAGATTTTTGCCGAAAAATATGCGGATGTGTTTAAGGGCGATGAAAATTGGCAAAAAGTTCAGGTTCCAACGGGAGCTACTTATGCTTGGGATGAACAATCGACATATGTGCGTAATCCACCATATTTTTATGATATGCAGAGGACTCCTGATATTTTACCAGACATTAAAGATGCACGGATTTTAGGTTTGTTTGGTGATAAAATTACGACAGATCATATTTCGCCTGCTGGTTCTATTAAGATTGATTCTCCTGCAGGAAAATATTTAATAGATCACGGAGTGAAAGTGGCTGATTTTAATCAGTATGGAACACGTCGTGGGAATCATGAAGTGATGATGCGTGGAACCTTTGCCAATATTCGCATTCGTAACTTCATGCTAGGAGAAAATGGTCGTGAAGGAGGCTATACAATTCATTACCCTTCAAGAGAAGAGCAGGCAATTTATGATGTAGCAATGGCATATAAACGGGAGGGGGTTCCGCTCGTTGTTTTTGCTGGTGTTGAATATGGTAATGGGTCATCGCGTGATTGGGCAGCGAAGGGCACCAATCTTCTTGGTGTAAAAGCAGTGATTGCGCAATCTTTTGAACGGATTCATCGTTCTAATCTTGTTGGGATGGGAATTGTTCCTTTTGTGTTTGAAGCGGGTACAAGTTGGCAATCTTTGGGCTTAAAGGGAGATGAAAAGGTAACGATTGAAGGGGTTCATAATTTGAAACCTCGGCAAAAGACTGTAGCTATAATCACTTTTTCTGATGGAAAGGTAAAAACGGTGCCATTATTATGCCGTGTTGATACTGAAGATGAATTAGATTATTTGCATCATGGCGGAATTTTGCAATATGTTTTGCGTAATCTAGCAGTTTGAACCGTATTTGTTCATTGAGAAGTGTCCTTAAACATTAAGATGAATGTTAGGGAGTTTGGCTTTATTTTTTTATGCTACTCTTTGAAAATTTGATTGACGTTTGTTTAAGGATTGCGTTATAAGCCGTGCAGTTTATCAACGGCTTTATGATATTGCTGAGATGAGATTTATTTTGATTGGTAGAGATGTTATTGAGACTTTTTCTATCTAATGCGTTGAAAGAGAGAGATATTTATGGCGAATACACCTTCCGCTCGAAAAGCAGTGCGCAAAGTTGCTGCACGCACACAGGTTAATAAGGCCCGCCGTTCACGCGTTCGTACTTTTATGCGTAAGTTTGATGATGCTTTAGCTGGGGGCGATAAAGCTTCTGCAGAAAGAGCATTTAAGAATTTTGAACCTGAAATTATGCGCGCGGTTTCCAAAGGGGTTTTTCACAAAAATTCTGCTGCGCGAAAAATATCGCGTTTAGCAAAACGTTTGAAAGCTCTCAACGTTTAAGCTTTTTCCATTTTATTTAGAAATGAAACCAGCATTTGTTTGGATGCTGGTTTTTGTTTGTTTTCTGAAAACACTCTCTTTTAAGGAAAGGAATCAAAGACGATTCTTCTCCTAAAAAAGAAGAGAAGATTTGTAGACTTTATATGGTTATCCACAAGCTTTGTGGATTTTTGCAGAGTCTTTTTTGTCAAGCATTTTTATTTTTTTTTTTAAATCTGAAAAGATTCTTTAATTCTTGGTCAATTAAAAGAAAAAAAATGAATTGAATCAATTATTTTTCCTATCTCTCATTTATATAAACAGGTTTATGGCGACTTTTTAGAAGTTTTTGATTTCATTTTGACCTCTTGCATTTTACCTCTGCTGTTTTGTATGGTTCTCACGGAGACTAAAAACATATAGGGGTTACATCAGCTTATTATTCTATGTTACGTTGAGTGTAAGATGCTTTGGTTTAGGCTGTTGTGAGTCCTCATGTTGGAGAGATTTTCTGATGTGTTTGTTAGTTCTCTTGATTGGTATGTTTGCTATTTAAGAAGAGTGGGTCATATCGTGAATACAAGTAAATCTTAATTGGTCATCTTTTTTGGTGGAGTTGTAATAAAGCTGTCCTAGGGGAGGATGAGTGATCTTATTTGGGGTCGGGCGTTTTGCTTTCGCTAAGTTAATTTTTAGCTGTTTGGTAGGACAAATTTTTATTTTTATCAGGATGAAAGATGGTGGATAAATTGAACTCTAAAGCTAGTTCCTTTAAAAGGGTTTCGGTGAATATCCTGTCGGCAGAAAAAATAATAAAGAGTAAGATAACGGATAGTGATGGGGAAGTTGGTAGGGGTATTTCTGTAGAGCATTCTATTATTTCAGAGGAGGAAGGGGCGGCAGCTTTCGCGCGCGTTATGGCGCAATTAAAGGCGCAGGTTGGTATGGAAGCTTATACGAGCTGGTTTGGACGTGTGAAGCTTGCTGAATATAGCCGTAATCTTGTAAAACTTTCTGTTCCTACAGCATTTTTGCGTTCATGGATTAATAATCATTATGGTTCTCTTTTGACCAATTTATGGAAACAAGAGAATTCTGCGATTCTTCGCGTCGAAATTATCGTTCGGGGTATGAAACGTGTTTCCACAGGTGTAGTCTGTAGAACAAGTGCAGTTCCTGTTGTTCTGGAAGAGCAGGCAACGGCGTCTTTCGTTGAGGGGTATACAGAGCATTCAGTAAAGAATGCTCAAGGGGGTGTTTTAGGTTCACCGCTTGATTCTCGCTATACTTTTGAGAGTTTTGTAGAGGGGTCTTCTAATCGTGTTGCTTTAGCAGCAGCACGTGCGATTGCAGAAGGTCATAAAAGTGCCTTAAGATTTAATCCTCTTTTTATTCACGCATCGGTTGGTTTAGGGAAAACGCATTTGCTTCAAGCTATTGCATCTGCAGCGTTGAAGCGTTTAACATCTGCGCGGGTTATTTATTTGACCGCTGAATATTTTATGTGGCGTTTTGCGACGGCTATTCGTGATAATGATGCTCTTTCTTTTAAAGAGCAGCTTCGTGATATCGATCTTCTCATTATTGATGATATGCAATTTTTGCAGGGAAAGTCGATTCAGCATGAATTTTGTCATTTGCTTAATATGTTGCTTGACAGTGCAAAACAAGTTGTTGTGGCAGCAGATCGTCCACCAGCAGAATTAGAATCACTTGATCTTCGAGTCCGCTCTCGTCTTCAGGGTGGGGTGGCTCTTGAAATTGAAGCGCCCGATTATGAAATGCGTTTGAAAATGTTACACCAGCGATTACAATTGGCGCAACAAGATGATCATATGATTTCAATTTCTGATGATATTCTAGAGTATATAGCGAAAACAGTTTCAGGATCGGGACGTGATATTGAAGGAGCATTTAATCAGTTATTGTTCCGTCAGTCTTTCGAATCTGATTTATCCTTAGAACGAATTGATGAATTATTAGGTCACTTGACACGTTCTGGTGAACCTAAGCGTATTCGGATCGAAGAAATTCAACGTACAGTTGCACGGCATTATAATGTTTCTAAACAGGATTTGTTATCCAATCGTAGGACACGTACAGTTGTAAAACCGCGACAAGTTGCGATGTATTTAGCAAAAATGTTGACACCTCGCTCCTTACCAGAAATTGGGCGTCGTTTTGGTGGGCGTGATCATACAACAGTTTTACATGCTGTACGTAAAATTGAAGATTTGATTTGTGGAGATCAGACATTGGCTAAAGAACTTGAATTACTTAAGCGGTTGATTGGAGAGCAAGCTGCATAAGAATCTTTTCTTTTTAGGGGGAGCGTGAAGGACTTATAAGGAGTGCTATTTTTTATTTATACAGTCGTTACTTGCTATTTAAAGCGAGGTTGAATAAAATTCGACAGGTGATTCTTAAGGGGATAGGTTATTTTTAATCTAGAGGGTTTTTATGTCTTTTTGTAAATTGTAACGGGGATTTTATGCGTATTACAGTGGATCGCAGTCAATTTCTCAAGTCTCTAGGTCGTATTCACCGTGTGGTGGAGCGTCGTAATACTGTTCCTATTTTATCGAATGTATTGATTGATGTAGATAATGGTACTGTACAGTTAAAAGCAACGGATCTTGATTTAGAGATTACAGAATCTTTTATGGTCAATGTTGAAGAGGCTGGAGCAATAACTGTTCCAGCACATTTGTTGTATGATATCGTTCGCAAATTTTCTGACAGTAGTGAAATTGTTTTATCCGTTGATGAGAATCAAGCAAGTACGATGTCTATTGTTTCGGGTCGTGCACATTTTCAGCTTCAGTGTCTTCCAAAGATAGATTTTCCAGAGTCACTTCCGGGTCAGTTCGGTTATCGTTTTTTTCTATCAACATCAGGCTTAAAACATTTACTGGATTGTACGCAATTTGCTATTTCCACTGAAGAAACCCGTTATTATCTTAATGGTATTTATTTTCATATTGTTAATGATGGTGTTTTGAAGCTCCGTTTAGTTGCGACTGATGGACATCGTTTGGCACAAGTTGATATGGACGCGCCTTCGAGTATCGATGGTATGCCGGGTGTCATTATTCCTCGTAAAACTGTGGGAGAGTTGCAAAAGCTGCTTTCGGAAGAAATCGAGGGTGAGGTGTGTGTAGAGCTCTCAGAGACAAAGATTCGTTTTTCTGTAGGTTCTGTAGTTTTGACATCAAAGTTAATTGATGGAACATTTCCAGATTATCAGCGTGTTATCCCTCTTGGGAATGATAAAAAATTGATTGTTAACAGGCAGGATTTTTCTTCTGCGGTTGATCGTGTTTCAACAATTTCAAGTGATCGTGGACGTGCAGTAAAGTTAACGATTGAGCATGGGCAATTGAGGCTTGTTGTTAATAATCCTGATTCGGGAAGTGCAGAAGATCAGTTAGCAGCAACTTATACAGCTGATCCGCTTGAGATAGGTTTTAATTCACGTTATCTTTTGGACATTGCTGGACAACTTTCGAGTGATGAGATGGTTTTTATGTTGGCTGATGCTGTAGCTCCTGCTCTGATTCGCGACAAGGATGATGAAGCTGCGCTTTATGTGCTGATGCCCATTCGTGTTTAGGGACGATTGTTTTGCAATGCATAGCTGGTCATGTGCACAAAGTGGCAGTGAAACAGCTAAAGCTTATGCGTTATCGCAATTATCCTTCTTTTAATGTTCATTTTTCAGGTCAACATGTTGTTTTTACTGGCCATAATGGTGCTGGTAAGACGAACCTTTTAGAGGCGCTCTCTTTTCTCTCTCCTGGTCGTGGTTTGCGGCGTGCGGCTTATTCTGATGTGAGTTTTGCAGATGGTGGGGGTGGAGGATTTGTCATCTTTGCGCGCCTTGAATGTGCTCTTTATGGCGAAGTGAATATTGGCACAGCTTTGGAAGTTGGTGGCAATGGTCGAAAAGTTCATATTAATGGTGTGAATGAGACAAGCGACTGCTTGACAGATTATTGTCATATTAGCATTTTGACTCCTTCTATGGATGGGCTTTTTACAGGTCCTTCGCTTGAGCGTCGTCGTTTTTTGGATCGTATGGTTTTGGCGATTGATCCTTTGCATAGTCGCCGCATAGCAGATTATGATAAGGCTATGCGCGCGCGTAATCGTTTGTTTTTAGATGGAAATGAAGATTTTGCTTGGTTTGATGCTTTGGAAAAGCAAATGGCAGAGTTGGCAACGGCTATTGCTGCGGCGCGTATCGATGTTATTCGCCTTTTAAATGATATGTTTGCACAAACGCCTTCTCAAATACCTTTTCCACGAGCTTTTTTGCAAATTGATGGTTTTTTAGAAATAGCTCTTGATAAGATATCAGCGGTTGAGGTTGAAGAGCAATTTTATGGGCGACTGCGGCGTAATCGTGCAAGAGATCGTGCTGCTGGGCGAACATTGGAAGGACCACATCGTACGGATTTGCAGGTTTTTTATGCTGATAAAAATATGGCTGCAACATCTTGTTCAACAGGTGAACAAAAAGCTCTTCTAACGGGTTTGGTTTTGTGTCATGCGCGTTTAACAGGCATGATGTCAGATAAGGCTCCCATTCTTCTTCTTGATGAAATGGCTGCACATCTTGATCCTCATCGGCGTGTTGCTTTATTTGATATTCTTGATGACTTAGGGGGACAAACATTTATGACAGGAACGGATCGCATTTTATTTGATGCTCTAAAAGGACGAGCAGAATTTTTTGAGATTAAGGATGGAGCTTTATTGCAGTAGAAAATATGTTCATTTTTTAAATAAGGTGATGGTCGAGAAAAAGAGGCTTACTATGTCTATAATTATAACGGTTTTAAATGGTCCTAATTTAAATTTTCTTGGTCAACGAGAGCCAGAAATTTACGGAACTGAGACTTTAGAAGATATTGAAAAATTTTGCAGTGAATGGGCAACAAATGCTGGTGTAATAGTGCATTTTCATCAAAGTAACTGTGAAGGTCAATTGGTAGAATGGATACAGAGAGCCGTTGGAGTGAGTGCTGGATTGATCATCAATCCAGCAGCTTACAGTCATACATCTGTTGCACTTCTTGATGCATTAAAAATATTTTCAGGGCCAAAAGTGGAAGTTCATTTGTCTAATATTTATCAGCGTGAAGCTTTTCGCCACCATTCTTATAGCGCCACAGATGTGGATGCGGTTATTGCTGGTTGTGGGAGTGATGGCTATTGGTTTGCGCTTGAATATCTTTCTAAGAGGCTTAAATTGGGCACCAGAGGATCAAAAGTTGTATAATGCTGTATAATATTGATGTGAGCATTTGAATTTACTTGATAATTCTTTTTAAATAGGTAAGCATGTTATTGAGGTTTTATCGTTTTTTGATAACAACTTCTGATATGTATGATGGGGCAGGTGAGATGAGAAACTTTGTTAAACAAATAAAGGTGCTCGTGATTTTAGGGATGGCGTTTCTTTTATCTAGTTGTAAATTTGATGTTATTCACCCGGCAGGGTATGTTGCGCGACAACAGCTTATTTTGATTGTTATTTGTGTTGCTGTTATGCTTTGCGTTGTAATCCCAGTGATGGTGAGTGTTGTATTTTTGGCCATTAAATATCGAGCGTCGAATACTGCAGAAGAATATTTACCTGATTGGGGGCATTCAAATAAAATTGAAGCGTTCATGTGGGGTATTCCAATTATTATTGTAACCGTTTTAGGTGCATTGACAGCCTATTACACCTATAAGCTTGAGCCAGAAAATCCGCTTCCAGTGGAAGTGGTTGGCGAAGGGAAGCCGTTGCAAGTAGATGTTGTTGCTCTTGATTGGAAATGGCTTTTTATTTACCCTGAATATAATATTGCATCGATCAATGAGATTTACGCACCTAAAGGGCGTCAAGTTTTGTTGCAGTTGACATCAGAAAATTCTGTAAATGCCTTTTGGGTACCAAAACTAGGGACGGTTCTTTACGCTATGCCGCAGATGAATTCTAAATTGCATTTGATAGCGGATGAGCATGGAGTATTCAAAGGAACCTCAGCAAATTACAGTGGTGATGGTTTTGCACAAATGCGCTTTAAATGGCATTCTGTGTCTCAACAAGATTTTGATAATTGGATTGCTAAAGCTCGGTCTCATGGACAAGCTCTTGATCGTGCATCTTATCGTCAGCTTTCTGTTGCGCCGCGTATGGGTGATATTGCTGCGAAGGAAAAAGATGCAGAAGTACGTTATTTTGCACCTATTGAAGAGCGGCTTTATTACCGGATTGTCAATCGATGTGTTTCTGAAAATACCGTATGTAATGAAGACTTAATGAAGCGTGCTGCGGCTCAGTCGCTTTGGGGTGCTCTTTGTTCTGTTTTTGATCCTGGTGTTATTTAGGGCATCAATCGAGAAAGGACCTTTTTAAAAGAAGGTTTCTTTTAACTGAAATTCATTTGATATGGGTTGAGAAATGTTTGGAAGACTTACAGATCCTACAGCTGGTGCTTTTCATGCACTTGCACATGAGCCAATCGTTTTATACACATGTATTGCGATTGTTTTGGGAGGTTTAATTGCTGTTATTGCTTTAACAGTACTTGGATGGTGGGGAGTTTTATGGCGAAATTGGATTACAACGGTTGACCATAAACGCATTGGTATTATGTACATTGTTCTTGGTATTATCATGCTTGTACGTGGTTTTGCTGATGCGATTATGATGCGAACGCATCAGGCTATGGCGCTTGGGAATGAAACGGCGGGGTATTTACCGCCGGATCATTTTGATCAGATTTTTTCGGCCCACGGCACGATTATGATTTTCTTCATGGCTACGCCTATTTTATTTGGTCTTTTCAATTATCTCATACCGCTGCAAATTGGTGCGCGTGATGTTGCTTTCCCCTTTGCAAATAATTTAGGATTTTGGATTACAGCTGCAGGGGCAATATTGATTAACATATCCCTAGGTGTTGGTAATTTTGGTCGTGGTGGTTGGTTGATGTATCCACCTTTTACCGAATTGCAAGGGAGTCCAGATACAGGGGTCGATTATTATTTATGGTCACTTCAGCTTTCTGGTATCGCGACGACAATGGGGGCCATCAATTTTGTTGCGACCATTATTAAAATGCGTGCTCCTGGGATGACAATGATGAAAATGCCAGTTTTTTGTTGGAGCGCTTTCGTTAGCAATGTCCTTATTTTGGTGATTTATCCTGTTTTAGCTGTAGCATTCGCACTCTTGGCATGTGATCGTTATTTGGGCATGAATTTCTTTACCAATGTTGGTGGTGGAAATCCGATGGTATGGATTAACTATGTCTGGATTTTTGGTCATCCTGAAGTTTATGTTTTGGTTGTTCCTGCTTTTGGGATTGTTTCTGAGGTTGTATCGACTTTTTCTTCAAAACGCCTTTTTGGTTATACTTCAATGGTATGGGCAATGTTGGTTATTTTAATTCTTTCGCTTGTTGTTTGGGGACACCATTTCTTTACAATGGGTGGAGGTGAGGCTGTAAATACTTTCTTTGGTATTGCAACGATGGTTATTGCAGTTCCTACAGGTGTGAAAGTCTTTAATTGGTTACTGACGATGTATAAAGGTCGCATTCGTTTCGAGCCTCCAATGCTTTGGTGTATGGGCATGATCTTTACATTTGTTGGTGGCGGATTAACAGGCGTTTTGATGTCTATCGTGCCTGCGGATTGGCAGTTTCATAATTCGCTCTTTTTGATAGCGCATTTCCATCATACAATTATTGGTGGTGTTGTTTTTTCTTATTTAGCTGGGCTTGCTTTTTGGTTTCCGAAAGTTTTTGGTTATAAACCGAATCGCATATTAGGTATTGCATCTTTCTGGTGCTGGTTTATTGGTTTTTATCTTGCATTTTTTCCAGTGTATGCACTTGGACTTATGGGAGCAACGCGTCGTCTCCAACATTATATGGAACCGAGTTGGCAGCCAATGTTTATTATTGCCGCATTGGGTGCCTTTATTATTTTGCTTGGTATCCTTTGTTTTGTACTGCAAGTTGTTTTAGCAATTTGGTACGGTATCAAGCATAAAGGGCGTTTACCAGTAACGCTCAATGATTCTTGGGGTGATGGACGGACGCTTGAATGGTCTATTTCTTCCCCTCCTCCTGCTTACAATTTTGCGATAATTCCAGAAGTACAGACTGACGATGCTTATTGGCATATGAAGAAGAATGGTTATCAGCGTCCAATAAATGGGTTTTCAAAAATCCATATGCCTTCAAACACATCAGCAGGGATTATTGCAGGATTCTTTTCATTAGTCGTTGGTTTTGCGCTTGTTTGGCATATTTGGTGGCTTGTTGTGATTGGATTGATTGGTTTTATTGCAACGATTGTGCGTCATTCATTAACAGGTGACCACCATGGTTACTATATTCCAGCTGAAGAAGTACAAAAAACTGAGGATGTTTTTACAGCTGTTCTTAAAAAACAAGGAGCAACAGTATGAATGCGATGACAATGAATAATGCTCACGTCGATGAACATCATCACGATAGTAGCTCAATAATGACATTTGGTTTTTGGGTCTACATTCTTTCGGATTTGATTTTATTCTCGACACTTTTTTCAAGTTTTGCCGTTTTTTCTGCTTCTTATGGTGGAGGGAAAGCAGGCAATGAATTCATTGATTTAAAATTTGTTTTGGTTGAAACTGCTATCTTATTACTGTCATCAATTACTTACGGGTTTGCAATGGTACAAGCGCATAAAAGTAATCTTAGTGGTGTGCGGTTCTGGATGGCAGTTACCTTGGTCCTAGGATTTTGCTTTATCGGAATGGAAGTTTATGAGTTTCATGAGCTTCTGAGCGAGGTGTTTTATTACGATCCTAATGCTTATGCTGGTATTGATCCTGCGACAGGTCTACAGCTTTTTGGGCGAGAGGTTCTGTCCGCTTATTGGTCAGCATTTTTTGCTTTGGTGGGCACCCATGGTCTTCATGTAAGTGTTGGTCTTCTTTGGATGGTCGTAATGTTTTTTCATCTTCGTCGTAGTGGTTTGGATCAGGATAATAAAACGCGTTTGACATGCCTTTCAATTTTTTGGCATTTGCTTGATATTGTGTGGGTTGGTGTTTTCACGATGGTTTATCTATTAGGAGCGTTATAATGAGTGTGCATAACGAAACACATGGTCCCAGTACTGGTTCCTATTTAATCGGTTTTATTTTAGCTGTATTTTTTACGATGGGGTCTTTTATTCCTGTGATGTATGGCATGATGGACAGTTGGGCAATTAGCACAAAGGTTGCATATCTCATTGGAATGGCGATTATTCAGATTATAGTGCAAATTGTTTTCTTCTTGCACTTGAATTCTGGTCCAGATGCTAAGTGGAATTTAAGCGCATTATGGTTTGCAGCTATCTGCGTTTTTATTATTATTGGAGGTACGTGGTGGGCTATTTCTCATTTGAATTACAATATGATGGGTGGTTCAGGGCGTGTTATTGAGCCAGAAGTATTAGGGAATTCTGTATCGGTACCTAGGCAATTACCGAATACAGAAAGACCAGTGGAGCAGTTGTCAACACAGGCTCCTGCAGAGCAAGCACCGGGTGTAGAGATGCCTGTAGGACAGTTACCAGTGCAGGCTCCTGCAGAGCAAGCACCGGGTGTAGAGATGCCTGTAGGACAGTTACCAGTGCAGGCTCCTGCAGAGCAAGCACCGGGTGTAGAGATGCCTGTAGGACAGTTACCAGTGCAAGCTCCTGCAGAGCAAGCACCGGGTGTAGAGATGCCTGTAGGACAGTTACCAGTGCAAGCTCCTGCAGAGCAAGCACCGGGTGTAGAGATGCCTGTAGGACAGTTACCAGTGCAGGCTCCTGCAGAGCAAGCACCAGGTGTAGAGATGCCTGTGGGGCAAGCGCCAAATACAAAAAATTCCGTAAAGTAGTTACTGAGAATCAAAATATTGACTATTTATGAAGCCAATGCCAAGTGCATTGGCTTTTTTTGTAGGCACTGGTCGCAAAAATATTGTGGGACATGATAGGATATTAAGTATAGGGTATCAGTCGAGTAATTGTTTAAGGGATTATTACAATTTGAAATGTACTTTTATTCTAAAACAGAAAACATGGATAGTTTAGCGTAACCTTAATTTTATTTGAAACAAAGAGCTCTTTATAGAATGTACAAGAAGTTGTGTTTATATAATTCAGTATAGAACATGAGAAAGTATGAAAGATTTCATGTTGTGTGAGGTAAATCTAAGAAAAAAGGGTATTTTCAAATTCAGTTAATTTATATTAAAGTACTCTTTAATAAGTATATTATAGTGTATAATGCAGATTGGAAATTTGAAAAATAATCAGAAAGCTTAATGAAAGCTATTTCGATAACAGTTATCGGTGCCGGTTCTTTTGGCACAGCATTAGCCATTACTCTTGCCCGTAACGGCCAGAGTGTTTTACTTTGGGGACATGATCCTCGACATATCAGAAAATTACAAAAACATCGCTGTAATCAGGCATTTTTACCCGATATTCCATTTCCTAACAATCTATTGCTTGAAACGTCTCTTGAAACAGCAATAACGACCAGTTCTAATATATTGATTGTCGTTCCAAGCTATGCATTTCGTCAGGTATTGTGTAATATTCAGCCTTATTTGCATCAAAATTCACGTGTTATTTGGGCAACGAAAGGCTTAGAACAAGGTACGGGACGCCTCTTACAAGAAGTTGCTCGTGAGGTTTTAGGTGATAAAATCCCTTTAGCTGTCTTGTCTGGACCAACTTTTGCTAAAGAACTTGCTAATGGCTTACCCACAGCAATTACGTTAGCAGCTTCTGATGCTAAATTTGGTGAAGAGCTACAGCGACTTTTTCATTGTAGCAAAAATTTTAGAGTTTATAAAAATTCAGATATGGTAGGTGTTCAATTAGGTGGTGCAACCAAAAATGTCATTGCTATTGGTGCAGGAATATCAGATGGTATGGGATTTGGAGCCAACGCTCGAATAGCTTTGATCACACGAGGGATAGCTGAAATTAGTCGTTTAGGTGTTGCAATGGGTGCTGATCTTTCTACATTCATGGGTATGACAGGCTTAGGTGATCTCGTTTTAACGTGTACTGACAACCAGTCACGCAATCGCCGTTTTGGAATACTGCTTGGTCAAGGAATGGAGAGAGAAAAAGCGGAAAAACAGATTGGTCAAGTTGTTGAAGGTTATTTAAATACGAAAGAAGTGCGTACATTAGCACAGCGTTTTGGGGTAGAATTGCCAATTACAGAGCAAATTTATCAAGTTTTATTTTGTGATAAAAGTGTAGTTGAAGCAGCCAATACATTACTCGGTCGGACATTTAAAAATGAGAGTGGTGGTACAGTATATTTTAAATCATTCAAATAACAAGATAATGCAATTACAACGAAAACTTAATAATGAACTGCATTGATCATTCACAAACCAACCATCTTAACGGATTATATGTGTATGAGGTAGTTGTTTGTGTCATATGAGCTGTTATTTTAGTCGTATATTCTAAAAACACAAAAACTCTCATTATTCATAGCATTTACGTTAGAAAAACTATGCAATATACTTTTAAAACGTTATATATATGATAAGTTTTTGCACTTTTAACAGTGCTGAATAGTCATTCTCCTTGCGTTTCTTCACTTTGTTTTAGCTCTTCAAGTGTTGGCATAGACATAATGTTATAGCCTGAATCAACGTAATGAATTTCACCAGTAACGCCTGATGATAAGTCAGAAAGGAGGTAAAGAGCAGATTTTCCGATTTCATGAATGTTTACGGTGCGACGTAGGGGAGCATTACGGCGTTGATATGAAAAGATTGCGCGTGCAGACGAAATACCATTACCTGCTAATGTTCTAACAGGTCCTGCTGAAATGGCATTAACACGAATATTTTGCGGGCCAAAATCTGCTGCTAAATAGCGTACCATAGCTTCTAAAGCAGCTTTAGCAACACCCATGATATTGTAATTAGGGACCACTTGCTGTGAAGCTCCATAAGTGAGCGTTAAAAGAGCACCTCCATTGGGCATAAGCTTACCAGCACGCTGAGCAATTTCAGTAAAGGAGTAAGCTGAAATAACCATCGTACGCTTAAAATTTTCGCGTGTTGTAACATCAACATAACGTCCTTTGAGTTGATTTTTATCTGAAAAGCCAATGGCATGAACAATAAAATCAATTGTTTTCCATTCTTTTTCAAGATGTTCAAAGACATGATCAAGATTTTCAATTTTTTCAACATCGCATTCAAGCAACAATTTGCAACCAAGTTTTTCTGCAAGTGGTTGCACCCGTTTTCCGAAGGCATCTCCTTGATAGGTAAATGCTAATTCAGCTCCTGCTTTTGCGAGTTGACAGGCAATGCCCCAAGCAATTGAGTGATCATTTGCAACCCCCATAATAAGGCCACGTTTGCCCTCCATCAAACCTTTCATACTATTCTCCATAAAACTATGCTTTTTTTCAATCCGCTAAGAACTCTTAATTTACACATAGCGTTGGAAAACGAGCGTTGCATTGGTACCACCAAAGCCAAATGTATTTGATAATACAGTATTAAGTTGTTGATGATCACGACGTTCACGAACAATTGGCATATTGATAAAAGCTGGATCAAGCTCTTCAATATGGGCGCTCTCGCAAATAAAATTGTGATTCATCATTAACAGTGCATAGATCGCTTCTTGAACACCCGCGGCTCCTAAAGAATGACCAGTCAGAGATTTTGTGGCGGAAATTGGTGGACATTGATCACCTTCTCCAAAGACACGGCGGATTGCTTCTATTTCAGGAGGGTCACCAACAGGTGTTGCTGTTGCATGGGGGTTGATATAATCAATTTTATTATTGACCGTTGCAAGTGCCATGCGCATGCACCGTTCTGCCCCTTCACCAGATGGAGCAACCATGTCATGCCCATCAGATGTAGCGCCATATCCGATAATTTCTCCGTAGATTTTTGCACCACGTGCCTTGGCAAGCTCCAGCTCTTCAAGAACTAAAACACCCGCTCCACCAGCAATAACAAATCCATCACGATTGATATCATAAGCGCGTGAAGCTTTTTCTGGTACGTCATTATATTTGCTAGACATAGCGCCCATAGCGTCGAATAAAACAGATAATGTCCAGTCCAAATCTTCGCAACCACCAGCAAAGACACGATCCTGCCTGCCGTACTGGATCAATTCATAAGCATTGCCAATACAATGATTAGAAGTAGCACAAGCCGAAGAGATCGAATAGTTCACACCTTTAATTTTAAAAAAAGTCGCAAGCGTTGCGGATGCTGTAGAACTCATTGCTTTAGGTACAACAAAAGGACCAACGCGCTTTGGACCTTTTTGGCGTGTAATGTCAGCGGCTTCAACGATTGATTGCGTTGAAGGGCCTCCCGAGCCCATAATGATACCTGTGCGTTCATTTGATACTTCATAAAGCTCTAAACCCGCATCAACAATTGCTTGATCCATGGCGATATGATTCCAAGCAGTTCCGCGTCCATGAAAACGCAAAGCGCGTCGATCGACCAATGCCTCTATATCAATATCAGGTTTTCCATAAACTCTGCTACGAAAGCCTAATTCGGCATATTGGGGGGCATAGGAAATCCCAGATTTTGCTTCATACAAACTGGTTAAAACATCTTTAGGGTTATTTCCAATCGCGGAGACAATTCCCATCCCAGTTACAACAACTCGACGCATTCATACCTCCTTGTCTATGCCTCTTTTAATGCCAATAATTTCAGTCTTCTTTAAATAAAGCAACACGTAAATCAATCGCTTTATAGATGGGGTCTCCATCTGCTTTTAACCATCCATCTGCTATTCCTAAAACCAAATTCCCACGTCGGACACGTTTAAAATCTATTCCATATTCAAGAAGTTTGGTTTCCGGAGTGACCATACCTGATAATCTCACTTCACTGGTTGAGATAGCTCTTCCTTTTCCTTGTTCACCTAACCAACCAAGAAAAAAACCTGTTAATTGCCACAGACCATCTAAACCAAGACATCCTGGCATGACCGGATCACCTATAAAGTGACAGTTAAAGAACCATAGGTCTGAAGTGATGTCAAATTCGGCACGGACCATGCCTTTATTGTATTCACCGCCAGTTTCACTAATTTGAGTGATTCGATGAATCATCAACATAGGAGGGGCAGGTAATTGCGCGTTACCCTTACCAAACATTTCGCCGCGAGCGCAGCTTAGAAGCTCTTCATAAGTGTAGTGAGACTTTTGTTCAGCCATTGTTACTCCATTATTTGCATATATTTTTACTTCTGCGCTTTTCCTAAACCTACTTTTAGAGCAAATTTTAAGGAGAGGGAAATGATTTTATATCATTTTTAATGACAAAAGCTCTTTTTTATGTATCTTGCATGGTGGGTTATTTGAAAATGGGATATAGATTGTACATATTGTTTCTATTTTAACCTTCTTTGAGCAAAAATGCATTGTGGTTTTGATATGTTAATGAGCGCAGACAATTTAGGTTTAAAAGAAGAGCAACAGTCCACAAAAAACTGTGGAAGGATTTTACATTATTATTCCGTCCCTATGTTAGAAAAACGTTTGCGTCAAAATGGTTTGCGGCCAACACGCCAAAGATTAGAACTTGCTCATATGATTTTTTCTCAAGGGAATCGTCATATTGCTGCTGAAGAGCTCTATGAAGAGGCAATTGCATTAGGTGTGCCTGTATCTTTAGCAACGGTTTATAATACGCTTCATCAATTCACGGAAGCAGGATTATTACGGATTATTGCCGTGGAAGGTTCGAAAACTTGGTTTGATACAAATACATCTGACCATTACCATTTTTATATAGAAGGCGAAAATCGTATTCTTGATATTCCTTATGACTTGGAGGAAACACCTATCATTGGAAATTTACCTCAACCGCCAGAAGGTATGGAAATTTCGCATGTTGATTTGATCATTCGATTAAAGCCAAAAGGCTGATTTGATTATAAAGCAAGAGAAAGCTCAACAAGCGGTAAAATTTAAACGTGTTTTGATTTAAAATTCACCAATTTTTAATTTTTTCATCAGGATAGATTCCCCATAATTGGGACTGACGAAGCCATCCTCGGATATTATTGTTAATACTTAGTTCGCACCAGTGTCCATCGCATCGGCGAATATTACCAATGACATTAGGTTCTACTTTTGCAACGAGTTCTGCGTTGTCTGCTGGGGCTTTGCGCAGCATGATTCTTTTTATTTTATCTTTTTGCCATGGGATAGTTATAGCAGTTCGTTTTCCTGATAAAAGAGATTGATAGACCCATCCCTCATCACCTTCGGCATCACGGATTTTGCGCCATTGATCATATTCTTGAATGATTTCAATAGGCAATCCCTGTTTTTTATAGGTAAAAAGAATAGAATAATTACTTCCTGGTCCGATGCGCACATTTACACGGGTGGGTTTAATCGAAGCAAAGCGCGGAAGGGGTAAACCACTTGGTCCTAAATTTTGCCCTAAATTTTGATTGGGTGTTTGTGCGTGCAAAAAACAAGGGGAACTAAATACAAAAACTCCTGCTATGAGGATACGTGATGCGCGTACTGAAAACTGAAACCAACTAGAATTTTGCACACTTAAACCTTTTATCTCGTTATTTCTATATATTAGCAATCTAAGATCTAGAAGATAGGATTGAGAATTAGATTAAAGCTATGGCATACTGCTAGTTAAAGAGATCTAAACAATGAGGAAATTGTTTATAAGAATAGTGAAATAAGTAGAACAAAAGTTTGAATTTTCTAATGCTTATTTTTCCCATTAAAGTGTACCTGTAAATTAATGTTCGATTATCATACAGTTTATAGGTTTAAGATAAAGAGTTGAGTATTGAGACGATTGAATATCGTAAAATCTGTGTCAGTTTTCTAGAACAGATAGGATTATAAAAATACAGATAGGATTATAAAAATAGTGTATCTATCGATGTGATTTATTTTTCAAAAAGGATACCACTCTATGCGAATTATGATCAAAAAAAACGTTCAATAACAGGATAATAAAAGGATAGGTGTGTGATTTGAAAAGCGATTCTAGCATCAAATGAAATATACAATTAATAAGTTGTTTTAAAGAAAGATAAACAACATTGAGGGGAGAAAAAGCTGTGATAAGTTGGCTTGAGATTCTATAGATCATTGTAAAGATAGTGTTTTTCTGTGTCGACAAATTTTGCGGCTTGGTTATAGGGTATTATACTATAATCTACTTAATTGTTCATGCTGTAGTATGCCAGACAAATCGAGAGAACGAGGTGAGCATATATTAATTTCAGGTCTTAGGAGTGCTGGAAAGTATTGTTTTGTAGGACATAGAGGATACGTTTATGTATTAAAATATAAGAGTTATTTATGCTTGATTTCAGTTTTTTGTACCAACAAAATTGAACAGAAGATTGAGAGCAGAGCTTGCCCGTAGAATCCGATGAAGTGAATCATATAAGCAGTGAAAAAGTAGAACGTATCTTGAGAGACACAAATCTGATTATAGATTGAGAGTGGTTCAGAATATTCGTCCTTGAGGATGAAAAGGAAATAAAAAGCTTAAAAGTTACAGAGCTTTATCTCCTTATTGAATGCAGTGAGGGTGGAGAAAATTACCTGTATTCATTCTTTACGCACGCAATGACACACTGTGGTAGTAATTTATATTCTGCTGTTTAATTTGATTTAAAAGATGTACAAGATTCCCAATGTACAATCCAGATGAGAAGATCATCGTGAGATTTATATGCAGATAAGGATTACATTGAAACAACACTCCCCATACATGCACATCCCGTGTAACAACAGATAGTTTTAATAATCCAAGTGATAGTTTGTTATTTCATTATCTCGAATAAGTAAGTGCTACGTAAAGTCCACAAAAAGATTAAAAGAAAACGCTCATTTAGAGCCTTTTAGAACTAACCATCACATTTGAAGAACGGATATGGCAGACAGAGAGATACAACAAACCACAAGTGAAAAAAAATCACAAGATATATCAAATATTCTTGGATATCATTGTTATTGCGATTTTAAAAACAGATCAACAAAAGCGCACTATTTTACTGTAGCAGCTCGGCCGTTCGTAACAAGACCTTCTCTTTGCGCACGTTTACGGGCAAGCTTACGTGTACGACGAACAGCTTCAGCCTTTTCACGGGCACGCTTTTCAGATGGCTTCTCATAATATCCACGCATCTTCATTTCCCGAAAAATGCCTTCACGCTGCATCTTTTTCTTTAGCGCACGTAGCGCTTGATCAACATTGTTATCACGAACGAGTACTTGCACGATCTATCCTGCTTTGTTTCAAGTTTCATCAATAATAGGCAAAAACCTAGCCCTCTTTAAACTATATTTGAAAGGGCATACACTACGGAGTACATATCACATAAATAAGGTATTTGTCTATATTGCTTTTTAAAATTCTATTCTTTCGTTATAAGGTGCTTTTTATCATGAATGATTGAGTTTATGGGCTCTATATTTACGAAAGTCCCTGTATCTGTTCATTTCTGTCAAGATGAATTTTTTCAGCAGCCGGATAATGTGGTAAGCCGGGCATGGTCATGATATCTCCGCAAATAACGACAATAAAACCTGCACCCGCCAAGAGGCGAACTTCTCGTACAGGAATTTCAAAATCAACAGGGGCACCATATTGGGTAGGATCAGAAGAAAAAGAATAGGGTGTTTTTGCCATACAAATAGGGTATGTGCCAAAACCTTCTTTTTCCCAACCTTCAAGTTGTTTGAGAATAGGGGCGGGGATTATGGCTCCACGCCCACCATATAAGTTTGTTATGATACAATTAATTTTCTGAACGAGTGGAAGGTCATCTTGATACAGGACTTTAAAATGAGTATTTTTTTCTTCAATCAAAGTAACAAGTTCCTGTGCAAGTTCTAGAGCACCTTTTCCGCCCTGTTTCCAATGTGTGCAGACCACAGCTTTATGTCCAGTTGCTGCAACGATTTTTTGTAATGTATTTATTTCAGCATCGCTATCGCTATCAAAATGATTAAGAGCGACAATACAAGGAATTCCGTAGTGTTGCATATTTTTGATATGCCGTAAAAGATTAGCGGCTCCCTTTTGTAAAGCAGGGATATTCTCTTCTGACAGATGATTTTTTTCCACACCACCATTCATCTTTAATGCGCGAATTGTTGCGACAATCACTGTAGCATCGGGAACAATACCTGCTTGTCGACATTTAATGTTGAAGAATTTTTCTGCTCCGAGATCGGCTCCAAATCCTGCTTCGGTGACAACATAATCCGCGAGTTTTAAAGCGGTTTTTGTTGCTATAACTGAATTACAGCCATGAGCAATGTTGGCGAAAGGTCCTCCGTGAACAAGAACAGGATTATTTTCAAGGGTTTGTACGAGATTAGGCTGCATGGCATCTTTGAGAAGAACTGTCATTGCACCTTCCGCATTGAGATCAGCAACTGTCACAGGTGTTTTGTCATAACGATAGGCAACAATAATTCTTTTGAGTCTTTGTGAAAGATCTTCCAAATTTTCAGCAAGACAAAAAACAGCCATAATTTCGGATGCAACAGTAATATCAAAACCTGTTTGACGTGGGAAGCCATTGGTTATTCCACCCAATGAAATAACAATATTGCGCAATGTACGGTCATTCATATCAAGGACTCGTTTCCAAACAATGCGGCGGGGATCAATGTTCAGACTGTTTCCCCAATAGATATGATTATCTATCATTGCGGAAAGAAGATTATGGGCAGCTGTAATGGCATGGAAATCACCAGTAAAATGTAAATTCAGATCATCCATCGGTACAACTTGAGCATAACCACCTCCAGCAGCACCACCTTTTATACCAAAACAGGGGCCTAGAGACGGTTCTCTCAGAGCGGCGATTGTTTTTTTTCCAATGAGATTGAGGGCATCGTTGAGTCCAACCGTTGTTGTCGTTTTTCCTTCTCCAGCAGGAGTTGGATTGATAGCAGTGACGAGGATAAGTTTACCATCCGGATTGTTATTGAGTGATTTTATGTATGCAGAAGAAATTTTAGCTTTATCATGTCCATAAGGAATGAGATTTTCATGTGTAATACCAATTTTTTGTGCAATTTTAGTGATGGGCTGCTTTTGAGCAATGCGGGCAATTTCAATATCTGTTTTAGGCATGGGAAAATTCTTTAAATTTTGCTTTTGTTGACATTGAGGGCGAGTATTAATCGGACAAGGGAAACTGTAGCATAGAGAGATTAAGATAAACATAATAAAGGTTGATAAGATAGCGATTATATTGTGCAAGAGGGAAAGCTAAAGAGAAACAGAAAGAAATTTAAAAAATCGCTATATTTTTAATTTTGATAAGTTTTTAGAAGAAATGAGGAATTCAGAAACAGCTCCTTGATATCAATCTTTCAAATTTTTACATAACAGCACTGTGTTACGCTTTCTGATTTTCGCATCAGTTTATATTTTCCAGAATTTTTATAGCTTACTAAAAAAGAATGCTATCACCATAAAATTTTATAAAGGGGAATTTTGTTAAAATGGCGAATATTCTTTAGCAAAGAACAAAATATTTTATTTTGGATTTCAAAAGATAATAGAGATATTCAGGAATTTCCATTTTTGAATAGAAAAATATGTTAGATGATGCGTGTGTCTAAAGACATCTTAGCAAAAAATCCTGATTCGTGCTCAAAAGAGTGGGTGTGTGCTTATCCGATTAGGCTATAAGTGCATGATAAAAGGGTACCATAAAGGGAAATGGTTTACTAACCCTAATAATGCGCTAAAGAGAAACGAAAATCTTATATGATGGCGCACCCGAAGAGATTCGAACTCCTGACCCCCAGATTCGTAGTCTGGTGCTCTATCCAGCTGAGCTACGGGTGCCCTATTTTCAACTTTACATCATTGAAACAAGCGTTTCCTAATCGTTTCATTGAGGAATTGCAAGTGAAACTTGGTAAAAATAGAAATTTTGTCCTTTTGTTCTTTAATACATTTAAAAAAGACAACAACATTTTCGGTTTAAGTTGGATTTTTATATGGTATGTTTTCACTTGTTTAAGCAGTAAATGTAATATGAACGATAGTTAACTTGACGCTTTAGTCCGTGCAAGATAATCAAGTCTCGATGAGATATGTTTTTTTCAGTAGAGGATCAAATACACTGCCTGCAATTCGTTTTTTATGTGAAATTCGGATGTTACTGTTGAAGATTGTTTCGGACAAATTTGCGTATTAAATGGCGAAGCAAGGATAGATGTATGGGGTTGTTAAAAAAGATCTTTCCACTAGTGTTTTTCATTGTTGTTCTGATGGTTGCTTATTGGGAGGGAAAAAAAAGTTCAGAACGACTTATTCCTATAACAGGTAAGACGACAAATGCATCGGGTAAAATGTTAAAGGCACCCATGGGAAGCCCTCTGACGCATGTTGTTGTTGATGTTGTCAAAGTTCAAGATTTTTATGAACAGTTGAATGCGCTTGGAAGTGGACGAGCATTTGCTACAGTGGAGTTAACCCCTTGGTCATCAGGTGTTATTGATAAGTTTTTTGTGTCAGCTGGTGCAAAAGTGCAAGAGGGTGATGCGCTTGCAAAGCTTGATTCTAAAAAGGAAGAAATAGCGGTTGCAAAAGCAAAAGTACAACGTGATAACAGTGCATTAACGCTATCGCGTATTCTTAAATTACGTGCCAGCAATACAGCAACAGAGGTTCAGGAAATTACTGCACGCTTAGAGTTGGATAACGCAAATTTGGTTTTACGTGATGCTGATTTAGCACTTGATCGGCGAACAATTCGTGCACCTATTAGCGGTGTTGTTGGTATTTTCCCCATTGATGTGGGCAATGCTGTTACTCCTAATACTATAATAGGCCGTATTGAGGATAGAGAACGTATTTTAGTTGATATATGGGTTCCTGAACGATACACATCGTATATTCATAAAGGAGATGAGGTAACAGCAACATTAACGGCACAGCCGGATAAAGCTTTTGTTGGTCATATTTATGCGATTGATAATGTTGTTGATCCAGAAAGTCGCACACTTCATGTTCAGGTTGAAATCAAGAATGAAAAAGATACGCTTATGTCCGGTATGTCTTTTTCTATTGCGTTGCAATTTTATGGTGGTGCTTTTCCTGTCGTTCATCCACTTGCCGTTCAATGGAACAGTAAGGGATCATTCGTTTGGCGTGTGAGAGAGGGGAAAGTAGAGCCTATTCCAGTATCGATTATGCAGCATAAAGCAGATCAAGTATTTGTGAAAGCTCTCCTCAAAAATGGTGATCAAGTTGTTATTCAGGGAGTACAGACTCTCCATCCAGGAAGCAGGGTTACTCTTGATAATCCAAAGTCCGATCAACAGAAATTATCAATGCTTCATGGGCAGAGTGTACAATGAGACAGGAATTTAGCGCGAAACAGCCCATAGCACAGGCTGAGCAAGGCGGTTTGATTGCATTGTTTATTCGCAGACCGGTTTTCACCTTTGTTTTGAATGCTCTGATTGTCATTGCAGGGGTTGCTGCATGGTTGAATGTGGATGTACGTGAACTTCCCGATGTTGATACTCCCGTAACGACGATTATGACAGCTTTTGCTGGAGCATCAGCAGAAACCATTGATCGTGAAGTTACAAGAATTATAGAAGATGCTGTTTCTCGTGTTTCAGGTGTTAAAACAATTTCTTCAAGCTCTTCTTTTGGCCGTTCCCGTGTAGAGATTAGCTTTAATGTTGGTGTTGATTTGAATGTTGCAGCATCTGATATTCGTGATGCGCTCTCTCGCATTGCTTATTCTTTACCCAAAAATGCTGACACACCTTTGATTATTAAGGCAGATTCGAATGCTGCTGCGATGATGTATTTGGTTGTAACTTCACCAACAATGAGTATTGATGATTTAACAGCAGTCGTAAATGATCAAATTGTTGATGCGCTTTCTGCCGTTGATGGTGTTGGTGATGTGCAGGTTGATAGCGCACGCACGAAGATTTTTCAGATTGATGTCGATCAAGCAAAGCTTGCCAGCTATGGCTTAACTGTAGCGGATATTTCACGTGTTCTTGCGGATATGACAACGGATGTACCAGTAGGGTCATTACGCAATTCTAAGCAAACTTTAATTGTACGTGCTACTGCGCGTTTAACAACACCAGAGGCTTTTGAACAAGTTGTTTTAAAACCGCATGTGCATCTTGGTGATGTTGCGCATGTGACTTTATCACCCGATGTGGAAACAGTTATTCTTCGTGTTAATGGAAAGACAGGAATTGGGTTAGGAATTGTGCGTAAAGCACAATCCAACACCCTTAATATTTCTCAAGGAGTTCGAGAAGTTCTTAGTCACCTCAAAAGTATTGTTCCGTCTTCTGTGCATATGGATGTGATTAGTGATGATGCACTTTTTATTAAGAGCGCACTTCATGAGGTTGAGGTTGCATTGGTCATTGCTATTCTCAGCGTTATCTTGGTTATTTTTCTTTTTTTAAGAGATATTCGTGTAACGCTTATTCCTGCCTTATCTATTCCTGTTGCTTTGATTGGTACAATTTCTGCCATTTATCTTATAGGATTTTCCTTAAATATTCTCACATTTTTAGGACTTGTTTTGGCAACAGGGCTTGTGGTTGATGATGCAATTGTTGTTCTGGAGAATATTGTTCGATGGCGCAATATGGGTTTTGGTCCTCGAGCAGCAGCGGTACGAGGGACACGGGAAGTCTTTTTTGCTGTTTTAGCAACAACGTTGACTTTAGTTGCTGTATTTGTACCTATTTCTTTTCTTCCTGGTCAAGTAGGAGGACTTTTTAGAGAATTTGGTTTTGTGTTGGCAATTTCTATTCTGCTTTCTTCGATTGTTGCTTTAACACTTTGCCCGATGTTGGCTTCACGTCTTCTCAAAGGACATCTTGAAAGCGAGAGGGATAAGACGCATTATCTTACCTTTTTATATAAATTGGGTTCTTTTTTTAACAAAGGATATGCTTATACTCTGCATAAATGTTTGAGCAGACCTTGGACTGTTATTTTTGCTTCGTTTATTTTTGCGGGTCTTTGTGTTGGAGGCTATACGAAATTACAACAGGAATTAACGCCGGCAGAAGATAGGGCTTTGATCTTTTTAGTCATTAATGGACCACAAGGTATTTCAACACAATATCTCAATGAACAGGTAGAGAAGATTGAAACGCGTTTAAAACCGTTACGTGATGCTGGAGAAATTGCTAACAGTTATTCTATCGCTGGCATTGGTGGTTCATCAAATACTGCTTTTTTAATTTTGTTGCTTTCTTCTTGGAATAAACGTTTGCGCTCTCAACAAGAGATCGTAGAAGATGTTAATGCTAAGGTGAGACAGTTGCCCGCAGTTTTTGTGTTTGCTGCACAGGGAAATTCTCTAGGCGTTAGAGGAACGGGGCAAGGATTACAATTTGCAATTCTTGGCAATGATTATACAAAATTACAGCCAATTGCTGATAAACTTGTGAGTGCTTTGCAAGCTGATCGACATTTTATCCACCCAAGGCTTACTGTTGATGCAACGCAAGCACAGTTTTTTATTGAAATTAATCGAGAAAAAGCCTCTGAATTAGGGATTGATATCACCAATTTGGGGAATACACTACAAGCAATGCTGGATGGGAAAAAAATTGGTTCCGTTTATGTTGATGATCATTCTTATGATGTAAAACTCACTTCGCGTAAGAATCCACTTAACAATCCTCGTGATTTGGAAAATATTTTTTTGAAAACCAAAGGCAATAAATATGTTCCTTTATCGGTTGTTGCGCGCTTGCAGGAAAAAGCCATAGCACCTCAATTAAAACGAGAGAAACGCATGAGTGCTGTTATTTTAAGCACAAATCTTGCCCCAGGTATCGTTTTAGGGGATGCTTATCGGACTGTACAGAAAATCGCAGCTCCTTTGTTGGTAGAGGGAAATTATATTGTTCCATTGGGGGAAGCTGCTACACTTGATGAAACATCTTCCAATTTTATGATTGTCTTTGGAATAGCCTTTGTGATTATTTTATTGGTCTTAGCTGCTCAATTTGAGAGTTTTGTTTCAGGATTTATTATCATGGCGACTGTACCATTAGGGATTGGTTGTGCTGTAATTGCTATGCTTTTAAGTGGTGTTAGTCTGAATATTTATAGTCAAATTGGTTTAATTTTGTTAGTTGGGGTTATGGCCAAAAATGGGATTCTGATTGTTGAGTTTGCAGATCAATTGCGTGATCGAGGTAAAAGCGTACGTGAAGCTGTAGAAGAAGCGGCAAATATACGTCTTCGTCCAGTTTGTATGACGATGATTTGTGCTATTTTAGGGGGGATTCCTTTGGTTTTAGCCAAAGGTGCTGGTGCAGAAGCACGTGTATCTTTAGGTTGGGTTATTGTTGGTGGTTTGGGTTTAGCAACTGTTTTTACGCTTTATGTCACACCGGTTGTTTATCTTTTTCTCGGATGTTTTGTAAAGCCAAAAGCAGAAGAAGCTTTACGTTTAACAAAAGAACTCAGCCAAGTTGAATGATGTATTTGGTAAGAAAGATTTAGAAGTTTCTTACTTTCGTTTTAAAAATGCCGTTTTCAGGTCCTACCTTTCCACTTTTGTGTTCCTTTATTTTGTATATGAGCAGTAAAAATACCGAACAATAAAAAAGGAAGCTCTCTATTTTATTATTTTTGTGCGTAAATTTCATTGTCAATAACTGTGCGAGATAAGTCTATGGAAGATAGCTTGTTGCTTCGAAATGAAAAAGCTTTTGAGGAAGCTTTAAAAGCTTTAAAAAAGCATGCCACAAAAGAGAGAGTCCACGATATTCGCCGGCATTTCGAAGAGGATGAAAAGCGTTTTTCTCATTTTTCTTTAAAGCTTGATGATCTTCTTTTTGATTTTTCAAAATGTGGTGTAACATTTAAAACGTTACAACTTCTGGATGATTTGGCTCTTGCCGCAGATGTGTTGGGTAGGCGTGAGGCAATGTTTTTAGGTCAGGCTATTAATACAACTGAAAAACGCTCAGTTCTTCATATTGCATTACGTTTGCCTGCTGACGAAGTTTTTATGGTGGATGGTCATGATGTTATTGGAGATATTCAAGCTGTTCTTCATGATATGGAAAGATTTTCTGAAAGAGTGCGTGATGGTAGCTATAAGGGCAATAATGGTGAGAGGATAACCGATATTGTGAATATTGGTATTGGGGGGTCTGATCTTGGACCTGCAATGGTCACACATGCTTTAAAACCGTATCATGATGGTCCGCATTGTCATTTTGTTTCTAATGCTGACAGTGCACATATTTTTGATACTCTCTCTGTTTTGAATCCTGCAACAACGCTGTTTGTCATTGCCTCTAAAACTTTTACGACCACAGAAACGATGATGAATGCGCAAGTTGCACGTCAATGGATTTGTTCGCATTTAGGGGAAGAAGCTGTTTGCAGGCATTTTGTTGCTGTTTCAAGTGCGCTTGATAAAGTAGCAGAATTTGGCATCAATTTTTCAAGAGTTTTTGGATTTTGGAATTGGGTTGGAGGGCGTTATTCGATTTGGTCTTCTATTGGTCTTGTTGTTATGTTGGCAATCGGGGGGCAGAATTTTCGCCAGTTTCTTAAAGGTGCGCAGCAGATGGACCAACATTTTAAAGCGGCACCTTTACATAAAAATATTCCTATTCGATTTGCGCTTTTAGGATTTTGGCATCGCGTCATTTGTGGTTATTTATCACGTGCTGTTATTCCTTATGAACAGCGTTTGGTACGTTTTCCAGCTTATCTGCAACAACTTGATATGGAGTCAAATGGTAAGCAGGTTTCTTTGGATGGAAAACCGATGACTTTTTCAAGCGGTCCAGTTGTTTGGGGAGATGCTGGGACGAATGGGCAACATGCTTTTTTCCAGCTTTTGCACCAGGGAACAGATGTTATTCCCGTGGAATTTATTTTATTTGCAAAAGGGCATGAACATAATTTACGTCATATGCATGATATGTTGGTAGCAAATTGCTTAGCGCAATCAAAGGCCTTAATGAAGGGACGTCGTGTCGAAGATGCTTGGCGCATTCTTGTAAAAAATGGAATGGATGAGTATGAAGCAGATAATCTAGCACTTCATAAAAGTTTTGAGGGAAACCGTCCCAGTATAATGTTAGTTCAGGATTTATTGACTCCCTTTTCACTTGGTCGCCTTATTGCCCTTTATGAACATCGTGTTTTTGTTGAAGGTGTTTTGATGAATATTAATTCATTTGATCAATGGGGCGTTGAGCTTGGCAAAGAATTAGCCAATGAATTGTTACCGATACTTCGTGGAGAAAAAAAAGCGGATAACCGCGATAGTTCGACATTAGGGTTATTAGCACATATGAGAGCCAAGCGTGTAGAATGAACTGTTGTAGTTTGACATAAGGTTTTATACTTAAATGAGAAAAGAGAGGATGAGGAAAAAATACGTGATAATTCACTGTTTTCACAAATATCATTGAGCGATGAATACTTTGGCGGAGAGAGAGGGATTTGAACCCCCGATAGAGTTGCCCCTATGCCGCATTTCGAGTGCGGTGCTTTCAACCACTCAGCCATCTCTCCTTATAAAAGTGTGATGAATTTCACACTATTTGAGTGTATGGCGGGTAAATAACCTTCAATTGCTTTTAGTACAACCCTTTTTTGCTTTTTTATAGGGCTTTATTGACAAAGAATAGAAATTCCGTCATATACGCGAGATACAAGCGCAGAATAAGTCTGTGTGTATTTTTTTTAGAGAAGGATATTTATCCTTCTTGGAAGATCTATTACGACTGATAAAAAGCAGCCTATTTTTCCTTATTAACAAGGCAGAAATCAAATAAGAGCTGGAATGAACGGAAGGATAAAAAATGTTCGCAGTCATTAAAACCGGTGGTAAGCAATACCGCGTTGTTGCTAACCAAGTGGTAAAAGTTGAAAAAATTATTGGCAATGCGGGTGATGTTATTGAATTCAATGACATATTGATGGTTGAGCAAGAGGGGAATACGGTTGTTGGTGCACCTGTTGTTGCTGGTGCTTTGGTTACTGCTGAGATTGTAGAGCAAGTACGTGGGCGTAAGGTTATCGCATTTAAGAAGCGTCGTCGTCAAAATTCGAAACGTACGCGTGGACATCGTCAAGAACTGACAACACTTCGTATTTTAGAAATTTTAATGGGTGGTTCAAAACCTAAAAAAGCAGTTGCAAAACCAAGTAAAGAGGAAGCCACGGCATTAAAAGAGACAACGAAGGAAACAAAAGCGCCAGCTTCTGTAAAGAAGGCAGCAAAGAAGCCTGCTGAAAAGAAGACCACACCGCAAAAGAAAGCGGCTGTAGCATCAGAGAATAAAGAAGATTAAAGGAGAACGTCCATGGCACATAAAAAAGCTGGTGGTTCCTCGCGGAATGGTCGCGATTCAGAATCGAAACGACTTGGCGTTAAAAAATTTGGTGGTGAAGCCGTCATTCCTGGGAATATTATTGTTCGCCAACGGGGTACGCGTTGGCATCCTGGTGACAATGTTGGTATGGGAAAAGACCATACTCTTTTTGCGCTATCAAATGGAACGGTTTCTTTTCGTAGGAAAGCGAGTAACCGTTCGTATGTTTCGGTTATTCCTGTGACAGAGGCGACAAAATAGATTGTAATAAGCTAGAACTTCATTGGAGTTCGGTTTTAAATTTTAGCACAAGAAAGGGAAGGTAGGATGCTATCTTTCCTTTTTTGTGCTCTATGCTATAATGTAAAATGGAGGGGATGCAAAAAACTAAAGAACAGAATCTAGGAAAATGTTTTTCTTAAAGAGCTGAAAGATTGCTGTAATGTTTCGCTTGTATTGAAGGCATTAATATGAGGAGGGAGTTTGCCAATAATCAGGGTATGATAATGATGCAGAAGGTTTTTTGCGCACGAAAAAGCACCAAACCATTTGTTTTAAAAAGGCAATTTATTTTCATAGAATTTTAAGAGAAATTTGAAGGGGTAGTGGGGCTATTCATGTTCTTTAAACGGTTATGGGGTGTCATGACAGGTTATGCCAAATAACTTGGGGAAGTGAGAGCGTTTTTTAAAGAGCTTTTCAATTTGTTGAGGGTGCAAGGATTGGGGTATTGATCTTTGTAAAATAAAGAGTGGGAGTTCGATTTATCTATGATAACTTTTCGTAACTTGGTAGAGGATGATATCCAAGCGTTTGATGGATCGCGTTGGGGGAAATGTCTCAGTTCATTATATTCCATACAATAAAAAGAGAAGTCGCAATGTTATTTATACGTTGTATGTTGAAAAATGCGGCTTTGAAATAAAATTTATCAGAAATATTCATGCTCAAACGTGAGGGAGTTTAAATTCATCATGAGATGTGAAGAAGTCGAAGCAATGAATACAGAATTTAACGAGAGTGAAATCTTGTCTATAAGATCTGTACAACTTGCAGCTGCTTTTGAGCATAAAAATGATGTGATTCGTGCTGCTGGTGAATTGCTTGTGCAGGCCGGTGCAGTTGATGAATGTTATCTAGCAAGCATGCTTCAACGTGAAGCAATCACAAATACTTGGCTTGGGAATGGTATAGCCATTCCCCATGGAATGGTTGAAAACCATAATTTGATTATCAGAGATGCTGTTGCTGTTATACAGATTCCTGCAGGTGTTGAATGGCGGGAGGGTGAGAAAGCGCGTTTGGTTATTGCCATTGCAGCTTGTCCAGATCGTTATAGAGAGATTTGCAGACAATTGGCGCCTCTTTTATATGATAAGGAACTGCTTGAAGCACTTTCAACGACTACGGATAAACAACAGATTGTTACAACTTTATTTGGTCAAGATATGCAGATGGGAAAGACTTCTATTGGTGATCTTTCGGTTTGCCAAGAATGGACTTTAGATTATCCAAGTGGTCTTCATGCACGACCAGCTTCTCTTTGGGTTGACTTTGCAAAAAAGGTTAAGAGCTCTATCAGAATTCGCCATGGTCAATATGCTGTTGAAATGAAAAATTTGGTTGGTTTATTGCAGTTAGGAGCAAAAAGCGGTGATGTTCTTATTTTTTCGACGGATGCTGTAGAAGGTGTGCAACTGCTTAAAGATGCAATTTCTGTTGCGAAGAAAGTGAGCATAAGTGAAAAGTGTATGATGAGAGAAATAGAGTCTCAAACCAAGACTTTTCATGGCTGGTCTCCGCGTTCTGGGCAAAAAGGTATTTCTGGTGTTGGTGCAAGTTCAGGGTTAGCTTTGGGAAAGATTTTTGTTTTAAAACAAAATAATATTTCCATAACGGATCAGCCTGTTGATTTTGCAATTGGGACGGCATATCTTGAAAATGCTCTTACAAAAACAAGACGTAAAATGGCATCCGTTATTTCTGATATCACAGCGCGTATGGGAGCAGATTCTGCTGCGATTTTTTCTGCACAAATGGTTTTGCTTGAAGATGAAAATCTGATAGCTCAAGCTTATCGTTTTATAGCAGAAGGTCATGGTGTTGCTTGGTCTTGGGATAGAGCGATTCAGCAATTTGTGGATATGTTTTCTCAGGTCAATAATCCTTTGTTAGCGGCGCGTGCTGTTAACTTAGTTGATGTTGGTCGTCGTGTTTTAGGCGAAATAAATCCATCATATAAACCATTCTTTTTAAATGACCTTCCGAGCGGTATTATTTTTGTTACAGATGATCTATCTCCTTCTGATGTAGCTCAGCTTGATTGTACAAAAGTGCAAGGGTTAGTAACGGCATGGGGAGGTCCACTGTCTCATACGGCAATTTTAGCACGTACTCTGGGTATCCCAATGGTTGTTGCTACAGGTGATGATATTTTGGCAGTTGAGAATGATGTTCAAGCTATTATTGATGGTGATAATGGGTTCATTTATTTTGATCCTTCTCCTGAAGATGTTGAAGATGTAGAAAGGCAGATAAGCATTTTTGCGCAAAAGCATGAGAGTGAGATACGCGTATGTAGATTACCTGTGCAAACGACGGATGGTCAAAAGATTCGTATCATGGCTAATGTCAGCTACACAAATCAGGTTTCTGTTGCGTTGGACTTGGGAGCTGAAGGTATTGGTCTTATGCGTACAGAATTTTTGTTTTTAGAGAGCCCCTATGTTCCAGATGAGGAAGCACAATTTGATGTGTACCGAGCGATGATGACAGCGGTGGGGGATAAGCCATTGATTATTCGTGCACTCGATATTGGTGGAGATAAACAGGTTACACATTTACATTTATCTAAAGAGGACAATCCTTTTTTAGGAATTCGGGGAACGCGGCTTTTATTGCGGCGACGTGATCTTTTGGTTCCTCAGTTACGTGCTTTGTATAGAGTGGCAAAAGAAGGTGGAGATTTATGGCTTCTGTTTCCGATGGTTATGTCTGTTTCAGAGGTTTTTGCTATAAAAAAGATCACAGAAGAAATACGTCATGATCTTGGTGCGCCTAAATTAAAGATTGGTATTATGATCGAAGTTCCGGCAGCAGCTATTATGGCAGATGTTTTGAGTGCCTATGTGGATTTTTTCTCCATTGGAACGAACGATTTAACGCAGTATACAATGGCAGTTGATAGACAGAATCCTTACCTTGTGTCTGAAGCTGATAGTCTTGATCCAGCGGTTTTGCGTATGATACATCAGACTGTACAAGGTGCAGAAAAACATAATTGTTGGGTTAGTGTGTGTGGTGGTATGGCGGGAGATCCTTTTGCAGCGATGATTTTGACAGGATTGGGGATTAATGAACTTTCTATGATATCCAGTGATATTTCTTCAGTAAAAGCATGTTTGCAGACCCATAGTTTTGAAGACATGAAAATTTTAGCAAGAAAGGCATTACAATGTGAAACTGCACAGGCTGTACGTGCTCTTAGCAATGATATAAAGTGATATAGGGAAGTTTAAGGGGACGGAGAATTTATTAATCTTATAATTTGGTAAAGCAAAAGCACATCATCAAGCATTTTTGTTAGAATAGATTTTATTATTCTCACGAAGCACGTTTTCGTATTGGTGACGATTCATGAAGGTGCTTATTTTGTTGTTTTCTAAATATAGGTAGTGATAATAGGGGGAGTACTGTCTATCCACGGAAAAAAGTTGCTTGTTGAAAAAGAGAAAATGTATTTATCCTTAATAAGGCTTTCGTCTTGTTTTGATAAATAAAGTTATTTTTTTGAGTTGTGAGTATGAGTTTAAGCTTGCACGTTATTTCTTTCTGGGTATAGTGCGGACCTCTGGAGAGGTGGCCGAGTGGTTGAAGGCGCACGCCTGGAACGCGTGTATATGGGAAACCATATCGAGGGTTCGAATCCCTCTCTCTCCGCCACTTTAAGAATTAAAGGGGTCTATGCAAGTTCAGGAATCTTGTATTCTTTGATTCTTTTAACTTATTTTCCTGTCTATCCCATACCTTTTTTATTACTTCTATTGCTCACCGTTGCCTATCTGCTGTTTTGGTATAAAGTGATGCTATTCTATCCTTGGTGCGTCCAAAGTGTAAATTAACTCAATTTTCCTATCTCTGGCATATTATTGAGAGACAAAAAACGCTTTCTCTTTATTTGAGCAAAGTTCATGGACACGGAACATAAAGATCGATGTAATAAGACGTGAATTGGGAACCAAAGGAGAAAGGCGGTACAAATGTCTCTCAAATTAGCATTTTAATATGCGTGGATTTTTCGCACATTGCTTATTTTGTATGCTGACAGGCAGAAGAGGCAACCATAAATATGGGATTATCTTGCATACATGTAAAGTTCACTTCGATACAGAATCTCCAAATTTCCTTGTATTTCATATTGCTTTATCAATGTACCCAATTTCTGCAAATATTCTTCTTGATGGCTAGCAATGGCGCGTTGTGCTTGCGTTGAGGAGCGGCTTATTCCAATAAAGTTTTTGGATGAGATCGTCATTGACCAATCATGTGTATGTAAAGCAATCTTTTCTGGATTGACCCTAAAGCCATCGCTCATTTCCTGTAAAAAATCAAAATGACGATAATAACGGGAATAGTGAGGGCTCATTTCTTCTAATAATGTCTCATAAGCGGTGAGAAATTCGCTCTGCTTAAAATTGCGATTGTTTTGAATAACCGCTATGATACCATTGGTTTGGAGTTGGTTTGAGACAGCACAAAGCAATCGAGGGCGATCCATCCATTGAAACGCCTGTGCCACAACAACAAGATCAAGCTTGCCGATTTTGGGCAATAGGCTTTCGGCTTGGCCTTGATACCATTGCACAGTAGGAAATTTTTTCGCCCCTGCTTAATCATGTCCGAGGATATATCGATAGCATGATATTGGTGTTCATTTCCCAGAAGTTTGACAATTCCTTCTAATGCGATACCGGTTCCAGCTCCTACATCCACGATGGATAAATGTTTTTTGTCCTTAAAAGGCAGTAGCATGGTTTTCAATAAGGGAGGGGATAGCGTGGACGATAGCGATCATAATCATCAGCCAATCCATCAAACTTTTCGCTTTGTGGTTGAATATTTTGTGTCATCGAATTTCCCTTTACAATTGCTAACATAGGTAATTGAGATGCTTTTCTTTGTTCCGTATGTTAAGCATAAGTTCCTAAGGATAGTTGAAGAGGAATGGCTGTTTGTAATGAATAATGCATAAATTTTATAAGTGCCATAAAATATGAGCCAGTTTTTGATGAATTACTATAGAAACTTGAGATGCCTTTTTTCTTAACCTCACTTTCGTGAGAGGGAAGGGAGACAGCATTTTGCAATTTTTTAAAAGTTTTTCATTTCTATTTAAGTAAAGAAGAGTGGAAGGCAGTCAGACAATCTCACACCATATCAGGGTTGTATTGTGTTATTTGTATTCTTCAAAATCCATATGAGTCACAGTCTCTTCTTCATTTTTATTGGAAAGAGGCATTCTACGACGGCGTAGAGTTTCTACAATTTCCTTTTTAAAAACCATATCTGTTTCACTTAAACGACAGATACTTAATTCTAATTCAAGAGATAAAGCTAAATCTACACATGATTTAAGCTGTTCTCCAATGTCAAAACCGCGTTGATAATCGTCATAAAGACCAACAAGCGTATCCGATAATTCTTTATCGCGTAAAGAGGTCATGTTCATGTCTCCACATCACGGTTTTTTTTAATGCAGTTTTATGTATTTAAGCGCCATTGCATTATGATCGTCAAAAGCTTTCATGCATATCACTATCATAGTTTTGTCGATTTGGCGCAAAACATCAACTTTTAAGTCACTATCTATCAGAAATTTTCTTGTTCCAAGAACTTCAGTTTCCCACTTGTGCATGCATATTGCAAGATCTTTATTATAGGACTTATAGTATTGAGAATACATGATTGGCAGACGGCTTTTCGTTTGCGCAGAAGATGTATCATTTTGATAAAAATGCTCTGAGATTTTATCATTGCTAACGAAATTCAAACCAGAATTATTGATATCAATAACTTGGCATAATTGATGAATTGCTTTATCGGTTAGATTTTGAACTTCATTAACAACGAGGCATCTATCATTTCCGATCTGCTTTCATTTTTTGCAAAACACCAATTTATTTTACCCATTTCGACTTGATTTTGAGACATTGAGAAACCTTTTTTCTTATGTAATTAAAAAACTGTCCAAATTTTTTGACATTGGATAACGGTATTTGGTAAACTCTCGTGAGTTTTGCCACGGATCATGTTTTGCGGCATAAACTCGAAAAATACTATGGCAGTACTATCTTTATGTGATTGTCATAATTTTCGCTCCTACTTAAATGGATACGGCAACATCCATTTTGTGGGGTTATGTGTGTGATAACCGCTCATCTAACGAGCGGTAATTAAGAAATATAAATCAATATAATTATTTAGTCAACAATTATATTGATTTTGGAGTAGTTTTTTGGCACGTCCAGAAACAGAACCTAAAACTGATTTGGCAAAACGTTTTCGTGAAGTGCGTCGCACCCTTGGTTTCAAGGAACGTAAACAATTTGCTGAACATCTTGGTATAACTGCTGGTTCCATAGGAACGTATGAAACTGGTATAAGTGAGCCTACTGCTTCTGCTCTCTCCAAATATCAAGAAATCTGTGGTGTTTCATTAGATTGGCTCATTACTGGCAATGGTGAAATGTTTACAGACATGGCAAAGGCGAAAGCAGCGGGTTTTAAACTGCAAGCTATTCCTGCTGGACTGATGAAAAAGCTTGGGCGTTTGGTTTATACGACCTATCATGATGCAAAGATAACAATTTCTCCTGAAGATATAGCGGAATTAGCGGCAGAACTTTATGGAAAATTACAAGAGCTTATTCAAAACATCAGTGATGTGGAAGAAGTTGAAGCAACTTTCCCGCTTTTGAAATTGCATTTAAAACGTCAAATAGAAGCTGAGAAAACACAACCAACAACGCCACAAGATTAACAGTCTTCTGCAACAAAAATTTTTTTGATTTTCTATAAAAATCCAAGTTCAAAAATAGCACTACCTCTACAGATCTTTTAGTTTTTGAAAACACTATCACGCATTTTATCTTCTAGAGAAGATTGAACAATACAAATTTCTATGTAGTGTTCATACGTTTCGTGAAACTATACCGTAGGATTGTCTTTATATAAAAATACATTTTACAGTTTATGATAGTGTGTTTCTAACACAATGAAAAATTATTTTTCTCTACTCTTGCCATTTTGTTTATGCGCTTTATCTGAAAATGAGAGATCGTTTTATAAGAAGTGGATTATACTGTTCATGATGGAGATTATAACATAATTTGCAAGTAGATTGCTTATTTTTTATTTAATTCCCTTTATTGATGGGGAATTTTTTAACATCCAATGTCTTTTCAGAAGTTGTAGGATGATGCTGAGAAAACTCTAGGCGTCGAGAGGGGGCATTTTGTCTTTTTAAAATTTTTCTAGTGCGCAAACATGATTTTGCAAAGTATTTTTTATTGCCTGTTGTGGCGAAGCTGAACTGCGTTTTGGCTTTAAGGATTCTCTATATTGAGGGATTTATTATGAAAAAATATTCAACACCAAATTTAATTAAAGCTGTCTCGCTCAGTGCGGCAATGGTCACACTCTTATCGAGTGTTTCTCCTGTTTTTGCTGCTAACTTTGCTTTTGTCGGAGGAAATAATAATAGTACAAGTGGTACCAGTGTTTCCTATATATATGGTAGTCATGGGAGTGTTGTTTTGGCTGGTGATGACAATTACTGTGGTGCAGATAGTGTTATTGGACGTGGTGGCAAACAACAGCAGGCAATAAAAGACACTTCTCGAATAACAGCAAAGCAACAATATGAGAGATTTATTGGTGAAAAAGTTTTTAACGGTCGTAGTCCTTATGGTACGACCACTGAACAGGTTACTTGGGTTAGTGAAGGAATTTTGTCCAATAATGGTACTTATATGGGAACAAACACTTTTGGTACTGAGGATGCTATGCCTGAGGCTTATGGTGTTTATTCTTTTGCTACCGGTTGTGGATCTGCTGCAACAGGTAATTATTCCACGGTGTTTGGTGCAGGCGCGACAGCAAAGGCTGGTGGAGCGCAAGCCTTTGGTGTTTCTGCGCTTGCAGGTGGTATAGCAAGTGTTGCTATGGGTGTTGATTCAGAGGCATCAGGGAAATCTGCAGTTGCTATTGGTGGGCTTGCAACTGCATTAGGTGAAAATAGTGTTGCTTTAGGAACAAGGGTAAGGGCAGAAAAGAATTATGCGATTGCTATAGGCTCAGAGGCTGAAGCTCAAGCTTCAGGTTCTATTGCGATAGGTAGCAGGCGTTCTGACAGAACTGAAGAACATGATCCTAACAGAAAAGTAATAGCAAAGGCTGAAAATGCGATTGCTATAGGGACATTTGCTTATGCTGAAACGGAAGATTCTGTTGCCATTGGTGTAAATGCACAAGTGTTTTCTAAGGATGGTGTAGCTGTGGGTGGGGGATCTATCTCTTATAGAGAGAAGGGTTTTGCTGGCTATGACCCTCATTTAAATGCTGCCTCGACAGATAGTGGTATAGCATGGAAAAGCACCACAGGCGCTTTCAGCGTTGGAGAAGTTGGTGTTGCGCCTAATGGTACAGAGGGTAAACTAACACGCCAAATTACAGGAGTTGCAGCGGGAAGTGAAGATACTGATGCTGTTAATGTTGCGCAGCTGAAAGCTATGAGGAATGTCATTGCAGGAGGAGGGGCTTGGCAGCTTTCTGCTAACGATACCGATCCTACAGATGTGAATTCAGGCAATATTGTAGATTTTTCAGTGAAAAATGGCGATAATGAAGAGAGCAAAGACAACTTAAAGATTACCAAAGACAATGGAGGTAATAATAAGAATAAAATCAACTTTACTTTAAGTGATGATCTTAAGTTGATGAGTGTCACTACAGGAAAAAGCTCTTTAGATGACAGTGGCTTAGTGATTACTAATGGTCCAAGCGTAAAGAATGAAGGCATTTCTGCTGGCAATAAAAAAATTACGGGAGTAGCAGAAGGAAGTAACGATACCGATGCAGTGAATTATAAACAGCTAAAAGCTATGGAAGCTTTGGCAGGAGCTTGGAAACTTTCTGTTGATGGTAGCAACACTACAGATGTTAAAGCTGGTAGTACAGTAGATCTTATTGCTGGTGAGACTAGGGGGACACAAAGTAAAAATATCAAGATTCAAAAAGATCACAACAATAAAGTTACATTTGCTTTAAGTGATCAGATTACGCTAACGACTGTTGTTACAGGCAACAGCATTATGAGTAATGACGGCTTTAAGTTTCTTAATGGTAATGGTCCAAGCATAACAGTGAATGGTATTTCTGCTGGCGATAAAAAGATTACAGGAGTGGTCGCAGGGACTGATGATACCGATGCAGTGAATTATTCACAACTGAAAGAAATAAAAAATCAAATAGCAGGAGGAGGGGCTTGGCAGCTTTCTGCTAACGATACCGATCCTACAGATGTGAATTCAGGCAATATTGTAGATTTTTCAGTGAAAAATGGCGATAATGAAGAGAGCAAAGACAACTTAAAGATTACCAAAGACAATGGAGGTAATAATAAGAATAAAATCAACTTTACTTTAAGTGATGATCTTAAGTTGACGAGTGTCACTACAGGAGAAAGCATTATGGATGCTGTTGGTTTTAGGTTTACTGGTGATGATGGTCCGAGTATAACTGTTACTGGCATTCATGCTGGTAATAAAACGATTAAAGGAGTTGCAGATGCGGAAGATGATTTTGATGCAGTAAATTATAAACAGTTGAAAGATGTAAAAACACTTTCAGAAAAAGGTTGGAAACTTTCTGTTAATGGTGCAAATCCTGTGGATGTTAAGGCTGGTAGCACAGTAGATTTTGTAGGTGTTATTGCAGAGGAAGGTAATGAAGAAAGTAAGAATATCAAAATTACCAAAGGCAGTGACAATACTGTACAATTTGGTTTAAATGATATTATCAGAGTTAAACGTGTAATAGCAGATAAAACGAATGTAAGCGATGATGGTTTCATAATTACTGGTGGTCCTAATATGACTACTGGTGGTATTTTCGCTGGCAATAAAAAGATTACGGGAGTTGCAGCGGGAAAGGGAGATACCGATGCTGTGAATTATAAACAGCTAAAAGACTTTACAGCGAAAATTAAAACAGGTTGGAAACTTGCTGTTGAAAATGAAGAGGCTACAGATATTGGAGCAGAGAGTACAGTAAAGTTTGTAGCCGCTGCGGATAAGGATAGTCACAAAAATATCAACATTGTAAGAGGCGATGATAACGAGGTAAAATTTGATTTAAACAAATTTATTAAAGTTAATACAATAAAAGTAGGGGATGAAGTTACTATAACTGATAATGGCTTAGTGATTAAACGTGGTCCAAGTATAACATATGGCGGTATTGATGCTAGCAATAAAGAGATTAGAAACGTGGCAGAAGGTATTTTAGATACGGATGCAGTTAATCTTACTCAGTTGAAAAAAGTAGAAGAGAAAATACAAGAAGTAGCAGGAAATAACCTTGTTAAATGGGACGAAGACCAGAATCTTATCACTATTGGTAAGGAAAAAGGTGGTATGAAAATTGATATTACAGGCAGTGATGGAGACCGGACTATCGCTGGTGTCAAAGCTGGTACAATTTCTGCCAATTCAACAGAAGCCATTAATGGTAGTCAAATTAATACAATATCCGGGAATATAGCAAAATATTTTGGTGGAGGAGCTAAATTCGAAAATGGCGATTTTGTAGGACCAAAATATAGTTTATCTGTTATTGTTGAAGATGGTACGGTAGCAAAAGTTAATTATCGTGATGTTGGTACAGCTTTGAATGGACTTGATGCAAATATCAAAAGTGTGAATACTCGCATAACAAATGTAGCCAATGATTTTAGTCAAAAAATAGATGGTCTTTCTAAAGACGCTTTACTTTGGAGTGAAGATGAGCAGGCATTTGTTGCACGTCACGAAAAAAACGGAAAGAAGACGAACAGCAAGTTAAAATTCCTTTTGGATGGAAACATTGCTGAAGGTTCAACGGATGCTATCACAGGGAATCAACTCTATCTCATGAGTACCCAGTTGGCTGCATATTTTGGTGGTGGTGCGGGTTATAAGGATGGAAAATGGACAGATCCTACTTTTAAGATTGTTCAAGTCAATGCTGATGGTACGACTGTTGAGAAAGAGCACCATAATGTCGCTGATGCTTTTGGTGACGTCAATAAAAATATGTCAAATATTAATAACCGTATTGATGATGTCATCAACAAGGTTGATTCAGATGCTTTAAAGTGGAACAATGATAAAAAAGCCTATGATGCTAGTCGCGATGGTAAGCCGAATAAAATTATCAATGTAGCTGATGGTAAGGTTGAAGAAGGCTCGAAAGATGCCGTCAATGGTGGACAACTTTGGAAAACCAATGAACGTGTCACGGGTGTTGAAAAAGATGTTAAGCATCTTACCGACAGAGTCGACAATATTTCCACTACGGTTACGGATATTGGTAAAACGGTTTTCCATATTGAAAACAAAGTTGATAATATTGATAATAGAATTAACGATATTGCAGAGGACGCTGTTCGGTATGACAGAGATAAAAATGGTAAGAAAGCCAATAAAGTCACTCTAAAAGGTGGTGATGCCAGTGAACCTGTTCTGATTGATAATGTAGCTGATGGCCGCATTGAGAAAGGCTCGAAGGAAGCTGTAAATGGGGGGCAATTGCATGATTATACTGAACAGCAAATGAAAATTATTCTTGATCAATCAAAGAATTATACAGATCAACGGGTGAATAATATCGTTGTCGATGCGATTGATGATGCTGTTGAACGCGCGAACCACTACACAAACATGAGGTTTGAGGCTTTAAATTACAACATTGAAAATGTACGCAAAGAGGCAAGACGAGCAGCAGCGATTGGGTTGGCAGTCTCTAACTTACGGTACAATGATACACCTGGAAAATTAAGTGTCGCATTTGGTAGCGGTTTATGGCGTAGTCAATCTGCTTTTGCTTTTGGTGCTGGATATACATCTGAAAAAGGAAACATTCGTTCTAATGTATCGGTTACGAGTTCAGGTGGGCATTGGGGTGTCGGTGCAGGACTTAACATGACACTAAATTGATGCAGAAACAGTTTTCTTAAATACACTTTTTGCCCTTACTTTAATGAAGCAGGGGCATTTTATTAAAAAGCGTTACATAAATCTTGCTTGAAAAGAATAAACGCTCTCCTAAAATAAAGAGACGCAAAAATTATACCAATTCCAAAGAGCTTAAAGCGAAAAGCCACACACTCTTTTTAAGAGAAAAGTCTAACATTATTCTCGTAATAAGATATGTTTTTTGATGTTACTTAACTTGACTTTCACAAGGCGCCCTCTAATTCCCCTTTAAAGGTGCTGTAGCATAACAGCTTATATCTTGTTTTATTTTTAGTGCGAAAGCAGGCAGAAACAAAAAGATAAGAAGTCCTTGCAACATGAGGGAATGTTTTTTTGCGTCTTAAATATATTATTATAGGGAGGGGAATTATGAAAAAATACTCAACACCAAATTCGATTAAAGCTGTTTCATTGGGGGCTGTTATAGCAACACTTTTGTCGAGTGTTTCTCCTGTAATCGCTGCAAACCTTGCGATAACAGGTGGAGCGGTTTTAAGCACAAGTGGTGCTGGTGTGTCTTACTCAAAGGGTAGTCATGGTAGTATTGTGTTAGCTGGCGATGATGATTACTGTGGTGTGTTTAATGTTATTGGCCGTGGTGGAAAGAATCAAGGCACTGTTAATCAAATGACTGCAGAGGAACTATATGAAGGCGTTTCTCTGAACAAAGATTTTTCTGGCAAGAAGCCTTTTGATCAGGGAGATAGACAGATTGTTTGGGTTAGTGATGCTACAACTAATAGCGGTGGGTATATGGGAAGAGCAACCGGTGGTCTTTTGAATGCTATGCCTGAAGCTTTTGGTGTTTATTCTTTTGCAACTGGGTGTGGATCGTCCGCAATGGGCAATTATTCAACAGCATTTGGAGCGGGTGCGACCACAAAGAGGGGTGGAGCACAAGCCTTTGGTCTTTTTGCTCTTGCGGGTGGACAAGCAAGTCTTGCTATAGGAGTTGCGTCAGAGACAGGAGAAAAAGGGGCAATTGCTATTGGTGGGCTTGCAAAAGCAACAGGCACTGAAAGTATTGCATTTGGTAACAAATCACGTGCAGATAAACAAGATGCGATTGCTGTGGGTTTCGATGCAAGAGCGACTGTAGAGGGCGGTGTTGCTCTTGGAAGCGAGTCCGTAGCTGATGCGTTTGCTGGTGTTCGCGGTTATAGTCCTTTGAAAAACGGAGTATCAGAGAATGAGGACTACGGGTGGAAAAGTACACTAGCAGCAGTGAGTGTTGGTAATCCTAAAGAAAAACTAACGCGTCAGATTACAGGGGTGGCAGCTGGTAGTAATGATACTGATGCCGTTAATGTTGCGCAGTTAAAAGAATTACAATCCTACATAGGCCAAGATTGGCAGTTGTCTGTTGGAGGTAAAAATGCCACGACAGTTGGTGCAACGAGTGTAGTAGATTTATCGGCTGCAAGTAATAATCTTACGGTTACAAAAGGTGCTGAAGACAATAATGTAAAATTTGATTTAGCCAAAAATATTACAGTGGAGCGAGTTACCGCTGGAAGAAGCTCTATAAGTGATGATGGCATTATGTTTGCTGATGGAGCTAGAATAACTGTGGATGGTATTTATGCTGGTGATAAACAGATTACAGGAGTTGCAGAGGGGACTGAAGATACTGATGCAGTAAATTTTGCACAGCTAAACGCTGTGAAAGAGGCAGCGAAAACAAGTTGGCAGCTTTCTGTCAACAGTGGAGATGCTATAGCCATTGGCCAAAATGGTACAGTAAATTTACAAGCAGCCGGCAGTGAAAATAAACAGAATATCAAAATTGTAAGGGATGACAATCACAATGTAACATTTGATCTAGCGGATGATATTCATGTGACAAGTGTTACTGCAGGAAGAAGCGTTATGAATGATCAAGGCTTTCATTTTGAGAAAGGAGGTCCAGAGGTAACGCCTGATGGTATTGATGCTGGAAATAAAAGGATTATAGGACTTGAAAAAGGACAACAAAATACTGATGCAGTGAATGTTGCACAGCTAAAAGAAATGGAAAGCCAAATAGCAGAAAATAGTCTTGTAAAATGGGATGATGAGCAAGAGCGTATCACTATTGGTGCTGAAAAGGGTGGTGTTGAAATCAATGTTGCAAATAATGATGGTGATGATCGTAAAATTTCCGGTGTGAAGGCAGCAGTAAACGCGAATGACGCTGTTAATAAACAACAACTCGATGGTCAGATTGCTGATGTTATTGACACTATAAAAAGCAATAACCTTGTTAAGCGAGAAGAAGAGAGAAATCGTATCACCATTGGTAAGGAAATAGAAGGTACAGAGATTCATATTGCAAACAAATCAGGTGAAGCTCGTGCAATTTCGGGTGTGAAAGCGGCTACGAAGGATGATGAAGCTGTTAATAAACAACAACTCGATGGTGAAATTGCAGATATAACAGACAGGATTCAAGTCATTAAAGAAGCAAATAAATTTGCAGTTCTCTACGATAAAAATGGTGATAATTCTGTCAATTATAAGAGTATCACTTTAGGGGGCGATAAGACCAAAGAACCAGTTGCTCTCCATAATGTTAAAGATGGCGAAATTACCGAAGAATCGGGTGATGCGATCAATGGGAGCCAAATTAATAAAATATCCGGAGATATTGCAGAATTTTTTGGTGGGGATGCTGCATTTCAAGATGGTGCTTTTGTAGGACCACGATATAATTTATCTACTGTTTCCGAAGATGGTAGTGTAAAACAGAAAATCTTTAAAGATGTAGGTTCAGCTTTGACAGGTCTTGATGCAAATGTCAAAAATGTAAATAGCCATTTAGACCATGTAGTTAATGAGTTTACTCAGAAAATAGATGGGGTTTCTAAAGATTCCTTATTGTGGAGCGAACAGGAAAGAGCATTTGTTGCACTTCATGGACCAAATGGAGAAAAGACAAACAGCAAAATTAAGTTTCTTAAGGATGGAGAAATTTCTAGCGATTCAACAGATGCCGTGAATGGTTCACAGATTTTCAAAATTGCTAAGAATATATCGAACTATTTTGGTGGTAGTACAGATGTAGAGGCTGGTATCAAACCAACCTTCCTTATTAAGGATACACAATATGATAATGTTACGGATGCTTTCACTGGTGTGAATATTTCTATTGCCAATCTTGATGGTAAGATTTCCGAAATGAAAAAGGACAATCTTGTGCAACAAGAGGGAGGGGCATCAGGGATTATCACGATTGGTAAGGCAACAGCTGGTACTGAGATCAATATTGCAGGTGTTGGTGGTGTAGCACGCACTATTTCTGGTGTGAAAACAGCAGAAAAGGGTGATGAAGCTGTTAACAAAGATCAACTTGATAAAAGCATAGAGAAGATTTCTAAAAATATTGAGACAGCAAGTGCGGCAGCGGTTCTCTACGATAAAGAAAATGGTGTTGTTGATTATAATCGTGTAACCTTAGGGGGTAAAAACAGCGTTGGACCAGTAGCTCTCCTTAATGTCAAAGATGGCAGAATTGCTGATGGTTCGACAGATGCCATTACGGGTAATCAACTCTATCATATGAGCAACCAACTTGCAGCCTATTTTGGTGGTGGTGCTAGCTATCAGGATGGGCAATGGACTGCTCCTAATTTCAAAGTTGCACAACTCAATGCTGATGGAACAACGGAAGAGAAAAGCTACGGTAATGTTGCTGATGCACTTAGTGGTGTGAGTAGCAATATGGTAAGCATAAATGATCGTATTGATCATGTTATCGACAAGGTAGATTCCGATGCTTTAAAGTGGAATGATTTGAAGGGAGCTTATGATGCTAAACATGAGGGTAAGCCAAGTAAAATTATCAATGTAGCTGACGGTAATATTGTAGAAAATTCAAAAGATGCGGTTAATGGCGGACAACTTTGGAAGACCAATGAACGTGTCGCAGGCGTTGAAAAAGATATTAAACATATCACAAACAGGGTTGATAATATTTCAAATACAATTGGAGATATTGGTAATACAGTTACCAATATTGAAAACAGAGTTGATAATATTGAGAACACGGTTAATAATCTTGCTGATGGGGCCGTTCACTATGACAAAACTGAAGACGGAAAGAAAACCAATAAGATCACTTTAAAAGGTGGTGATGCTAGTGAACCTGTTCTGATTGATAATGTAGCTGATGGGCGTATTGAGAAGGGCTCGAAAGAGGCAGTTAATGGTGGGCAACTACATGATTATACTGAGCAGCAAATGAAGATTATTCTTGATGAATCGAAACATTACACAGATCAACGGGTGAATAATATCGTTATCGATGCGGTTGATGATGCCGTTGATCGGGCTAACCAATATACAGATATGAAGTTTAATATTTTAAGTTATGACATTAAGAGCGTACGCAAAGAGGCAAGGCAAGCAGCAGCGGTTGGTTTAGCAGTATCTAACTTACGTTACTTTGACGATCCAGGCTCTTTGAGTGTTTCATTTGGTAGCGGTGCATGGCGTGGACAATCTGCGTTTGCTCTTGGTGCTGGTTACACATCTGAAAATGGAAAAATCCGCTCTAATCTCTCAGCAACAAGTGCTGGCGGTCATTGGGGAGTAGGTGGTGCAATAACTCTGAAAATAAAATAATAAGAAAACAGGAACTTAACAGAATTTTCGCCCTTGTCGGATGAGGCAAGGGCGAAAATTTTATAAATGACAATTGTACTTAAAGTCAAAATTTCACAGAAGAATATTTCATAATTTTACGGATAAAAAGCACACTCCAAAATCTGCTGGAGTGTGCTTTGTTATGAGCAGAGCGAGGAGAGTTTATTTTTTCTAGTTATTTTTCTATTGTGCTATAACGAGCGTTAGATTCATTATAGTGAAAGTAAAACAAATATCTTCCAAGAGATTATGCAATCATTTAAAGTCATTTTTTCTTGTAAATGAGAAGCTAAATTAAAGCAATATTAACCATTTTTACAAAAAGACTACAATTCACTTTACAAAACAAGCAAATGATTAATGCACGAATTTTTGCTTTAAAACTTGCTAGAAGACAAGTCTTTTTTCAAACTCATTATCTTTTACCTTTCAAATACACAAAATGAGTCTTCTAAACTTTACGAATTATAAACCTTTTATCTGATAAGAGCATTTAAATATGTTTTTTCCAGTATCATTCTCTTTAGGTGTTGGTGATATCTTTAAAAGGAGCATTTATAAGGTTTGGCATTCAATTCATTATAATCATTAATAAAGTCAGGAGATTTATTGAAATTATGAGTACGGGGTTCATATGGCACTTAATTGATGTTAGAAGCGAATTTAGTGAAAATCTTAAATGCCATTACTTTTGTAGAGCAGTTTATAAGTTCTAAAAATGAGATAATATTGATTACCTCAGTTGAGTATAGCACCTGAACGAGGCGATGAATTTTGCGATTTTATAGAAAAATATTACGTGATTTTGTTGAAAAAGCAGCACACTAGAATCCATAATGATGTACTCTTATCAAGAATTCATTTTTTTTGCTATTTAATAACAGGCTTTATAAACATGCAGAAAGTGTATTAGTAAGGCTCATTTTGTTGAAGGAAGCGAAAGAAGAAGGGGTAAGATCAACGCATTTAAATAAAGCAGATCACAAAATCACACACGTTTCACATTATTATCTTAAATAACAAAGAACGCACTCAAAAAAAGAAAGGTAAATATTTCCAAAATACTTAAACATCCCTTAAGTAACACTAGATTTCTTAAGTAAAAAACCTCTACTCTTATTAAGATATAAAAAATAACTCTTTATTTAAACTCATCTTATGACAATATAAAACTTACCTTTTACTCAGTATCTAAATATACTTTTTTCCCATGTTTATTTAACATTTTCAATTTTTTTATTAAGACTTTACAAAACACACACAAAAAACCATACAAGAAGACTCAAAATGTTACCATCATACAAAACAATAGAATCAAATTCTAAAACCCACTCTTCATCCTCAAATAATGTAAAAATGTGTCTTTTTTATGGTTTAATTTTCTTACTTGGAGAATTTATTATGAAAAAGTTATGTATCATGTTAGCGCGGAATAACGAAAATCACCTTCGCTCTTCTTATCTATGGTCTTTGGGTAAGGGTGTATCGTTTGCTGCCATGGTAGCATTTTTATCAAATGTTTTTCCAGTAAGTGCTGGTATAGCGGGGAATTCTTCAGGTGGAAAGCCTAATACTGTTGAAACAGTATCCAGAGCATCAAATAATGATTCTACAACATCGCCTGTTGATGTAAATGCGAGTCATATTAGTGAAGGAGAAGCATCTTCTAGATTTGCTGTATCTACGCAGCCCGTGTTGGTCTCAGCATTGGAGAGCAATCCAGCAGCGTTGAGAGTGAATGTTTCAGCAAACACTGAATCGCTAAAAGAAGATACTGTTAAGAAAGGTCCTCGATTAAGAAACCTCTCTCTACCTAAAATTGGGCAGGCTGGTGATAACAGTGCAGTAATGCTGAGCCGTGCCGGACCGCAAAGTCGCAGTTCTTTACAGCAAGGCGCAAATGGTACTAATGTTTTGTTTGGTGAGAATATAACGGTATACGAAAACGCCCACAATACAAGTGATATGGTTGCTATTGGTGCCAAAATACAAATGCTAGCCCCAGATTCGGTTGCTGTTGGTTATGGTGCACAGGTGGAGCAAAACAAGTCTGTTGTCGTAGGTCATTTGGCCTATAGTATGGGTGGAAAAAGTGTTGCAATAGGCAGCGAAGGTAGGTGGAATGATGAGCCGCTTGAGGCTGATGCTCGTACAATAGCAAAGGGCGAAGAATCAATTGCTATTGGATATCGTGCTAAAGCAGACAATAAACGATCTGTAGCTTTTGGTACTTATGCAAAAGTAACAGCAGATTCAGGTGTGGCTATAGGTGCAGAATCTATTGCCGATAAAGCTGCTGATATTGCAGGGTACACTTCTATTTTGCAGGGGGAAACAAAAAATACTGACTCTGAATGGAAGAGTACTAGAGGTGCTGTTAGTGTTGGTAATTTTGAGAAAAAAATAACTAGACAGATTACGGGAGTTGCAGCTGGTTTTGAAAATTCTGATGCAGTGAATGTTGCTCAGTTGAAAGATTTAGAAAAAGTTGTAAGAACAAAAGGTTGGAGTTTATCCGTTGGCGGTGAAAATGCTCAAACTGTTCTTATGGATAGTGAGGTAGATTTTTCTTCTGGAAGTGGCAATTTCAAAATTACAAAAGGCGATAAAGGCAATACTATAAACTTTGATCTCGCCAAGAGCATAGCCGTTGATGAGGTGAAAGTAGGAGCGAACGTCTTCGATGCAACTGGCTTAGTAATTAGTAATGGCCCGAAGGTGACCACGGCTGGTATTTCCGCTGGTAGTAAAAAGATAACAGACGTTGCAAAGGGAGATGCAGATACCGATGCTGTGAATGTTGCACAGTTAAAAGCAGTACAAGAGGCAGTAGCTATAAAAGGTTTAAAAATTAACACAACGAGCAAAGATTTTACTGATGCTGTAGCTTCTGCAGAAGATTCAATAGCCATAGGTGCAAAAGCACGAACAGAAGGGAATATGTCAATAGCTATTGGCTATAATACACAAACGTCTGTTATGTCTAGTGTTGCTTTGGGTTCTAACTCTAATGTTCTAAAAAAGCATTGGGGTGGCGTGGTAGGTTATAGTCCTAAGACAGGAAAAACTTCAACATCACAGGATCCCGCATGGCGGTCTGGATTTGGTGCAGTGAGTGTGGGTAAGTATAACGCAGACACGGGTGAGATTAAAAGTACACGGCAGATTGTAGGTGTTTCTGCTGGAACGGAAGATACCGATGCTGTGAATGTTGCGCAGTTAAAAGAATTAAGGGAAATGGTAGGAGGAGGGTGGCAGTTCACCATTGGTGGAGAAAATCCTACGAACGTTAGTTCAGATACAGAGAATACGGTAGATTTTTCTTCTGGAAGTGGCAATTTCAAAATTGCGAAAGGCGATAAAGGCAATAAGCTAACATTTGATTTAGCCAAGGATCTTACGCTTGATAGCATAAAAATACATGATACTATAAAATTAGGGGCAAGTAGTTTAAGTGCAGCAGGTCTCATAGTTGCTGATGGCCCAAAGATGACGAAGGACGGCATTTCAGCTGGCAATAAAAAAATTACAAATTTGGAAACCGGAACTGCAGATACCGATGCTGTAAATTTTGCACAGTTGAAGTCAGCTGAAACAAAGATTGAACAACAAGTAGCAGCCAATAGTTTTGTAAAACAAGATGCTAATACAAAGCATATCACCATTGGTAAGGGCGCTGGTGGTGATAAAATTGATATTGCCAATAATGATAAAGAAAAGCGTACGCTTACTGGTATAAAAGATGGCGCACTCTTAGAAGATTCAAATGAAGCGGTAACAGGCTCGCAACTTTATTCTGTTGGCAATGCCCTTGCAACTTATTTAGGTGGTGGTGCTGAATATAAGGATGGTAAAATAAGCATCCCAACATTTAAACTTAAAACGCCTAATAGTGATGGTAACTCTGAAGAGAAGACTTACACGAATGTAGCAGCAGCTTTTGAAGGTATTGCTACTTCTATCACGAATGTTCAGAATAAAGTTACTGAACAAGTAAATAATGTAATTGAAAAAGTTGAAGGTGATAATCTTGTTCAACAAAATTCTGAAACTCAGCATATCACGATTGGTAAGGACATTGGTGGTGATAAAATTGATATTGCCAATAAGGATAAAGAAAAGCGTACGCTTACTGGTTTGAAGAATGGCGACCTTTCAGAAGCTTCTAGTGAGGCAGTTACAGGTTCACAGCTTTTTACAACGAACAGTAATGTAACCCAAAATACCAATGATATTAAAGAAGCTAATAGTAAGATTACGAAGAACGCTGCTGATATAACAAAAGCAAACAGTAATATATCTTCTCTTGATAGTAATATCTCGAAATATTTGGGTGGTGGTGCAAATGTTCTTAAAGGTACAGAACCAACCTATACTGTACAAAAACAAACCTATCATGATGTTGGATCTGCCTTAGCAGGTGTTGACAGTTCTTTTACGAATGTAAACAATAAAATTACGAAGGTAGAAAATTCTGTCACGAATATTCATAACGAGATAGCTCAAAAGGTTGATCAAAATGCTCTTTTATGGAGCGATGAAGAACAGGCTTTTGTCGCTCATCATAAAAAGAAGAAAGTAGAAAAGAGTGAAGTTACAGAGACACCAGAAAACAGCAAGATTACATTTCTTGCTAATGGTGACATTTCTGCTGGTTCTACAGATGCTATAAATGGTTCTCAGCTTTATTCTGTAGGCAATGCACTTGCAACTTATTTAGGTGGTGGTGCTGAATATAAGGATGGTAAAGTAAGCATTCCAACATTTAAACTTAAAACGCCTAATAGTGATGGTACTTCTGAAGAGAAGATTTATAAAAGTGTGGCAGAAGCTTTTGAAGGCGTTGGTGCTTCTATCACGAATGTTAAAAATGAAATTACCAACCAGATTAATAATGAGATTACCAAAGTTGAAGGTGAGAGTATTGTTAAGTGGGATGAGGTGACAAAATCTATCACCATTGGCCAAGAAAAAGATGGCAGTATAATTAATCTTCAAAACAAGAATAAAGAGAGCCGGACGATTGCAGGTGTGATAGGTGGAACAATCTCTAAAGATTCAAACGAGGCAGTGAATGGTTCTCAGCTTTTTGATACAAATGAGAATGTTGCAACTTATTTAGGTGGTGGCGCTGAATATAAGAATGGAAGTTGGACCGCCCCTAAATTCATAGTGAAGACCGTCCAAAATGATGGCAATGTTTCTGATTCTACCTATAATGATGTCGCAGCTGCCTTCATGGGCGTAGGTAATTCATTCAAGAATGTTAAGAATGAAATTACGAATGTTCAGAAGAAATTGACGGAACAGGTTAATAATGTAGTGAACAAAGTGGAAAGCGAAAGTTTTGTTCAACAAGACAAAGCAACACATCGTCTTACTATTGGTGCGAAAGTAGCAGGTGGTGAAATAAATATTACCAATAATGAAGGGCAAAAGCGTACGATTACTGGTATAAAAGATGGCGCACTCTCAGCAGATTCCAGTGATGCGGTAACAGGTTCACAGCTTTTTGCAACGAATGCTGATGTAACCAAAAATACAAAGGCTATTAAAGAAACTAATGATAAGGCTACGAAGAATTATACTGATATAACATTATTAAACAGTAATGTTTCGACATATTTGGGTGGTGAAGCAAATGTGCTTTCTAAAAAAGCGCCAACCTATAATTTATCTTCTGTTACAGCTGATGGTAAAATAAACAGTGCTTCTTACAATGATGTCGGTTCAGCTTTTGAGGGCCTTGATACGAATATAAAGAATGTCAACACGCACGTAGAAAAAGTAGCCAACGACGTTCAGACACAAATTAAAGAAGCTGTCCAAAACATTAATACACAGATTACGAATGTTACAGAAAACAACCTTATACAGCATGATGGCGAAACAGGTAAAATTACCATTGGTGCGAAAGAAAATGGTACTGAAATCAGTATTTTGAATAAGGATGGTAATGGACGAACCATTAGTGGTGTTAAGGCGGCAGTAAAAGGTGATGAAGCCGTTAATAAAACACAGTTTGATGAAGGACTAAAGAATCTTTCTGATGCTCTTCAGTCTGATGAATCAGCAGTTGTTCACTATGATAAGAAAGATGGCGAAAATGGTGGTATTAATTATGCGAGTGTGACTTTAGGTGGTAAAAATAAAACCTCAGTTGCCTTGCATAATGTTGCTGATGGGAAAATTGAAAAAAATTCTCATGATGCAATTACGGGTGGCCAGATTAATACAGTTGGCAATGAGGTTGCCCAACTTTTGGGTGGTGATACATCCTTTAAAGATGGTTCTTTTACAGGGACAACTTATAATTTGTCGAATATTAATGAAAAGGGTGAGATAACAGCCAAGACTTTCTCTGATGTTGGTTCAGCTTTTACAGGACTTAATACAAACATTGATAATGTCAATAAACGTATTAAAGAAGTTTCTCAAAGTGTTGCGCAAGATTCTTTGAATTGGAGTACAAAAGATAATGCCTTTGTTGCAACGCATGGCGAAGGAGAAGCAAAAACCAATAGCAAGATTACGCATCTTTCAGATGGCAATATTGCGTCTGACTCTGTGGATGCAGTTACAGGTAGACAGCTTTATTCAGTGGGCAATGCTCTTGCAACTTATTTAGGTGGTGACGCTGAATATAAAGATGGGAAATGGACTGCTCCAACATTTAAACTTAAGATTGTTAATGGCGATGGTAGCTCTGAAGAGAAGACTTATCATGATGTTGGATCTGCCTTTGCAGGTGTAGACAGTTCTTTTACGAATGTTAAAAAGGAAATTACCAACCAGATTAATAATGAAATTACCAAAGTTGAAGGTGAGAGCCTTGTTAAGTGGGATGACAATAGTCAACTAATAAAAATTGGTGCAGAAAAACACGGTAATACAATTACTATTTCTGACCAAGAAGGTAAGGATAGAACCCTTTCTGGAGTTAAGAAAGCGGAGAAAGTCAATGAAGCAGTTAATAAAGGCCAGCTTGATGAAAGTTTAGCGAAACTTTCTAACAGTCTTCAATCTGATGATTCAGCTGTTGTTCATTACGATAAAAAAGCTGATGACAATAACAGCATTAATTATGCGAGTGTGACTTTTGGAAAGGGTAAAGATTCCGCTCCTGTTGGTCTCCATAATGTTGCTGAAGGTCAGATTTCTGAGAATTCACGAGATGTAATTAATGGTGGTCAGATTAACGAGATTTCTCAGAGTTTTGCGAGCTATTTAGGTGGTGGGACAGTATTTAACAATGGTACTTTCACAGGTCCAACCTACAAATTATCCAGTATTGATAAGACAGGTGAAATAAAAGATGCTGAATTTAAAGATGTTGGAACGGCTTTTTCTGGTCTTGATGAAAATATCAAGCATGTAAACCAGCGTATTAAGGAAGTATCTCAAGATGTAGCACAGGATTCTTTAAACTGGAGTACAAAGGATAATGCCTTTGTAGCACAGCATGAGAAGGATAAAGTAAAAACGAATAGTAAAATCACCTCTCTTGCTAATGGTAACATTACGAAAGATTCTACGGATGCAGTCAATGGCTCTCAGCTTTATTCAATGGGCAACATGGTTGCGACCTATTTTGGCGGTGGTTCTAAATATGAGAACGGAATTTTGAGCAAGCCTGATTTTAAGATTAATATAGTTAACGCTGATGGAGTTTCTGAAGAGAAGAAGTATGATACTGTAGCTGATGCATTTGCTGGAGTTGGTACTTCTATCACGAATGTTAAGAATGAAATTAAGAATGAGATTAACGAAGTAGTTAGTGATAGCCTTGTTAAGCAAGAGAAAGAAGGTAGTCCTATTACCATCGGTAAGGAAACAGATGGTACAATAATCAACCTTCAAAACAAGAATGGTGAGAACCGAACCATTTACGGTGTGATAGGTGGTGCAATCTCTAAAGATTCAATTGAGGCGGTCAATGGTTCTCAACTTTTTGAGACAAATCAGAATGTTGCGGGCTATTTTGGCGGCGTAGCTAAATACGAGAATGGTAAATGGACCAAGCCTGATTTCAAGGTTAAGATTGTCAATAAGGATGGCACTGAAGTTAAAGAGCAGAGCTATGGTAGCGTAGCGGATGCGTTTGCTGGTGTAGGGAGTTCTTTTGAGAATCTTCAAAAAGAGTTTACTCAAAGTAACACGGCAGTTACTGAAAATATTAAGCAGAATGCTTTGTTGTGGAGTGATAACGAGAGTGCCTTTGTAGCGCAGCATGGAAAAGATGATACAAAAACGAATAGCAAGATTAAGTTTCTTGCCAATGGTAGTGTTGCAAAAGACTCAACAGATGCAATCAATGGTTCTCAGCTTTATTTTTTAGGTAGTGAAGTTGCGAAATCTCTTGGAGGTAATGCTAGCTACAAGGATGGCAAATGGACTGCTCCTAAATTTACGGTTAAGACAGTCAATGAAGGTGGCAAAATTTCTGATGCAACCTATGATGATGTAACAACTGCGTTTGCTGGTGTGGGGAGCTCTTTTGCAAATGTTAATAACAATATAACGAATAAGTTTAATGAACTTACTCAAAATATCACGAATATTACGCAAGAAGTTCAAGGAGATGCGTTGTTGTGGGATAAGGCAAAAAGCGCTTTTGTGGCAACGCATAGTGAAAAAGAAGGAGAGAAAAGCAACAGCAAGATTACATCTCTTAAGAATGGGGATATT